>NZ_JARJBC010000002.1:0-541343 GCF_029269905.1 Streptomyces silvisoli | reverse complement strand
CCCCCAACCCATGCAGCCGCAGCCCACCGTGCGCAATGACGCAAACGGCGAAGGCCAAACGGCTGGGTGGGAGGGAGGGAGGGAGGGAAACCCCTACCCGGCGACGAGCTTGCCCCCCTGTACCCGCACCGCCACCTCCGGCAGCGGCGAGGCCGCTGGCCCCTGCTCGACCGCGCCCGTCAGGGCGTTGAAGCGGCTGCCATGGCAGGGGCAGGAGATGACCGTGCCCTCGACGTTGTCCACCACGCACCCCGCGTGCGTACAGACCGCGCTGAACCCCTTGTACGTCCCCTTGGACGGCTGCGCGACGACAACCTTGTCGTCGCGAAACAGCTTGGCGCCGCCAACCGGGATCTGGTCGGCCGCCCCCAGCTCGGTGGGCGAGGTCGGCGCCGACGACGACGTACCGCCGCCGGAGCAGGCGGTAAGGCCGAGACCAGCCACTCCGGCGAGGGCTGCGCCCTGGAGCAGGGTGCGGCGGCAGGTGGGCTGTTCAGTCATGGTGAAGCTCTCCGCGCTCGTTACCAGGACGCGCGCGGCAGTGTGCGCACGTACTCGCTGACAGGCGGAACGCGCCGCGTCAGCGAGTCGTACCCTACGCCCCGCCGATATGAGCAACCGGTCAGCCCTTGCCGCCGGTGCGCTTGCGCGGCGCGGGCACCTTCTTGGTCGCGGTGGCCACGGCCCGCCCGGCAGCCGTCTTCTTGGCCGCGCTCGCGGTCTTCGCGGCTCCCGTGGTCTTGGCCGTGGTCGCGCTCTTGACCCGCTTGGCGTTCTTCGGGGTACCGGAACCCTCACCCGCCGACGACGCGCGCCGCCTGGTACCGGACCCGGACTGCGGGGAGCTGTCGCTGACCCGGTCGCCCAGGATCTCCCGGAGGAACTTGCCGGTGTGGCTGGACGGCACGCTGGCGACCTGCTCGGGGGTGCCCTCGGCGACCACCAGGCCGCCGCCGCTGCCGCCTTCGGGGCCCATGTCGACCACCCAGTCGGCGGTCTTGATCACGTCGAGGTTGTGCTCGATGACGATGACCGAGTTGCCCTTCTCGACCAGTCCGGACAGCACCTTGATCAGCTTGCTGATGTCCTCGAAGTGCAGACCGGTGGTGGGCTCGTCCAGTACGTACACCGTGCGCCCGGTGGAGCGCTTCTGCAGCTCGCTGGCGAGCTTGACCCGCTGCGCCTCACCGCCGGAGAGCGTGGGCGCGCTCTGCCCGAGCCGTACGTATCCCAGGCCCACGTCGTGCAGGGTGCGCAGGTGTCGGGCGATGGCGGGCACCGCCTCGAAGAACTCCAGTGCCTCCTCGATCGGCATGTCCAGCACCTCGGCGATGGACTTGCCCTTGTAGTGCACCTCCAGCGTCTCGCGGTTGTAGCGGGCGCCGTGGCAGACCTCGCACGGGACGTAGACGTCCGGGAGGAAGTTCATCTCGATCTTGATGGTGCCGTCGCCGGAGCAGTTCTCGCAGCGGCCGCCCTTGACGTTGAAGGAGAAGCGTCCCGGCAGGTAGCCGCGGACCTTGGCTTCCATCGTCTCCGCGAACAGCTTGCGGATGTGGTCGAAGACGCCGGTGTAGGTGGCGGGGTTGGAGCGCGGGGTCCGGCCGATGGGCGACTGGTCTACGTGGACCACCTTGTCAACCAGGTCGTCGCCGTCGACCCGGGTGTGCCGGCCCGGAACCGCGCGGGCACCGTTCAACTCCCGTGCCAGGTAGGTGTACAGGATGTCGTTGACCAGCGTGGACTTGCCGGATCCTGAGACGCCGGTCACCGCGGTGAACACACCGAGCGGGAACGACACCGAGATGTCGCGCAGGTTGTTCTCCCGCGCGCCATGGACGGTCAGCTTCCGCTTGGGGTCGACGGGTCGACGGACGTCCGGCGTGGCGATCTCCCGCTTGCCGGCGAGGTACTGGCCGGTCAGCGACTCCTTGTTGACGAGCAGCTTGTCCAGCGATCCGGAGTGCACGACCTTGCCGCCGTGCTCGCCCGCGCCGGGGCCGATGTCGACGACCCAGTCGGAGGTGCGGATGGTGTCCTCGTCGTGTTCGACCACGATGAGGGTGTTGCCCAGGTCGCGCAGCCGCACCAGGGTTTCGATCAGTCGGTGGTTGTCCCGCTGGTGCAGGCCGATGGAAGGCTCGTCCAGTACGTACAGCACGCCCACCAGGCCGGAGCCGATCTGGGTGGCCAGCCGGATGCGCTGTGCCTCGCCGCCGGAGAGGGTGCCCGCCGCGCGGTTGAGGGAGAGGTAGTCCAGGCCGACGTCGACCAGGAACCGCAGCCGCTCGTTGACTTCCTTGAGCACCCGCTCGGCGATGGTCTTCTCACGCGCGGTGAGCTTGAGCGAGCGCAGGAACTCGGCGCAGTCGCTGATCGACATGGCCGAGACCTCGGCGATGGAGCGGTCGGCGACGGTGACCGCCAGGACGATCGGCTTGAGTCGGGTGCCGTCGCAGGTGGGGCAGGGCACCTCGCGCATGTAACCCTCGAAGCGCTCCCGGCTGGAGTCGGTCTCGGCTTCGGAGTGGCGCCGCCGGACGAACGGGATGACGCCTTCGAAGGCCGTGGTGTAGGAGCGCTCGCGTCCGTACCGGTTCCGGTAGCGCACCGCGATCTGGGTCTTGTGTCCGTGCAGCAGTGCCTTCTTGGCGCGCTGCGGCAGTCCGGCCCAGGGGATGTCGGTACGGAAGCCGAGTTCGTCGGCTAGTGCGCCGACGAGCCGGGCGAAGTAGTCCTTGGTGTGGCCGAGCGACCAGGGGGCGAGCGCTCCCTCGTCGAGCGACTTCTCCTCGTCGGGGACGATCAGCTCGGGGTCGACCTCCATGCGGGTGCCGATGCCGGTGCAGTCGGGGCAGGCGCCGAAGGGCGAGTTGAAGGAGAAGGAACGGGGCTCCAGTTCCTCGAAGGACAGGTCGTCGTACGGGCAGTAGAGGTGCTCTGAGAACATCCGCTCGCGCTGCGGGTCGCCCTCCGGCAGGTCCACGAAGTCGAGGATCACCATGCCGCCGGACAGGCCGAGCGCGGTCTCCACCGAGTCGGTCAGCCGTCGCTTGGCGCTCTCCTTGACGGTGAGGCGGTCCACCACCACCTCGATGGTGTGCTTCTCCTGCTTCTTGAGCTTGGGCGGATCGGTGAGCTGAATCGTCTTACCGTCCACCCGGGCCCTGCTGTAGCCCTTGCTCTGCAGGTCGGCGAACAGATCGACGTACTCGCCCTTGCGCTCCCGGACCAGCGGGGAGAGGACCTGGAAGCGGCTGCCCTCCTCCAGTTCCAGCACACGGTCGACGATGGCCTGCGGGGACTGCCGGGAGATCGGGCGGCGGCACTCCGGGCAGTGCGGCCTGCCGATGCGGGCGAACAGCAGCCGCAGGTAGTCGTAGACCTCGGTGATGGTGCCCACGGTCGAGCGCGGGTTGCGCGAGGTGGACTTCTGGTCGATCGAGACGGCCGGTGAGAGGCCCTCGATGAAGTCGACGTCGGGCTTGTCCATCTGTCCGAGGAACTGCCGGGCGTAGGAGGAGAGCGACTCAACGTAGCGACGCTGGCCCTCGGCGAAGATCGTGTCGAACGCGAGGGACGACTTGCCGGAGCCGGAGAGCCCGGTGAAGACGATGAGCGAGTCCCGCGGGAGGTCCAGTGAGACGTTCTTGAGGTTGTGCTCGCGAGCGCCGCGGACAGTGAGTCGATCGGCCACGCCGGTCCGTACCTTTCGTAGAAACGGAGGGGCAGCACCCCCCGATCAGCGTAGCCGGGGCGCCTTCCGTTCTTCCTGTCGAATTCTTCGAGTCTGTCATCTACGTGCTTCCATCGAGCTTATAGCACGCGCATTCGATTTACGGCCGCCTCGTGCCATGTTCACTCGACCGAGTGAGCCGCGCTAGCGTCGTACCTGATCGGGATCGTTCCGCGCTGATCGGCCGTTGAAGATCGGCAGAGGGCGACGAAGATCGCACAGCCAGAGCCGACGAGCGGGAGGCCTCCTTGACCGTCCAACGACCTGATCCCGTCAGCGATGCGGCCGCCACGCGCGAAGCCACGCAGCAGCTCATCGAGGCGGTTTCGGCGCTCGACCCGTCAGCCGTCGCCGAGCCCTCGCTGCTCCCCGGCTGGTCCCGCGGCCATGTGCTGGCCCATCTCGCCCGCAACGCCGACGCCCTGGTCAATCTGCTGACCTGGGCGCGAACGGGCGAGGAGACACCGATGTACAGCAGCGAGGAGGCGCGGGACAAGGACATCGAGGAGGGCGCCAAGCGGCCGCTGCCCGAGCAGCTGGACGACCTGCGGCGGAGCGCCGAGCGGTTCGACCAGGCCGTGGCGGCGATGCCGCCGCAGGCGTGGGCGGCCCAGGTCGGCACCCGGCACGGCGGGGTCCTTCCAGCCGCCGAGATTCCGGCGAAACGTCTCGCCGAGATCCATCTGCACCATGTGGACCTCGGCATCGGCCGCTCCTGCGTCGACCTGCCAGACGACTTCGCCGCACGTGAGGTCGCCTCGATCATCGACCGGCTCTCCGGTCGTGAGGGGGTCGCCGCGGTCCGGCTACATGACACCGAGACCGGCGAGACCTGGGACATCGGCGCGGCCGAAAGCCCCGACCTCACCGTCAGCGGCACCACCCGCGCCCTGCTCGCCTGGGTCAGCGGTCGCGGCGGCGGAGAGGAGCTGAGCCGCGATCCCGACGTGCCTCTGCCCACACTCCCACCGCTAGGGTGACGCCATGTCATACACCGGAGCAGTAAAGGTCGGCGGTCCGCCCGACGTGCACGAGCTCACCGACCTCATAATCTCCAAGGTCGCCGTGGGTCCGATGGACAACAACGCCTATCTGTTGCGCTGCCGTGCGACCGACGAGCAGTTGCTGATCGACGCCGCCGCCGAGCCGCACACCCTGCTGGCCATGATCGGCGACGGCGGCATCGCGTCCGTGGTCACCACGCACCGGCACGGCGACCACTGGGGCGCGCTGCGTGAGGTCGTGGACGCGACCGGGGCGCGTACGTACGCCGGGCGCTATGACGCCGAAGGCATTCCGGTTCCGACCGATGTGCTGGTGGAGGATGGTGACACCGTGCGGGTGGGGCGGGTCGGGCTCACCGCGCGCCGTCTGGTGGGCCACACGCCGGGCAGCATCGCGCTGGTCTACGACGACCCGCATGGCCACCCCCATGTCTTCACCGGTGACTGCCTGTTCCCCGGTGGCGTGGGCAACACCCACGACGATCCGCAGGCGTTCGCCAGGCTGATCGACGACGTCGAGGCGAAGCTGTTCGGCGAGCTTCCCGACGAGACCTGGGTCTATCCGGGCCACGGCGCCGACACCACCCTGGGCGCGGAGCGGCCGCACCTCGCGGAGTGGCGCGAGCGGGGTTGGTAGCGGGCTGCCAACCCGCTGGAAGAGGGGCCGTCGGCAGGCGCGAGCCTACCGGCGGCCCGTGTTGCGGCGGACGCGTTCGGCCACCTCGCCGCCCTCGGTCTCCCACCAGGGGCGGACCATCTCGGGGGCGGCCGCGGGCGCGGGGTCGGCCACGGGGGTGGCAGGTGTGGGGGCCGCCGCGGCCGGGACGGTGACCAGTTCGCGGTCCAGGCGGGCGTCCAGCTCCGCGGTCTTCGCGCGTTCGGCGCGCCACCACTCGGCGAACACGGCGATCAGGAAGGGCAGTCCGACCAGTTCGGCGATGGTGAGCATCAGCCCGCCGCCGATCTGCTGGTCCCGTTGCAGAGTGGGGCCCCAGTCGCGGGGGTGGGTGGCGTACCAGTGACCGGCCACCAGGGTGCCGCTCAGCATGACCACGATGCCGGGGATCGAGTCGAACAGCCCGTCAAGGAACACCAGCACCGCCCGCACCGGGTGGGTGCACCAGCGGGGCAGCATCTCCTGTCGGGTGAGCATCGGCAGTACGAACAGGCAGCCGGTGAGCAGCAGTTGCAGGTGCATCAGCTGGCGTACGCCGTCGTCGCGCAGCGCGGTCTGGAAGTACGGTGTGAAGTAGATGGACAGCTCGGAGGCGAGCACCAGGACCGTGCTGACGAACGGGAAGGTGAGCAGCCGCACCACCTTGCTGGCCATCACGGCGTCCAGTCGCCGTCGGGCCGGGTCGGACAGCGCCCGTCCGGCGAGTGCCAGCGGGTCGCCGAGGGCGAGGCCGAGCGGAGCGATCAGGTCGAGCACGATGTTCTGCACCGCGGCGGGCCAGAACAGCACCCTGCTGTACACCATGAGGGCGGACATCGTGGCGAAGACGATCATGCCGAGGCCCATGGCCGCGAAGGCGAGCGTACGGGCCGGCGGCCAGTGTTCGCCGCGTCCGCGCAGCCGTACCAGCGCGGCCGCGTACAGCGCGCCGAGCAGCACGACGAACGCGAGCGCCGCCGGGTCGAGTTCCCAGCTGCTCAGGAAGCGGGAGACCGTCAGTTCCGGCAGACTCTCCACCGCCAATGTGCTCACCGGCGCCCACCTGCCCTCTTCCGGGATGCCTGATTCGGCTCGATTGCCGCATCCACGTTAGACGCTGGGTGGCGCCGGGCCGTAGGCGACCCTACGGATGGGCGCTGGTGGCGTTCCTCTTCGAGGCCAGCAGGCTGGTGGCGGTGGTCAGGGCGAGGACGGCGACGATCACGCCGAGCGAGATCGGGATGGAGATCTCGGGTGCCGGTACCCCGGACTCGTGCAGGGCGTGCAGTACCAGCTTGACGCCGATGAATCCGAGGATGACGGACAGCCCGTAGGACAGGTGCACCAGCCGCTTGAGCAGGCCGCCGATGAGGAAGTACAGCTGGCGCAGTCCCATCAGGGCGAAGGCGTTGGCGGTGAAGACGATGTACGGGTCCTGGGTGAGGCCGAAGATGGCGGGGATGGAGTCGAGGGCGAACAGGATGTCGGCGCTGCCGATCGCCAGGACGACGATGAGCATCGGTGTCATCAGCCGTTTGCCGTTCTGGACGACGAAGAGTCTGGTGCCGTGGTAGGTGTCGGTGGACGGTACCCGCTTCTCGACGGCCTTGAGGAGCTTGTTCTCCTCGTACTCCTCGTCGGGCTTGTCGGCCCTGGCTTCCTGGACCAGCTTCCACGCGGTCCAGATGAGGAAGGCGCCGAAGATGTAGAAGACCCAGGAGAAGCTCGCGATGACGGCGGCGCCCGCGGCGATGAACGCGGCGCGCAGCACCAGGGCGATCAGTACGCCGATGAGCAGTACGCGTTGCTGGTACCTGCTGGGCACGGCGAACTTCGCCATGATCAGGACGAAGACGAAGAGGTTGTCGACGCTGAGTGACTTCTCGGTGATGAAGCCCGCGAAGAACTCTCCGGCTGGCTGTCCGCCCCTGAAGACCAGCAGTCCGAGCCCGAAGAGGGCGGCGAGCACGATCCACACGACGGTCCAGATCGCGGCTTCCTTGATCGAGACGTCGTGGGGTTTGCGGCCGACGAAGAAGTCGACCGCGATCAGGGCGCACAGTCCGAGGATGGTCGCGGCCCACAGGGCGAGAGAGACGTCCATCCCCGGAACGGTACAGGAATCACCAAGTACAGGTAAAGCAAAAGCCAAATATGCAGGTCATGTGGCGTGTCGGGAGGCCGTCAGGCCACATGACCGGCGTGTCGGGAGCCCGTCAGGCCACTCCGGCCTCCCGCATCTGCCGCAGCTCCTTCTTCAGCTCGCCGACCTCGTCACGGAGCCGGGCCGCCACCTCGAACTGCAGGTCGGCCGCGGCGGTGCGCATCTGCTCGGTCAGCTCGCTGATGAGATCGGCGAGTTCCTCGGCGGGCAGGGCCTTCTTCCCGGCGCGCTTCTCGCCCGCCTTCGCCGACAGCCCCGGCACCGGGGACTTGCCGCGGGACCGCTGCCGGCCGGAGCCCAGCAGTTCCTCGGTGTCCGCGTCCTCGCGGGCGAAGGAGTCGAGGATGCCCGCGATCTTCTTGCGCAGCGGCTGCGGATCGATCCCCTTCTCCTTGTTGTACGCCATCTGCTTCTCGCGGCGCCGGTTGGTCTCCTCGATCGCCCGCTCCATACCCGGGGTGATCTTGTCCGCGTACATATGGACCTGACCGGAGACGTTGCGCGCCGCGCGGCCGATGGTCTGGATCAGCGACGTGCCCGAACGCAGGAATCCCTCCTTGTCCGCGTCGAGGATCGCCACCAGGGAGACCTCGGGAAGGTCCAGGCCCTCACGGAGCAGGTTGATGCCGACCAGTACGTCGAACTCGCCCGCCCGCAGCTCGCGCAGCAGCTCGACGCGGCGCAGCGTGTCGATGTCGCTGTGCAGGTACCGCACCTGGATGCCGAGTTCCAGCATGTAGTCGGTGAGGTCCTCGGCCATCTTCTTGGTGAGGGTGGTGACCAGCACGCGCTCGTCCTTCTCCGCGCGCACCCGGATCTCGTGGACGAGGTCGTCGATCTGGCCCTCGGTGGGTTTGACGATGACCTCGGGGTCGACCAGGCCGGTGGGGCGGATGATCTGCTCCACGACGCCCTCGGAGCGGGAGAGCTCGTACGGCCCCGGGGTGGCGGACAGATAGACGGTCTGCCCGATCCGCTCCAGGAACTCCTCCCACTTCAGCGGCCGGTTGTCCAGCGCGGACGGCAACCGGAACCCGTGCTCGATGAGGGTGCGTTTGCGGGACGCGTCGCCCTCGTACATCGCGCCGATCTGCGGCACGGTGACATGCGACTCGTCGATGACCAGCAGGAAGTCCTCGGGGAAGTAGTCGAGGAGAGTGTTGGGCGCGGAGCCGGGCTCACGGCCGTCGATGTGCCGCGAGTAGTTCTCGATGCCGGAGCAGGTGCCGATCTGCCGCATCATCTCGATGTCGTACGTGGTGCGCATCCGCAGCCGCTGGGCCTCCAGCAGCTTGCCCTGCTTCTCCATGGTGGCGAGGGTGCCTTCCAGCTCCTGCTCGATCCCGGCGATCGCCCGTTCCATGCGCTCCGGCCCCGCCACGTAGTGCGTGGCGGGGAAGACGTACAGCTCCTGGTCGTCGGTGATGACCTCGCCGGTCAGCGGGTGGAGGGTGGACAGCGCCTCGATCTCGTCGCCGAACATCTCGACGCGGACGGCGAGTTGCTCGTAGACCGGGAAGATCTCGATGGTGTCGCCGCGCACCCGGAAAGTGCCCCGGGTGAACGCCATGTCGTTGCGCGTGTACTGGATGTCCACGAAGCGGCGCAGCAGCTGGTCGCGGTCGATCTCCTCGCCGACCCGCAGCGGCACCATCCGGTCCACGTACTCCTGCGGGGTGCCCAGGCCGTAGATGCAGGAGACGGAGGCGACCACCACCACGTCGCGCCGGGTGAGCAGCGAGTTCGTGGCGGAGTGGCGCAGCCGCTCGACCTCCTCGTTGATCGAGGAGTCCTTCTCGATGTAGGTGTCCGTCTGCGGGACGTACGCCTCCGGCTGGTAGTAGTCGTAGTAGGAGACGAAGTACTCGACCGCGTTGTTGGGCAGCAGCTCGCGGAACTCGTTGGCGAGCTGGGCGGCGAGCGTCTTGTTCGGCGCCATGACCAGGGTCGGCCGCTGGAGCTTCTCGATCATCCACGCGGTGGTCGCCGACTTGCCGGTGCCGGTGGCGCCGAGCAGCACGACATCCTTCTCACCCGCGCGGATCCGCCGGTCCAGCTCGGCGATGGCCGCTGGCTGGTCCCCGCTGGGCTGGTAGGGGCTGACGACCTCGAAGGGCGCCACCTTGCGTTCGATCTCAGAAACGGGCCGCATGGATTCACCGTACGACCCCCCACTGACAATGGGCCGCCCAAGCCACCCGTTCTGATGCCGGTGGGGCTGAAGTGACGCGAGTGAACGCGGGGTACGGCTGTCAGTGCCCGGTCCTACGCTGGGCGCGTGACGGAATCGAACCGGACCGTGAGCTGGTCCGTACAGGACACACCGATCGGGCCGCTGCTGCTCGCCGCGACGCCGGACGGCCTGGTCAACGTCGTCTTCCGGGCCGGGGAGCGCACGGCGCGGGACGCCGTGGCCCGGCTCGCCGCTCGTTTCGGCACCGAGCCGGTCCGCGACCGGTCCGGGCATCTGGACCAGGCGATACGCGAGCTGGACGGCTACTTCTCGGGGGCGCTGCGGGAGTTCGCCGTGGCGCTGGACTGGTCGTTGTGCACCGGGTTCAACCGCCGGGTGCTGCACGAACTCGCCGAGGGCGTCCCGTACGGCACGGTGGTCGGCTACCAGACGCTGGCCGACCGGGTGGGCGAGCCGGGTGCCGCCCGGGCGGTCGGCATGGCGATGGGCGCCAATCCGCTTCCGGTGGTCGTGCCGTGCCACCGCGTGGTGGAGAGCGGCGGCGGGATCGGCGGCTTCGGCGGCGGCCTGGAGATCAAGCGGACGCTGCTGGCGCTGGAGGGCGTGCTGCCGGAACCGCTGTTCTGAACGGCCGCCGGGCGGGGCTGGCGGGGCGGGAGCGGACTCGGGGGCGTAGCCTGCCCCCGAGCCCTGGGAATGCCGCCGTGTTGGACACGCCGAACCGGTTGAGGGCACGGATCAGTCTGATGTCGTCGTGTTCTGCCTTTGAACTACCACGCATCGTTGGCTGCGCGGGCCGGACTTGAACCGGCATCCGACGACCAGGTCCGGCCCGGTCGGTTCGGCGATCGGCGGCGAATGCTGAGTCTGGAGCGAGAGTCTGAGATTGATCGTGACCCGGTTGAGAGTCCGGGCCACGCCGTCACGACAAGCTTCAGCTTCAGCTTGCGCTCCTCGCGCACCCCAACCGCACTGGGCGGCCGGGGAGTCCACCACGGTATACGAGGTGCTACCCGAAGAGGTAGCCGAATACCGCGTCGCCGACGCGCTGGTCGGTGACCTCGGCGCCGTTCGCCTCCTCGCGGGCGAACTTCACGGCCTGCTGCAACTTCTCCAGCCGGGTCAGCAGTTCGTTGACCCGCCGCGCCGGAAGCGCACCGGAGAACTTCACGGTGGTCCAGTAGCCGACCGGCACGTCCTCGTAGTACACCTCGACCTGCGCGGGGTGCTTGTCCGTGGCCTCGGCCTTGACGTGGTTGCGCGGCACCTTCTTCGTCCGCACGGTGCGCACCGGCTCGGTGCGCCACCAGTCGGTGGAGGGGTCGAGCGACCAGGACTCGGCGCCGTCCAGCACCGGCAACTTCCTTACGAAGACGGCGAGTTCGGCCAGCTGCTTCTCCAGGAACAGCAGGTAGGACACCGGCACCTCGCGCAGCAGTACCTGGCCGTCGACCGTGATGTCGGCGCGCGCCGCGCAGTTGGCCCAGTCCTTGGTGGCGGTGATGTCGAACAGCCGGGTCAGCGTGGTCGCGGTGTCCCGCAGCACGTCCTCGGCCTTGACCTGCACCCGGGTGGACTCCGGCGGCAGTTGCTCGCCCTCTTCGTCCTTCGGCTGGTAGGTGCGGGATATCCCGGCGAGCAGTGCGGGCTTGGTCAGCCCGTGCTGAGCGGCCGCCAGGTCCTGGTGGGAGCCGGCCTTGACGCCCTTCTCCACTGCGATGATCTGATTGAGTTTCGCCACGGCATGGACGGTAGCAGGCATGGCCGAGCCGCTTCGAACGGTTAACCACCAGGCGCGACCAGGCGCTTCACCCGTGGTCGGCGGCGTGGCGTGGGCGGCTGCCGGCCGACGGGGCGAGGCACCGGACGGGCGCCGTCGCGCGGTGGCCGCCGCCCGCTCAGCCTTCCCCGTCGAACCCCGCCGCCTCCACGTACTCCGGCCTCGGGTCGAGGGCGGCGGCCAGGCGGAAGTGGCGTTTGGCCTGGTCGTGCCGGTTGGCGCGTTGCAGGGTGCGGGCCAGTGCGAAGTGGGCGTAGGCGTTGGTCGGCTCGCGTTCCAGGACCATCTGGAAGTCCGCTTCGGCGGAGCGCAGTTGGGCGGCCATGAAGTAGGCGCGGGCGCGTAGCAGCCGGGCGGAGATGCTCTCCGGGTGGGCGGCGATGACGGCGTCCAGCAACTTCACCGCGCCGCGCGGATCGCGGGCGGCGAGCAGTTGCTCCGCGGCGCGGAAGTCGATGACGTTGGTCTCCGGGGTGCGCTCGGGCACGTCCGTCTCCTTCCAGGGCGCGGCCGACTGCCGTCCACCGTCCCAGGACTACCCAACGTCGACTCGCACAACCGCATTCCCGGCCAGTGACCGGGTGCCCCGTCTGGAGCAACGCCCAGCATCGGTTCGCGGGCCGGGGGCGGCCCGCTCGCGGCCGTGGCGCGAGCGCCGTCCGTGACGCCCGTCCGCTGCGGGGAGCGGGCGTCCGTCGCACGGTGGGTCCCGTGGGACGGAAACAGGCAGGTCACCGACTGTGCGTGCGGGCGTGCGCAGGGTGACAGGAAGGTCGTATCGAGGAGTACGTCATGGGCAACGCGGACTGGGACCGTCGGCACTTCCTCGGCGCCGCGGCGAGCGTGGGCGTGGGCGCGCTGGCCGCCGGCTGCACCTCGGGCGGCGGCTCGGCGGGGCGGACGACCACGGCGGACCCGGTGGCGGCCGAGAACGCGCTGCCCGGCGACCGCGGCTGGGGGCTGACGCACCGGGGCCCCGACCGGGCGGTGGAGGGCTACGCGGACCAGGTCAGCGTGCTGCCCGGCGAGACGTTCCACCTCCATGTCTCCACGACCGCAGCCGGATTCCGCGCCGAGGCGTTCCGGATGGGCTGGTACGGGGGCGCGCAGGCGCGCCGGGTGTGGGCCTCGGAGCGCATACCCGGCGGCGCGCGGCCGGTTCCGGCGGCGCACGGCGACACGCGCACCGTCTCGGCGGGCTGGCAGCCGTCCCTGGGGGTCAGTACCCGGGGCTGGCCGGAGGGGGCCTATCTGATCCGGCTGACCACGGACGCCGGGGAGCAGCGGTATGTGCCGATCACCGTCCGCTCCGCGTCCACCGCGGGCAAGCTGGTGCTGGTCAACGCGGTCGGCACCTGGCAGGCGTACAACACCTGGGGCGGCCGCAGCCTCTACCAGGGGCCGGGCGGCAAGTCCGACTACGACAACCGCTCGCTGGCGGTCAGTTGCGACCGGCCCTACGACCGGGACGGCGCGCCGCTGTTCACCACCTACGAGCAGCCCGCGATAGCGCTCGCGGAGAAGCTGGGGCTGCCGCTCGCCTATGTGACGAACATGGACATCGACCGTGACCCCCGACTGCTGTACGGGGCACGGGCGATCGTCTCGCTCGGCCATGACGAGTACTGGACCCCGGTGATGCGCGAGCGGGTGACCGCGGCCAGGGACGCCGGGTGCAACCTCGCCTTCCTCGGTGCGAACGCCTGCTTCCGCCGGATCCGTCTTGAGTCGGCGCCGACGGGCCAGCGCCGCCTGGTCGTCTGCTACAAGACCGACTGGCCGCACGACCCGATGAACGGCAAGGACGACGCGGCGGTGACCACCGACTGGCGGGCGGCGCCGCATCCCCGGCCGGAGAGTTCGATGACGGGCACGTTGTACGAGTCGAATCCGACATCGGCGCCCTACGTGGTGGCCGATCCGGGACACTGGCTGTTCGAGGGGACCGGCGTCAGCCGTGGTACCAGCTTCGCCAATCTGGTCGGCACCGAGTACGACCGGGTCAACTCCGGCCAGGACACGCCGCGTCCGCTGGAGATCGTCGCCCACTCCAGGCTGGTGTGCCGTGGAGTACGTTCCTTCGGGGACTCCGCTTACTACACCACGGGGAGCGGCGCGGGGGTGTTCAACACCGGCACCATGCGCTGGGTGGAGTCGCTCACCGACGATCCGGGGCATGGGATTCCGCCGCACACCGCCGAGTTCACCTCGCGGGTGACGGCGAACATGTTCCGCGCCTTCGCCGCGGGACCGGCCGGGCGCACCCATCCGGCGAAGGACACCTTGGAGGAGTACCACCCGTACGACGGCGACCCGACCTGGGCCAAGCAGAACCTGTGGTGACCCCTCCGAGGGAGCGCTGACCCACTCAGTGCCTCCTGCCGTCCCAAACCTGGGATCTTTCCGCCAACAACCCGTACTGCTCGGTCTATTGACACCCTTTGACGCCCTCCCAAAGATGACTCATCGGATGTATCCATCCGCTTGAGCCACTCCATGCGACAACGCACCCATCGGAGGGCACATGAACGACTCCCCCACTCACCCCGGGCGCGACGGCGCCACCGGACTTCCCAGACGCCAGGTGCTGGGTACCGCGCTGGGCGCCGCGGTCGCCGTCCCGTTCGCCGCCGGGACCGCACAGGCGGCGGGCCAACCGCCGTCCGCCCCGGGGCCGTTCTGGGTCCGGGTTCCGGAGGCGGTTCCCGTTCCGCTCGACGGCTGCTTCGACAACGACGGCATCGACACCGGGAACGCCCGCGACGGTGACTTCGACGGTTCCGGTTACGCCTTCCCCGGTGAGCGGCTGCCGCCCGCGGGACGCACGGTGGTCGGCGGCGTACCGTTTCTGTTCCCCTCGTCGGCGGCGGGCGCCAAGAACAACGTGGTGGCGACGGGCCAGCGCATCGCTCTGCCGGCACCGGGCGCGTACCTGTCGGCCCAGCTGCTGGTGGCCGCCAGCTACGGTGACGCCTCCGGCACCGCCACCGTCACGTACCAGGACGGCAGCACCTCACAGGCCCAACTCGGCGGCACCGACTGGTACTCCGGCGGCGGCGTGCTGAGCACGCCGTTCCGCTACGGTCCCGGCGGCACCGACCAGCATCCGGTCTCCATCGGCATGGCGGAGCTGTGGCTGGACCCGGCCCGCCGCGCGGTGGCCATCACCCTGCCGGACATCGGCCCCGCCAAGGCCAACTCCCCTGCCCTGCACGTGTTCGCGCTGTCCCTGCAACCGGCCGCGCAGGGGCGGGCGTTGCAGCTGCGGACCGCCGCCTCCACCAACTCCCTGCTGGATCCGCGCACCCAGAGCGTCGAGGCGACCGTGGTCAACGCGGGCACGGTGTGGATCGGCGCCGTCGACGCGGTGCGGGTCGCCGTCGACGTCGACGGCGCCCGTACCGTGGCGCCCGCACCGGTGACCGCGCTGGCCCCGGGCGAGCAGGTCCGGGTACGGGTCGGCATCCGCAACTCGGCCGGGACGAGAGCCGGTACCGCCCGCACCGGTACGGTCGTGGTGGACGGCAGGGGCGGACGCGCCGCCGCCCGACGCACCGGCCTGGTGCTCGGTACGCCCGACTACCAGCCGACAGACGCCTCACTGGGCACCCACCAGGCCCCGTACTGGTTCGACGACGCGAAGTTCGGGATCTTCATCCACTGGGGCGTCTACTCGGTGCCCGCCTGGGCGCCGGTGGGCGGCACCTATGCGGAGTGGTACTGGAACTCGATGCAGAGCCCGTCGAATCCGGTGTACTCCTACCACGCCGGCCGGTACGGCGAGGACTTCGCCTACGACGACTTCATCCCGATGTTCACCGCGCGGCGCTTCGACCCGCGCGCCTGGGTCGAGCTGTTCCAGGACGCGGGCGCCGAGTACTACGTACTGACCTCCAAGCACCATGAGGGCTTCGCGCTGTGGGACACCAAGGTCTCGGACCGCAACGCGGTACGCATGGGCCCGCACCGGGACCTGGTCAAGGAGCTGTTCACCGCGTCGCGTACGTACACCCCGCAGCTGCGCAACGGGCTGTACTTCTCCATGCCGGAGTGGTTCAACCCCGACAACCCGTGGATGGGCCACGCGCCGCGCAACCCGTACACCCTGGCGCCGGTTCCGTACACCGGATACACCCCTGGCCGGGACTATGTGAAGGACTACCAGGCCCCGCAGATGCGGGAGTTGGTGCACGGTTACGACCCGGACGTCATCTGGTGCGACATCGGCGGCGTGAACGACAGCCATGACGTGCTGGCGGACTACTTCAACCACGCCAAGAACCGGCCGCGGCCCAAGGACGTGACCGTCAACAACCGCTCCGGGATCGCCCCGCACGACTTCACCACGCCCGAGTACACCACGTACAACAACACCGTGATCGCCAAATGGGAGGCGAGCCGCGGCCTGGATCCGCACTCCTACGGCTACAACCAGGCCACGCCCGACGACCAGTACATGACCGCGCAAGAGGTGGTGCACACCCTGGTCGACATCGTCAGCAAGAACGGCAACTTCCTACTGGACATCGGGCCGCGCTCGGACGGCACCATTCCGGAGATCATGCAGACCCGGCTACGGCAGACCGGGCGCTGGCTGGCGGTCAACGGCGAGTCGGTGTACGGCACCACCTACTGGTCACGGCTGGCACAACTCGGCGACCTGCGGTTCTCCGTCCGGCAGAACCAGGCGTTCTACATCTCCTCGCTCACCGAGCCGGGCAGCAAACTGGTGGTGCGGGCCCCGGTGCCCATCCGCAAGGGCGACAAGGTGACCATGCTCGGCTACCACCGCGCCCTGGAGTGGGACTTCACCGGTGACACACTCACCGTCCAGGTCCCGGCCGCCGCGCGGGCGGCCGGGGAGTACGCCTGGGTGTTCAAGGTCAGTTGGGGCGGCTGAGGTCGCGGGCGCGCTCCCGCAACGCCTCCCAGATCTCGCGCACCCGCGGTTCGAGGTCTGCCAGCGGTCCGTCGTTGTCGATCACGAAGTCGGCGGTGGCGAGCCGCTGGTCCCGGCTGGCCTGTGCGGCCATCCGGGAGCGGGCCTCGTCCTCGGCCATTCCGCGCAGCCTGACCAGCCGGTCGAGTTGGGTCTGCGGGGCGGCGTCCACCACGACCACCAGGTCGAAGAGGGGGGCGAGGCCGTTCTCGGTCAGCAGCGGGACGTCATGGACGACGATCGCGTCGTCGGCCGCCGCGGCCTCCAGTTGCGCGGAGCGGTCGCGGACCAGGGGGTGCACGATGGCGTTGAGCGCCTTGAGGCGTTCCGGATCGGCGAAAACGATCCCACCGAGCTTCGGCCGGTCCAGGCTGCCGTCAGCGGCCAGCACCGACTTGCCGAACTCCGCCACCACGGCGGCCAGCCCGGGGGTCCCCGGCTCCACCACCTCCCGGGCGATACGGTCGGAGTCGATCACGACCGCCCCGTACGAGGCGAGCAGCCGCGACACCTCACTCTTGCCGGCGCCGATACCGCCGGTCAGTCCCACCTTCAACACGGCTCCAGGGTATGCCTTCACCCGATCGGGGTTTGGCGGGCCCGCCTCGAAAAGCGCGCGGCGGCAGGCAACCGAAACGGCGCGGTCCGGCGGCGCCGAACCGGCCGCGCCGCCGGAGCCCCACTCCGTCGGACACGGCGTCAGCCGCGCCCCTCAGCTGCCGTCCGCCTCGCGTTCGGCGAGGAAGCGCTCGAACTCCGCGCCGAGATCGTCGGCGGAAGGCAGATCCGCGGGCTCGGCGAGCAGGCTCTCCCGGCCGCCCGCGCCCGCCAGGGCGTCGTACTGGTTCT
Organism: Streptomyces silvisoli; assembly: GCF_029269905.1. Taxonomy (NCBI): domain Bacteria; kingdom Bacillati; phylum Actinomycetota; class Actinomycetes; order Kitasatosporales; family Streptomycetaceae; genus Streptomyces; species Streptomyces silvisoli. Next base: position 524,022 of record NZ_JARJBC010000002.1, on the reverse strand, counting down.
CCAGCCCGCGGACCACGGAGGTCAACTCCGCGTCGCCCTCGGCGAGCTGCCGCTCGATCTCCTCCTGGACCGTGTACGCCTGAGCGCGCAGCGCGTGCGCCGGACCGGGCAGCACCAGACCAGTTGCGGCGGTCACCGCCTCCAGCACCGCCAGCGAAGCGTCCGGGTACGGCGAGCGGGCCAGGTAGTGCGGCACATGGGCGGCCACTCCCAGCACATCGTGCCCCGCCTGGGCCAGCCGCAGTTCGATCAGCGAGTCCGCGCTGCCGGGCACCTGCGCCTCGTCGAACCAACCGCGGTGCCCCGGCGTCAGATCGGTCCGGTTGCCGTGCGGGGTCAGCCCGACCGGGCGGGTGTGCGGCACACCCATCGGAATGCCGTGGAAGTTGATCGAGAGCCGCACGCCGAACCGCTCGACCAGTCCGCCCACCGCCTCGGCGAACCGCTCCCACTGGACGTCCGGCTCCGGTCCGGACAGCAGCAGGAAAGGTGTGCCCGTGGTGTCCTTCATCAGGCGCAGCGCCAGCTCGGGCGCCTCATAGCCCGACCAGTGGTCGCGCTGGAACGTCATCAGCGGGCGGCGGGCGCGGTAGTCCAGCAGCTGGTCCACGTCGAACCGCGCCACGACCTGGTGGTCGAGGTTCTCCAGCAGCTCGTCGACGAGTTGCTCGCCGGTGTCGCCCGCGTCGATGAAGCCCTCCAGGTGGTAGAGCAGCACCAGGCCGCCGGCGTCCGCGGAATCGACCGCGTGGACGCCGTCCGGCTCGAACTCGTAAAGACTCTGCGGATCAAGCACCGTGACCGTCCCTTCCCACTCTCCCCTGCTACCAACGTAAGGCGCCCCACTGACATTCCCGAGCCACCAACCCGCAGACCGTCACCTTGAGTTGACGCGACCTTGACAGTGCAGATAAGCGGGGCCGAAGATCCACCGAGCAGCTGTGCGCAACCCCGGGACTGACAACGATGTCGCCAGGAAGGGACGCCGAGCCTTGAGCCATCGACCGACGCACCGCGGCACCATCGGACCGTTCGCCGCCCGACGCGGCAGAACCCCGCGCCGGGCGGGATCCCACCACAGAGTGAGATCACTCGGCCTGCGCCTGAAGTCACCTCTGGTCGCCGTCTTCGCGGCGGCCTTCTTCACAAGCGCACTGACGTCCACCGCACACGCCGCCCCCTCCCCGGGGGGCCAACTCACCGACCTGGTCAACCCGTTCATCGGAACGCAGAACGAGGGGAACACCTACCCGGGCGCCGCCGTGCCGTTCGGGATGGTGCAGCTCTCCCCCGACACCGGGCACGACACCGGCTACGACTACGACCAGACCACCATCCGCGGCTTCAGCGCGGTGCACCTGTCGGGGGTGGGCTGCGGCATCGGGGGCGATCTGCCCGTACTGCCCACCACCGGCGACATCTCCTCCACCGACTACGCGAAATACGCCGCTTCCTACTCGCACGCCCAGGAGCAGGCGTCCCCCGGCTACTACCGGGTGGGGCTGTCCTCGTACGGCGGCATCACCGCGGAGCTGACGGCCTCCACCCACACGGGATGGCAGCGCTACACCTTCCCCGCCACCACCAAGGCCAATGTGCTGCTCAACAGCGGGCAGGCGCTGCACAGCGTCAGCTCCAGCACGGTCACCGTGCTGGACAACCGCACGGTGGCCACGACCATCACCGGCCATGGCTTCTGTCAGGACACCAGGCCCTACACGGTATACACGGTCACCCGCTTCGACCGCCCGTTCACCGATCACGGCACCTGGAGCGGCGGTACGGTCACCGACGGGTCCGACTCCTCGTCCGGCGGTGGGCTGCGCGGCGCCTACCTGCGCTTCGACACCACGTCCCAGCGCACGGTGACCGCCACCACCGCGATCAGCTATGTGAGCGTCGACGGCGCCAGGCGCAACCTCGCCCAGGAGGGCCGCGGCACCTTCGACGGCACCGCCCGGGCGGCCCAGCAGTCCTGGGAGCACTGGCTGGAGCGGGTTCGGGTACAGGGCGGCAGCGAAGAGCGGCGCCGGACCTTCTACTCCTCGCTCTACCGTGCCCTGCTGTCCCCCAACACGGGCAGCGACGTGGACGGCTCATACACCGGCTGGGATGGCCGCGTACATAAGGCCGATGGGTTCACATACTACCAGAACTGGTCGCTGTGGGACGTCTACCGCACCCAGGCGCAGTTGCTGTCGCTGCTCGCTCCCGCCCAGATGCGGGACATGGCCCTATCGCTGCTGAAGGTGAACGACCAGGGCGGCTGGCTGCCCAAGTGGGCCTACGCCACGGTCGAGACCAACATCATGACCGGCGACCCGGTCACCCCGTTCCTGGTGAACGCCTACAACCAGGGGCTGTTGGCGGGCCATGAACAGGAGGCGTACCAGGCGCTGAAGAAGAACGCCGACTCGGTGCCGCCCGCCGGTTCCCCCTACGAGGGCCGCGGCGGCAACCCGCGCTACCTGGTGGACGGTTACGTACCGCTGGACCCCAACGCCCCGCACAAGCCAGGGGACTTCGACTACGACCACGGCCCGTCGGCCACCCTGGAGTACGCGCTGTCGGACGCGGCCCTGAGCACGATGGCGCACAGGCTCGGCCACGAGGCGGACGCCCGGCGCTACCTGGCGCGCGGCCAGAACTACCGCAACATCTTCGACCAGCGCACCGGGTTCTTCCGGGCCCGTGACCCGCAAGGGGTTTTCACCGGGCCCGCCGACCCCAAGAAGAGCGTGGGATTCCACGAGGGCACGGCCTGGCAGTATCTGTGGCTCGTTCCGCAGGACATCCCCGGGCTGACGAAGCTGATTGGCGGCGCGGTCGCCACCAACAAGCGGCTGGACTCCTTCTTCGCCTATCCGCAGTTGCTCAAGGACCCGGCCGGAACCGCCCGCAACATCTGGGTGAACGGGCCGTACACCTACTACAACCAGGACAAGTACAACCCCGACAACGAGCCGGACATCCTCGCCCCCTACACCTATCTGTCCACCGGGCAGCCATGGAAGTCCACGGACGTGGTGCACGCGGCGCTGACGCTGTTCACCAACTCGCCCGACGGCCTCACCGGAAACGACGACCTGGGCACGATGTCCTCATGGCAGGTGCTCTCCGCGATCGGGATCTTCCCGGTGACCTCCGGAGTGGACACCTGGGCCCTGTCCACCCCGGTCTTCGACCGGGTCGACCTGACCCTGGACCAGCACTACTACCCGCGCGGCCATCTCACCATCACCGCTCCGGGCACCTCGGACAGCAAGCGGTACATCCAGTCGGTGCGGGTGGGCGGCCGGGCGCGTTCGGCGACGTATGTCACGACCGGCGATCTGCGGGCAGGACGGGATATCGCCTTCACCGTCGGAAGTAAACCTTCCGCATGGGGGACGAAGCCGACCGACGCTCCTCCGACGATCGAGAGCCGTCCGGTCGCCCAGCACCATCTGGCGCTTGGGCTGACCCCGCCGACCGCCACCACCTCGGCGGGCGGCACCGTGACCCTGACCGCCGACGCGGTGCTCACCGACCCCGGCACCGCGACCGGCACGCTGACCGTCACCCCCGGCGGACCGCTGACCGCCGACCCGGCACCGCGGGGGTTGAGCCTGCGCTCCGACAACCTGCCCGCCACCGCCGAGGTGCCGGTCCGGGTGACCGTCCCCGCGGGCACGGCGCCCGGCACGTACCAGGTGGTGGCCCGGGTGAGGGACGGCCAAGGCGCCACCGTCGCCCGTACCGCGACCATCACCGTCACCTGAACAAGTGAATGACGAAGCCCCGCCTCCCGGAAGGGGAGGCGGGGCTTCGTCTCAGCTAGCCCTCAGCGGGAAGCGTTCAGCTCTGGCCACCGGCCAGCTTCTCGCGAAGCGCGGCCAGCGCCTCGTCCGAAGCCAGGGCGCCGGAGTTGTCGGCCGACTCCGAGGAGTACGAGCCGCCGGACGCCTGGCCGCCGCCCTGCGGAGCGGCCTGGCCGCCCTCGGCCGCCGCCTCGGCGTCGGCCTCGCGGGACTTGATGACCTGCTGCTGGTGCTGCTCGAAGCGGGTCTGCGCCTCGGCGTACTGGCGCTCCCACTCCTCGCGCTGCTTCTCGTAGCCCGGCAGCCAGTCGTTGGCCTCCGGGTCGAAGCCCTCGGGGTAGATGTAGTTGCCCTGGTCGTCGTAGGACGCGGCCATGCCGTAGAGGGTCGGGTCGAACTCGACCGAGGCCGGGTCGGCGCCGAAGGACTCGTTGGCCTGCTTCAGCGAGAGGCTGATGCGGCGGCGCTCCAGGTCGATGTCGATGACCTTGACGAAGATCTCGTCGTTGACCTGGACGACCTGCTCCGGGATCTCCACGTGGCGCTCGGCCAGCTCGGAGATGTGGACCAGACCCTCGATGCCCTCGTCCACGCGGACGAACGCACCGAACGGCACCAGCTTGGTGACCTTACCCGGAACGACCTGGCCGATCTGGTGGGTACGGGCGAACTGCTGCCACGGGTCTTCCTGGGTCGCCTTGAGCGACAGGGAGACGCGCTCGCGGTCCATGTCGACGTCCAGGACCTCGACCGTGACCTCCTGGCCGACCTCGACGACCTCGGACGGGTGGTCGATGTGCTTCCAGGACAGCTCGGAGACGTGGACCAGACCGTCGACGCCACCCAGGTCCACGAAGGCACCGAAGTTGACGATGGAGGAGACGACGCCGGAGCGCACCTGGCCCTTCTGCAGGGTGGTGAGGAAGGTCTGGCGGACCTCGCTCTGGGTCTGCTCCAGCCAGGCACGGCGGGACAGGACCACGTTGTTGCGGTTCTTGTCCAGCTCGATGATCTTGGCCTCGAGCTCCTTGCCGACGTACGGCTGCAGGTCGCGGACGCGGCGCATCTCGACCAGGGAGGCGGGGAGGAAGCCGCGGAGGCCGATGTCGAGGATGAGACCACCCTTGACGACCTCGATGACGGTACCGGTGACGATGCCGTCCTCTTCCTTGATCTTCTCGATGGTGCCCCAGGCGCGCTCGTACTGGGCGCGCTTCTTGGAGAGGATCAGGCGGCCTTCCTTGTCCTCCTTCTGGAGAACCAGGGCCTCGATCTCGTCACCCACGGCGACGACCTCGTTCGGGTCGACGTCGTGCTTGATCGAAAGCTCACGGGAGGGGATGACGCCCTCGGTCTTGTAACCGATGTCGAGCAGGACCTCGTCCCGGTCGACCTTCACGATGACGCCGTCGACGATGTCGCCGTCGTTGAAGTACTTGATCGTCTCGTCGATCGCGGCGAGGAAGGCTTCCTCGGAACCAATGTCGTTGACCGCCACCTGCGGGGTGGTGCGAGGGGCCTCGGTGCTGCTCGTCATTAGGGAAAGGACTCCGGTACGGACAGTAAGTCGTAGGTACTGCTACGCCGAGAGCCCGTATCGCCTCTGCCGATTCCGGACAGCCTCGAGGCGGTGGATCCGTGATCCGGAAATCTACGGACATCGCCTCAACAACCGAGAGGTCTACAACAGATGCGAGCGCAGCCTGCTCCGTCCGAGGCGCGCAGGCCCGCAGCGCAACTTGTAGCATACGGGGGCAGCCGGGCACGGTCAATGCGCGAAGAGGCATACCAGGGACGCAACGTCACATACCCGGTACAAACCGCCCAGCCGCAGCTCCCCCGAGGTCCGTGACCCGCGGAACCCCGAATCCTCCGATGAGAGTACGACGACCGCCGCGATGATCCAAGACTCCCCGTCCGACACCGTCGACCAGCCCGAGCCGGAAGCGGTGCGGCGCACCGCGGACACCGCCGAGAGCAGCCGGGCGAGCCGTGGGTGGTGGGACCGCAACGCCGACGAGTACCAGGCCGAACACGGTACGTTCCTGGGCGACGACCGCTTCGTCTGGGGCCCCGAGGGCCTGGACGAGGCCGATGCCGCCCTGCTCGGCCCGGCGCGGGAGCTGGCCGGACGGCCGGTGCTGGAGATCGGCTGCGGTGCGGCGCAGTGCTCGCGCTGGCTGGCGGGGCAGGGCGCCCGGCCGGTGGCGCTGGACCTGTCGTACCGGCAGTTGCGGCACTCTCGCCGGATCGGCGGCGGCTTCCCGCTGGTGCAGGCGGACGCGGGCGCGCTGCCGTTCGCGGACGGCTCGTTCGACCTGGCGTGCTCCGCGTACGGCGGGGTGCCGTTCGTGGCCGACTCGGCGCGGGTGATGCGCGAGGTGCACCGGGTGCTGCGGCCGGGCGGGCGCTGGGTCTTCTCGGTCACCCACCCGATCCGCTGGGCCTTCCCGGACGAGCCCGGCCCCGAGGGGCTGACCGCCACCGCGTCGTACTTCGACCGCACCCCTTATGTCGAGCAGGACGAGCACGGCACCGCCGTGTACGTGGAGCACCACCGCACCGTCGGGGACCGGGTGCGGGAGATAGCGGCGGCCGGTTTCCGGCTGGTCGACCTGGTGGAGCCGCGCTGGCCGGAGTGGAACACCCAGGAGTGGGGCGGCTGGTCCCCGCTGCGCGGGGCGCTGCTGCCGGGCACGGCGATCTTCGTGTGCGTACGGGACTGACCGCGTGATCCGGACCGCGGCACTCGACCTGCCGGTACGCGACGTGCTGCCCGCGCTGCTGGCCGCCCTTGACGAGCACGGTGGCGCGGTGCTGGCGGCGCCGCCGGGCACCGGCAAGACGACGCTGGTACCGCTGGTGCTGGCCGGGCTGCTGGACGGTGCACCGGTGCGGCGGGTTCTGGTGGCCGAGCCGCGGCGGATGGCGGTCCGGGCGGCGGCCCGCCGGATGGCCTGGCTGCTGGGCGAGGAGGCCGGGGACCGGGTCGGGTTCACGATTCGTGGGGAGCGGAAGGTTTCACGGCGCACCGTCGTAGAAGTGGTGACGACGGGTGTGCTGCTCCAGCGGTTGCAGCGCGATCCCGAACTGCCCGGTGTGGACGTGGTGCTGCTCGACGAGTGCCATGAGCGGCATCTGGACGCGGACACCGTGATGGCGTTCGTGCTGGACGTGCGCGCCGCGCTGCGCCCGGAGCTGCGCGTGGTGGCGGCGTCGGCGACGACGGACACCGCGGCGTGGGCGCGGCTGATGGGCGATGTGCCGGTGGTCGAGGCGCGGGACGTGCTGCATCCGGTCGATGTGGTGTGGGCGCCTCCGGCGCGTGCGGTACGGCCGCCGCACGGGATGCGGGTGGATCCGGCGCTGCTGGAGCACACGGCGTCGGTGGTGCGGCGTGCGCTGCGGGAGCGCGAGGGGGATGTGCTGTGCTTCCTGCCGGGCGTCGGGGAGATCGCGAGGGTCGCCGGGGCGCTGGGGTGCGTCGATGGCGTGGAGGTGTTGCAACTGCACGGGCGGGCGCCCGCCGCGGTGCAGGACGCGGCGCTCGCGCCGGGCGCCCGGCGGCGGGTGCTGCTGGCCACCTCGGTGGCCGAGTCCAGTCTTACGGTGCCGGGCGTGCGGGTGGTGGTCGACTGCGGTCTGGCCCGTGAGCCGCGCACCGACCACGCACGGGGCCTGGGCGCGCTGGCGACCGTTCGGGTGTCCCACGCGGCGGCCCGTCAGCGCGCCGGCCGTGCCGGGCGCGAGGGGCCGGGCACGGTGTACCGCTGCTGGTCGCGGGCCGATGACGTCGGTCATCCCGCCCGGCCCGCACCGGAGATCGCGGTGGCGGACCTGGCGGCGTTCGCGCTCCAGGTCGCGTGCTGGGGTGATCCGGACGCGTCCGGGCTGGCGCTGCTGGACGCCCCCGCGCCGGGCGCGATGGCGGCTGCGCGGGAGACGCTGCGGGCGGTCGGGGCGCTCGGCCCGGACGACCGGGTGTCGGACCGCGGGCGGCGCATGGCCGGAATGGGACTGCATCCCCGGCTGGCGCGGGCGCTGCTGGACGGCGCGCGGCTGATCGGCGCGCGCCGGGCGGCCGAGGTGGTGGCGCTGCTCAGTGAGGAGCCACCCCGGGAGTACGGGGACGATCTGGCCGGGGCGTGGCGCTCGGCCCGGCGGGGCGGTGACGGTTACGGCGGACGCTGGCGAGCGGAGGCGAAGCGTCTGACGGCGGTTGCCACTGAGGGCGGCGTGGCGGAGTCCCGTGCGGGCACGGCGTCGGACGGCGGGCTCGCCGACGACCTCGCGGCCGGGTTGGTGGCCGCACTGGCCTTCCCGGAGCGGGTGGCCAGGAGGCGTGCCGGCGGATATCTGATGGCCTCGGGCACGGCGGCCGAACTCGCCGACGGCACCCGGCTGTCGGGGGCGGACTGGCTGGCGGTGGCGGTGGCGGACCGTCCGGTTTCGGCCGCCTCGGCGCGGGCGCGGCTGGCCGCGGTGATCGACGAGGAGACGGCGCGCACGGCTGCGGCGCCGTTGCTGTCCTCCTACCAGGAGGTGGCGTGGGACGGGGACGTCGTGGCCCGCGAGGTGCGGCGGCTGGGGGCGATCGAGCTGTCGTCACGGGCGCTGCGCTCCCCCGACCCGGAGGCGGTGCGGGCGGCGCTGCTTGACGGGCTGCGCCGGGAGGGCACCGGTGTGCTGCGGTGGAGCCGGGAGGCGGAGGGGCTGCGGCAGCGACTGGCGTTCCTGCACGGGGAGTTGGGCGCGCCGTGGCCGGATGTGTCGGACGGGGCGCTGCTGGACCGCGTCGAGGAGTGGCTGGGCCCGGAGCTGGGCGCGGCCCGGCGCCGGGCGGATCTGGAACGGGTGGACGCGGGCGCCGCGCTGTCCCGGCTGCTGCCGTGGGCCGGCGGGGAGGCGGCCCGGTTCGAGGAGTTGGCGCCGGAGCGGGTCGAGGTGCCCAGCGGCTCCCGGATCCGGGTGTCGTACGGCGAAGGGCAGCCGGTGCTGGCGGTGAAGCTCCAGGAGTTGTTCGGCTGGCAGGAGACGCCGCGGATCGCGGGCGGGCGGGTGCCGCTGCTGGTGCATCTGCTCTCCCCCGCCGGGCGTCCGGCGGCGGTCACCTCGGATCTGGCGTCGTTCTGGCGGGACGGGTACCGCGCGGTGCGCGCGGAGTTGCGCGGACGCTATCCCAAGCATCCTTGGCCCGAGGACCCTTCGACGGCGCGGGCGACACGGCGGACGAACGGACGGTCCTAGGCGGGCACCGGCCGCGGGGTCGGTTCCACGGTGTCCGTACTGGACGCGCCGCCGCGGCGGTCGCGGGCTTCCAGCACCAGGGCGATGGCCAGCAGCGCGGCGCCCAGGCCCAGGAAGCCCCAGGGCAGATAGCTGGTGAGCGCGAGGACCAACTGCCGCTGCTCCTTGACGAGTTCGACGGTCGAGTCGACGTAGTCGGGCCGCATCTTCACATCGCCCGCGAAGGCGATCAGCGGTGTTTTCTGCGGGTCGCCGATATAGCGCATCTCCTCCTTGTGGATCTCCTCGCCGTTGACCGGTGCGCCGGTTACCGGGTCCACCCAGAACATTCGCTTGGTGGTGTACCAGCGTTCCATTCCGGCGGCGGTGACGACGGCGGGTGTCACGCCGAGCGGCATCTTCTTCGGCAGCGGCACCTTGGTCCATGGAATGGTCTGCTCGAAGTAGTAGACCTTCAGGCCGTGGAAGTTCCGCGTGCCCCGGTAGTGGATGGGGGCGGAGGTGCGGGTCTGGGCGTCGAAGTAGTAGTAGTCGCGTTTCTGGGTGAGGAACGGCCACTTGAACTCGATGCCCTGGCGGCGCACCGGGTCGCCGTCCACGCTCTCGCCGCCCGCGTGCACGGGTGCCTGGGAGTGGGCGTCGAAGACGTAGCGTTCGGGGATCTCGGAGACCATGGCGCCGTGCGGGTCGGCGATGTAGGACAGCGCGTCCCACACGACGACATCGCGGCCGGTCTGCTTCTTGACCTGTTCCGCCGCCCGCACATTACCGCGCAGCGTCTGCACGATGTTCACTTCGGGAACGGTGACGTCCTTCATCCGGGTGTAGTCGAGCAGGGTCGGGTTCTTCGCCTGGAGGACGACGACCTGGTATTCGTTGGCTGGGATCTTCGCCAGCCGGGGAAAGGCGTACCAGCGCAGCAGTGGTGACAACGCGGCGCAGAACGCGGCGAATCCGAGCAGTACCAGGCTGGCTTTGCGGCGCATTCTCCCGGCCCCCTTCACGGATGCCGCGGGACGGTGGTCATGAGCGGCTTCGGTGAGGTGCTGCCCGCCGGCGCCCCGATCGCGGTGATCGTCATGACCAGGGCCAGCGCGGCGGCGAGTCCGACGGCCGCGGCGATCAGGGCGCGCATGGACAGCCTCCCGGTGTGGGCTGCGGGGCCCGACGCACGGTAGCAACCGGAACGCCAAATGAGAACACGTTCTCTGACGCAACGTCAGGAGGGCCGGGTCGTGTCGACCCGGCCCTCCTGGCGTTGCCGTGGGTTCAGTGCGCCGACTGGCTGGGCGCGGCGGACGGCGAGGGGCTGGCGTCGCCGCTCGGCTTCGGTGTCGGGCAGCGGCCACCGCTCGGGGACGGTGAGGGCGAGGGCGACCCGGAAGCGCTGCCGCTCGGCGAGGGCGACGGGCTCGGGGACGGCGACGCGCTGGCGCTACCGGACGGCGAGGGCGACGGGCTGGGCGAGCCGGTGGGGCACCCCCCGGTGGGCGACGGGCTCGGGCTGCCGCTGCCGGACGGGTGCGGCGAGGGGCTGCCGCTCGGCCCGGGGCCGATACTGCCGCTGGCCGACACGGTGGGCAGCGGGCTGTGCGAGGGCGACGCGGACGGTCCACCGCCCGGCCTGCCTCCGGCGCCGGACGAGGCCGACGGCGACGGCTGCGCCGACGGCATCCGGTCGCCCCCGGCACCGGGCGCCGAGCCGCCACCGGAGCCGTCCGCGATCTGGTGCACGCCGTTGAGGTAGTACTGGTACCAGTCCTTGACGGTGTTCAGGTAGTCCTGGGAGTGGTTGTAGCCCAGGATCGCGCGGTCCAGGCCCTTGGGGTCGGACAGGTCGCCACCGGCGGCGCACAGGTAGTCGGCGGCGGCGAGCGAGGCGTCGTAGATGTTGTTGGGGTCCTTGACGCCGTCACCGTTGCCGTCCGCGCCCCACTGCGCCCAGGTGGACGGGATGAACTGCATGGGGCCGACCGCGCGGGCGTAGGACAGGCCGCCGTCGTAGTAACTGGTGCTGCTGGAACCGATGTTGGCGTTGCCCCCGGTGCCGTCCAGCACCGGGCCGAGGATCGGCGTACGGGTGGTGCCCGAGGCGTCCACGTTGCCGCCGTCCGCCTGGCCGGACTCCACCTCGCCGATCGCGGCGAGCAGCTGCCAGCGCAGATGGCAGCCGGGCCGACTGCTCTGGAGCGCCGCCTCGGCCTTCTGGTACGCGGCGAGTACGGTCGCGGGGATGCCCGCGCCACCCGCCCCCACACCCGACCCGCTGCCGGGCTGCCCGCTGGGACTGCCGGGCCTCACCGGCGAGTTGAGCGGCGGCAGGTTGGTGATGTACGGCTTTCCACCGTCGATCGGCGGGCCGGGAGGCGGGGCCACGGTGCTGCCGTGTGCCACGCCCAGGGCCACGCCCGGGGCCTGCGAGGCGGTGAGCGCCGCCATCGCCAACGCCGCGATCGCGGTGCCCGCCGCACCCTTGCGTATCCGTCGGCCGAACGGCACAGACATACGCCTATTCCCTCCCGATGGTGTGTCGTATGCGCTCCCCAGCGCGACAACGAAACGGACACTACGGCAACTTGTGAACCGGAGCCACCGTCCGTGACAGAGATGGTGATGAACAGTGCGAATCACAGCCACGGGAGGCGTGGATGCCATTCACCTTCAGCCATCCCGCGGCGGTACTGCCCCTGCTGCGGACCGATGCCTCAGGCACGGTACGCGGGCGCGGACCGTTGCTCGCGGCAGGGCTGATCGCCGGGTCGCTCGCCCCGGACGTGCCGTTCTTCCTCGACTCGCTGATCCCCGGAACCGGCCGATACGGCCGGGCAACCCACGGTTTGGCCGGTGCGGCCGTGCTCGATCCGCTGCTCGCGGCCGGGCTGACGGGCGGCTGGCTGGCGGTGCGCGGGCCGCTGACCGCCTTGCTGCCGCCGCGGATCGGCGGCCGCGCGGCGCCGCTGCTGGGCATGGCGACGGGTGGGGCGACGGCACCGACGGTGCGGGACACCGGATGGTTCTGGGTCTCGGCGGCGACCGGGGCGGCCACGCATCTCGGCTGGGACGCCTTCACCCACCAAGGACGCGGCGGTGTACGCCTGTTGCCGGTGCTGAGCCGCACCATGTGCGGCGTACCGCTGTACCACTGGGCGCAGTACGCGAGTTCGGCCGCGGGACTGGCCGCCCTCGGGCTGTGGACGGCGCGGGAGTCGCGGCGCGCCCCGCATGTGCCGCCGCCCGCGGTACCCCGATTGACGGCGCGGAGCAGGCGGGCGGGCGGCTGGGCGCTGGCGGCCTGCGCGGTGGCGGGGGCGGCGCTGCGCTGTCGGCGGGACCGGCCGGGCGACGTCTCGTCGTTGATCGCCTCCGCCACCTTCGGCGCGGGCGCGGGTCTGGCGCCGGCCGCGGCGGCGGTCGCCGCCGCGGTCCACGCCAGACGGGCGCGCTCGCGCGACCGGAGCGGTCAGTGCGCGGCGGACTCCCAGTCGGGGCCGTGACCGACGGAAACGTCGAGCGGGGCACGCAGCGGGTAGGCACCCGCCATCTCCCGCCGGACCAGTTCCTCGACCTGCTCGCGCTCGCCGGGCGCCACCTCCAGCACGATTTCGTCGTGCACCTGTAGCAGGGTGCGGGAACGCAGCTCCTCCTTGGTCAGCGCCTCGTCCACCCGCAGCATCGCGATCTTGACGATGTCGGCGGCCGAACCCTGGATCGGCGCGTTGAGCGCCATCCGCTCGGCCATCTCCCGGCGTTGCCGGTTGTCGCTGTTGAGGTCCGGCAGATAGCGGCGGCGGCCCAGCAGCGTCTCGGTGTAGCCGGTGACCCTGGCCTCCTCCACCACCCGGTGCAGATAGTCGCGCACCCCGCCGAACCGCTCGAAGTAGGTGTCCATCAACGCCCTTGCCTCCGCGGCGTCGATGCCCAACTGCTGGGAGAGGCCGAACGCGGACAGCCCGTAGGCCAGCCCGTACGACATCGCCTTGATCTTGCGCCGCATCTCGGCGTCCACGCTCGCCCTGGGGACGTCGAAGACGTACGAACCCACCGTGGTGTGCAGGTCCTCGCCGGAGGTGAAGGCGGCGATCAGGCCCTCGTCCTCGGACAGGTGGGCCATCACCCGCAGTTCGATCTGGCTGTAGTCGGCGGTCAGCAGCGACTCATAACCCTCGCCGACCACGAAGCCCCGGCGGATCGCCCGGCCCTCGTCGGTGCGGACCGGGATGTTCTGCAGGTTGGGGTCGGTGGACGACAGCCGTCCGGTGGCGGCCACCGTCTGGTTGAAGGTGGTGTGGATCCGTCCGTCCGGCGCGATGGTCTTGATCAGGCCCTCAACGGTGGAGCGGAGCCTGGCCTGTTCACGGTGGCGCAGCATGATCACCGGAAGCTCGTGGTCGGTCTGCCCGGCGAGCCACGCCAGCGCGTCGGCGTCCGTGGTGTATCCGGTCTTGGTCTTCTTGGTCTTGGGCAGCCCCAGCTCGCCGAACAGCACCTCCTGGAGCTGCTTGGGCGAGCCCAGGTTGAACTCGTGCCCCACCGACCGGTGCGCCTCTGCGACCGCCTGCTGCACGGCGCCGGCGAACTGCTGCTCCATGCGCTCAAGCCACTCGCGGTCGGCGCTGATGCCGTGCCGCTCCATCCGGGCCAGCAGCACCGAGATCGGCAGCTCCACGTCCCGCAGCAGCTCCAGCGCGCCGTCCGCGGCCAGCCGGGCACTGAACACCTCGCCCAGGTCAGCCACCGTACGGGCCTGGAGCATCAGCGCCTCCGCCTCGGCGCCGTCGTCCACGCCGAACGCCAACTGCCCGCCGTCGCCCTCGGACGTGGTCAGCTCACGGCCCAGATACTCCACCGAGAGCGCGTCCAGGGCGAACGAGCGCCGCCCGGGCTTGATCAGGTACGCGGCCAGCGCGGTGTCCATCGCCACGCCGTCCACCGTCCAGCCGTGCTCGGCGAAGACCCGCATGGCGCCCTTGGCGTTGTGCAGCACCTTGGGCCGGTCACGGTCCGCGATCCAGCGTGCGAACGCCTTCTCGTCCCGCTCCACCAGATGCGCCGGATCGAACCAGGCCGCCGGTCCCTCCTCGGTGGCCAGCGCGATCTCGGTGACCGTCCCCGAACCCAGCGCCCAGGAGTCGACCGTGGCCACCCCGACCGTGCCCTGGCCGTGCTCCTCCAGCCAGTCGGTCAGCTCACCGGCGGCCAGCACCCGCCCGTCGATCTCCACCCCGTCGCCGACCGCCTCGGCGGCCTCGCTGGTGCCGGGGTCGGCCGCGTACAGCCGCTCACGGAAGTTGGCGTGCCGGAACTCCAGCGCCTCCAGCACCACATCGAGCGAAGCCCGGTCATACGGTTGACGCCCCAGCCCGTCGGGGCCGACCGGCAGTTCGACGTCCCGCACCATCTCGGTGAGCCGGCGGTTCAGCGTGACCGCCTCAAGGTGGTCGCGGAAGCTCTGCCCGACCTTGCCCTTGACCTCGTCGGCCCGCTTCACCAACTCGTCGAACGAGCCGAACTGGATGATCCACTTGGCCGCGGTCTTCTCACCGACGCCGGGAATGCCCGGCAGGTTGTCCGACGGGTCGCCGCGCAGCGCCGCGAAGTCCGGGTACTGCCGGGGGCTGAGGCCGTACTTCTCCTCGACCTTCTGCGGGGTGAACCGGGTCAGCTCGGACACGCCCTTGGTCGGGTACAGCACCGTCACGTTCTCGCTGACCAGTTGGAACGAGTCCCGGTCACCGGTGACGATCAGCACCTCGTAGCCCGCCCGCTCGGCCTGGGTGGCCAGGGTGGCGATCACGTCGTCGGCCTCGAAGCCGTCCACCGCGAACCGCGGCACCCGCATCGCGTCCAGCAACTCGCCGATCAGCTCCACCTGGCTGCGGAACTCGTCCGGAGTCTTGGAACGCGTCGCCTTGTACTCCGGATACTCCTCCATCCGCCAGGTCTTGCGGGACACGTCGAACGCCACCGCCAGATGCGTCGGCTGCTCGTCACGCAACGTGTTGGCCAGCATCGAGGTGAACCCGTAGATCGCGTTCGTCGGCTGGCCGGTGGCGGTGTTGAAGTTCTCCACCGGCAGCGCGAAGAACGCCCGGTACGCCAAGGAGTGCCCGTCCAGCAGGAGCAGGCGCGGGCGGCCTCCCTTCTGGCCTCCGGTCGCCCCGGTGGTCGTCGCGGTCTTCTTCGCCGTCGTCTTCGATGCCTTTGCTGCCACGTCTCCGATCCTCCCACGGACCACTGACATCCCCGCCCGCGGCGCCGCCACCCGCCCTCGCCGTCAGCGGCCCGTGGGAGGATTCGAAACGACAGCATCGAACACGCGACGCCGGCCGGGGCGAACCCGTACCGGCACGTAGCGAAGGGGACGACGATGGCAGGCAAACCGCCCGCGGGGGACCCGGTCCAGGACGCACCCGATGTCACCGCACCGCAGCACGCCGCCGCCGGGCTGCCCGCCATCGGGCACACGCTACGCATCGCGCAACAGCAGATGGGCGTGCGCCGCACCGCGCTGACCCTGCTCAAGGTCAACCAGAAGGACGGCTTCGACTGCCCCGGCTGCGCCTGGCCCGAGCCCGACAAGCGGCACCGCGCGGAGTTCTGCGAGAACGGCGCCAAGGCCGTCGCGGAAGAGGCGACGCTGCGCCGCGTCACCCCCGAGTTCTTCGCCCGCCACCCGGTCTCCGACCTCGCCGCCCGCAGCGGCTACTGGCTCGGCCAGCAGGGCAGGCTGACCCAGCCGATGTACCTGCCCGAAGGCGCCGACCACTACGAGCCGGTGCCGTGGGAGCGCGCCTTCGACATCATCGCCGAGGAACTGCGCCGGCTCGACTCGCCCGACGAGGCGGTGTTCTACACCTCGGGCCGCACCAGCAACGAGGCCGCTTTCCTCTACCAGTTGTTCGCCCGCGAACTGGGCACCAACAACCTGCCCGACTGCTCCAACATGTGCCACGAGTCATCGGGCTCCGCACTCACCGAGACCCTCGGCGTCGGCAAGGGCAGCGTGCTCCTCGAAGACCTCTACCGCGCCGACCTGATCATCGTCGCCGGACAGAACCCCGGCACCAACCACCCCCGGATGCTGTCCGCGCTGGAGAAGGCCAAGGCGAACGGCGCGAAGATCGTCACCGTCAACCCGCTGCCCGAGGCGGGACTCGAGCGGTTCAAGAACCCGCAGACCGCCCGCGGACTCGCCGGTTCCGGCACCCCGCTCACCGACCTGTTCCTCCAGATCCGGCTCGGCGGCGACCAGGCGCTGTTCCGCGCCCTGAACAGGCTCCTCCTGGAGACCGACGGAGCCGTCGACACCGAGTTCGTCGCCCAACACACCCACGGCTTCGAGGAGTTCGCCCAGACCGCCCGCGCCACCGACTGGGACGAGGTACTGCGCGCCACCGGACTGGACCGCCAACGGATCGAGCAACTGCACGACATGGTCCTGAGCGCCCGCAGCATCGTGGTGTGCTGGGCGATGGGCCTCACCCAGCACAAGCACGCCGTGCCCACCATCCGCGAGGTCGTCAACTTCCTGCTGCTCCGCGGCAACATCGGCCGCCCCGGGGCCGGAGTGTGCCCGGTGCGCGGCCACAGCAACGTCCAGGGCGACCGCACCATGGGCATCTTCGAACGGCCCGCGCCCGCCTTCCTCGACGCCCTGGAGAAGGAGTTCGGCTTCGCACCACCGCGCGAACACGGCCTGGACGTCGTACGGTCCATCCGCGCGCTTCGCGACGGCACGGCGAAGGTGTTCTTCGCCATGGGCGGCAACTTCGTCTCCGCCACCCCCGACACCGAGGTCACCGAGGCCGCGATGCGCCGCGCCCGGCTCACCGTCCATGTGTCGACCAAGCTCAACCGCTCCCATGTGATCACCGGCGCCCGCGCCCTGATCCTGCCCACTCTCGGCCGCACCGAGAAGGACGTCCAAGCCACCGGCGAACAGTTCGTCACCGTCGAGGACTCCATGGGAATGGTGCACGCCTCCCGCGGCGGACTCGCCCCCGCCAGCGCCCAGTTGCTCTCCGAACCCGCCATCATCTGCCGACTCGCCCGCGCCGCGCTCGGCCCGGACAGCGTCGTCCCCTGGGCCGAGTTCGAAACCGACTACGACCTCGTACGGGACCGGATCTCCCGGGTCGTCCCCGGCTTCGAGGACTTCAACACCAAAGTCCGCCGCCCCGGCGGCTTCACACTGCCGCACGCCCCGCGCGACAACCGCCGCTTCCCCACCGCCACCGGCAAGGCCAACTTCACCGCCGCTCCCGTCGAGTACCCCCAGGTACCCGAAGGCCGGCTGCTGCTGCAGACGCTGCGCTCGCACGACCAGTACAACACCACCATCTACGGCCTCGACGACCGCTACCGGGGCATCAGGGGCGGCCGCCGCGTCATCCTGCTCCACCCCGAGGACGCCCACGCCCACGGCCTGGCCGAGGGCGCGTACACCGACCTGGTCAGCGAGTGGTCCGACGGAGTGGAGCGGCGCGCGGAGGGGTTCCGCGTCGTCCACTACCCCACCACCCGCGGCTGCGCCGCCGCGTACTACCCGGAGACCAACGTACTGGTCCCGCTCGACCACACCGCCGACACCAGCAACACCCCGGCGTCGAAGTCCGTCGTCATACGCCTGGAGGCCACACGTGATCAAAACCACCTCCCGACGGCCGCCCCGGACGCGTGAACACCTGATAGGACGCTGCTGACACACTTCCCGGGGGCCGCGGCCGACACCGCGGGCTCCCGGGGCCCAGGCGGTGCCGGCTCCGCGACGTCCGAAGCCCACCGCGACCGACCGAAGACGATCGGAGCCGACCGACATGGGCGAGCAGGCCGCCACCCAGGCCCCCACCAAGTTCCCGCCGGAGGTCCTCGAACAGTACGCAGGGCTCGGCATCGACCTGCCGTCCCTGTTCTCCGCCGGAACCCTGGGCACCCGCATGGGCATCCAGGTCACCGAGGCCTCCGCCGAGCGGGTCGTCGGCACCATGCCGGTCGAGGGCAACACCCAGCCGTACGGGCTGCTGCACGGCGGCGCCTCGGCCGTACTCGCCGAGACCCTCGGCTCGGTCGGCGCCATGATGCACGCCGGACCCCACAAGCTCGCGGTCGGCGTCGACCTCAACGCCACCCACCACCGCGGCATCCGCGCCGGCACCGTCACCGGCGTGGCCACCCCCGTGCACCGGGGCCGCTCCACCGCCACCTACGAGATCGTCATCACCGACGAACAGGAACGCCGCATCTGTTCGGCCCGACTGACCTGCGTACTGCGCCCCTCGGCCCCCAGCGGCAACCAGACCACCTGACCGCCGCCTACCGCCCGTGCGGGGCGATGGCCAGGATCGCCACGTCGTCGTGGAGCGCCCGCGCGTGCCGGGGCAGATCGGTGTCGAGGAAGTCGATCACATCCCTGGGCGTGGGCGCCGCCAGCCCGGCGAAACGCCTCCGCAACTGGTCCAGCAGCGGGTAGAAGACCCCACCATGGTCCCGGGCCTCCATCAGGCCGTCGGTGCACAGCAGCAGCACATCCCCCGGAGCGAAGCGGTGCTCATAGGACACCGGACGCCCCGGGGCCAGCACGCCCAGGCCCAGCGGAAGGGCCGGCGGCCCGGCGAGCGTGTTCACCTCCCCACCGGAGATCAGCACCGGCTCGATATGGCCGTGGTTGATGATCGTCACGCGGTTCGCCCGCGAGTCGTACTCGACCAGGGCGGCGGTAACGAACAACTCGTCGTCGAGGATCGCCGCCGCCTCCCGGGTGATCCGGCGCTCCATGCTGACCGCCACCTGTAGCAGGTCGCCGGGATCGTAGGCGGCCTGCCGGAAACTGCCCAGCACATCGGCGACAGTGCGCACGGCCTGCAGGCCCTTGCCCCGCACATCGCCGATGATGGCCCGCTCACCCGCCGGGGTCGCGCAGATGTCGAACAGGTCGCCGCCCACCATGGTCCCCGCCTCGGCCGGGTGGTACAGGCTGGCCGCCAGCACATGGCCCACCTGGTGCGGAACCGGCCGCAGCAGGGTGTGCATCAGCGCCTCAGCGACCGAGTTGGCGTGCAGCAGATGCGCTTCCTGGCGCTTGCGGTGGGCGGACAGCGCGGTGCCGATGAAGCCCACCAGGGCCGTGGAGATGTACGCGCCGACATAGTGCCTCTCCCACAGGTCGTGGGCGTTGCGGCCGGCACAGCACGGCGTCCCGGCCAGGACCGCCTCGAACGCGATCGCGAACACCGTCACCCCGGCGACGCTCACCGGGCCCTGGGTGTACGCGGCGATCACCGGCAGCGCGATGAGCAGGAAACTCACCGGCCACTGCACCGGAGTCACCGGCTCCAGCAACAGCACCGCCGCCACGTACGCGACCGGCAGCCAGCGCATCCAGGCCGGTGCGGCGGGCACCTGCAAGCCCGCGTCGCTCAACCTCGCCGCACGGCGGTGGTCGGCCTTGCCGACCTCGCCGCGGTGTTGCTGGTTCACCTGTCACTCCCAGCGGTGTGCGGCGGGTGTGCGGTGCCCAGGCAGACGGTTGGATGCGCGGCTTGGACGCCGGTGGCGCGGAAGGAACTCCTGGGCGGCGGCTTCTTCCTCCTGACGGCATACGACCGACCAGCGCCGTCACCATCATCTTCCCGAGCACCTCGCGGCGCACGGCCAGCGCCCGCCGCACGGCCGGGCGGCTGCGGCCAGACGGCGTAACGGCCCGAAGCGGCCGTCACGCCATCAGCGCCACGCCAGGTGACATGGGACCCAACGTGCCCGGACGCGCCGGGAGCAGCCGGACGGCGGACCTCAGCCGGCCGCGCCCTTGTCGTCCGTGCCGCCCTTGTCGTCCGTGCCGCCCTTGTCGTCCGTGCCGCCCTTGCTGGCGGTGCCGCTGACCTCGTCGATGACGGCCTGTGCCACCTGCTGCATCGACATCCGGCGGTCCATCGACGTCTTCTGGATCCAGCGGAACGCGGCGGGCTCGCTCAGCCCGTACGCCGTCTGCAACGCGCTCTTGGCCCGGTCCACCAGCTTGCGGGTCTCCAACCGCTGGGCCAGGTCCGCGACCTCCGCCTCCAGCGCGCGCAGTTCGGTGAAGCGGGAGACGGCCATCTCGATGGCCGGAACCAGGTCGCTCTTGCTGAACGGCTTGACCAGGTACGCCATCGCGCCCGCCTCACGCGCCCGGTCGACCAGTTCCCGCTGCGAGAAGGCGGTCAGCATCAGCACCGGAGCGATGCGCTCCTTGGCGATGCGCTCGGCGGCGGAGATCCCGTCCAGGATCGGCATCTTCACGTCCAGGATCACCAGGTCGGGCCGGTGCTCCTCGGCGAGTTCCACCGCCCGCTGGCCGTCCCCGGCTTCGCCGACGACCAAGTACCCCTCTTCTTCGAGCATCTCCTTGAGGTCGAGGCGGATCAGCGCCTCGTCCTCGGCGATGACGACGCGCGTCGTGTGCGGCGGAACGTGCGACGGTTCGCCTTCGGCGTCGGCAGCCGGGGGCGTCATCTCATCGGGGGCGTCAGCGGCGGTCACTGGCTTCGGCTCCTCATTTCAGTGCGGGGGTGCATGCATGAGCCTACCTACGTCCTGTAGGTTTGAGTCATGGCGGGTATCCGCTATCCTTCATTTCGAAGGGGCCCCGGTAGCCCAACTGGCAGCAGGCAATGGATTCAAAACCCATACAGTGTCGGTTCGAATCCGACCCGGGGCACTCACCTTCTTTTCCAAGGTCATCACCTCATTAGCGATCTTCACCGCTTGGAGTGAACAACCCTTCGATTCGGCCAGAGGTCATTGACTTTCCGCCAGGATCGACCGCATGTACGACCTTGAGACGCGCAAGCGCGCACTCACCCTGCTCCGCCAAGGACGCAGCCTCAACTCGGCCAGCAGGCAGACGGGCATCTCCCGCGCCGCCATCCGCGGCTGGCAGGCCCGGATCGAGCCGCTGCGCCCAAGTGACTGCTGCCGGTGCCGAGATCGCCCCGAGCTCCCCCATCCCCCGGACGCGTACGCCTACTTACTCGGCCTGTACCTCGGTGACGGCTGCGTCAGCCCGCATCCGCGCACCGGTTACTTCCTCCGCATCGCCTGTGCCAACGCCTGGCCTGGCCTCATCGACGCCTGCGCCAACGCGGTGCACGCCGTACATCCGACGGGCTCGGTCCACCGACTGCCACGCGAGGGCTGCGTGAGCGTGGTCAGCTACGGTCGGCACTGGCCCTGCCTCTTCCCCCAGCACGCGCCCGGGAAGAAGCACGAGCGGCACATCCAACTCGCCACCTGGCAACGGGAATCGGTCAACGCCCACCCCTGGGAGTTCCTCCGCGGACTCGTCCACTCCGACGGCTGCCGCACCACCAACTGGACCGAACGCACCGTCGCCGGGCAGCGCAAGCGCTACGAGTACCCCCGCTACTTCTTCACCAACAAGTCCGAGGACATCCGACGGCTCTACACCGACACCCTCGACCACCTCGGCATCGAGTGGAAACAGGCGAACACCTGGAACATCTCGGTGGCCCGCAAGGCCTCCGTGGCGATGATGGACCGGCACATAGGCCCCAAGGACTAGGAGCCGTACGTTCAGGCCCCCGCTACTTCGGTGAGTCGTCCTCCCCGATGTGGTGGACCCGGACCATGTTCGTCGTGCCGGGGACGCCCGGGGGTGAGCCTGCCGTGATGACGACCACGTCGCCGGGCTTGCAGCGGCCGATTCGCAGGAGGTGTTCGTCGACCTGCTCGACCATCTCGTCCGTCGTCTGGACCATCGGGCCGAGGAACGTCTCCACGCCCCAGGTCAGGCTCAGTTGTGAGCGTGTCGCCGGTTCCGGGGTGAAGGCCAGGACCGGGATCGGTGAGCGGTAGCGCGACAGGCGCCGGGCGGTGTCGCCGCTCTGGGTGAACGCCACCAGGAACTGCGCGCCGAGGAAGTCGCCCATCTCGGCGGCGGCCCGGGCGACGGCGCCGCCCTGGGTGCGCGGCTTGCCGCGTTCGGACAGCGGGGGCAGGCCGGCCGCGAGCATGTCCTCCTCGGCTGCCGCGACGATCCGGCTCATGGTCTTGACGGTGGCCACCGGGTACTTGCCGACGCTCGTCTCGCCGGAGAGCATCACCGCGTCGGCCCCGTCCATCACCGCGTTGGCGACATCGGATGCCTCGGCGCGGGTCGGCCGGGACGCCTCGACCATGGAGTCCAGCATCTGGGTGGCGACGATGGCCGGTTTGGCGTTCCGCCTGGCGAGTTTGACCGCGCGCTTCTGCACCATCGGCACGGTCTCCAGCGGCATTTCGACACCGAGGTCACCGCGCGCGACCATGATCCCGTCGAACGCGTCGACGATCTCGTCCAGGTGCTCGACGGCCTGTGGTTTCTCGATCTTGGCGATGACCGGGATCCGCCGTCCCTCCTCCGCCATGACGCGCAGCACGTCCTCCGCATCGCGGGCGTTGCGTACGAAGGACAGGGCGATGACGTCGGCGCCGATGCGCAGGGCCCAGCGCAGGTCCTCCAGGTCCTTCCGGGAGAGCGCGGGGACGCTGACGGCGACGCCCGGCAGGTTGAGGCCCTTGTGGTCGGAGACCAGCCCGCCCTCGATGACCATGGTGTGTACGCGGGGGCCTTCGACGTCGGTGACTTCGAGGGTGACGCGGCCGTCGTCGACGAGGATGCGTTCACCGCGGCTGACGTCGGCGGCCAGACCGTTGTAGGTCGTGCCGCAGATCTGCCGGTCGCCCTCGATGTCCTCGACGGTGATGGTGAACTCGTCGCCACGTTCAAGGAGTACGGGGCCTTCGGCGAACCGGCCGAGGCGGATCTTCGGGCCTTGAAGGTCGACCAGCACCCCGACGCTGCGCCCGGTCTCGTCGGCTGCCTTGCGCACCCGGCGGTACCGGTCCTCGTGTTCGGCGTAGGAGCCATGGCTGAGGTTGAACCGGGCGACGTCCATTCCTGCCTCGACCAGGGCCTTGATCTGGTCGTACGAGTCTGTGGCGGGGCCCAGAGTGCAGACGATCTTTGCTCGGCGCATACTGCCGAGCCTACGACCTACCTGCCGGTAGGGAACCGTCTCCCGGAGAAGGGGGAACGTCCGCTCCGTTAAAGGTTGTTGACGTGAATCGCAACGGTGTACGTACCCCACAAGGGCTTTCAGCGCGGCTCAGGCGCCCGCAGGTCGGGTCGGGTCATGGTGAAGTGCGCGGTGACCTGGGCGTGCACGGTCTGGCGTTCGGGTTCGAGGGTGATCGCCGGGACCGGCTGGGCCCCGGCCGCACCGCCGGGGGCGGCGGGTGCGAACGCCCGGGGGTGATATGGGGCGGTCGGCTCCGTGCCGGTGTCGGCGAGTTCGAGGAGCGCGGTGACCTCTCCGCCGAGCGCTTCGGCGTACTCCCGGGCGCGTCGTACGGCGTCCCGTACGGCCTGGGTTCTGGCTGTGCGGTAGGCGGGTGAGTCGGGTCGCAGGGACCACCATGGGCCGTCGACCCTGGTGAGGTCGAGTTCGGCGAGTCGGGTGATGAGTTCACCGAGGGCGGTGAAGTCGTTGAGGGTGACCTGGAGGTGGACGCGGCCGTGGTAGGAGCGAACGCGTTCGCCGCGTCCCTTGGCGAGTTCGGGGGTGATGACCAGGGCGCTGGTCTGGGTCTTCTCGACGGCTTCGGTGTGGGCCCTGATGAGTTCCAGGACGGTGGTGTTGCGGCGGGTGAGGTCGTCGAGGGCGCCGCGGCGGTCGGTGCCGCGGGCGTTCACGGTGATGGCGATGCGGGCGAGTTCGGGTTCGGCCTCGATGTGGGCCTCGCCGCGTACGCCGAGGCGTGGCGCGTCCTCGTGGGGGTGGTCCTGGGGTGCCGGTGTCGTGGTCATGTCTCCACTGTGGCAGGCGCGTTGGGCACCGGAGGGTTGTCGGTGGGGCGCGTACGGGGGTGTTGTGCGCGCGGTCTGGCTGGGTGAAGGCGAACAGGGCGGTGGTCTCCGGCCGTGTTCGCCTCCGGCGGCTGGTGGCTCACCCGCGTGGGAGTGCCGCTGTTCTGATGGTGGGGGTGCTGGTCCCGGGGCGGGGTACGGCGGTGCGGGGTGGGCGGTGGGCGGGGTGGGGGTCCAGGCCGAAGGTGGTGAAGGCGGTGCGCTGCGGCAGTTCGTAGGCGGTGTCGCCGGTGAGGGAGTTGAGGATGACGGCGGAGCGCCAGGCGCCGAGGCCGAGGTCGGGGGTGCCCACGCCGTGGGTGTGGGTTTCGGCGTTCTGTACGTGGATGGCGCCGCGGATGGAGGGGTCGAGGACGAGGCGGTGCCGTTCGTCGACGCGTGGGCGGCCGGCGGAGTCGCGGCGCAGGTACGGGTCGATGGGGGCGAGGAGGGGTTCCAGGGGCCGTTGCCGGTATCCGGTGGCGAGGACGACGGCGTCGGTGGTGACGCGGCTCTGGGTGCCCTGTTGGACGTGTTCGAGGTGGAGTTCGACACGGTCGGCGCCCATGCGGCCGGCGGTGCGCACCGAGACGCCGGGAGTGAGGGTGACGTCCGGCCAGGAGGGCTGTCCGGACTCGGTTGTCAGTGTGCGCTGGTACAACTCTTCGTGGATGGCGCTGATGGTCTCGTGGTCGATGGCTTTGTGGAGTTGCCACTGGTGTGGGAGGAGTTGGTCGCGTACGGATTCGGGGAGGGCGTGGAAGTAGCGGGTGTAGTCGGGGGTGAAGTGTTCGAGGCCGAGTTTGCTGTATTCCATGGGGGCGAAGGCCTCGGTGCGGGCGAGCCAGGTGAGTCCTTCGCGGCCGTGCGGGCGGTGCCGCAGTAGGTCGAGGAAGATTTCGGCGCCGGACTGCCCGGATCCGACGACGGTGACATGGCCGGCGGCGAGCAGCCGGTCGCGGTGGGTGAGGTAGTCGGCGGAGTGGAGGACGGGGACGCTGGGGGATTCGGCGAGCGGGCGCAGCCGTTCGGGTACGTGGGGGGTGGTGCCGATGCCGATGACGAGGTTGCGGCTGTGGGTGCGGCCGACGGCGACGGCCTCGCCGTCGGCGTCGAGGCGGGTGAAGTCGACCTGGAACAGGTCGCGTTCGGGGTTCCAGCGGACGGCGTCGATCTGGTGGCCGAAGTGGCAGGTGGGCAGTGAGCCGGCGACCCAGCGGCAGTAGGCGTCGTACTCGGTGCGCGGGATGTGGAAGCGCTCGGCGAAGTAGAAGGGGAAGAGGCGGCCGCGGGCTTTGAGGTAGCACAGGAACGACCAGGGGCTGGCGGGTTCGACCAGGCTCACCAGGTCGGCCAGGAAGGGCACTTGGAGGGTGCTGCCCTGGATGAGCTGGCCCGGGTGCCAGCTGAACGCGGGGCGCCGGTCGTAGAAGGCGGTGCGTAGTTCGGGCAGTCCGTCGGCGAGGGCGGCGAGGGAGAGGTTGAACGGCCCGATGCCGATGCCGAGTAGGTCCAGGGGTTCGTCGGTGGAAGGGCTGTCGGCGGGGTCGACGGTGTTCATGGCGGTGTCCTTCCGTGGGTTACTGACCGTTCCGGGGTGCGTTGCCGCCCGGCGGGTCTTGGCCGGTGGAGGGTTCCTGGCCGTTCGACGGCGGTCGGCCGGTTCGGGTTTCCCGTGCGGTGCGGGCGACGAGGTCGAGGAGGGCGGTGAAGTCGGCTGGTTCGGTGGTGGGGTTGAGCAGGGTGGCCTTGAGCCACAGGCGCCCCGCGGCGTGGGCGCGGCCCAGTACGGCCGTGCCGGAGGTCACCAGGGCGCGGCGGATGGCGGCCAGTTCGGCGTCGGTGGCATGGCTGGGGCGGAAGAGGACGGTGGTGATGGTGGGGCGGGCGTAGAGGGTGAGACCGGGGTGGGCTTCGACGAGGTCGGCGAGGCGCTGGGCCTGTTGGCAGACCCTGTCGATGAGTTGGGCGAGCCCGTCGCGGCCCAGGGCCCGGAGGGTGACGGCGATCTTGAGGATGTCGGGGCGGCGGGTGGTGCGTAGTGAGCGGCCGAGCAGGTCGGGGAAGCCCGCTTCGATGTCGTCGTGGGCGTTGAGGTAGTCGGCGTTGGTTGCCAGTGGCCGCAGTGCGGTGGTGTCCGGTACGGCGAGCAGTCCGGCGGCGATGGGCTGCCAGCCGAGTTTGTGCAGGTCGATGCCGACGGAGGTGGCGGACTGCAGGCCGGACAGCTGGGCGCGGTGGTGCTTGCTGAACAGCAGCGGTCCGCCGTAGGAGGCGTCGATGTGGAGTTCGGCGCCGTGGGCGGTGGTGACTTCGGCGATGCCGGGGAGTGGGTCGATGGCGCCGGTGTCGGTGGTTCCGGCGGTGGCGATGACGAGGGCCGGGCCGCGCAGTTCGGCGAGGGCGCGGTCGACGGTGGCGGGGCGCAGGGTGCCGTCGTGGGTGGGCAGGGTGCGGGGTTCTGGCAGGCCGAGCAGCCAAGCGGCGCGGTGGACGCTGTGGTGGGCGTTGTCGCCGCAGACGATGTGTACCGCGGGCACGCCGGTGGCGCGGGCGCGTTCCCGGGCGAGCAGTAGGCCGAGTTGGTTGGACTCGCTGCCTCCGGTGGTGACCAGGCAGGCGGGTTGTGGCAGGTCGGGGTAGACCAGGGCGGCGAACGCGGCGGTGGTCTCGGCCTCCAGGGCGGTGGCGGCGGGGGCCTGGTCCCAGGAGTCCATGGAGGGGTTGAGCGCGGACGCGGCGAGGTCGGCGGCGACCGCGAGGGCGAGCGGCGGGCAGTGCAGGTGCGCGGCGCAGTACGGTTCCGCGGGGTCGGCGGAGCCCTCGGTGACGGCGCGTACCAGGGTGCGCAGCGCGTCCTGGGCGCCGGTGCCGTTGGCGGGCAGGACGGGGGTGGCCTGGGCGCGCAGCCGTTCGGCGACCGCCTGGGGGCCGCCCGCCGGGATGGGGCCGCCGCGGGCTGCGGCGCCCTGGCTGAGTGCGCCCAGCACGGTGTCGACCAGTGGCCGCAGTTGGCTGGGGCCTGTGGCGCCCCCGGCGAGGGCGGGCGGTTCCCCGGGGTCGTTCGGCGTCGGCATGGGTGCGGTGCCCTTCGGGATGGCGGCTTGAGGAGGCACAGACATCCCCAAGTCTTGTGGCGTTCAGGTGCGTTCACCTGACGAGCACAACGATCTCGACCCGAAAGGGGTATTGCGGGGTTATGTATGTCCATATCCTGGGCGGGGTGGCGGCAGGATCGTGGCGGGTTCAGTCCGGTGCGATCGTCGGCGGGTGGTCCGGGTGGGGGACGCGGTCGCTCCAGCCGCCGGGGACGGTGTGGTGCTGCTGCGCGCGGAAACGTATCGGCGCGACCCCCACGCGGCGGGTGAACAGTCGGCTGAAGTAGGCCGGGTCGTGGTAGCCGACCCGGCGGGCCACGGCGGAGACCGGTAGATCGGTGGCGGCGAGCAGTTCCTTGGCCCGGCCGAGGCGGATACCGAGCAGATAGTCCTTGGGGCTGCATCCGGCCGCCCGCCGGACGGCGGCGCGCAGTTCGGCGAGCGTCATACCGTGGCGTGCGGCGTGTTCCGCGACGGCGAGCGGCAGGAAGGCGTCCCGGGCCAGCGCGTCCAGTACGGGCGAGCCGTCGCCTCCGGTGTCGGCGCGGGAGCGGCGCAGGGTCACCAGGAGTTCGTGGACGGCGGCGGACGTCTCGACTTCCAGCAGGGGGTTGCCGATCCGCGCCGCGCGGGCGACGCGGGTGATGACGCCGCGGGCGGCGGCGCTGTCCCGCAGTGGGGTCACCGGCCGGTCGGGGTCGATGTAGCCCAGTTCGGTGTACGCGGTGGTGGCGGCTCCGGTGAAGTCCACGAAGCCCTCGTCCCAGCCGTCGTCCGGGTCGGGCGCGTAGTGGTGTTCGACACCGGGGGTGATCCACAGCAGCGCCGGTGCGGTGACGGGGAGGGGCGGCCCGGACCGGTGGCGGAACCAGCCGTGCCCGGTGCTGATGACGACCGCAACGTGGTGGTCGATGGCACGTGGCCCCACCGTCGGCAGCGCGCCGCGCTGGAGGCCGACGCCGAGGCACACCAGCCCGAGCCGGTGGTGGACCGGGCTCGGGGTGAAGTAGCGCATCCACGTCTGGTACATGCCGAGCACCGATCCTGCGGCATGGCGCGCCGTGACGCCATATGTCCTCAGGCGCTGCCGAGGTCGATGACGGTGAAGGAGTCCAGGGCGAACTCGGCGGTGCCGCTGTCGCCGGTCTTGGTCAGCCCGACCCAGGCCTCGCCGCCGGCCGGGGCGGTGAACTCGTAGCGGTGGTCGGCGGGGGCGTCGGCGGCGGGCAGTGGGGTGCTGGTGAGGACCTGGGGCGTGGGGGTGTCGACGGCGGTGGTCCAGGCGTACTGTCCGGCCGACTCGTTCTCGTACCGGAAGGTGACGCGGTAGCGGTGGCCGGGTTCGAAGCGCACGGTGTGCGGGACGGTGCGGTAGACGGTGCCGTTGTTCTCGCCGCGTGACTTCAGCGACTGGCCGCCGTCGATGACGTCGTCGATCACCTTGCCGTTCCAGCCGCGCTGGGTGTAGCGGGCGTGCCGTTGGGCGATGTGGGTGCGGGGGTCGGTGGCGCCGCCGGCGTCGCCCTTGACGAACGGCCCCCAGCCCTGCGGGACGTGTTCGAAGTCCTCGTGCACCAGGGCGCCTTGGGCGTGCGGTCGTACCGCGGGGACCACCCGTACGTTGTCGAAGCGGACGCGTGCCTCGCCTGCCGCCGCGGTCAGTGCGAGGGTCACCGGGCCGCCGCCGGGCGGTACTTCGAAGTAGGTGAACATCCGCTGGAAGCGGGAGTCGTGCTTGCGGTCGGCGGCGACGTAGTTGACGGCGGTGGACGTCTCGGTCCAGTTCTCCGCCGTGGCCCCGTCGCCGGTCCGCACCCGCAGCGCCGCCCGGCGCCGCTCCCCCGCGCTCTCCCCCACCTCGACCTGCACGGAGGCGGCGTAGCCGCCCGGGGCGAGCCGGGCCAGCCGCTGACTGACCGAGGCGGCCGAGCCCGCGCCGATGACCAGTTCGTAGTCGCCGAGAGCGCTGCGCACCACCGAGGCCGGGCCGCTGACCTGCCAGCCGCGCAGCGAGCCGGAGTTGAAGCCGGGGTCGTACAGCGGTGTGCCCTGGCCCCAGCCGGGCGCGCTCTGCCGGGGTGCCCGCCGTCGGTAGAGGACGTACGGCTGGTCCGGGTCGGCCTCGATGGTTACCTCACCGCCGCGCACCGGCAGGTCGCCGACGAGGATGCGCCCCTGGTCGGTGAGCCGGTACAGGCAGACCGAGGGCGCCGTGCGCCAGTCGCGCGGTAGGCGCCAACTGCTGGTGCCGCCGGCGGGGTTGTAGTGGTAGAGCCTGCCTGGCGCGTGGGCCTCGCGCGGTTCCCAGGGCAGCAGGTAGGTGCCGCCGTCGTAGACCGGTTGTCCGTCGGTGGTGATGACCCGACGGCCGGTGCGGTCCGAGACGGATGTCCTGTAGGGGCCGAAGAAGGTGATCTCGTGGTCAGTCCAGGTCTTGATCGGATATGCCTGGAGGTACTTGGCGGTTAGGTTGTCGGTCCACAACTGGCGGTAGAACGTGGTCCAGTCGGTCTTTCCCTGCCAGCCTTCGAAGGTGCCCAGCTTCGGGGTGCCCAGCAGGGGGAACTTGTCGGCGAACACGTCCTTCTGGTGCCCGCGCAGGAAGCGGATCAGGGTGGAGTTGATGCCGCGGGAGGTGTCGGGTCCGTAGTCGACCTCGTTGGCCCAGTGGGACCACAGGGAGGAGCGCTCCAGACCGCTCGACCATTCACTGCCGACCTTCCAGCCCTGTGCGCGCAGATGTCTTTGCAGACCGTCGGAGGGCCAGCCGCTCTCCCGGAAGACGTCGATGTACAGCGTGTCGAGTGCCGGATCCGTCTCGTCCCGCAGTTGCTGGAAGCGCCGCACGATGCCGTGGGTGTACAGGTCGCGCCGTGAGTCGATGCGGTAGCTCTGGTCGAGCCAGTCCCACTGCGGGTCGTGGACGTCGACCAGGGCGTCGCAGAAGGCGTGGGCCACGGGGTAGGACTCGGTGGCGTTGACGTGCACCGCGAAGTCGCTGTTCCAGTGACGTCCCTCGGCGACAAGGAGGTTGAGGTCGGCCAGGCCCCCGGCGCGGGTGTTGTAGTTGCCGCCGTAGTCCGGGTGGGCGGAGTCGTGTCCTTCGGACTGATATCCCTTGAGCAGGGTGAACTGCCGTAGTCCGTCAGTGGCCAGGGATATGCGTTTGATGTTGTCGAGGGTGGTCAGGAACGGATTGGTGGCCTGACTGGCGAAGTTGAACGGGATGTGCGGGACGACGCGCAGATACTGCTCGTCGGCGCCGAGCGGGGTCACCATGATGTCTCTGAGCGCTATGGCCGCGTCCTGCCAGTCGATGTGTCCGTCACCGTTGCGATCGCGGGTGAGGATGACGGTCACCCAGGGCAGCGGTTCGGTGTCGTCTACGGCGGCGCCCGCCGCGCGGTGGGTCCACTGGCCGCAGGAGATGCCGACCAGGGTGTGGCCGCCGGTGCTGACCGCCTGCCGCCACAGGCGGCCGTTCTCCCAGGCGGCCTCGGGGTGGGCGGTGACGTCGTCCCAGACGGTGTTGGTCTCGATGGCGGCGGCCAGGGTGTCATGGCTGGCGACCGCGTAGGCGCAGCCGATCGGCGCGGCGTCGGCCGGGGTGGCGTCGGTGACGTGGACGGTGGTGTCGCCGTTCTTCGCCTTGTCCAGGTCGATTCTGGCGGTCAGTACGCAAGCGCCGCTCTGGTCGCCGCGGACGCTCAGCCACGCCTGGCCCGGCAGTTGCAGGGTGCCGACGCGCAGGGCGGGGGTGTCGGCGACCCGGGTGATCCGGAAGGTCACCGTCCAGTCGTGGACCGCGATCTCCGCGTCGATCTCGGTGCCGCCTTCGAGGGTGAGGGCGTAGGCCACGCGGTCGGCGGCCGCCGCGCAGGTGACCGTCGGCGTGTGCGGAACGCCGTTGACGACAAGGGAGTTGACCGGTGTGGACTGGGCGTGGAACACCGCGCCGCTGCCGCGGTCGGTGTACGAGATGACGCGCGGGAAGGCGGGGTCGACGCGCACTTCCAGGGCGGTGGAGCGCAGTACGGTCTCGCCCGCGGCCTGGGCGTCGTGGGGGGTGAGCGCGCCGCCGATCCCGGCGAGTGCCGTGCTGAGCAGTACGGACCTGCGGCTCGGCCCGGTCCGGTCGGCTGGTTGTGGGTCGAGGGCGGGGCGGAACATCGCGCTCCTTCCGGCATGGCATCCGATCCGCACAGGGTGGATCATCGGGGCCGGTGCTGCCCATGGACAAAGGGGTGGCAGCGCTTGGACTCCCGCGTTCCGCGGCCGGGGTCAGTGCAGCGGCAGTACGGCGGTGACCAGCCAGCCGCCTTCGGGGGCGGGTCCGGCGGACAGTCGTCCGCCGAGCGCTTCGGCGCGTTCGGTGAGGCCGACCAGGCCGAAGCCGCCGCCGCGCGCGGACTCGGCGAGCTTGGCGGCCTTGCTGCCGTCGTCGGCGATCCGCACTTCCAGGCCGTCGGCGACGGTGCGGAGCGTGATGCGTACCGCCGTGGCGTCGGCCGCGTGCTTGACCACGTTGGTCAGCGCCTCGCGGACGATGCGGTGGACACCCGCCGCGACATCGGGTGGGACACGGTCGTCGAGGCCGCGTTCCACCTGGAGCAGCACGGGCGGGCCGGTGCGTGAGAACGCCTGCGTCAGCTCTCGTACCTGCTCGATACCGGCGAGCGGCGCGGTCTCCGCGGTGTCCTCGCGCAGTACGTGCACCAGGCGCCGCATGGCGCCCAGCGCCTCGCCCGCCGCGGTCTCGATCCGGCCGAAGCTCTCGGCGGCGTCGACCACGGCGCCTTGTTCACGCTCGGTGAACCGGGCGGCGCGGGCCTGCACCACGATGCCGGTGATGTGGTGGGCGACCACGTCGTGCAACTCCCTTGCCAGCTCCCTGCGTTCGGCGGAGCGCACGGCGGCCAGGTCGCGCAGCCGCTGGGTGGACTGGGCGCGCAGCACCAGCGAGAAGGCGGCGACCAGCGTGGTGGAGACGGCCATCACCAGGGTGAAGGCGCCCGGTCTGGTGTCGCGCAGCGGCGCGGCGACGGCGGCCAGGCCCAGCAGCGGCCCGAGGACGACGGCGGCCCGGTCCGGGGCGCGGTGCACCACCGCGGTCAACAGCACCAGCAGGGCGATCGCCTCACCGAGCCCCCAGACGCTGAGCGGGGGTTGGCCGACGAGCAGCACGATGGTGGTGGTCCAGGAGACCACCGCGGCCACCGCTGCCCGTACCACCAGTGGGACGCGGTTGTTCGGCACCGCGCACACGCACACGGCGACGCCCGCGGCCCAGACGATGGCGTGCGGACGGGTGGGCTGCCGGGCCAGCACGAGCGCCTCAAGGGCCACCAGGAACAGCAGCACGAAGGCCAGGGCGCACTTGCCGACGCCGACCGCTCGCGGATGGCGGGCCGCCCATCCCGCCAGCCCGGTCATCCGCCCGCGCCGCCGGAAGGCCCGGCGGTGCCCGAGCCGCTGGTGGCAAGTCCGCTCTCCCACGCCCACGCGGCGATCTCCACGCGGTTGCGGGCGTCGAGCTTGGACTGGATGTGGGCCAGGTGGGTCTTGACGGTGGACAGGGAGACGAACAGCTCGGAGGCGATCTCGGCGTTGGTCAGCCCGCGGGCCAGACAGCGGGCGACATCGGCCTCACGGTCGGTGAGCGGCTCGGACGGCTGTCTGGCGGGATTGCCGGTGGCGGCCGAGGTGGCCATGGTGCGCAGCAGCCGTACGGTGATCGCCGGGGAGATCAGCGAGTCGCCGACGGCGGCTGCGCGGACCGCCTCGACCAGCATGGCCGGGCTGGAGTCCTTCAGCAGGAAGCCGCTGGCGCCGTGGTGCAGCGCGGTGTGCACATACTCGTCCAGGTCGAAGGTGGTGACGATGACGATCCGCGGCGGGGAGCCCTGCCAGTACGAGGCGGCCTCGGGGGCGAGCAGGCGGCGGGTGACCTCAAGGCCGTCCACCTTGGGCATCCGGATGTCGAGCAGGCAGACGTCCGGGCGCAGCCGGCGCACGGTGTCCAAGGCGGCCTCGCCGTCCACGACGTCGGCGACGACATCGATGTCCGGCTGGCTGTCGAGGATCATCCGGAAGCCGGTGCGGACCATCTCCTGGTCGTCCGCGATGACCACGCTGATCGCCATGGGTTCCTTTCGCGGGGCCCTTCACGGGGGCGGTTTGCGGGGTTTCCGCGGCTTGTGTGTGTCTATGGGAACGGGATCGTCGGCACCCCGCAACCGGGGTGTGCGGCAGCGCCGGTCCGCGCCTTGGTGATCACTGGCCGCCGCGGTGGGAAGGCCCTTGCGGAAGCCCTGTCACGCGTTCTGGTCGGCGTGGACGACCACCGTCTCGTTCGCGGTGACCGGGGTGATCAGCTCCAGCTGGGCCGCGGTGGTGGCTTCGGGGCCGGGGACGGCGACGGGCTGGCGCGGTGTCTGGGCGGCGTCGCGTTCGATGTCTGTCACCGAGTAGCAGACGTGGGTGCCGTCGGCGCGGGATATCTCGATGGCGTCGTGCGGGCGCAGCTGGGGCAGCCCGTGGAAGACGGCGCGGTCACCGATGATGACGGAGCGCCCCGGGTCGCCGGGCGCCGCGCTGGCGGCGTACCAGCCCGCGCACTGCGGCGGCAGGGCGGGCGAGGTCGCGCCGACCGGGACCGCCTTGGCGTGGACACCCGCACGCGGGATGTCGATCTGCACCGGCGCGCCGGTGGTGCTGGCTGCCGTCGCGGCGTAGGCACCGTGCACCCGGGTGCCGGAGCCGTCCGGGGTGTACAGCAGCGCCCAGGCGCAGAGGGCGGCCGAGATCAGGAGCAGCAGGACGGCGGCACCGTTGACACGGAGCTCGGAAGAACGGGCGGTGGTCCTGCGCATACCGTTGACGCTACGGGGCCGTGCGTGACGCCGCGTCCACCATGTGGCCATCGCCCCATCGTCCGAAAGGAGGATGGCGCCGTACTCTGACGGTATGCGTCAACTCGCGCACCGCTGGCTGGAGTCCGTGGCCCAGACCCCCGACGGGGACTTCGCCGCCTCTCCCGCGGGTCTGTGGCTGGCCCTGGCCGCGGTCTCGGTGGGAGCGCGCGGCAAGACCGCCACGGCGTTCGAGGGCGTGCTGGAGACCGGCCCGGAGCCCGCCGCCGCGGTGGCCGCGGCGGTGCGCGCGCTGGAGAAGACCGACGCCCTGGCCCTGGCGACCGGGGTGTGGAGCCGTTCGCCGCTGCGCGAGGAGTTCCGTACCGCGCTGCCGGATGTCGGCTTCGGGGAGCTGGACGACGCTTCCCCGACCGTGATCGACGCCTGGGTGCGGGAGGCCACCGGTGGGCTGGTCGAGCGGCTGCCGGTGCGAATACCGGAGGAAACGCGTCTGCTGCTGGTCAACGCGCTGGCTCTGAAGGCCCGTTGGGCCGATCCGTTCGACACGGCGAACACCCGGGACCGTCCGTTCACCGACGCTACCGGGGCCGTGCACCAGGTGCCGACGATGTGCAAGACGTTCTCGGCGCACTCCGCGTGGACCGTACCGGAGTCGTCCGGCGGTCTGACCCGGGTGGTCGAACTGCGGTGCGCGACCGAGGGGTTCACTCCGGCCGTCGTACGGTTCGTCATCGGTTCGCCGGGCCGCACCGCACCCGAGGTGCTGCCCGCGGCGTGGGCGCCCACGGGGCTGCGTGCCCGGCTCGACGCCGACCGGGTGCGGGTGCTGCTGCCGCGGCTCGCGTTGCGCACCACGATCGAGGTGACCGGGCATCTTCCGGCGCTCGGCCTGGACATCGCCACCAGTGACCACGCCGACTTCTCCGGGCTGTCGCCGCAGGCCCTCACGATCGACCAGGTGGTGCAGGAGGCGGTGATCAAGGTGGCCGAGGAGGGCATCGAGGCGGCCTCGGCCACGGCGGTCAGGATGATGTACGCGGGCATGGTCACCTCACGGCCACGGGTGGTGGAGATCGCGTTCGACCGGCCCTTCGGGCTGGTGGTCCTCGACTCGACCGGGGAGCTGCCGCTGTTCACCGCCTGGCAGGCGACCGAGCCGCGCTTTCCCGAGGGCTAGTGCGGTTGGAGTGACACCGCGGGTCAGCACGATCTCCTTCAGGTCCTCCGGGCGGCCGCCGAGTCCGCGCAGGGCGGTGAGGATGTCCTGCTCGGCGCCCGCCGCGCCGCAGTCCACCAGGAAGAAGCCGTCGGCCGTGCGCACCGTGTACGCCTGGCCCACGGTGAAGCGCAACATCCAGATGTCGGTGGTGAGTTGTACCGTCTCCATGGACGCGGACGGTAGTTCGCGGGAGGGGGTGGCGCCGCGTGGTTGAGCCGAGGGCGAAAGGCGGCGGCGACACGTAGGCTCGTAAGGGCGACAGCCCTGGGGAGGTGCTCGTGACGCGTCATGCCGAACCCGCGGACCGGTCTGGACCGGCCTCCGGGCCGATCGTGCACGGCTTTCCGCACCTGGAGACCATCCAGGCCTCCCTGACCGCGCTCTACAGGCGGCTGTCCTACGACACCATCAGCACGTTCGCGGTCAGCGTACTCCCGGACGAGGTGCGGGTACCGCCGGACGCCGACATCTACCTGGGCACCCAGCAGGTGGCGCGGACCATCGTGCAGCACCTGCGGTTGCCGGAGGCGCGGATGATCGTGGCGTTCCGGGACATGGTGCACGCGGGGAACGTGGAGCTGGAGGCCGGGCCGGAGTACTTCATCGAGCTGAACTCGCGGTTCAAGGAGGATCGTCGGGACATCGGGGCGTGCCTGGCGCATGAGGTGATGCATGTCTATCTGCACCGGCTGGGGCTGGAGTTCGCCGGTACGCGGGACAACGAGATCCTCACGGACACCGCGTCCGCCTATCTCGGTGCGGGGTGGCTGCTGCTGGACGCCTACCGGGAGGAGAGCAACGTACGCGGGGACCGGCTGGTGCGGTCGGCGTCCAAGCTCGGGTATCTGACCCCGGAGGAGTTCGGGTACGTGCTGGCCAAGCGGGCGCTGGCGTTCGGGGACGACATCGAGCCGTGGTTCTCCAGCGCGCAGGCGCGGGACGCGTACCGGGCGGGGATGGCGCGGGCCCAGGCGGATCTGCGGCAGCCGCCGCTGGCACGGTGCGGGTGGGCCGGTCGACGGCGGTACGCGGCGGACCGCCGGATCGTGCAGCGGGGGAACGGGGTGTCGCCCGTGCGGGCGGGGGGCTACGCGTTCGAGGGCGGGTCGCCGTTGCGGGTGTCGTTCCCCTGTCCCACGTGCCATCAGCGGATCCGGGTTCCGGTGCGGGGAAGGTTCACGGCGCGGTGTGGGGTTTGCGGGTCGGAACTCCAGTGCGACACGTAGCCCACCCGCCCGCCCTTCTGGGGCTCCGCCCCAGCCCCCTCGGGGCACAGAGCCCCGGACCCCACTCGGGGCTCCGCCCCAAACCCCCGGCGGGGCTCCGCCCCAAACCCCGGCGGGGCACAGCCCCGGACCCCACTCGGGGCTGCGCCACGAACCCCACCTGGACAGCGCCCCCCCCGCTGGGGCTGCGCTGAACCCGCTGGGGCTCCGCCCCAAACCCCGCTCAGGGCTGCGTCCAACCCCCGCCTGGGCTGCGCCGAACCCGCTGGGGCTGCGCCCCGGACTCCGGCTCGGGGCTGTGTCCCCGTCCCACCTGCGGCTGCGTCCCTGTCCCCGCCGACGGCTACGTCCGGAAACCCGGTCGGCGCGGTTTGCCCCGGCGCGGCCCCGCCGACACCGGTCCGCTCGGGTTGGGTCCCGGACGCCGTTGGGGCGCCCCCGGGCCCCCGCTGGGCCGCGACTCTGACCGCTTCTCGGGGCGCCGCCACCGCCCCTGCTGGGGCGGTGGGGCTGCGGCATGGCTACCGATGGGACGGGGGCAGGGTCGGGGAGGCGGGGGCTTTACAGCGAGTCCAAGAACTCCAGCAGCGCCGCGTTGACCTCCTGGGGGCGTTCCTGTTGGGTCCAGTGGCCGCAGCCCTCCAGGATGATGGGCTCGCGGAGGTTGGGGTGGAGGTTGGGCAGGGCGGGGAGTAGGTCTTCCATGCCGGGAAAGCGGTAGACCAGGTCTCGGTCGCCGGTGATGTACAGGGCGGGGGGCTGGACGGCGGCGCCCTGCCAGGCGGCCGTCAGTTCCCAGTTGCGGTCCAGGTTGCGGTACCAGTTCAGGCCGCCGGTGAAGCCCGCCTCGCCGTACTCCGCGACGAAGACGTCGATGTCCTCCTCGGTGATCCAGGAGGGCAGCTTCTCCGGGGCCTTGACGCGGTCGAGGAAGCCGCCGCCGGGCTGGATCAGGGGCTGGGCGGGCGGGTTGTTGTGCGGGTTGTCGCCGCAGGCGCCGTACAGCGTGCGGCGGAACGTGGTGCGCGGGGCGGCGGCGAGTTCGGCGTCGGCGACGCCGGGAGTCTCGAAGTAGTTCCAGTAGAACTGCCCGTCGAACCGCTCGCGCATCGCCCGCAACGGCGGTACCGGGCCGCGCGGCTGCGGCGGCACGCTCAGGCCCGCGACGGCGGACACCACGTCGGGGCGCAGCAGCGCGGTGTGCCAGGCGACCGGTGCGCCCCAGTCGTGGCCGACGACCACGGCGCTCTCCTCGCCGAGCGCGTGGATCAGGCCGATGACGTCGCCGACCAGGTGCAGGATGGTGTAGGCCTCGATCTCCTCGGGCCGGTCGCTGCGCCCGTAGCCGCGCTGGTCGGGCGCGACGACCCGGTACCCGGCGGCGGCCAGCGGCGCGAACTGGTGGCGCCAGGAGTACCAGCACTCCGGAAATCCGTGCAGCAGCACGACGAGCGGCCCCTCGCCCTCCTCGGCGATGTGCAACCGGATGCCGTTCACGTTGACGCTGCGGTGCTCTACCACCTGATGCCTCCCCAACTACCGTTCGGTGAACCAGGGTCAGGCTACGCCTCGGTAGGGACACGACGCGGCGCCCGGCCCTCCGGTCGGGGAAGGGGGCGGGCGCCGCCTCAACAGCCGTACGGCGCTGTACGGCTCACTCGTGGCCGCCGTCAGACCGCCAGCGCGCGGTCGGTCGGGCGGATCGGCGCGTGCAGTGAACTGGCGCCGGTCAGGTAGTCGTCGACAGCACGGGCGGCCGAGCGGCCCTCGGCGATCGCCCATACGATCAACGACTGGCCGCGGCCCGCGTCACCGGCGACGAAGACACCGTCCACGTTGGTGGCGAAGTCCTTGTCGCGGGCGATGTTGCCGCGCTCGTCGAGTTCCAGGCCGAGTTGTTCGACCAGGCCGTTGCCCTGGTCGGTACCGGTGAACCCCATGGCCAGGGTGACGAGTTGGGCCGGGATCCTCCGCTCGGTTCCGGGCTTCGGCTCGAACTTGCCGTCCTTGAACTCGACCTCGACGAGGTGCAGGAACTGCACGTTCCCGTCCTCGTCGCCCTCGAACCGCGCCGTGTTGACCGAGTAGACCCGCTCGCCTCCCTCCTCGTGCGCGGAGGTGACCTTGTACGTCATCGGGTACGTGGGCCACGGCTGGTGGGCGGGGCGCTCGTCGGCGGGGCGCGGCATGATCTCCAACTGGGTGACGGAGGCGGCGCCCTGGCGGTGCGCCGTGCCGACGCAGTCCGCGCCGGTGTCGCCGCCGCCGATGACGACGACGTGCTTGCCCTCGGCGGAGATCGGGGAGGCGACGTAGTCGCCTTCCTGGACCTTGTTGGCCAGCGGCAGGTACTCCATCGCCTGGTGGATGCCGTTCAACTCGCGGCCCGGCACCGGCAGATCACGGGCGGTGGTGGCACCGGCCGCGATGACCACGGCGTCGTACCGCCGCTTCAGCGCGGCGGCGTCCACGTCGGTGCCGACCTGCACTCCGGTGCGGAACTTGGTGCCCTCCGCGCGCATCTGCTCGATACGGCGGTTGATGTGCCGCTTCTCCATCTTGAACTCGGGGATGCCGTAGCGCAGCAGGCCGCCGATACGGTCGGCGCGCTCGTACACCGCGACCGTGTGCCCGGCCCGGGTGAGCTGCTGGGCGGCGGCGAGTCCGGCCGGTCCCGAGCCGATCACCGCGACGGTCTTGCCGGAGAGCCGGTCCGGCGGCTGCGGGGTGACATGGCCGCCCTCCCACGCCTTGTCGACGATGGTGACCTCGACGTTCTTGATGGTGACCGGGGGCTGGTTGATGCCCAGCACACAGGCGGACTCGCACGGCGCGGGGCACAACCGCCCGGTGAACTCGGGGAAGTTGTTGGTGGCGTGCAGCCGCTCGTAGGCAGCCTTCCAGTCACCGCGGTACGCGTAGTCGTTCCACTCCGGGATGAGGTTCCCCAGCGGGCAGCCGTTGTGGCAGAACGGGATGCCGCAGTCCATGCAGCGGCCGGCCTGCTTGGAGATGATCGGCAGCAGTGAGCCGGGGACGTAGACCTCGTTCCAGTCCGTGACCCGCTCGCTGACCGGGCGGGAGGTGGCGACCTCGCGCCCGGTGGTCAGAAAGCCCTTCGGGTCAGCCATGAGCCGCCTCCATCATCTTCGCCGTGGTCTCGGACTCGCTGAGTCCCGCTTGCTCGGCGGCGTCCTTGGCGGCGAGCACTGCCTTGTAGTCCCTCGGCATGACCTTGCCGAACCGGGTGAGGGTGGTGCCCCAGTCGGCGAGCAGCGCCTCGGCGACGGTGGAGCCTGTCTCCTGCTGGTGGCGGCGCACCACGTCGTGCAGCCACGCGATGTCGTCGGCGTCCAGCTGCTCGACGCCGACCAACTGGTTGTTGACCCGGGAGGGGTCCAGGTCGAGGACGTAGGCGATGCCGCCGGACATTCCCGCCGCGAAGTTCCGCCCGGTCTCGCCCAGTACGACGGCGCGCCCACCGGTCATGTACTCGCAGCCGTGGTCGCCGACGCCCTCGGCCACGACGGTGGCACCGGAGTTGCGGACGCAGAACCGTTCGCCGACCTGGCCGCGCAGGAACATCTCGCCGCCAGTGGCGCCGTAGCCGAGGGTGTTGCCCGCGATCGTGGAGTACTCGGCGAGGTGGTCGGCGCCCCGGTCCGGGCGCACGATGACCCGGCCGCCGGAAAGCCCCTTGCCGACGTAGTCGTTGGCGTCGCCCTCCAGGCGCAGCGTGACGCCCTTGGGCAGGAACGCGCCGAACGACTGCCCGGCGGAGCCGGTGAAGGTGACGTCGATGGTGTCGTCGGGCAGGCCCGCGCCGCCGTACCGCTTGGTGACCTCATGGCCGAGCATGGTGCCGACCGTGCGGTTGATGTTGCGGATCGGCAGCTGGGCGCGCACCGGCGAGCCGCTCTCCAGTGCGTCGGCGGCCAGC
This sequence comes from Streptomyces silvisoli, assembly GCF_029269905.1. Lineage (NCBI taxonomy): Bacteria > Bacillati > Actinomycetota > Actinomycetes > Kitasatosporales > Streptomycetaceae > Streptomyces > Streptomyces silvisoli. The sequence continues at coordinate 483,733 of NZ_JARJBC010000002.1, read as the reverse complement.
TTGATCAGCTGGTTGTCGAGTGCCTTCGCCAGGCCGTGGTCCTGGGTGACGACCTGGTGGCGCACCGCGCCGTCCGGCAGTTCGGGCACGTGCAGCAGCGGCGCGAGGTCGAGGCCCTGGGCCTTCCAGTGGTTGACGGCACGGGTGGTGTCGATCAACTCCGCGCGGCCGACGGCCTCCTCGATGGAGCGGAAGCCGAGTTCGGCGAGGAGTTCGCGGACCTCTTCGGCGATGAACTGGAAGAAGTTGACCACGAACTCGGCCTTGCCGTTGAACCGTTCGCGCAGCACCGGGTTCTGGGTGGCGATGCCGACCGGGCAGGTGTCCAGGTGGCACACCCGCATCATCACGCAGCCGGAGACGACCAGCGGCGCGGTGGCGAAGCCGAACTCCTCGGCACCGAGCAGCGCGGCGATGACCACGTCACGGCCGGTCTTGAGCTGGCCGTCGGTCTGCACCACGATCCGGTCGCGCAACCCGTTGAGCAGCAGGGTCTGCTGTGTCTCGGCCAGGCCCAACTCCCAGGGCCCGCCCGCGTGCTTGAGGCTGGTGAGCGGCGAGGCGCCGGTGCCGCCGTCGTGGCCGGAGATCAGCACGACGTCCGCGTGGGCCTTGGAGACGCCCGCCGCGACCGTTCCGACGCCGACCTCGGAGACCAGCTTCACATGGATGCGGGCGGCCGGGTTGGCGTTCTTCAGGTCGTGGATGAGCTGGGCGAGGTCCTCGATGGAGTAGATGTCGTGGTGCGGCGGCGGCGAGATCAGGCCGACGCCGGGGGTGGAGTGCCGCGTCTTGGCGACCCACGGGTAGACCTTGTGGCCGGGCAGCTGACCGCCCTCGCCGGGCTTGGCGCCCTGGGCCATCTTGATCTGGATGTCGTCGGCGTTGACCAGGTACTCGGAGGTGACGCCGAAGCGGCCGGAGGCGACCTGCTTGATCGCCGAGCGCCGGGCCGGGTCGTAGAGCCGCTCCGGGTCCTCGCCGCCCTCGCCGGTGTTGGACTTGCCGCCGAGCTGGTTCATGGCGATGGCCAGGGTCTCGTGCGCCTCACGGCTGATCGACCCGTACGACATGGCGCCCGTGGAGAAGCGCTTGACGATCTCGGAGACCGGCTCGACCTCCTCGATCGGCACCGGGGGCCGCTCGCCGGTCTTGAGGTTGAACAGGCCGCGCAGCGTCATCAGCCGCTCGGACTGCTCGTTCACCCGGTCCGTGTACTTCTTGAAGATGTCGTAGCGACGGGTGCGGGTGGCGTGCTGGAGCCGGAAGACGGTCTCCGGGTCGAACAGGTGGGGTTCGCCCTCGCGGCGCCACTGGTACTCGCCGCCGATCTCCAGGCGGCGGTGCGCGGCGGCGATGCCGGAGGCGGGGTACGCCTTGGCGTGCCGGGCGGCGACCTCCTTGGCGATGACGTCGATCCCGGCGCCGCCGATCTTGGTGGTGGTGCCGTGGAAGTAGGTGTCCACGAAGCCCTCGTCCAGGCCGACGGCCTCGAAGACCTGGGCGCCGCGGTAGGAGGCGACGGTGGAGATGCCCATCTTGGACATCACCTTCAGCACGCCCTTGCCCAGCGCCTTGATCAGGTTCTTGATCGCGGCCTCCGGCTCGGTACCCGGCAGGAAGGTCCCGGCGCGCACCAGGTCCTCGACCGACTCCATCGCCAGGTACGGGTTGACGGCCGCGGCGCCGTAGCCGACCAGCAGCGCGACGTGGTGCACCTCGCGCACGTCACCGGCCTCGACCAGCAGGCCGACCTGGGTGCGGGTCTTGGTGCGGATCAGGTGGTGGTGGACGGCCGAGGTGAGCAGCAGCGACGGGATCGGCGCGTGCTCCGCGTCGGAGTGGCGGTCGGAGAGCACGATCAGCCGGGCGCCGGCCGCTATGGCGGCGTCGGCCTCGGCGCAGATCTCGGCGAGCCGGGCGGCCAGCGCCTGGCCGCCGCCCGCGACCCGGTACAGGCCGGAGAGCGTGGCGGCCTTCAGACCGGGCATGTCGCCGTCGGCGTTGATGTGGATGAGCTTGGCCAGCTCGTCGTTGTCGATCACCGGGAACGGCAGGGTGACGTTGCGGCAGGCCGCCGGGGTCGGCTCCAGCAGGTTGCCCTGCGGGCCGACCACGGAGATCAGCGAGGTGACCAGTTCCTCGCGGATGGCGTCCAGCGGCGGGTTGGTGACCTGCGCGAACAGCTGGGTGAAGTAGTCGAACAGCAGCCGGGGACGCTCGGAGAGCGCGGCGATCGGCGAGTCGGTGCCCATGGAGCCGATCGGCTCGGCGCCGGTCTTCGCCATCGGCGCGAGGATGACCCGCAGTTCCTCCTCGGTGTAGCCGAAGGTCTGCTGGCGGCGGGTGACCGAGGCGTGGGTGTGCACGATGTGCTCGCGCTCGGGCAGGTCCTTGAGGTGGATCAGACCGGCTTCCAGCCATTCGGCGTACGGCTGCTGGGCGGCCAGCTCCGCCTTGACCTCGTCGTCCTCGATGATGCGGTGGCCGGCGGTGTCGACCAGGAACATCCGGCCCGGCTGGAGGCGGCCCTTGCGGACCACCTTCTCCGGGGCGATGTCCAGCACGCCGACCTCGGAGGAGAGCACCACCAGGCCGTCGTCGGTGACCCAGTAGCGGCCGGGACGCAGGCCGTTGCGGTCCAGCACCGCGCCGACCAGGGTTCCGTCGGTGAAGGTGACGCAGGCCGGGCCGTCCCAGGGCTCCATCATCGTGGAGTGGTACTGGTAGAAAGCTCGGCGGGCCGGGTCCATGGAGTCGTGGTTCTCCCACGCCTCGGGGATCATCATCAGCACGCTGTGCGGCAGTGAGCGGCCGCCGAGGTGCAGCAGTTCCAGCACCTCGTCGAAGGTCGCGGAGTCCGAGGCGTCCGGGGTGCAGATCGGGAAGATCCGCTCCAGGTCGCCCTTGCCCGTTCCATGGTCGGCGGAGCCGAAAACGTCGCTGGCCAGCTGCGACTCGCGGGCCCGCATCCAGTTGCGGTTGCCCTTGACGGTGTTGATCTCGCCGTTGTGCGCCACGAACCGGTACGGGTGGGCCAGGGGCCAGCTGGGGAAGGTGTTGGTGGAGAAGCGGGAGTGGACCAGGGCGATCGCGGTGGCGAACCGGCGGTCGGACAGGTCGGGGAAGAACGGCTCCAGCTGGCCGGTGGTCAGCATGCCCTTGTAGACGATGGTCCGCGCGGACAGCGACGGGAAGTAGACGTTCACCTCGCGCTCGGCGCGCTTGCGCAGCACGAAGGCGAGCCGGTCCAGCTCCAGGCCCTGCCGTCCTCCGGTGGCGTCGGCGACGAACAGCTGTGAGAAGTACGGCATGGTGGCGCGGGCCGAGGCGCCCAGCAGTTCGGGGGCGACCGGCACCTCGCGCCAGCCCAGCAGTTCCAGGCCCTCCTCGGCGGCGATCCGCTCGATGGAGTCCACCGCCTTGGCCCTGGCCTCGTCCTCGACCGGCAGGAAGCCGATGCCGACCGCGTAGGCACCGGCGGTGGGCAGCTCGAAGGAGACGGTCGCGCGTAGGAAGCTGTCCGGGATCTGGACAAGGATTCCGGCGCCGTCGCCGGAGTCGGGTTCCGAACCGGTGGCTCCCCGGTGCTCCAGATTGCGCAGCACCGTCAGCGCCTGCTCTACGAGCGCGTGGTCCGCCTCGCCGGTGAGGGTGGCCACGAATCCGACGCCGCAGGCGTCGTGCTCGTTGCGGGGGTCGTACATCCCCTGCGGGGCGGGACGCCCGTCCATACGAGCCCAGCGGGTGCCGGGCGCGGAGTGCGTGGACGCGGAACGCATCGGCTCTCCTGTCGTCGTGGCATTGCATTGCCGGAGTGATGTCACGGCGCAACAGGGACGACGCTGGCCCTCTGCGATTTCGTGCAGGTTACATGATGACCGGGATCCCGAACAGTGGATATGGGCTTCCCAGTATGTGGACTAACGCGGTGGATTCGGGATCCCCGAGCAGGTCACCCGGCGCCTTGGCGGGCGGCACTGCCCGGCGCGCTTGTACCTCATGCCCCGCCGTAAGCCTGCCGAAACGAGCGGGTAACACCATGGGCCATCCGGCGGCTTGTGGCCTACGTCACGGCCCGGCTGACCAGGCTAACCGACCGCGGTCCCGAACAGCGAGCCCAGCAGGAAGGTGACCCCGGCCGCCGCGCCGCCCAGCACCAGCTGCCGCAGCCCGCTGAACCACCACGACCTGGCCGTCACCCGGGCCACCACCGCGCCGCAGGCGAACAGCCCCAGCAGCGCCACCACGAGCGCGGGCCACAGCGCGGTGGCCCCCAGCAGGTACGGCAGCAGCGGCAGCAGCGCGCCGGCCGCGAACGATCCGAATGACGAGACGGCGGCGACCAGCGGCGAGGGCAGGTCGGACGGGTCGATGCCCAGTTCCTCGCGGGCGTGTATCTCCAGCGCCTGCTCGGGGTCGGCGGACAGCTGGCGCGCGACCTCCATCGCCAGCTTCGGTTCCACGCCGCGGGATTCGTAGAGCTTGGCCAGCTCGTACAGCTCGTCCTTGGGGTTGCGGCGCAACTCCAGCCGCTCCAGCTCCAGTTCGGCCTCCACCAGCTCACGCTGCGAGGCGACCGAGGTGTACTCGCCCGCCGCCATGGAGAAGGCTCCGGCCGCCAGGCCGACGAGACCGGCGATCACGATGGTCTTGTTGGAGACGTGCCCTCCGGCGACACCGGTCATCAACGCGAAGTTGGACACCAGTCCGTCCATCGCCCCGAAGACGGCCGGGCGCAGCCAGCCACCGTTGACGTCGCGGTGGCTGTGGTGCGGTACGTGGTAGTCGAAGCGCTCGGCCTCGTTCTCGACGACGGTGGACATCTGCTCGGTCTCCCTTCCGGGCCAGGTGCGGACCGCCCGGTCCCTCCCAAACGCATCGAAGATACGCACGAAGCGATGGCCTCTGCCAGCAAGGAAAGCCTGGCCAAAGCGGGTGCGGACCCCGCGGGGGCGGTTCCCGCGCCGCGGTTCCGCTACGCGGGAAGGCCGCCGGATCCGTCAGATCCGGCGGCCTTCTCGGGACCGTGTGGGAGGCGTCAGGCCTTCTTGGACGGCTCCGTGTCGGAGGCCTCGGCCGTCTTCTCGGCGGCGGCGGGCTTGGCCGCCTCGGCCGTCTTCTCGGCGGCGGGCTTGGCCGCCTCGGCGCCGGGGGCGTTCGCCGGGTCGTCCGCGACGGCTTCGTCGTGCGGTGCGGCGGCCTCCGCTGCGGCGTCGGGGGCGGGCCGCTCGCCGCCGGCCACCGCACCGGCGTCGGACTGCGGCTCGGCGTCGGTCTGCTCGGCGGCCGGTTCCACGACCGTCTCCCGGCCCGGACGCAGCCGCGCCGAGACCACGATGTAGGTCACCGCCGCCAGGAAGACGATGATCGCTGTCCAGTCGTTGAGCCGCAGGCCCAGGATGTGGTGCGCGTAGTCCACCCGCATGTGCTCGATCCACCCGCGGCCCACGCAGTACGCGGCCACGTACAGGGCGAAGGCGCGGCCGTGCCCGAGTTTGAAGCGCTTGTCGGCCCAGAGCACCAGCAGCGCGACGACCAGGATGTCCCACAGCGACTCGTACAGGAACGTCGGGTGGTACAGGCCGATGTCCGGGGTGGCCGCCGGGCGGTGCGCCGGGTCAATCTCCAGCGCCCACGGCAGCTTGGTCGGGCCGCCGTACAGCTCCTGGTTGAACCAGTTGCCCCAGCGGCCGATGCCCTGGGCGATGGCGATGCCGGGCGCCACCGCGTCCGCGTAGGCGGGCAGCGGGATGCCCCGGCGGCGGCAGCCGATCCAGGCGCCGAGGGCGCCCAGCGCGACCGCGCCCCAGATGCCGAGACCGCCGTCCCAGACCTTGAAGGCGCCGACCCAGTCCTTGCCCTTGCCGAAGTACAGCTCGTAGTCGGTGATGACGTGGTAAAGCCGCCCGCCGAGCAGGCCGAACGGCACCGCCCACACCGCGATGTCGGCGACGGTGGTCTTCACTCCGCCGCGCGCCACCCACCGGCGGCTGCCCAGCCATACGGCGACGAAGACGCCGATGATGATGCAGAACGCGTAACCGCGCAGCGGAATGGGGCCGAGGTAGACGACGCCCCTCGACGGGCTGGGAATGTATGCGAGGTCCATGGCGTACCTGACGCTACCGTGCCGGGCGGGGGCGGGCGCAATCCACCCGGCAACGGGTGCGTAACGGGCGGGTCAGCTGCTGGGGACGGGCTTGCCCTTGTTCGCCGCGGTGACGTCGGCCTTGAGCTGCTCGGGCGTGAGGGGCTGGTTCTCGCCGAAGATGCTCTTGCCGTTGAGCAGGATGGTGGGGGTCGAGTTGTAGCCGGAGCTGTTGAAGTCGGCGTTGGACTTGTCCACCCACGCGTTGTACGTGCCGTTCTGGACGCAGGAGGTGAAGGCCGGCGTCTTCAGGCCCGGCACCTTGTCGGCGAGCTGGAGCAGGTAGTTCTTGTCGGCGAACTTGTCCACCCGCTCGTCGGGCTGGTTGTCGTAGAGCACGTCGTGGTAGTCGCGGAACTTGCCCTGGTTCTGTGCGCAGGCCGCGGCGTTGGCCGCGTTCAGCGAGCCGGTGCCGCCGCTGTTGCCGTCGATCAGCCGGACCAGGTGGTACTCGCCCTTGAGCTGGCCGCTGTCCATCAGGCTGTGCACGGTGTCGCGGAAGCCCTTCTCGAAGGCGTCGCAGGCCGGGCAGCGGAAGTCCTCGTACACCGTGAGCGTCGAGGGCGCACCGTTTCTGCCCACCGGGATGGCGAGACCGCCCTTGCCGACGGCACCCGTGGGCGCCGTCACCGGGCCGCTGCTGGAGCCGCTCTTGCTGTTGGCGACCATGATCCCGACGGCCGCGGCGATGGCCAGTACGGCGATGATCCCGCCCGACACCATGACGGCCCGCTTGCGCTTGGCCCTGGCCTTCTCGCGCTCGCGCTCCGCCTGCAGCCGCTCACGGGCGCTGCGCCTTCCCTCGCTGTTCTTGTCGCTCACGCCCCTGCTTAACGCGCCGGGGACACGGCAGCGCGCGTCCCCGGCGGTCAATTCCCCCGAACGGATCACACCGGGCGGCTCAGCGCTTACGCACGCCGGTCGCCAGTTCCCCGGCCAGCTCGCGGGCCGCGGCGATGCCGGACGCGGTGTCGGGGGCGTCCAGCAGCCGCTTGACGAACGCGGAGCCGACGATGACGCCGTCGGCGAACCCGGCGACCTCGGCGGCCTGCCCGGCGTTGGAGACCCCGAGCCCCACGCAGACCGGCAGGTCGGTGCTGGCCCGGGTGCGGCGTACCAGGTCGGCGGCCTGGGCGCCGACGGACTCACGGGTGCCCGTGACGCCCATCAGCGAGGCCGCGTAGACGAAGCCGGAACCGGCGGCGGTGATCTTGGCCAGGCGTTCGTCGCGGCTGCTGGGCGCGACCACGAAGACGGTGGCGAGGCCGTGCCGCTCGGCCGCCGCGCGCCATCCGGCGGACTCCTCGACGGGCAGGTCGGGCAGGATGCAGCCGGCCCCACCGGCGGCGGCCAGCTCCTCGGCGAACCGCTCCGCGCCGTGGCGGTCGACGGGGTTCCAGTACGTCATGCAGAGCACCGGCGCACCGGTCGCCGCGTGCACCTCGCCGACCGTGCGGACCACGTCGACGATCTTGACGCCCCCGCGCAGCGCGATGTCGTCGGCGGTCTGGATCACCGGACCGTCCAGCACCGGATCGCTGTGCGGCAGTCCGATCTCGACGATGTCGCAGCCGCCCTCGATCATGGCGGTCGCGGCGGCGATGCCGTCGGCCACGGTCGGGAAGCCCGCGGGCAGGTACCCCACCAGGGCGGCGCGGTTCTCGGCCTTGGCGGTGGCCAGCACCTTGTTCAGCAGCTGGATGTTCCCGCTCACTGGGCGTCCCCCTCGGGTGAGTCGTACAGCCCGAAGTAGCGGGCGGCCGTGTCCATGTCCTTGTCGCCGCGGCCGGAGAGGTTGACCAACAGCAGCCCGTTGAGCCCGAGCTCGCGGCCGATGCGCAGGGCACCCACGAGCGCGTGCGCGCTCTCGATGGCCGGGATGATGCCCTCGGTACGGGACAGCAGCAGCAGCGCCTGCATCGCCTCGTCGTCGGTCACCGGGTAGTACTCGGCGCGGCCGATGTCCTTCAGGTACGAGTGCTCGGGGCCGATGCCCGGGTAGTCCAGCCCGGCCGAGATCGAGTACGGCTCGGTGATCTGGCCGTCCTCGTCCTGGAGCACGTAGGAGCGCGAGCCGTGCAGGATGCCCGGGTCGCCCGCGGTCAGGGTGGCCGCGTGCTCGCCGGACTCGACGCCGTGCCCGGCGGCCTCAAGGCCGACCAGGCGTACGTCCCCGTCGGGCAGGAAGGCGTGGAAGATGCCGATCGCGTTGGAGCCGCCGCCGACGCAGGCGCAGATCGCGTCGGGCAGCCGACCGGTCCGCGCCAGGATCTGGCGGCGCGCCTCCACGCCGATGACCCGGTGGAAGTCGCGCACCAGCGCAGGGAACGGGTGGGGTCCGGCGACGGTGCCGAACAGGTAGTGGGTGGAGTCGACGTTGGCGACCCAGTCGCGGAACGCCTCGTTGATGGCGTCCTTGAGGGTGCGGCTGCCGGACTTCACGGCGATGACCTCGGCGCCCAGCATCCGCATCCGGGCGACGTTGAGCGCCTGGCGCTCGGTGTCCACCTCGCCCATGTAGATGGTGCAGTCCAGGCCGAACAGCGCGCAGGCGGTGGCGGTGGCGACGCCGTGCTGACCGGCGCCGGTCTCCGCGATCACCCGGGTCTTGCCCATGCGCTTGGTGAGCAGGGCCTGGCCCAGCACGTTGTTGATCTTGTGCGAGCCGGTGTGGTTGAGGTCCTCGCGCTTGAGGAAGATCCGTGCGCCGCCCGCGTGTTCGGCGAACCGCGGGACCTCGGTGAGCGGGCTGGGGCGCCCGGTGTAGTGGACGAGCAGGTCGTTGAGCTCGGCGGCGAAGGTGGGGTCGCCCTTGGCCTTCTCGTACTCCGCGGCGACCTCGTCGACCGCGGCGACCAGCGCCTCGGGAATGAACTTCCCGCCGAAGGGGCCGAAGTAGCCGTCGGCGGTGGGGACTTGACCCTCGGGGTCCGGGATGAAGAAGTCGGTGGACATCCGGTGTCTCCTCGACGGGGCTGGCGCCCCGTACTCCGTGATCTGCGACGAATGCGGTGGTTTTCCCGGTGAATGCGACTTTAGCGGCTTGTGCCGGTTTGGCTACGGCTCCTGTACACCCGGCGGCGTCCCCTGGGGGGTAGCGGTGCGTTCCGGTGGTCCCGGTCGGTTCGCCACCGACGGACTCCGCCGTAGGGGGTTGGCCGCCCTTGCGGCGGAAAGGAGGTTTCGGAACTGGAGCGGTGAGCGGACCGCGCCGTTGCGGTGCGAAGCCCCTGCGCCGAGTCGGCGGGCAACCGCAACGCTGTGGCCCGGCGGTGCCGAACTCACCCCAGCCCACGAACCCGAGCCGGACGGAACCGGGGACGTGCCCCGAGCCCGTTCAAGCCGTCGCTGAGCGACGGCGCCATCGCATGCCGTTCACCTGGCCCGGCTCGCAGCCGATCACGTACCGCACGCGCCGCCCGAGCACCCGGCGCGCGGGCGCGCGGCAGCCGCGCGGGCGGCAACCGGGGGCGAGGCGGGCGGAGAGCTGCACGACGCGTCAGTCCCTTCCGTGCCGCAGCGCGGGGTGGGCCCCCGCCGCGACCAGGTCGGCGACGGCGGCCTTGGGGTCACGGCCGGTGACCAGTGACTCGCCGACGAGCACCGCGTCGGCGCCGTCGTTGGCGTAGGCGATCAGGTCGTGCGGACCGCGTACGCCCGACTCGGCGACCTTCACGATGTGGCCGGGGACCTCCGGCGCGACGCGTGCGAAGGTCCCGCGGTCCACCTGGAGGGTCTTCAGGTCGCGGGCGTTGATTCCGATGATCTTCGCCCCGGCGTCCACCGCGCGCTCCACCTCGTCCTCGTCGTGCGCCTCGACCAGCGGGGTGAGGCCGATGGACTCGGCGCGCTCGATGAGGGAGACCAGCGCCTCCTGTTCGAGCGCCGCGACGATCAGCAGCGCGAGGTCCGCGCCGTACGCCCGCGCCTCCCACAGCTGGTAGGCGGTGACGATGAAGTCCTTGCGCAGTACGGGTACGTCGACCCGGGCGCGTACCGCCTCCAGGTCGGCCAGGGAGCCGCCGAACCGGCGCTGCTCGGTCAGCACGCTGATGACGGCGGCGCCGCCCGCCTCGTAGTCGGCGGCCAGGCCGGCCGGGTCGGCGATCGCGGCGAGCGCGCCCTTGCTGGGGCTGGAGCGCTTGACCTCGCAGATCACCTTCACGCTGTCGCCGCGCAGCGCGGCCACGCCGTCCTTGGCCGGCCGCGCCTTGGCCGCCCGCTCCTTGAGCTCGTCGAGGGAGACACGCGCCTGCCGTTCGGCGAGGTCCGCGCGGACTCCGTCGATGATCTCGTCGAGCACACTCACGCGAGCGGCCCCCTTCCGGTGGCGGTTGTCGAAGTTCCGAAAACCTACTGGTGGATCTGTGGAGCTCAGGTAGTGCGATGGTATCCGTCACCGGGCCGAGAACCCGCATCCGGTCGCCACCAGTCCCACCACCTGGACGAACACCACCGCTCGCGGCGGCGCCTAGGGGGCCAGGAAGGACCCGAACGGCAGGTTCCGGACAACGCCGAAGACCAGTACGACCGCTCCCATCCCCCACCACACCGCCCGCGGCACCCGCGTTCCGACCGGGCGTCCGCGCGCCTCGCGGGAGAGCCAGAGCACCCACAGCACGGCGGCGGCTCCGTAGCCGACCACGGCGAGCGCGTTGTCACGCAGCGCGGCACCGAAGTCGCCGTGCACCACGGCGTACGCGCTGCGCAGTCCGCCGCAGGCTGGGCAGTACCAGCCGGTCAGGTACAGGAACGGGCAGACGGGGTAGTGCCCCGGATGGTTGGGGTCGACCGAGCCCACGTAGCCGAAGGCCCCCGCGACCGCTGCCAGCAGGCCGACGGGGACGCTGACCCGCCGCACCAGGGAGTGGGGGGCCGGTCGGTGTTGGGTGGACGCCACGTGGCCGATTCTCTACGGAATCACCGGCGGGCGCAGCACCAGGGGCGGTCTGAAAGGCCCCGGTGCCACGGTTCCGCCGGAAGGGGCCTCAGGAGCGGGACTTCTGCGGCAGCGGGGCGCCAAGGCCCGCCATGCGCATGCCCAGACCCACGATGCCGCCGAGGGCGACCACGACGAGGCCCGCCCAGAAACCGACCGGCTTGGCCGCCACCGTGAAGACGCCCGACACGCAGAAGCCGATGAACGCGATGGTCACGCCGGTCCAGGCGGCAGGCGTGTGTCCGTGGTGGTTTCCCGCCATTGCTGCTCCCTTCCTGAAGGTGCTGTGGCGCCGAGGGGTGGCGCACTGCTGCTCCGGACCATTGTCCCCCGTCCGGAGTAGTGCTCCTGAGCGGGGTGGCCCTACCGCGATTCAGCGGGCCGTGGGGTCCTCGCCCCGGTCCAGGGCCTTCCACATCTCGCCGGGATGCTCGGGGTCCGGTGCGCGGCGGGCGGCGCGCGGCGTACGGGGGCCGTCCGCGCGCTCGTAGCGGCTGGACATGGCGGGCCAGGCCGCGCCCCGGACCACGGCCAGCACTCCGGCGAGCAGCAGCAGCAGGCCGCCCGCGGCGGCGGCCCAGGGCCAGCCGGTGTGGCCGACGTGCTGGACGACGGTACCGGTCAGTCCGCTGGCCCGGGCGGCGGCGGCGCCCAGCGCCCTGGTGTCGCCCGCGCCGCCGACGCTGGCCGCGACGGTCCCGGCGCCGCAGAGCGCGAGCAGCACGGAAACGATCAACCGGCCGATCCGGCGCACCGCGAAGACCGCGACCAGTGCGGCCAGCCCGACCAGCGCCAGCGCGTCGGGCAGCCCGGTGACCGTCTTGCCGGTGACGCTGACCGGGATCGTGCTCCCAGCCGAGGGCGCGGTTCCGGTGGACCAGGTCTTGCCCACGGCGAGCAGCACCATGGCGGCGCCCAGCGCGCCGAGCAGCAGCGCCACGGCCAGACTGCGCCGTCCGGCGGCGCGGCGCGGCGGTTCGGCGGCGGGCCCCTCGGCGGGGCGGGGCTGGGGTACGGCGGCGGCACTCACGCCTACCACTATCTCGTCACCGCGCGGCGGCCGGGCACCCGGGGGCCACGGACGGCGATTTGGGGTGTCTACCCCGACGGCGGTGGTTAATGCGCCGCCCTCGGCCACGGCCGCGCAATTTCTTGCCTACGGAATGACATCCACCGGCAAAGCGGCGGTACAGAGTCACGCCGCCGGTCTTGTTGACGTGTGCCGGTCACAATACGTTTTCCGGCAATCCCGCTCCGGATATCGGGGCACCCCGTTGCACCGTCGCGCAAGCGGGCCACGGCTCACCCCTGTACGCCGTGGCCCGTCCCCCCTCATGACTCCGGGTCACCAGCCACAGGAGGCAGTACATTGCGCAGACCCACTCCCAAGGCGCTCCGCAGCGCCGGGCTCTCCCTGACCGCCGCCGCGAGCCTGGCGCTCACCGGCTTCGCCGCCGCCCCCGCCCACGCGGGGCAGCCCTCGGCCGACACCGTCCGCACCGTCCACTCCTGCGCCGTACCGAAGAAGGCCGGCTGGGCGGCGTGTGACGCGCTCAAGGTGGTCGCCGGCACCGTCGCCGCCAAGGCGTCCGGCACGTCTCCCGAGGCCGCCCCCTCCGGCTTCGGACCGGGCGACCTGCACAAGGCCTACTCCCTTCCGTCCAGCGGCGGTTCCGGCGCCACCGTGGCGATCGTGGACGCGCAGGACGACCCCAACGCCGAGAAGGACGTGGCCGCCTACCGCAAGCAGTTCGGCCTGCCCGCCTGCACCAGCGCGAACGGCTGCTTCAAGAAGGTCGGCCAGACCGGCAGCACCAGCAAACTCCCCTCCGCCGACGCCGGTTGGGCCGAGGAGGAGTCGCTGGACGTCGACATGGTCAGCGCGATCTGCCCCAGCTGCCACATCCTGCTGGTCGAGGCCAACTCGGCGTCCATGGGCGACCTCGGCGCGTCGGTCAACGAGGCGGTCAAGCTCGGCGCCCGGTACGTCTCCAACAGCTACGGCGGCGGCGAGTCCTCGTCCGACTCCGGTTACGACAGCCAGTACTTCAAGCACCCCGGCGTCGCCATCACCGCCAGCTCCGGCGACTCCGGCTACGGCGTGGGGTACCCGGCGGCCTCCCGCTATGTCACCGCCGTCGGCGGCACGCACCTCACCACGGCGTCCAGCAGCCGGGGTTGGACCGAGACCGCCTGGAGCGGTGCCGGTTCCGGCTGCTCGGCGGACGACGCCAAGCCGAGCTGGCAGAAGGACAGCGGCTGCGGCAAGCGCACGGTCGCCGATGTCTCGGCGGTCGCCGACCCGGCCACCGGGGTGGCGGTCTACGACACCTACGGCGGCGACCCGGGCTGGGAGGTGTTCGGCGGCACCAGTGTGTCCTCGCCGATCATCGCCAGCGTCTACGCCCTCGCCGGAACACCCTCTTCCGGCTCCACTCCGGCGTCCTTCCCGTACGCCCACACCTCGGCGCTCAACGATGTGACGGGCGGCTCAAACGGCTCGTGCGGCGGCAGCTACCTGTGCACCGCCAAGCCCGGGTACGACGGCCCCACGGGCCTCGGCACCCCGAAGGGCGTCAGCGCCTTCAAGGGCTGACTCCGTCAAGCGGGTTGGGCCGCCCACTCCCGGGGGCGGCCCAACTCCCCCGCGTTCACAGCCGGTTGGCGGTGGCCACGGCGCGCAGCACCGCCGCCGCCTTGTTGCGGCACTCGGTGTCCTCGGCCACCGGATCGGAGTCCGCCACGATGCCGGCGCCCGCCTGAACATATGCCGTGCCGTCACGCAGCAGCGCGGTCCTGATGGCGATCGCGGTGTCGGAGTCACCGGCGAAGTCCAGATAGCCGACACAGCCGCCGTACAACCCCCGGCGGGTGGGCTCCAGTTCGTCGATGATCTGCATCGCACGCGGCTTGGGCGCGCCCGAAAGGGTCCCGGCCGGGAAGCAGGCGGTCAGCACGTCGAAGGCGGTACGGCCCTCGGCGACCTTGCCGGTGACCGTCGAGACGATGTGCATGACGTGGCTGTACCGCTCGATGGACATGAAGTCGACCACCTCGACGCTGCCCGGCTCGCAGACCCGGCCCAGGTCGTTGCGGCCCAGGTCGACCAGCATCAGGTGTTCGGCGCGCTCCTTGGGGTCGGCCATCAGTTCCTCGGCGAGCGCCTGGTCCTCCTGCGGGGTGCCGCCGCGCGGCCGGGTTCCGGCGATGGGGTGCACCATCGCCTGCCCGTCCTCGACCTTCACCAGCGCCTCGGGCGAGGAGCCCACCACGTCGAAGCCGTCGAAGCGCAGCAGGTACATGTACGGACTGGGGTTGGTCGCCCGCAGTACCCGGTAGACGTCCAGCGCGCTGGCCGGGCACGGCGTCTCGAACCGCTGTGACGGCACGACCTGGAACGCCTCACCGGCGCGGATGCGCTCCTTGATGTCCACCACCACGTCCTGGTACGCGGGGCCGCCCCACAGCGCGGTGAACTCCGGCAGTTCGGAGGGCGGCAGTTCGCAGGGAGAGCTGTCCGACGGGCGGGCCAGGTCGGCGGCCATGTTGTCGAGCCGCGCCACGGCGTCCGCGTAGGCCTCGTCGACGCCGGTCTCCAGGTCGTTGTGGTTGATGGCGTTGGCGATCAGCAGAACGGTGCCGTCCCAGTGGTCGAGCACGGCGAGGTCCGAGGTGAGCAGCATGGTCAGCTCGGGCAGCCGCAGGTCGTCCTTGGCGTGGTCGCCGATGTGCTTCTCCAGGCGGCGTACCACGTCGTAGCCGAGGTAGCCCACCATGCCGCCGGTGAACGGCGGGAGCGTACCGCTGGAGTGCAGGTCACGCGGGGTGTGCAGGGTCTCGATGGTGGCCCGCAGCGCGCCGAGCGGGTCACCGCCGGTGGGGACCCCGACCGGCGGCGTGCCGAGCCAGTGCGCCTGGCCGTCGCGCTCGGTCAAGGTGGCGTCGCTGCGTACGCCGACGAAGGAGTAGCGCGACCAGGAGCGGCCGTGTTCCGCGGACTCCAGCAGGAACGTCCCGGGGCGCTCGCCCGCCAGCTTCCGGTACAGGCCCACGGGCGTGTCGCCGTCGGCGAGCAGCCGCCGGGTCACCGGGATGACCCGGCGATCCCGGGCCAGCTCGCGGAACGTTTCGAGGTCGGGGGTGACGTAGCCCGTGGTCATGGCTCGCACCATACCCTTCCCGAGGGGGTGCGGATCGGGGCGGCGGCGCCTCTCCAGGGGGTTCCGGATCCGGGCCGCGGTGGGCTCCGCCGCGGTGGACGCCCGTCTTTCCGGCGCGATGCTCCCGCCTGCGGCAAGGCCGCTTCCGCAAGCCCCGCGCGGCGAGGTCCCGAGGGCCGACTAGCTCAGCGGCAGCGGGTCCGCGTCGAAGCACGTGCGGTCCCCGGTGTGGCAGGCCGCGCCCACCTGGTCGACCTTGACCAGCAGGGTGTCGCCGTCACAGTCGAGGGCGACCGACTTCACGTGCTGCACATGGCCCGAGGTGTCCCCCTTGACCCAGTACTCCTGGCGGCTGCGGCTCCAGTACGTGCAGCGGCCGGTGGTGAGGGTGCGGTGCAGCGCCTCGTCGTCCATCCAGCCCAGCATCAGCACCTCACCGGTGTCGTACTGCTGGGCGATGGCCGGGACCAGGCCGTCGGCGGACCGCTTGAGGCGGGCGGCGATGGCGGGATCGAGGCGGGAGACGGCTGGCATGCCCCCCATTGTGGATCAACCGTGCCGGATACGGGAAACCGTCGGCGCCGCGATGCGCCGGAAGACCGCTGTGCCCGGTGCGACGGGACGCAACTGCCGCCGCTGAGCTGGGAGTCACGACTTGGCATCCCTGGCGAACGGCTGTCAGTCCCATGGGGCATGCTTCGGTCATGAGTTTCCCTCCACCGCCGAACGAGACCCCGCCCCCGGGCTCCGGCGGCGGCTTCGGCCCGCCGCAGGGCTTCGGCCCGCCGCCTCCGCCCGGCAATGGCGGATACGGTCCCCAGCCGCCCGGCCCCGGCGGGTTCGGCGGCTACGGTCCGGGAGCGCCCGGCGGCCCGGCGGGACCGGGTGGATACGGCCCCGGCGGATACCCGCCGTATCCGCCGCCGCCCCCACCGGGGCCGGGCAAGGGCCCGAAGGTCGCGGGCATAGTCATCGGCGCCGTGGTGGTGCTGGCCATCGTCATCGGCGGCATCGTCTGGCTCGGCAGCAGCCACAGCGACAACAACAGCGCGCAGGCCGACGGCTCCCCGTCCGCGTCACCCGTACCGTCCGACTCCGGCGCCTCCGGCCTGCCGAGCCAGGACCCGTCGGACGGCTCCTCGCTGCCCGGGGTGCCCATGCCGTCGGCCAGCCAGCATCTGATCTACGTGAAGCTCTCGCCCGGCGACTGCTTCAACTCCCCCGGCCTGGACAGCCGTGTCCAGCAGATCACCAAGGTCGCCTGCACCTCGGCGCACGACGGCGAGGTCATAGCCAACGAGACCCTGTCCGGCACCGTGACCACCGAGGACGACCTCAAGAGCAAGGTGCTCGCACTGTGCGAGCCGGACGCCAAGAAGCGGCTGGAGTCCATACCCAGGGACGGGCGGACGTACTACAACTACGCGCTCTACCCGGACCTGGCGACCTACCAGTTCCAGGGCGAGGACACCGTCTCCTGCTCGCTGACGTTGAGCAATTCGATGGACGGCAAGCAGCTGACCGCCCCGTTGCCGTAGCCGCCCGTACGGGGGTGGACGTACGCTGCCGCCATGTCGACACATGCGCAGCGTGAACGTCTGCTGCTGGCAGACCTGTTGGAGAGCGCTGGCCCCGGGGCACCGACGCTGTGCGAGGGCTGGACCGCGCGTGATCTGGCCGCCCATGTGGTGGTCCGGGAGCGGCGTCCGGACGCGGCGGGCGGCATCCTGTTCAAGCCGCTGAAGGCCCGGCTCGACCGGGTCCAGCAGGAGTTCACCGCCAAGCCGTACGAGGAGCTGATCCAGCTCATCCGGACCGGACCGCCGCGCTCCTCACCGTTCGCCCTGAAGCAGATCGACGAGGCGGCGAACAGCGTCGAGTTCTTCGTGCACGCCGAGGACGTCCGCCGGGCCCAGCCGGAGTGGGCGGAGCGGACCATCGACCCGGTCTTCGCGAACCTGCTGTGGAAGCGGTTGGAGCGGGCGGCCAGGGTGCTGGGACGCAGGTCGCCGGTCGGCCTGGTGCTGCGCCGCCCCGACGGCCAGACGGCGGTGGCGCACCGGGGCGCACCGGTGGTCACCGTGACCGGGGAGCCGGACGAGCTGACCCTGTTCGCGTTCGGCCGCCAGTCCGCCGCCCATGTGGAACTGGACGGCGACAAGGACGCCGTGGAGAAGCTGCGCGCCGCCAAGCTGGGAATCGACGCCTAGCCCCACGCGGAGGCCGCCGCGACGACGCGAACCGGCGGCCCCGGGCCACGCCGCGCCCCGGCCCGGGGCTAGCGGACCGGATGCCCCGCTTCCCGCAGCGTCCGCTTGACCTCGCTGATCCGCAGGTCGCCGAAGTGGAACACGGAGGCGGCCAGTACCGCGTCCGCGCCCGCCTCGATGGCGGGTGGGAAGTCGCCCAGCTTGCCGGCGCCGCCGCTGGCGATGACCGGGACGGTGACGTGCTTGCGCACCGCCTCGATCATCTCGGTGTCGTAGCCGTCCTTCGTGCCGTCCGCGTCCATCGAGTTCAGCAGGATCTCCCCGGCGCCCAACTCGACCGCGCGGTGCGCCCATTCGACGGCGTCGATGCCGGTGCCGCGGCGGCCGCCGTGCGTGGTGACCTCGTATCCGGAGGGCGTGACGGTGCCCTCGGGGCAGCGGCGGGCGTCCACCGACAGCACCAGGACCTGGCTGCCGAACCGCTCCGCGATCTCCCGGATCAGCTCCGGCCGGGCGATCGCCGCGGTGTTGACGCCGACCTTGTCCGCGCCGGACCGCAGCAGCTTGTTGACGTCCTCGGCGGTGCGCACCCCGCCGCCGACGGTCAGCGGGATGAAGACCTGCTCCGCGGTGCGGCGCACCACCTCGTAGGTGGTCTCCCGGTTGCCGGAGGAGGCGGTGATGTCGAGGAAGGTGAGTTCGTCCGCGCCTTCCGCGTCGTACACCTTCGCCATCTCGACGGGGTCGCCGGCGTCCCGCAGGTTCTGGAAGTTGACCCCCTTGACGACGCGACCGTCGGCCACGTCGAGGCAGGGAATGACCCGGACGGCCAGGCTCACGGCGTATCTCCACTCGGTTCCTCAGCGTGGCGCCCGTCAGGGCGGGCCACCGGACGCACTGCTTCGACTTCCACCTCGACCAGCACCCGCGAGTCGACGAAGCCGGAGACCACCAGCAGGCTGGTGGCCGGGCGGATGTCGTCGAACAGCTCCTTGTGCGCGCGGCCCGCCGCGTCCACATCGCGGGCGTGGGTGATGTACATGCGGGTGCGGACCACGTCCGCGGCCCCGAGGCCCAACGGCTCCAGTGCCGCGAACGCGTTCGCGAACGCCGCCTTGGCCTGCAGATACGGATCGCCTTCGCCCTGGAGAACCCCCTTGACGAGCGGCATCGTGCCTGACACCAGCACCCGGTCGCCGACCGCGACGGCTCGGGCGAAGCCCATGGTCTCCTCCCACGGACTATCGCTCTGCACTCGCCGCACAGCGGGGGTTCCGGTCATCGCGACACCGCCTCCAACGCTTCCTCAAGGGTGAATGCCTTGGCGTAGAGGGCTTTGCCCACGATGGCGCCTTCCACACCCTCGGGGACGAGGGCGGCGATGGCGCGCAGGTCATCGAGCGAGGAAACACCGCCGGACGCCACCACGGGAGCGTCGGTCGCGGCGCAGACGTTGCGCAGCAGTTCCAGGTTGGGGCCCTGGAGCGTGCCGTCCTTGGCGATGTCGGTGACGACGTAGCGGGCGCACCCCTCGGAGTCGAGGCGGGCCAGCGTCTCGTACAGGTCGCCGCCGTCCCGGGTCCAGCCGCGGCCGCGCAGCGTGGTGCCGCGTACGTCCAGGCCGACCGCGATCCGGTCGCCGTGCTCGGCGATGGCCTTGGCCACCCACTGCGGGCTCTCCAGGGCGGCGGTGCCGAGGTTGACCCGGGTGCAGCCGGTGGCCAGCGCGGCGGCCAGCGAGGCGTCGTCGCGGATGCCGCCGGACAGTTCCACCTTGATGTCCATGGAGCGCACCACCTCGGCGATCTGGTCGCGGTTGTCGCCGGTGCCGAACGCCGCGTCCAGGTCGACCAGGTGCAGCCACTCGGCGCCCGCCTGCTGCCAGGCCAGGGCGGCGGCCAGCGGGTCGCCGTAGGAGGTCTCGGAACCGGACTCACCGTGCACCAGGCGGACGGCCTGGCCGTCGCGCACGTCGACGGCGGGCAGGAGTTCGAGCTTGGACATCGGGCGGCTCACAGGGTCTCGATCCAGTTGGTCAGCAGCTGGGCGCCGGCGTCGCCGGACTTCTCGGGATGGAACTGGGTGGCCCACAGCGGCCCGTTCTCGACCGCGGCGACGAACGGCTCGCCGTGCGTGGCCCAGGTGACCTTGGGGGCGCGGATGGCGTCGTTGGTGACTTCCAGTTCCCACTCGCGCACCCCGTAGGAGTGCACGAAGTAGTAGTGCTCGTCCTTGTCGAGCCCGGCGAACAGCTTGGAGTCCTCCGGCGCGTCGACGGTGTTCCAGCCCATGTGCGGTACGACCGGCGCGCGCAGCGGCTCGACGGTGCCAGGCCACTCGTCGCAGCCCGCGGTCTCCACGCCGTGCTCGACGCCGCGGGCGAAGAGGATCTGCATGCCGACGCAGATGCCCATGATCGGCCGCCCGCCCGCCAGTCGCCGACCGATGATCCAGTCGCCGCGGGCCGCCTTCAGCCCGGCCATGCAGGCGGCGAACGCGCCGACGCCGGGCACCAGCAGCCCGTCGGCGGCCATCGCGGCGTCGTAGTCGGCGGTGATCTCCACGTCGGCGCCGACCCGGGCCAGCGCCCGCTCGGCGGAACGGACGTTTCCGAAGCCGTAGTCGAAGACGACCACGCGCTTGCTCATCGCTTGTCCCTTTCCACGTGCGCGGCGCTAGAGCCGCAGCAGCCCGGCCGCGAGCGACATCACCGAGCCGATTCCGAGCAGTACGACCACGCTCTTGGGCATCTTCTGCTTCCAGAAGGAGTAAACGCCTCCGGCGAGGAACAGCCCCAACAGGATGAACAGCATCGCGCCCTTGTTCACAGCGCGCCCTTCGTGGAGGGGATCCCCGTCTGCCGCGGGTCGATCTCCGCGGCGTACCGCAGGGCGCGGGCGAGGGCCTTGAACTGGCATTCCACGATGTGGTGCGCGTTGCGCCCGTAGGGGACGTGGACGTGCAGGGCGATCTGCGCCTGGGCGACGAACGACTCCAGTATGTGCCGGGTCATGGTGGTGTCGTAGGTGCCGATCATGGGCGCCATGCCGTCCGGCTCGCTGTGCACCAGGAACGGGCGCCCGGACAGGTCGACGGTCACCTGGGCCAGCGACTCGTCCAGCGGGACCGAGGCGTTGGCGAACCGGACGATGCCGCGCTTGTCACCGAGCGCCTGCTTGAACGCGGCACCGAGCGCCAGCGAGGTGTCCTCGATGGTGTGGTGGGTGTCGATGTGCAGGTCGCCGTCGGTCTTGACGGTGAGGTCGAACAGGCCGTGGCGGCCCAGTTGGTCAAGCATGTGGTCGAAGAAGCCGACGCCCGTCGACACATCGACCTGGCCGGTGCCGTCGAGATTGATCTCGACCAGCACCGATGTCTCCTTGGTGGTGCGTTCCACGCGGCCCACGCGGGTCATGTGCTCAGTTCTCCTTCTTCAGCTCGCGCACCGCGTCGAGGAACGCGTCGTTCTCGGCCGGGGTGCCCGCGGTGACGCGTAGCCAACCCGGTACCCCGTTGTCACGGACCAGTACGCCGCGGTCCAGCAAACCCTGCCAGGCGGCGTGGGCGTCCTCGAACCGGCCGAACTGCACGAAGTTCGCGTCCGACTCCGTCACCTCGCAGCCGATCGCCCGTAGCTCGGTGACCAGTCGGTCGCGCTCGGCCTTCAGCTGCTCGACGTACCCCAGCAGAGTATCCGTGTGCTCCAGGGCGGCGAGCGCGGTGGCCTGGGTGACCGCCGACAGGTGGTACGGCAGCCGCACCAGCTGGACCGCGTCGACCACGGCCGGGTCGGCGGCCAGGTAGCCCAGGCGCAGTCCGGCGGCGCCGAACGCCTTGGACATGGTGCGGGACACCACGAGATTCGGTCGGCCCTCGATCAGCGGCAGCAGCGAGGGGCGGTGCGAGAACTCGCCGTACGCCTCGTCCACCACCACGATCGCACCGGCGGTCCCGGCCTTGGCGGCCTGCGCCGCCTCGTACAGCGCCAGCACGGTGTCGGCTTCCACCGCGGTGCCGGTGGGGTTGTTCGGCGAGCAGACGAAGACCACGTCGGGGCGGAGCGCGGCGATCTGGGCCTTCGCCCCCTCGACGTCGATGGTGAAGTCCGCCCGGCGCGCCCCGGAGATCCAGCCGGTACCGGTGCTGCGCGAGATCAGCGCGTGCATCGAGTACGACGGCTCGAAGCCGATGGCGGTGCGGCCGGGACCGCCGAAGGTCTGCAGCAGTTGCTGGATGACCTCGTTGGAGCCGTTCGCCGCCCAGACCCCGGCCAGCCCGATCCGGTGGCCGGTGGTCCTGGTCAGGTAAGCGGCCAGCTGGGTGCGCAGCTCCACCGCGTCCCGGTCCGGGTAGCGGTTGAGCTCGCGGGCCGCCTCGCGGACCCGCTCGGCGATCCGCTCGACCAGCGGCTCGGGCAGCGGGTACGGGTTCTCGTTGGTGTTCAGGCGTACCGGTACGTCGAGTTGGGGGGCGCCGTACGGGGTCTTGCCGCGTAGTTCGTCCCGGATCGGGAGGTCGTCGATACGGGTCACTGGCCGGGCACCTTCCATCCGAACCTCGCCTTCAGGGCCGCGCCGTGCGCGGGCAGGTCCTCGGCCTGGGCCAGCGTCACCACGTGGTGGGCCACCTCGGCGAGGGCGTCCCGCGTGTAGTCCACGACGTGGATGCCGCGCAGGAAGGACTGCACCGACAGGCCCGAGGAGTGGCAGGCGCAGCCGCCGGTGGGCAGTACGTGGTTGGAGCCCGCGCAGTAGTCGCCCAGCGAGACCGGGGCGTACGCGCCGACGAAGACCGCGCCCGCGTTGCGCACCCGGGCGGCGACGTCGGCGGCGTCCTCCGTCTGGATCTCCAGGTGCTCGGCGGCGTACGCGTCCACCACCGCCAGTCCCTGTTCGAGGGTGTCGACCAGGACGGTCGCCGACTGCCTGCCGGACAGCGCCTCGGTGATCCGCTCGGTGTGCTTGGTGGCGGCGACCTGGCGGTCCAGTTCCTTGTCGACCGCGTCGGCGAGGTCTGTGGAGGTGGTGACCAGTACGGCGGCGGCCAGGGTGTCGTGCTCGGCCTGGCTGATCAGGTCGGCGGCGACGTGCGCCGGGTCGGCGGTGTGGTCGGCGAGGATGGCGATCTCGGTGGGCCCGGCCTCGGCGTCGATGCCGATGCGGCCCTTGAGCAGCCGCTTGGCCGCGGCGACCCAGATGTTGCCGGGGCCGGTGACCAGGTTCACCGGGCGGCACTCGTCGGTGCCGTACGCGAACATGGCGACCGCCTGCGCGCCGCCGGCCGCGTACACCTCGTCCACGCCGAGCAGTGCGCAGGCCGCGAGGATGGTGGGGTGCGGCAGCCCGCCGAAGTCCGCCTGCGGCGGCGAGGCGACGGCCAGCGAAGCGACGCCCGCCTCCTGGGCGGGCACCACGTTCATCACCACGGAGGACGGATAGACGGCCCGCCCGCCGGGCACGTACAGCCCGACCCGCTCCACCGGGACCCACCGCTCGGTGACCGTGCCGCCGGGCACGACCTGGGTGGTGTGGTCGGTACGGCGCTGCTCGCCGTGCACCAGGCGCGCGCGCCGGATGGACTCCTCCAGCGCGGCGCGGACGGCCGGATCCAGTTCCTTCAGGGCGCGCCGCAGCGCCTCCTCGGGGACCCGTACCTGGTCGATCCTGACGCCGTCGAACCGCTCCGCGTACTCGATCAGCGCAGCGGTGCCGCGATGCTTCACGTCGTCGCAGATCGGCCGCACCTTCTCCAGGGCGGCCTCCACGTCGAGTTCGGCACGGGGAAGCAGGTCACGGTCGATTCCGCCACTCACAGTGGCCTCGGAGAAGGCGGCGCCGCGCAGATCAATTCGGGAGATCACGGTGTCAAGTGTAGAGAGCGCCATTGCCAGCCGTGGTCGGCCTCCACTTCGTGAGACACGGCGCGTCCCCGTGAGGCTGTCATGTCCAGGGCGGTTCGGTGGCTGGATTCAGCCATCGGGAGGTGGCGCGACGTGCGCCGCGCTATAGCGTGCGACCGGGCGATCGCCGCCGGGTGGTCACCCGCCGCCGACGGGAAGGGACCACACCGTGAGCCAGCCCGCCATGCCCGTAGACCTGACCACCGCGGAACGCCGCATGTGGGACGCCTACCGCCGGGGCGAGACCTGCGACCTCAGGCTCGGCCCGGCGGAGCGCGGCGAGCCGGACACCGCAGCGGAGCCGTCCGACGGCGCCGCCGGCGCGCTGCCGCGGCCCCGGGCGGGCGGCGGTGAGCCGGAAGCGCGCGGCGCGCGGCCGGCGGACGGTGACGCGGATCCCGGCCGTACCGTGCGGGCGGAGGTCGTGGCGCTGCTGCTGCTCGACGGGCCGCCCAGTGAGCCCGGGCGGGTCGCGGCGCTGAAGCTGACCGGGGCGCTGGTCACCGGGCTGCTCAACCTGTCGGGCGGCCATGTCCAGCCCTATGTGGAGCTGCGGGAGTGCCACTTCGACCACCAACTGCTGTTCCCCGCCTGCCATTTCACCACCGTACGGATGGTGCGCTGCGAGGTGCCGCGGATCGAGGCGGCCCGCCTGAACAGCGAGGGCGATCTGCATCTGCCGCAGTGCACGGTGCCGGGCGGGATCCGGCTGACCGACGCGCACATCGGCACCGATCTGGTGCTCAACCAGCTCACGGTGGGCCAGAGCCGCAGCGGCCACTCCATCGCGGCGGACGGGCTGACCGTCGCCCAGGACGTGGAGGCCGAACTGCTGGAGTCGACCGGTGAGATCAGCCTGCGCAGCGCCCGCATCGGCGGTCGGCTCAGCCTGCGCGGCAGCGCGCTGCACAACCCGTACGGCCGCTACGCGCTGAACGCCGCGCGGATCACCGTGGAGCACACCCTCTACCTCAGCTCCGGGTGGTTCAGCGGCTACCTGGGCGGCGGCACCCCGCCCGCGGGCGTGCACACCCAGCGGTTCACCTCCGAGGGCGGGATCCGGCTGGACGACGGGCGGTTCGGCAACGCGGTGATCGCGGACAAGGCGCACTTCCGGCTCACCGGCACGCAGCAGTTGTCGCTGCGCCGCGTCCAGACCCCCGAACTCCGCCTCGTCCTGGACGAACCGCCGTCCGGGCGGGTCTCGCTGGCCGGCGCCCGGGTCGGCAACCTCACTGACCGGCCGTCGAGTTGGCCCGGCCGGGGCGGCATCGACCTGGCCGGGTTCAGCTACGAGTCGCTGTCCTCGCCCAGTCCGGTGCCGTTGGACCAGCGGATCGCCTGGCTGGCCGACGCGACGCCGGAGTACAACCCTGAGCCGTACGAGACCCTGGCCCAGGTGCTGCGGCACGGCGGCGAGGACTCGCAGGCCCGCGAGGTGCTGCTGGCCAAGCAGCGCAGACGCCGGGAGACGCTGCCGCTGGCCGGCATGATGTGGGGCTGGCTGCAGGACGTCACGGTCGGCTACGGGTACCGGCCGGGGCGGGCGGCGCTGTGGATGGCGGTGCTGTGGGCGGCGGGCACGCTGTACTTCGGGCTGGGTCACCCGCCGGAGCCGGTGGACGATCGCGCCTGGCCGCACTGGAACCCGGCGCTGTTCGCGCTCGACCTGTTACTGCCGGTCGTCGATCTGGGGCAGAGCCATGCCTGGCGGCTGGGCGGGGCCGCGCAGTGGGTGGCGGCCGCGATGACCATGGTCGGCTGGGTCCTGGCCTCGACCGTGGTCACCGGCGCGTCACGGCTGCTGCGCCGCGGCTGACGATCCGGCGCGTGCCCTCGGCACCGCGTCTGTACGAAACCGGTATTGACGCACAGGGCCTGCGCTTAGGCTTACCTGTTGTGACCGCACGACTTCCGCTGTTCCCACTCGGCTCGGTGCTCTTTCCGGGCCTCGTGCTGCCGCTCCACATCTTCGAGGAGCGGTACCGCGCCCTCGCCCGCGATCTGCTGGCGCTGTCCGAGGACGCCCCTCGGCACTTCGGCGTGGTGGCGATCAGGGACGGCTACGAGGTCGCGCCGAGCGGTCCCGGCGCGCCGGACGGCGGTGCGGCGGCGGGCTTCGGGTCCGACCTGGGCAAGGCGCTGTACCAGGTCGGGTGCATAGCGGACGCGGCCTCGCTGCGGGAGAAGGAGGGCGGCGGGTACGAGATGGTCGCCACCGGCACCGCCCGGTTCCGGCTGCGGTCGGTGGACGCCACGGGCCCTTATCTGGTCGGCGAGATCGAGGAGCTGCCCGAACTGCCGGGCGAGGGGGCGGGGCCGCTCACCGCGGAGGTGGAGCGGGCGTTCCGTACGTACCAGAAGCAACTCGCGGGGGCACAGGAGCGGACGCTGTCCACGGCGCAGGAACTGCCCGGTCAGCCGTCGGTGCTGTCTTATCTGGTGGCCGCTGCCACGGTGGCCGAAGTCCCGGTCAAGCAGGAGCTGTTGGAGGCTCCGGACGCCGCGACCCGGCTGGCGGAGGAGCTGAAACTGCTGCGCAGGGAGACGGCGGTGATCGGTAGGCTCCCCTCACTGCCCGCGGTTGAACTGACCCGGCAGCCGACGAACCGCAACTGAGCTGAGGTCTGGGCGAGTTGGCCAAGAAGGCGAAATCCGGGGGGACTCCGGCGATGGTCGCGCTGGCCGCGGCGGGAGTGCCGTTCACCGTGCACTCCTACGAACACGATCCGGCCGCCGCGTCGTACGGCGAGGAGGCCTGGCGGGCGTTGGGCGTCACGCCGGAGCGGGTCTTCAAGACACTGGTCGCCGAGGTGGACGGGGCGCTCACGGTGGCGGTCGTACCGGTCGCGGGATCGCTGGACCTCAAGGCGCTGGCCGCGGCGGTGGGCGGCAAGCGTTCGGCGATGGCCGATCCGGCCGCCGCCGAGCGCACCACGGGGTACGTGCGCGGCGGGATCTCGCCGCTGGGCCAGCGCAAACGGCTGGCCACGGTCGTCGACGCCTCGGCGCTCGGGCATCCCACGGTCTTCGTCTCGGCGGGCCGCCGCGGGCTTGAGGTGGAGCTGGCTCCGGAGGACCTGGTGCGGGTCGCCGGCGCCTCGACGGCTTCCATCGGCCGCGCCTGAGCGCGGGCCTGAGCGCGGCCTGAGCGCGGGCCTGAGCGCGGCCTGAGCGCGGGCCTGAGCGCGGGCCTGGCCGTCGTCTCGACAGGCCCGCCCGATGGGCGCACGCTGGGCACAGTGCGGTCGCTCGGCCGCGCGGAGGGAGCGAGTGCCATGTCCAAGCGCACCCGTAAGCGGAAGTGGCGACTCAAGAAGCGCCACGCCAACCACGGCCATCGGCCCGCATGACCCCTTCGTAGTCGCGGTTCGCTGAGGACCGCGGGGCTACGTCGTCGGGGTCGACCGCCATCGCGGCGAGGAGTTCCCGCTCCTCGCCGCCTTTTTTCGCCTGGGTGTAACTTGGATATTGTCCAAATAACTCAGGTGGGGAGAGCGCGGATGACGGACGTCACCGAACGGCTGCGGGCGGCCGGGCTACGGGCCACGCGGCCCCGGCTGGCGGTCACCGAGGCGCTGCGGGCGATGGGCGGCCACCACACCGCCGACGAGGTGCACGCACACCTCGTCGAGCACGGCACGCCGCTGCCCAGGACCAGCGTGTACAACGCCCTGGTGACGCTGTCCGAACTCGGCGTGGTGCTGCGCGCCGACGTCGGGCCGGGCGCGGCCATCTACGAGTTCGCCGAGACCTGGCACCACCACTTCGTCTGCCGGCGCTGCGGACGGGTCAGCGACGTCTCCTGCCTGGTCGGCGCGAAGCCCTGCCTGACCGCCGGCCAGGACGTGGGCCGCGTCGACGAGGCGCAGGTCATCTTCCGCGGCATCTGCCACGACTGCCTCCGAACCACCGGTACGACCCCTGGCGGGAGAACCACGCCATGAACGCCGAGACCCCTGACCCGCACGTCGCCGAACCTCCCACGCGCACCGACCGGCGGGCGGCCGCACGGTACCGGGCCGCCCTGGAGTCCGAGCGCCGCAGCGCCGCCCTCTACCGGGGACTGGCCGCCGGTGCCACTGGTGAACGGCAGCGGATATTCCTGGAGCTCTCCGCGGTCGAGGAGCGGCACGCCAGGCACTGGGCGGACAAGCTCAGCGCCCTCGGCGAACACGTCCCCGCCCCCGGCCGCGCAGGGCCGCGCACCAGGCTGCTGTCCTGGCTGGCCCGCCGCTTCTCGGTGGACGCGGTGCTGCCGATGGTGGAACGTGCCGAGCACGCCGACGCGGGCCTGTACGCGAACGACCCGGACGCCGCGCCGGGCATGGCCGTCGACGAGCGTTCGCACGCCCGGGTGCTGACCTGGTTGCGCGAGCAGGGCTCGGCGGCCGGCGCCGAGGGCGGCCGGCAAATCGTCCGGCGGGAGCGGTGGCACCGCAGCGACCGCTCCGGGGCGCTGCGCGCGGCGGTGTTCGGCGTCAACGACGGCCTGGTGTCCAACACCGCGCTGGTCATGGGCTTCGCCGGATCCGGCGCCGCGGGCTCTACCATCCTGTTCGCCGGTGTCGCCGGGCTGCTGGCCGGGGCGTTCTCGATGGCCGCCGGTGAGTACGTCTCGATGCGCAGCCAGCGCGAGGCGTACGAACGGGAGATCGCGCTGGAGGCCGACGAGTTGCGCGACGACCCCGAGGCCGAGGCCGAGGAACTCGCCCTGATCTACCGGGCCAAGGGCCTGGACGCGGAAGAGGCCGAGCGCGTCGCGACCACGATCATGAAGGACGACGAGGCGGCCCTGAACACGATGGCCCGCGAGGAACTCGGGCTCGACCCGGACGAGCTGGGCTCACCGTTGTCAGCGGCACTCTCCAGCCTCGTCGCCTTCGCCCTGGGCGCCCTGGTGGTCGTGCTCCCCTATCTGTTCGGCTCCGGTCCGGCCGCGCTGGTCGCCGCGGTCGTGCTGGCCGTCGGCGCGCTGTTCACCGTCGGCGCGGTGCTCGGCCTGCTCAACGGGCGCGCCGCGGTGCGCTCGGGCGCCCGTCAGCTGCTGGTGGGCGCGGGCGCGGCGGCGGCCGTCTTCGGCATCGGGCACGCCATCGGCACCGGGTCGGTCTGATCCTGACCGGTCACTGGTCCGGGGTGTCGCCAGGCGGCTTGGGCGCGGACCAGCCGTCCCAGTGCTGCGGCGGCTGGGGGTCGCGCGGGCCGAAGGCGGAGGTGAGGGCGAGGAGGGTGGCCATCGCGGCCACCGGCCAGGCGAGCAGGGCGCCCTTGGCGCGCAGCTCCAGCGGGGCGTAGAAGACCTTGTTGGGGCCGACCGCCTTGGCGTGCGCCACCACGTTCTGCGTCGGGCCGAGCGCCACGCCCAGCCGCCAGGCGATCAGCGAGCCGAGCACCGCGCCCACGGCGAGCCCGATGACCACCGCGATGCCCCCGGCGCGCCGCCACCAGAAGACCGCCGCCGCGGTGAGCACGCCGAAGCCCAGGCCCATCAGCGCGAACCAGCCGTCGGCGCCGACCGCCTGCTCGCCCTCGGAGTTCTTCAGGTAGACGGCCGAGCCGTCCGAGATCAGCGGCACCTGCGGCGCCAGTTGCTCCCACAGCAGTCCGAGGACCACCCCGCACACCGCGACCGCCACCGCGGCGATCGCCGCGTCCCGCAGCTCCCGGCCCAGCCGGGGCTGTTCGTCCGCGCCGCCGCCGTCCGCGTCCGGGATGGGCGGGTTCGGGGGCTGCTGGTCGTGCGGGCTCAACGGTGCGGTCACCCGCCTATCGTGCCAGGTCCGGCTGTGCGACCGCGGAACGCCCCGGCGGTCAGCGGTAGGCCGCCCTGCGGTACGCCCAGGTGGCCACCGCCAGCGACACCACGCCCACCGCGGCGCACACCGACAGATCACCGAGCACGGCGGCCCAGTCCGGCGACCCGCCGAAGGTCCGGGCGAAGGCCTCCACCCCGTACGTGGACGGCAGCGCGTCCCTGGCCAGGCCCACCGGCCCGGGCAGGTGCCCGGCCGGAAGCACCCCGAGCAGCAGGGCGGCGGACATGCCCAACTGGCCGAACAGCGTGGCGAGTTCCTGGCGCGGAGCGAGCAGCCCCAGCGTCGCCCCCAGCCCGGACAGCGCGGCGCCCGCGAGCGGCACCACCGCGCCGAGCACCCACAGCCCGCCGAGCGGCAGATGGAACAGCACACAGCCGACGGCCGCGGTCACCACCGTCCCGGGCAGGGTGAACGACGCGTACGCCGCCGCCGCGCCCAGCACCACGGAGGCCGCGGGCACCGGCAGCGTGGCGTAGTGGTCCAGTCCGCCGGACGCGCGTAGCTGCCCGAAGTACTGGGCCAGCAGATTGAGCGCGACGAACGCCACCACCAGCACGCTGGAGCCGGAGACCACCGCGCGAGCCGCGTCGGAGCCGGTGGACACCACCCCGCGCATCAGGATCATGATGCCGATGGACTGGAACGTCGCCACGAACAGCAGCGGGATCCGGGCGACCCTCGCCCGGGACAGCTGGGCCCGGTACACCGCGCACAGCGCGGGCCACAGCCGGGCGCGCGGCGCGAGCCCGGCGGCGTCTTCCACGGCGCCGCGCATCGTCGGCACCCTCGGAGCGGACACGGTGGTCACGCCTTGACCAGTCCTTTCTGGCTTCCGCCGAGCGCCAGGTACACGTCCTCCAGGCTCGGCGTGGCGAGCGTGAAGTCGTCGAGCGCGGCGAACGCCGGTCCCGCGGTGACCGAGGCGACCACGGCCCGCGCCCGGTCCTGGGGCAGCCGCAGCGTCCAGCGCCGCCCGGCGGCCTCCGCGCGCTCGCGCAGCGCGGCGATCTCGGGCAGGTCCAGCGGCGGCTGGTCCCGCCACACCAGGTCGAGTCGTACGTCCCCGTCGACCATCGCCTTCAGCCCGGCCGGGGTGTCGCAGGCGATGACCCGGCCGCGGTCGATGACGGCGACCCGGTCCAGCACGGTCTCGGCCTCGATGACGTTGTGGGTGACCAGCAGCACGGTGGTCCCGCGTTCGGCGCGGCGGCGGTCCACGGCGGCCCACACGGCGCGCCGCGCCACCGGGTCCATCCCGGTCGTGGGCTCGTCCAGGACCAGCACCGGGCGCTCCCCCACCAGCGCGGCGGCGAAGCAGGCCAGCCGCCGCTGCCCGCCGGACAGCCGCTTCAGCGGGCGCTGGGCGATGTCGGTCAGGCCGAGTTCCTCGAGTACGGCGTCCCGCTCGGCGCGTGCGGCACGAAGGTCGAGGCCGCGCAGTCGGCCGGTGGTCTCGGCGGCCAGGGCGACGGTCAGCTCGTCGAGGGCGGTGGACTCCTGGCCGAGGTAGCCGATCAGCCGGGCGGCGCGCTCGGGGTGGGCCACCAGGTCGTGGCCGAGCAGGGTGATGTGGCCCGCGTCCGGTCGCAGCAGCCCGGTGAGCTGGCGGACCAGGGTGGACTTGCCCGCGCCGTTGGGTCCGAGCAGCCCGAAGATCTCGCCGCGCCGGATGTCGAGGTCGATGCCGTCGTTGGCACGTACCGCCGCCGCGGGCGCGCCGGCGGACCGGCGGCGCCATGGCGTCCGTCCGGCGGGGTAGCTCTTGACCAGCCCGCGGACGGTCCACATCACCGCCGATTTGGTGCCCGTACTCACGGGCACAGAGAGTACCGGGGCGTTCTGGGTGGCGGTCAGGCGGATGGCGCGGGGTCGCTGCGCGGCCCGGCGGATCGACTGTCGACCTCGCGCCAGAAGCCCGCCCGGATGGCGTAGCGGTCATGCTCGTCGATCTGGTCGTCCTTGTGCGCCAGCAGGCCGAAGCGGGCCGCGTAACGCAGCAGTTCGCCGTCGATGCGGTGCGGTACCCGGGGGTACTCGGCGGAGAGCGTCTGGAGCCCCGAGGGGTCGCCCAGACGGTCGATCCAGCGGCGGGCGAAGACCTGGCCGACCTCGAACGGGTCGCCGCTGACCGCGGTGATGTCCTCTTCCCGGTCGGCCCAGCGCTGTTCGGCGCTGGTGAGCTGGGCGAGGGTGGGCAGCCCGGGGTCGGCGGCCTCGCTGCCGGGGCCGCGTTCGATCCAGCCCTTCTCCGACGACCAGCGCAGGGTGGCGGCGGCGGGCGGCTGCGGAGTGGGGTGGCCGCCCGCCGGGCCCCGGCCACCGCCGAGCCCGGCGAGGTCCTTCGGGGTGGGCACGCCGGTCTTCGCTGCGCCGGGCTCCGTGGTCGCCGGGGCGTGGCCGTTCTTGGCCGGTTCGGGCTGCTGCGTGGGGCGGGGTGGTTTGGCGGCGGGGCCGGGCATTGCGGACTCGGGCAGCGGCGCGGACAGGATCGCGGCGATCTCCGGGCGCGCCCCGGGCGGCGGGCACACCGCGCCGGTGTCGCGGGCCTGGACCGCCTGGGTGATCCACTCGCGGTCCAGCACCCGGCGCTCATCGGCCTCGGCGACCAGGTCCTCCGACTGGTTGTAGTCCCCGTCGGCCGCCTGTACGGCCCACAGGTGCACGGCGACGCCGTGCTCCTTCGCGGACATCATCCCGGGCAGCAGATCGCCGTCCCCGGTCACCAGGACCACGTCGGAGCAGGCACGGTTGCGGGCCAGCTCGGACAGCTCGGCGTGCATCGCGGCGTCCACGCCCTTCTGCGCCCAGCGCCCGTCGGTGCGGGTCAGCGCGCCGAGCCGTACGGTGACCCGGGGCATCACGCGCAGCCGCCGGTGCTCGGGTTGGGGCACCCGGTCGGGAGCGCCGTCGAACCAGTAGATCCGCAGCAGGGGCTGGCCCGTCTCGCGTTCCGCACGTTCTCGCAGGCCCTGCACGACGGCGGCGTGGTCCACGGTGATCCGGGACCGAGAGGGTTCCCCGGCCAGCAGGCTCGCGGCGGCGCCGAGCAGATAGCCGGCGTCCACGAGGACGACGCAGCGGTCCACGTTCCACCCTCTTTTCCACATCAGGTCGCCCCCGGCACGAGGTTGCCTTG
Source organism: Streptomyces silvisoli (assembly GCF_029269905.1). Lineage (NCBI taxonomy): Bacteria > Bacillati > Actinomycetota > Actinomycetes > Kitasatosporales > Streptomycetaceae > Streptomyces > Streptomyces silvisoli. Next base: position 451,419 of record NZ_JARJBC010000002.1, on the reverse strand, counting down.
AGTCTGCCCGACCTCGCCTGGGATATGAGCCGGAACTCGATCATCGGCGTGGCGGATACCGGATTGAGGCCTTCCTTCCCTCCGACAAACGCCCGAAATGCGACTTCCGTTCCCCCGTGCAAGTCTGTGTTCGCACCGGGAAGTCGTCCCGGGGGCCGTCTCGGGGCCGCCCGCGCATCTCGGGCCGTCGTCCGGGATCCTCACAGGAGGCACGATCGTGGCCAAGAACAAGGACACCAAGAAGCCGGCCCGACAGCCGGAGAGCAGCCGCAGCGCGGCCGAGCGCAGCGCGGAGGACGCGAAGAACGTCTCCCTGGAAGCGCACCGGGATGACCTGACGGCCATGTCGATGGCGCGCAAGGGGCGGCAGAAGCGCTTCGGGCACAACTGAGCCGGTCAACCGGCCGGTGCCGCAAACGCGTTGAGGGGCGCACCCGCACGGGGTGCGCCCCTCTTTCCGAGAGCGTCAGCCGGCTTGTGAGGCGCCCAGGCAGGCCGGGCCGAGCAGCGCCTTGAGGTCACCGAACAGGGCCGGGTCGGGGGCGACCCGGTGCCGGTCCAGGCGCAGCACGGTGGTCTTGCGGGCGCCTTGGAGCCGCACTCGCACCTCGGTGTTGCCCCGGTGGCTGTCCAGCACCTCGCCGAGGCGGGCGACGAGGGGCGGGGTGACCTTGACGGTGGGGATGGAGATGGTCACCGGGGCGTTGGCGGAGGCCTCCGACAGGTCGGGGACCTGGAGCTCCATCGCCACCAGCCGGGGCACGTCCTCGCGCTTGTCGAGGCGGCCCTTGACGAAGACCACCGCGTCCTCGACCAGTTGGGTGGACACCAGCTGGTAGGTGGCCGGGAAGAACATGCAGTCGATGGAACCGGCCAGGTCCTCGACGGTGGCGATCGCCCAGGCGTTGCCCTGCTTGGTCATCTTCCGTTGCAGGCCGGAGATGATGCCGCCGATGGTGACGATCGCGCCGTCGGCGTAGTCACCGCCGGTCAGCTGGGCGATGGCGGCGTCGGTCTTGTCGTTGAGGACGTGCTCGATGCCGAACAGCGGGTGGTCCGATACGTACAGGCCGAGCATCTCGCGCTCCTGGGCGAGCAGATACGCCTTGTCCCACTCGATGTCGGAGAAGGTGACGTCGAGCCCGAAACCGGGCTCGTCCTTGTCGTCGTCGCCCATGCCGCCGAAGAGGTCGAACTGGCCCTCGGCCTCCTTGCGTTTGACCTGCACCACGTTGTCGATCATCGCTTCGTAGTGCTCGGTCAGGCCGCGCCGGGTGTGCCCCATCTCGTCGAACGCGCCCGCCTTGATCAGCGATTCGACGGTCCGCTTGTTGCACACCACCGCCTCGACCTTGTCCAGGAAGTCGGGGAAAGTGGTGTACTTCCCCTTGGCCTTGCGGCAGCGGATGATCGAATCCACCACGTTCTGGCCCACGTTGCGCACCGCGGTGAGGCCGAACAGAATCGTGTCATCACCCTGGGCGGTGAAGTTCGCGTCTGACTCATTGACGTTCGGCGGGAGCACCTTGATGCCCATGCGGCGGCACTCGTTGAGGTAGACCGCCGACTTGTCCTTGTCGTCGCGCACCGACGTGAGCAGCGCGGACATGTACTCGGCCGGGTAGTTGGCCTTCAGATACGCGGTCCAGTAGGTGACCAGCCCGTACGCGGAGGAGTGCGCCTTGTTGAACGCGTATCCGGCGAACGGGACCAGTACGTCCCACACCGCCTGGATCGCCTCGTCGGAGAAGCCGCGTTCGCGCATGCCCGCCTGGAAGGGCACGAACTCCTTGTCCAGGACCTCCTGCTTCTTCTTGCCCATCGCGCGGCGCAGCAGGTCGGCCTGGCCGAGCGAGTAACCGGCGAGCACCTGGGCGGCCTTCTGCACCTGCTCCTGGTACACGATCAGGCCGTAGGTGATGTCGAGGACCTCCCTGAGGGGTTCCTCGAGCTCCGGGTGGATCGGCGTGATCTCCTGCTGCTTGTTCTTGCGCAGCGCGTAGTTGATGTGCGAGTTCATGCCCATCGGGCCCGGCCGGTACAGGGCCGAGACCGCGGAGATGTCCTCGAAGTTGTCGGGCTTCATCATGCGCAGCAGGGAGCGCATCGGCCCACCGTCGAACTGGAAGACGCCCAACGTGTCACCGCGGCACAGCAGTTCGTAGGTCTTCGGGTCATCGAGCGGCAGTGAGAGCAACTCGATGTCGATGCCCTTGTTGGCCTTGATGAGCTTGACCGCGTCATCCATGATCGTCAGGTTGCGCAGGCCGAGGAAGTCCATCTTCAGCAGGCCGAGCGACTCGCAGGTGGGGTAGTCCCACTGTGTGATGGTGACGCCGTCGGTGTGCCTGACCCAGACCGGGATGTGCTCGGTGATGGTCTCACTGGACATGATCACGCCCGCGGCGTGCACGCCCATCTGCCGGACCAGGCCCTCGACGCCGCGGGCGGTGTCGATCACCTTCTTCACGTCCGGCTCGTTCTCGTACATTCCCCGGACCTCGCCCGCCTCGCCGTAGCGCGGGTGCTGCGGGTCGAGGATGCCGGACAGCGGGATGCCCTTGCCGAGCACGTCGGCGGGCATCGCCTTGGTGATCCGGTCGCCCATCGCGTACGGGTAGCCCAGCACCCGCGCGGAGTCCTTGATGGCGTTCTTCGCCTTGATGGTGCCGTAGGTGCCGATCATCGCCACCTTGTCCGCGCCGTACTTCTCGGTGACGTAGCGGATCACCTCGGCGCGCCGACGTTCGTCGAAGTCGATGTCGACATCGGGCATGGAGACGCGCTCGGGGTTGAGGAACCGCTCGAAGATCAGACCGTGGTCGATCGGGTCGAGGTCGGTGATGCCCATCGCGTACGCCACGATCGAACCGGCCGCGGAACCACGGCCGGGGCCCACCGCGATGCCGTTGTTCTTGGCCCACATGATGAAGTCGGCGACGACCAGGAAGTACCCCGGGAACCCCATCTGGATGATGATGTCCATCTCGTACTCGGCCTGCTTCTGCCGGTCCTCGGGAACACCGCCGGGGTAGCGGCGCGCCATGCCCCGCTTGACCTCCTCGCGGAACCAGGTCACCTCGGTGTACCCCTCGGGCACATCGAACCGCGGCATCAGGTCGCGCTTCTCGAACCAGCCGGTCGTGTCCACCTGCTCGGCGACCAGCAGGGTGTTGGCGCAGCCCTCCTGCCAGGCGTCGGAGGAGTCGATGGCGTACATCTCGTCGGCCGTCTTCAGGTAGTAGCCGGTGCCGTCGAACTTGAAGCGGTCGGGGTCGGTGAGGTTCTTGCCGGTCTGGATGCACAGCAGCGCGTCGTGCGCGTCGGCCTCGTGCGCGTACGTGTAGTGCGAGTCGTTGGTGACGATCGGACGGATGCCGAGCTTCTTGCCGATCTCCAGCAGCCCGTCGCGGACCCGGCGCTCGATCTCGATGCCGTGGTCCATCAACTCCAGGAAGTACCGCTCCTTGCCGAAGATCTCCTGGTATTCAGCGGCGGCCTTGAGCGCCTCGTCGAACTGCCCGAGCCGCAGCCGGGTCTGCACCTCGCCGGACGGGCAGCCGGTGGACGCGATCAGCCCCTCAGACCACTGCGCGATGGTCTCCTTGTCCATCCGCGGCCACTTCTGCAGCCAGCCCTCGGCGTACGCGTCCGAGGAGAGCCGGAACAGGTTGTGCAGACCGGTCTTGTTGGCCGCCCAGATCGTCTTGTGGGTGTAACCACCGGAACCGGAGACGTCATCGCGCTTCTGGTGCGGCTGGCCCCACTGGATCTTGCGCTTGTTGCGCCGCGACTCGGGCGCCACATACGCCTCGATACCGATGATCGGGGTGATCCCGGCGCCCGTCGCCTGCTGGTAGAAGTCGTACGCACCGTGCAGGTTGCCGTGGTCGGTCATGGCGATGTGCGTCATGCCCATCTCCTGACACGCCTTGAACATGTCCTTCAGTCGCGCCGCACCGTCCAGCAGCGAGTACTGCGTGTGCACATGCAGGTGCGTGAAGGTCTTGGCCACGGTGCGGGACACCTCCGGTGGGAGCTTTCGGCGAGGTGGAAAGTCTAGTCCGCGGCAGTGACAGCCCGGGCCCGTCCAGATCGTTGCGGGACCTTTAGGCGCCGCATACGGAGTCCATGGCACACTCTGCCTTCATGGAGAGAACCGCGCCCTTCAGGGCGGCACGCGCGGCGCTGTTCGCCGCGCTGTGCGTCACCCTCTCCACCACCTCGCACGTACTGCTCTCCCGCCAGCCGCTGCCGTTGGCCACGGTGGCGTTCGCCTTCCTGGGCATGTTCGCGCTGGCCTACGCGCTCGCCGGACGGGAGCGCGGCTTCTGGCCGATCGCCACGCTGCTGGTGCCGCTGGAACTGGCCGCCGACACGGTGTTCACCACCGGCCAGCACACCTGCTACGGACCGAACGGCGGCCCGGTCACCGGAGCGCTGCGGTCCTTCGGAGCCGATGTGATCTGCGACGGCGGCCGGGTGGGCACCCCGCTGGCCGGTGCCGTACCGGTCGCCGACCCGGCGGTGCCCTGGCTGCTGCTGGCCGCCCACGTCACCGTGGGGCTGCTCGCCTCCTGGTGGCTGCGCCGCGGCGAGGTGGCGCTGCGCCAACTGCTGCGCGCCACCGCCTCGTTCGCGTTCCGCCCGCTGGCCCGCGCCGCCGCGGTGCTGTGCGCGTACGCCGCGGTGCCGGACCGGCCGCGGGCGCGGCGGCCCGAGGCGCGCTCGGCCGCGCCAACCTCCCCGCTACTGCTGCACTCCGTCGTACGGCGTGGTCCGCCGTGCCCGGTCGCGGCCTGACGCCTGCCGTCGAGCCGCCACACCGGACCGCGTACCTACGCGCATCCACGTACATCCACCACCGTGACGGAGAAGCGGACCAATCATGAGCAGCAAGAACTCCTGGGAGAACAAGGCGTCGGCACGTGAGCGGCTGAAGGCCGAGCGTGAGCGGCAGGCGAAGCGGGACAAGCTGCGCCGCCAGCTCATCGCGGGCGGCGCGATCGTCGCCGCCCTGGCGATAGCGGGCGGTGTCGCCGTGGCCGTGTCGCAGTCCGGCGGCTCCAGCAAGCCGCTGGTGCTGCCTGCCAACACCTCGGGGCCGAACGGCACCACAGTGGTCTACGGCAACAAGAACGCCGCGCACACCCTGAGTCTGTACGAGGACCCGCGCTGCCCGGTCTGCGCGATGTTCGAGCAGGCGGACGGCAAGGACGTAATCCAGGGGGCGCAGGACAGCCGGTACAAGATCCAGTACACCTTCGGCACCTTCATCGACAAGAACGACGGCGGCAGCGGCTCCATGCACGCGCTCAGCGCCCTGGGCGCCGCGCTGAACGTGAGCCCGGACGCGTTCATCAAGTTCCACACCGCGCTGTACTCCCAGGCCAACCACCCTGACGAGACGCAGGACAAGTTCAGCGACAACAGCTACCTGTTCAAGATCTCCGACCAGGTACCGGAGCTGAAGGGCAACGCCGCCTTCCAGAAGGCGGTCAAGGACGGCACGTACGACGCGTGGGCGCAGAAGATGTCCGACTCGTTCAACAGCAGCGGCGTGCAGGCCACCCCGACCGCCAAGCTCGACGGCAAGGACCTGCCGGTGGCCGGTAGCAACTTCCCGCAGACCGGGGTCATCACCCCGGCCCAGTTGGCGGCGGCCTTCGACAAGGCGCTCGGCCCCAAGAAGTAGCGGACGGCTACAGCTCGGCGAGGAAGGACAGGGCCGTGGACCAGGTGCGCTCCGCGGCCTCCTCGTCCCAGTCGGGAAGGTCGGGGTCGGTGTACAGGTGGCCCGCGCCGCGGTAGCAGTGCACCTCCACATCGGCTCCGGCCCGCCGCATCCGCAGGTACCAGGCGTTCAGCCAGTCGTCGGGCTCGAACGGGTCCGGCTCCGCGACGTGCAGCTGTACCGGGATGTCGGTCGCGGCGTCGTCCGCGATGTCCGAGGTCCCGTGCAGCAGCAGCAAGCCCCTGGCCTTCTCGTCGGCCAGCGCCAGGTTCTGCGCGATGGCTCCGCCGAGCGAGAGGCCCGCGTAGACGACGCCGCGCTGGGAGTGCGGCGCGGCGGCGGTGACGGCGCGCCTGAGCAGTTCCTCGTGACCGATCTCGTCCTTGATCGCCAGACCGTCGGTGACGGTGTCGGCGGTCCTGCCGTCGAACAGGTCGGGGACCACCACCTCGTGCCCGGCGGCGCGCAGCCGGTCGGCGGCCGTGTGGACGGCGGGCCGCAGCCCGTACGTGGAGTGGAACAGGACGATCGTCTCAGCGGCGGCCAACGCGGCCCTCTTTCTCGTGTCGTGCGGTCGGGGTGGGTGCCAGCACCCACCCCATCGTGCCAGGCGCCTGCCCGGCGGAGGGACTGTGGGCGGGAGCGCCCGTCGGGCGGTGCGCATCGTTGGCCGGGTGCCTGCCGTGCGCGGTGCCCGACTCACGGGTCGGTTCGCCCGGTGCCGCCGGGCCGCGAGGTACGGGTTGCTCACCGTCGCGGCGGAAAAAGATCATGGCGGGTGGCTCGGTCGCCGGCCAGGGGGCGCCGTGGAGGTCGCTCGCCGCCGGACGCGTGTGTCCCGGGCGCGTCAACGCAGGCTGCGGACGTCCAGGTGGCGCAGGACCCGGTCCACCACCTCGGGGTCGAAGCCGGGTTGGCTGCGGGCCGCGAGGACGGCGTGCCGGGCCGCGGACATCATCTCGTTCTGCACCCGGCGGATGTGCTGCTGCCGCTTGGCGCGCTCCCTGACCGCCTCGCGCTTCTCGGTGTCGACTATGTCCGGGCTGATCCGCGCCCCGATGTCATAGGCTCGCCGGGCCAGCGCCTCCGACATTTCCTCGGGCAGCTCCTCGACCTCCTCGATCTCCTTCAGCCGCCGCTTGGCCGCCTTGGCCGCCCGGATTGCCAACTCCCGTTCCAGATCGCGCTCCACGGCCACATCACCGCGTACCCCGAGCCGCTTGACCAGCCACGGCAGGGTCAGGCCCTGGACCACCAGGGTGGCCAGCACCACGGCGAACGCGACGAACAAGATGGCCTCCCGGCCGGGGAACGGTCCGCCGTTGTCCACGGTCAGCGGAACGGCGAGCGCCAGGGCCACCGAGGCCACCCCGCGCATGCCCGACCACCACACCACGACCGTCTCCCGCCAGTTGATCGGGATGTCCTCGTCCACGTCGCGTCTTCGGTGCAGCCGACGGGTCATCCACGCGGCGGGCAGCAGCCACAGCAGCCGTACCCCCACGACCACGGCCACCACGGCGATCGCGCCGCCGACCAGCGACCCGGCGTGCACCGCCGCGGTGCCGAAGACGTTGTGCAGTTCGAGTCCGATGAGGCCGAAGGCGGCACCGGTGACCAGGGTGTCCACCACCGTCCAGAACGTGTTCCCGGCCAGGCGCCCGGTGACGTCGTCGGGATCGCTCATGTACTCGGACAGGTACAGCGCGGTGGTGAGCACGGCCAGCACGCCGGAGCCGCGCAGTTCCTCGGCGAGCGCATAGCTCGCGAACGGCACCAGCAGCGAGAGCCCCACCTGCAGCGTGGCCTCGTCGACCAGCGTCATCAGCTTGTTCGCCACCCAGCCGAGCACCAGCCCGACCGCCACCGCGACCACCGCGGACAGCACCAGCGTGAAGGCCGCCCGCGGCAGTGAGAACGTCCCGGTGACCACGGCGGCTACCGCCACGTGGTAGAGCACGATCGCGGTCACGTCGTTGAACAGCCCCTCGCCCTCAAGGATCGAGACCATCCGGCGCGGCAGCCCCAGGCTCCCCGCCACCGCGGTGGCCGCCACCGGGTCCGGCGGCGCCACCAGCGCCCCCAGCACCACCGCGGCGGCGACCGGCAGCCCCGGCACCAGCGCGTGGGCGACGGCGGCGACGGCGGCCGTGGTGACGAAGACCAGGGCCACCGCCAGCAGGAAGATCGGCCGCCTGTTGGAGGCGAACTGCCGCCAGGACGTGCGCTGTACGGCGGCGTAGATCAGCGGCGGCAGCACCAGCGGCAGGATCAGCCCGGGCCGGATGGCGACGTTGGGCACGAACGGCAGTGCCGCCAGCACGCCTCCGAACAGGGTCATCAGCACCGGGGACGGCAGCCCCAGCCGCTCCCCCACCGGGACCATCACGATGGCCCCGAGCAGCAGGACGAACAGCAGGGCGAGCTGGTCCACGGTCGGCACGCTCCCGGAGTCGAGTTCTCGCTTCAGTGCCTTTCAGCGTGCCATGTGCGACCGACAATCCGGATGTTGAGCCTGTCTCAGGGCGTCGAGGTCACAACGTGCGGCGCATCGCCTGGTGCGGGATCCCGCTGCCCTCGTCGAACTCCGGCCCGTAGGCGCGGTAGCCGAGCCGCTCGTAGAAGCCGAGGGCGTGGGTCTGCGCCTCCAGGTAGACCTGGGTGAGCCCGAGTCGGCGCGCCTCGTCCTCCACCGCCCGTACCAGCGCGGCTCCGAGACCGGTGCCGCGAGCGGACCTGCCAACGGCCAGCCGCCCCAGAACCGCCGTCAGACCGTCGGCCACCGCCGTCGGGTACTTCCGGCGCGCCACGGCGCCGTGCAGGATGCGGGCGGTGCCCGCGGGCCGGCCGTCGGGCTCGCTGGTGGCGAGCAGATGCACCGCGTGCGCGTCGTAGGCGTCCATCTCCACGTCCTCCGGGACGCCCTGCTCGGTGACGAACACCTCGCGGCGCACGGCGTAGCAGCCCTCCAGCTCCGGCTCCGCGGCCACCGCGATCCGGTAGCGCTGAGGGGCCGTCATGCGCTGTCGGCCCGCACCGTGTCCAGCGCGTGCTGGAGGTCGGCCGGGTAGGGCGCCTCGAACTCCGCCCAGCGGCCGTCGGCCGGGTGCTCGAAGCCGAGGCGCACGGCGTGCAGCCACTGCCGGGTGAGCTTCAGCCGCTTGGCGAGCGTCGGGTCGGCGCCGTAGGTCAGATCGCCGACGCAGGGGTGGCGGTGCGCGGACATGTGGACCCGGATCTGGTGGGTGCGGCCGGTCTCCAGCTTGATGTCGAGCAGGCTGGCGGCGCGGAACGCCTCGATCAGGTCGTAGTGGGTGACGCTGGGCTTGCCCTCGGCGACGATCGCCCACTTGTAGTCATGGTTGGGGTGGCGGCCGATCGGCGCGTCGATGGTGCCGCTGAGCGGATCGGGGTGGCCCTGCACCAGGGCGTGGTAGCGCTTGTCGACGGTGCGTTCCCGGAACTGCTGCTTGAGCAGGGTGTACGCGCGCTCGGACTTGGCGACGACCATCAGCCCGGAGGTGCCGACATCGAGGCGGTGCACGATGCCCTGGCGCTCGGCGGCGCCCGAGGTGGAGATCCGGTACCCGGCCGCGGCGAGGCCGCCGATCACGGTGGGGCCGGTCCAGCCGGGGCTGGGATGGGCCGCCACACCGACCGGCTTGATGATCACGACGACGTCCTCGTCGTCGTGGACGATCTCCATGCCCTCGACCGGCTCGGCGACGATCCGCACCGGCGCGGCGGGCGCGGGCATCTCGACCTCCAGCCAGGCCCCGCCGCGCACCCGGTCCGACTTCCCGGCCGCGGCGCCGTCCACCCGTACCTTGCCGTCGGCGGCCAGCTCGGCCGCCTTCGTACGGGAGAAGCCGAACATTCGGGCCAGCGCGGCGTCCACCCGCTCGCCCTCCAGGCCGTCGGGTACCGGAAGGGTGCGGGTTTCGGGAAGGGTGCTCACCCGATCGAGTATGCCGGACCACGGGCGCGGTCCGGTCCACCGGCCGTCAGTCCCGGTGCACGGTCCCGTCCGGGTCGAGGCCGCGGAAGGAGAGCCAGACGATCAGGATGCCGCCGCAGACGATCGCGGAGTCGGCCAGGTTGAACACCGCGAAGTGCGCCGGGGCGATGAAGTCCACCACGCCGCCCTCGAAGACCCCGGGCGAGCGGAAGATGCGGTCGGTGAGGTTGCCCAGCGCACCGCCGAGCAGCAGCCCGAGCGCGACCGCCCACGGCGTGCTGTAGAGCTTGCGGGCCAGTCGGGCGATCACCCCGATCACGATGACCGCGATCAGCGTGAAGACCACGGTCATGCCCTGGCCGATGCTGAAGGCGGCGCCGGAGTTCCGGATCGCCACCAGCTGCAGGTAGTGGCCGATCAGCTGGACCGACGGCTGGTTCTCCAGGTGCTGGACCACCAGCGTCTTGCTGATCAGGTCCAGGGCGTAGGCGAGCGCCGCCACCCCGAACAGCACGGGGATCCGCCGCTTGTGGCGCGAGGCGGACGCGTCCGCCTCGCCGCCCGGCGCCGCGTCCGGTTCCGGGGTACGGTCAGCGGCCGTATCGTCCGCGGCCTTGCCGTCGCTCGGCTCGCCCGCCGCCTGTTCGAAACCTGGCGTACCGATGGTCCGCTCCGCCTTCGTCACGTGAGTCCTTCAGCGTTGAGTCCCGCGTCAGGCGCTGCCTGACGGAGTCGAGCGTACGGCATGGGGTTGACCGGGGTCAGCGGCGTTCCGTCCGCTGCTTGCACTCGACGCACAGGGTCGCCCTCGGGAAGGCCTGCATCCGGGCCTTGCCGATCGGCTTCCCGCAGGATTCGCACAAACCGTAGGTGCCGTTGTCCAGGCGTTCGAGCGCGTGCTCGGTCTGCACCAGCATCTCGCGGGCGTTCTCGGCCAGCGCGATCTCGTGCTCACGCGAGATGTTCTTGGTGCCCACGTCCGCCTGGTCGTCCCCGGCGCCGTCGCCGGAGTCACGCATCAGGCCGGAGATCGCGTTCTCGGACGCGAGGATCTCGGTACGCAGCCGGGCGGCCTCGTCCATCAGCACGGTCCGCGCCTCGGCGACCTCGGCCTCCGACCAGGGCTCCTCACCCGGGCGTACCGCGAGCGTGCCGGGGTCGACCGGATCCGTCGCGGTACGCGCGGAGGGAAGCGGGGAGGATCCGCGGGACGCTGTCTTCTTCGCAACCACCGTCTTGGCTCCTGTCTGCTTGGCCGTCGCGCTCTTCTTCGCGGCCGGCGCCTTCTTGGTGGTGGTGCTCCTGGCCGCCGTCTTCTTGGCGGCGGCCTTCTTGGCAGGGGCCTTGCCGGCCCCGGCCGTTCGTCGCTGCGCGGCGTCGCTCGCCGCTTCCTTCTCGACCGTCTCCTTCTTGGCCGCCTTCTTCGCCGTCCCCTTCTTGGCGGGGGCTTTCTTGGCTGCGGCCTTCTTGGCGGGGGCCTTCTTGGCGGGGGCCTTGTTGGCCGGAGTCCTCTTGACCGCCGCCTTCCTGGCCGACGTCTTGCGGGCCGCGGCCTTCTTGGCGGTGGGCGCCGCTCTCTTGGGCGCTGCGGTCTTCTTCACCACCATGGACGCGGCCCCTTCACATAGTGTGATCTTGCTCGCGAATCGTGCCGGAACGATAAATCGACTCCACGCCCGCGGCAACGGGGCACGCCCACGGCAGGCAGGTCTGCATCCGTTGTGCCCAGCTCACCGGTGGGTAATCCGGTACGCCCCGGTAGCGACCCGTCCAGTGCGCCCAACCTCCCCTGTTCGGGTCAGTGGAGGAACAGCTCGGCCCAGCGGGGAATTCCGGAGGAGGACCCGCCCGGCGCGCCGTACACTGTGCGAAGCGAAAGGCGTTGAAGGGGACGAGTAGCGCCGTACGCAGCCATCAGCGACCCGGGGACGGTGCGAGCCCGGGGGTGTGCGCGACGTGAAGATCACCCCGGAGCCGCCGGAGGAAAGCCCAGCGGGCGAGTAGAACCGGTGTCGCGGCCCCAATGAGGGGGTCGGGAGGGCACTCCCGGCCAAGGAGGGTGGTACCGCGGGAGCACGCGCTCTCGTCCCTCCGACGGAGATCGACCGTATCCGCCGGAGGACATTCCGATGACGCAGTACCGCCAGGTCCCCGCCCAGGTGGACCTGCCCGCGCTGGAGCACGAGGTGCTCCGGTTCTGGCAGGAGAACAAGGTGTTCGCCCGCTCCCTTGAGCAGAGCGAGGGGCGGCCCGAGTGGGTCTTCTACGAGGGCCCGCCGACCGCCAACGGAATGCCCGGCGCACACCACATCGAGGCCCGCGTCTTCAAGGACGTCTTCCCGCGCTTCAAGACCATGCAGGGCCACCATGTGACCCGTAAGGCGGGCTGGGACTGCCACGGCCTGCCGGTGGAGCTGGCCGTCGAGAAGGAACTGGGCTTCTCCGGCAAGCAGGACATCGAGCGCTACGGCATCGCCGAGTTCAACGCCAAGTGCCGGGAGTCGGTCACCCGGCACACCGACGCCTTCGCCGCGCTGACCCGCCGCATGGGCTACTGGGTCGACCTGGACCAGGCGTACCGGACGATGGACCCGGAGTACGTGGAGTCCGTCTGGTGGTCGCTCAAGCAGATCTTCGGCAAGGGCCTGCTGGTGCAGGACCACCGCGTGGCGCCCTGGTGCCCGCGCTGCGGCACCGGCCTGTCCGACCACGAGCTGGCGCAGGGCTACGAGACGGTGGTCGACCCGTCGGTGTTCGTCCGCTTCCCGCTGACCTCGGGCCCGCTGGCGGGCCAGGCGTCGCTGCTGGTGTGGACCACCACCCCGTGGACCCTGGTCTCCAACACCGCGGTGGCCGCGCACCCCGAGGTCAGCTACGTGGTGGCCACCGACGGCAACGAGAAGCTGGTGGTGGCCGAGCCGCTGCTGGACAAGGCGCTGGGCGAGGGCTGGACCGCGACCGGTGAGTCCTACCGCGGCACCGAGATGGAGCGCTGGACCTACCAGCGCCCGTTCGAGCTGGTGGACATCGAGGGCGCCCACTTCGTGGTCAACGCCGACTACGTGACCACCGAGGACGGCACCGGTCTGGTCCACCAGGCCCCCGCCTTCGGTGAGGACGACCTCAAGACCTGCCGGGCGTACGGCCTGCCGGTGGTCAACCCGGTCAACCCGGACGGCACCTTCGCCGAGGAGCTGGACCTGGTCGGCGGCCAGTTCTTCAAGAAGGCCGACGAGGCGCTGGTGACCGACCTGCAGTCGCGCGGCCTGCTGTTCCGGCACCTTCCGTACGAGCACAGCTACCCGCACTGCTGGCGCTGCCACACCGCGCTGCTGTACTACGCGCAGCCGTCCTGGTACATCCGCACCACGCAGATCAAGGACGCGCTGCTGCGCGAGAACGAGCGCACCAACTGGTTCCCGGAGGCGGTCAAGCACGGCCGCTTCGGCGACTGGCTGAACAACAACATCGACTGGGCGCTGTCCCGCAACCGCTACTGGGGCACCCCGCTGCCCATCTGGCGCTGCGCGGAGGACCACCTCACCTGCGTCGGCTCGCTCGCCGAGCTGAGCGAGCTGACCGGCACCGACCAGACCTCGCTGGACCCGCACCGCCCGTACATCGACGAGATCACCTTCGGCTGCACGGCGGACGGCTGCACTCTGGAAGCGGTCCGCGTCCCCGAGGTCATCGACGCCTGGTACGACTCGGGCTCCATGCCGTTCGCGCAGTGGGGCTACCCGTACCGCAACAAGGAGGTCTTCGAGAAGCGCTACCCGGCGCAGTTCATCTCCGAGGCGATCGACCAGACCCGTGGCTGGTTCTACACGCTGATGGCGGTCGGCACGCTGGTCTTCGACCGCAGCGCCTACGAGAACGTCGTCTGCCTCGGCCACATCCTGGCCGAGGACGGCCGCAAGATGTCCAAGCACCTGGGCAACATCCTCGAACCGATCCCGTTGATGGACCAGCACGGCGCGGACGCGGTGCGCTGGTTCATGGCCGCGGGCGGTTCGCCGTGGGCGGCCCGCCGGGTCGGCCACGGCACGATCCAGGAGGTGGTGCGCAAGACGCTGCTCACCTACTGGAACACGGTCGCCTTCCAGGCGCTGTACGCCCGCACCTCCCACTGGGCGCCCAGCACCGCCGATCCGGCCCCGGCCGACCGGCCGCTGCTGGACCGGTGGCTGCTCGGCGAGCTGAACGCGCTGACCCGCGACGTCACCGAGGCGCTGGAGTCCTACGACACCCAGCGGGCGGGCAAGCTGCTGTCGGCGTTCGTCGACGACCTGTCCAACTGGTACGTGCGCCGCTCGCGGCGCCGGTTCTGGCAGGGCGACAACGCGGCGCTGCGCACCCTGCACGACGCCGTCGAGACGGTCACCCGGCTGATGGCCCCGCTGGTGCCCTTCATCACCGAACGCGTCTGGCAGGACCTGGTGGTGCCGACCACGCCGGACGCCCCGGACTCGGTCCATCTGGCCACCTGGCCGACGGCCGACGAAAGCCTGATCAACCCCACGCTCTCCGTGCGAATGACCCTGGTTCGCCGACTCGTGGAGCTGGGCCGGGCGACCCGGGCGGAGTCCGGCGTCAAGACCCGCCAGCCGCTGTCCCGTGCGCTGGTCGCCGCGGCGGGCTTCGAGGAGTTGGACGCGGACCTGCGCGCCCAGATCGCCGAGGAGCTGAACGTCAGCTCCCTCGACTCGCTCTCCTCGGTGGGCGGTTCGCTGGTGGACACCACGGCGAAGGCCAACTTCCGTGCGCTGGGCAGGCGTTTCGGCAAGGGCACCCAGCCGGTCGCCAAGGCCGTCGCCGAGGCGGACGCCGCCGCGCTGTCGCTGGCGCTGCGGGAGGGCACGGCGTCGGTCGAGGTGAACGGGGAGACCATCAGCCTCTCCCCGGAGGAGGTCATCATCACCGAAACCCCGCGCGAGGGCTGGTCGGTGGCCTCCGACTCGGGGGCGACGGTCGCGCTTGACCTGGAGATCACCCCCGAGCTGCGCCGGGCGGGCCTGGCCCGGGACGCCATCCGTCTCATCCAGGAGGCCCGTAAGAACAGCGGGTTGGACGTCGCGGACCGGATCGCGCTGCGTTGGTCGGCGTCCGACGCGGAGCTGACGGAGGCGCTCCGGGAGCACTCGGGACTCGTCTCCGACGAGGTGCTCGCCGTCGACTTCGCTGAGGGCGAGGCGGATTCCTCCTACGGTGAGCCGTTCACGGACGAGGCGCTCGGACTGACGTTCCGCCTGCGCAAGCACTAGTCCCCACCCACCCGTTCCTCGGCCCTCGATCGCCGGGCGGGCTCACAGGAGCCCGCCCGGCGACAGCCGTTCCACGCGGGTTGCGAGCCACCGCCCCGTAGGACGAAACGGGTGGGCGCCACCCACGGCCCGCGCCCACTCATCGAACGCCAAAAGGGCCGGGCCCCAGGGGAACGTGTGTCCCCAGGGGCCCGGCCCTGTGCTTGCCTCGCGGCGAGCGTTCAGTTGTCGTCCTCGTCGATGAGGAAGCCCCTCATCGGCGTCGGCGCCTGCTGGAGCGGCTGCGGACCCTGCGGGCGGACCGGAGCCATCGGCTGGGTCATCGCCGGCGACATCTGCTGCTGACCGCCGTAGGTCTGCGGACCGCCGCCACCGCCGCCCATCTGCTGGCCGCCGTAGGTCTGGTTGCCACCGTTGGTGTGCCCCATCGCCCCGGCACCGGCAGCGGCCATGCCGCTGCCCATCGAGGCGCCGCCCATGGTGCCGCCACCGAGCGAACCGCCCATGGTGGACGACGAGGGCAGCGACGCGGTCGCGGGCGTGCGCGGCGGAGCCAGCGAGTCGTCGGCCTGGTTCTCCAACTGGCGCAGCTGGCTCTCCAGGTAGGACTTCAGCCGGGTGCGGTACTCGCGCTCGAAGCCGCGCAGGTCCTCGACCTTGCGCTCCAGCGTGGCGCGGGCCGACTCCAGCGAGCCCATCGCGACGCGGTGCTTCTCCTGCGCGTCCCGCTCAAGGGCGTCCGCCTTGGCGCGGGCGTCCCGCTCCAGGCCCTCGGCGCGGCTGCGCGCCTCGCCGACGATCTTGTTGGCCTCGGAACGGGCCTCCGCGATCGCCTGGTCCGCGGTCTGCTGCGCCAGCGACAGCACGCGCGCGGCGCTGTCCCCACCGGGACCGCCCTGCTGCATGGGGTGACCCTGCTGCATGGGGTGACCCTGCTGCATCGGGTGGCCCTGACCCATCGGCCCCTGGCCCATCGGACCCTGACCCATCGGACCCTGACCCATCGGACCCTGGCCCATCGGACCCTGACCCATCGGACCCTGGCCCATCGAGCCCTGCTGCCCGCTCGGACCAGCCGGAAGCTGCGGAGCGCCAGGCAGTTGGGGCGGACCGCCCATCTGCTGCTGGCCCGGCGGCACCGGCTGCGGGCCGGATATGGCGGCGGGGACGGGAGCCCCCTGCCGGTCCTGCGGCTCGGGCTTGCGCTGTTGGTTCTGCGCGGCGGCCCGAGTGGCCGCGGCGAGTTTGGCGCGGAGATCCTCGTTCTCCCGCAGCAGCCTGGTGAGCTCCGCCTCGACCTCGTCGAGGAAGGCGTCGACCTCGTCCTCGTCATAGCCTTCGCGGAGGCGGACGGTCGTGAACTGCTTGTTACGAACGTCCTCGGGGGTCAGCGGCATCTCTTCACCTCAACGTGATCGTCGGCAATCGGCAAGACCGTATCGTTCACAGCCTGGCCACGACGGAGATCAGGATGTAGACGATGATCATCAGTACGAAGAAGGACAGGTCGAGCGCCACGCCCCCGAGACGCAGCGGCGGAATAAACCGCCGCAGAAGCTTGAGTGGCGGATCGGTGACAGTGTAGGTGGCTTCGAGAAGGACCACCATCACCTTGCCAGGACGCCACGATCGGGCGAACTGGAAGACGTAGTCCATCACTAGCCGGAAGATCAGCACGATCAGGAAGCACATCAATGCGATGTAGATGACCTGTTTTGCGACACCCATCGCGATCCCGCTCCCCTCTCCCCTGCTCTCCGCCGTCCCTGTCGGTCCGGTCCCACATGGTCGCTGTCTCAGCTCTGGTTGAAGAACCCGCCCTCGGCGATACGGGCTTTGTCCTCCGCCGTGACATCGACGTTAGCAGGAGACAGCAGGAACACCTTCTGCGTCACCCGTTCAATGCTCCCGTGCAGACCGAAGACCAAACCCGCGGCAAAGTCAACAAGACGCTTCGCATCTGTGTCATCCATCTCCGTCAAGTTCATGATCACCGGGGTGCTCTCGCGGAAGTGTTCCCCGATCGTACGGGCTTCGTTGTACGTCCGGGGGTGAAGCGTGGTGATTCGATACGGCTCTCGCTCCGACACAACCTTGGGCATGATCACCGGTGCGTTCTTCTCCAGAGTGCGGCGTTCGGGTGTGATGGATGCCACGGGGGCGATCCGCGGTTCTCGGGGAGCCGGAGCATGCACGATTCGCGCCGGTTCTTCCTGAGTTGGCTGGTGTTGTCGTCGCGCCCGGTCGGGTTCCGGCTCGGGCTCGAACTCGTCGTCGGGGTCGAACCCCGGGCCGTCGTACCCATCGTCCTCCACGAGGCCGAGGTAGACCGCCATCTTGCGCATCGCGCCGGCCATGCTCTGCGTCCTCCGCTCTGTGGTGGATCGGCACCGTCACCAGGTGAGGGGATCCACTCGGTCAGCTCCGTGTTTTGACGGAGCATGACCATATTTTCTGCTGTGGTCCGACTTCCTCGTGACGTTACCCGAGGGCGGGACGGACTCCGAGTACCGCCGTACCGACGCGTACATGTGTCGCACCGGCGGCGACGGCGTCCTCAAGGTCCGAACTCATCCCTGCGGACACCATGGTTGCAGCCGGATGCACTTCGCGCAGCGCGGATGCGATTTCCATCAGCCGGTCGAAGGCGGCACGCGGTTTTCCCGCGTAGGGCCCGGCGAGCGGCGCTACAGTCATCACCCCCGCGAGCCGGAGCCCGGGTGCGGCGGCGATCGCGTCCGCGACGGCGGCCGCATCGGCGGGCGCCGCACCGCCCCGGCTGCCGACGGACCCTGACGGGGCGTCGAGCGCCACCTGCACCAGGCAGCCCACTTCGCGTTCGGCCCGCACCGCGGCGGCCGACAGCGCGTCAACCAGTCGCAAACGGTCGACAGAGTGCACGAAGTCGGCATAACGCACCACAGACCGTGCCTTGTTGGTCTGCAGTTGCCCCACGAAGTGCCATTTCAGGTCGAGTTCAGCACATTCGGCGGCCTTGGGTGCCGCGTCCTGGTCGCGGTTCTCCGCGACCTCCCGTACCCCGAGTTCCGCGAGAAACCTCACATCGCTCGCCGGGTAGGTCTTGGTGACCACGATCAGGGTCACCTCCTCGCGCTCCCGCCCCGCGGCGGCGCACGCGTCCGCGATGCGCCGCTCGACCCGGGCCAGATTCGCGGCCAGTTGGGCCTTCCTGTCCGTCATCTCTCCGTCACTCGCTGCCGTCCAGCCACACATACCCGGCGAGCCGCCCCGTCGTGCGGTCGCGCCGGTAGGAGAAGTGGTCCGCCGACTCCAGGGTGCAGATATGGGATTTCTCTCTTCTTGCCACCCCAAGTCGGGCGAGTTGGGCATGCACTCCGGCGGCCACGTCGACCGCGGGCGTCCCCCAACTCGTCCGCGCCCACGCCTCGGGAACCGACTCGGCGACCGCCGCCCGCATCTCGCCCGGCACCTCGTAGCACCGGCCGCAGACCGAGGGCCCGGTGAAGGCCGTGATGCGGTCGGGCCGCGCGCCCAGACCGGTCATCGCCTCGACCGCCGCCGGAACCACTCCGGCGACCAGCCCCGGCCGCCCCGAATGCGCCGCGGCCACCACGCCCGCCACCGGGTCGGCCAGCAGTACCGGCACGCAGTCCGCGGTGAGCACGGCGAGCGCGAGCCCCGGGCGGGCGGTGACCACGGCGTCCACCGCGGGAACCGGCGCGCCATCCCAGGGGGCGGTGACCACGGCGACGTCGTTGCCGTGCACCTGGTTCATCCAGACCACCGCGCCGGGGTCAAGCCCCAGGGCCTTGGCGGCAAGTTCGCGGTTCTCCCGTACGGCCCGCGGCTCGTCGCCGACCGCTCCGCCGAGGTTGAGCTCCTCGTAAGGAGCGGCGCTCACCCCGCCCCACCGGTCGGTGAAGGCGAAGTGGGCGCCGCTCACTTCGTAACGCTGCTGAATTATCAACTGGGCCGGTTCACTTCAGGAAGTCGGGAACGTCCAGTTCCTCGGCCTGACTGTCCTGGTAGGGACGGGCCGGGGGCACCTGCGGCGGTGTGAGCGGAGCGGTCGGGGCCTCGGCGGCCACCACGGGCTCCGGCTTCTCCTCGCGCACCGGCTCCGGTTCACGCGGAGTGACGCTGCCGAGGCCGCCGAACACCGGGCGCGGAGTCTCGGTCGGCTGGCTGCCGATGCGGGAGGCGGCGGACGGGGTGGACGACGCGTTCTCGTCGCGGCCGCCGTAGGCACCGAGCACCTTCTCGCGGTTCTTGGTGGGCGGCTGGCCGCCGTCGAACCCGGCGGCGATGACGGTGACCCGCACCTCGTCGCCGAGCGCGTCGTCGATGACCGCGCCGAAGATGATGTTGGCCTCGGGGTGCGCGGCCTCGCTGACCAGTTGGGCCGACTCGTTGATCTCGAACAGGCCGAGGTCCGAACCGCCCGAGATGGACAGCAGCACGCCGCGGGCGCCGTCGATGGACGCTTCGAGCAGCGGCGAGGAGATCGCCATCTCGGCGGCGGCCACCGCGCGGTCGTCGCCGCGCGCCGAGCCGATGCCCATCAGCGCCGAACCCGCCTCGGACATCACGGACTTGACGTCCGCGAAGTCCAGGTTGATCAGGCCAGGGGTGGTGATCAGGTCGGTGATGCCCTGGACACCGGAGAGCAGTACCTGGTCCGCCGACTTGAACGCGTCCAGCACGCTGACCTGGCGGTCGGAGATGGACAGCAGACGGTCGTTGGGGATGACGATCAGGGTGTCGACCTCGTCGCGCAGGTCCGCGATGCCGTCCTCGGCCTGGTTGGCGCGGCGGCGGCCCTCGAAGGTGAACGGGCGGGTGACCACGCCGATCGTCAACGCGCCCAGCGACCGGGCGATGTTGGCGACGACGGGTGCGCCACCGGTTCCGGTGCCGCCGCCCTCGCCCGCGGTGACGAAGACCATGTCGGCCCCCTTGAGGACCTCCTCGATCTCCTCGCGGTGGTCCTCGGCGGCCTTGCGGCCGACATCGGGGTTGGCGCCGGCGCCGAGGCCGCGGGTGAGCTCACGGCCGACATCGAGCTTGACGTCGGCGTCGCTCATCAGCAGGGCCTGCGCATCGGTGTTGATCGCGATGAACTCGACGCCCTTGAGACCGACCTCGATCATCCGGTTGATGGCGTTGACGCCTCCGCCGCCGATGCCGACGACCTTGATGACTGCGAGGTAGTTCTGCGGTGCTGCCACGTCGAAGGCCTCTCGCCTCGATTTACGTGTCGCCGCCTCGCGAAGTCGCGGTGCGCCGACGGATGCCGATGGGACGGTTCGGACGCCGACCCGAACCCTAACCCTGAGGTTTAGGGTTACCAGTATGTCTGTTCCTTGTGTCCGTCTGCACAGGACACTAAGTCGACAAGCGGTACTCGTTCAACGAACACGCCGAACCTCCCGCTTTTCTTTTGACCCTATGTGATCACGCTCGATGCGGGCCAACCAGGGTCGCCCCGGACAATCTGCGCCGTCAACTACCCGATGACGCGGGCGCGGTGGGGGCGCTCACGTCGTAGTGCGTGGCACTCCCCTGCGCCTTCATCAGTGCGGCCAGCGCGGCGGCCTTCTGGGCACCGCGTTCCGCGCTGCCCCACAGGACCGAGCGACCACCGGTGAGTTCCAGCGAGATGGCGTCAAACGACCGCACTTGGATGGCTTGCGTCTGCTTCTGTACTGATTCAGGTAGATCCATAGCGACTTGCGCCGCCGCGTGGAGAAGTCGGTCTGTCCCGAAATAGCGGTTGCTGGGAGACTGGTTCTGGTCAGTCGACGCGGCGTCGCCCGCCAATTCGACGAACGGAACTCCGGAAGGCGGCGTCGAGTCCACGGCAAATCGGACACCGCCCGCGTCCAGTTCCTGGAACTTTCCGTCCTTTTTGAGAACTGCTTTTGGTGTTCGCTCGGTTACTTTCAGTGCGATCGAGTCCGGCCATGACCGTTCGACGTCAACCGAGGCGATCCGCAACAACCCCGAACGGAGCCGGTCCGCCACCGCGCGGGTGTCGACCGAGACCAACGGCGTCCCGATCCGCACCGCCGCCGCGGCCCTGACCTGGTCCGGGGTGAGCACCCGGGTGCCCGACACCTCGACCTGGCGCACCCTCAGCCACGGTGATCCGTAGACCAGATACGTACCGCCCGCCAGCAGCAGGACGACCGCCACCAGCAGTGCCAGCACACCGCGCCGGGACAGCCGCAGCCGTGGCGGGCGGCCGGGAGAGGGGCGCGGCCGGACCGGGCGAGCGCGCTCACGGTTGGCGGTCGTCGATCCGGCCACTGCCCCTCCTCTAGCTGCGCACGTCGTTCCCTATCCTGCCCGGCCGGCGGCGATGGCCTCGCGCACCATGCCGACGAGGAGGTCGTCCGCGTCGCGGCGGCCGAACTCGGCGGCGGAGCGTGACATCTCGTACAACCGGTGCGGATCGGTCAGCACCGGCAGGACGTTGCCCAGCACCCACTCCGGGGTCAGCTCGGCGTCGTCGACCAGCAGGCCGCCGCCCGCCTTGACCACCGGCTGGGCGTTGAGGCGCTGCTCGCCGTTGCCGATCGGCAGCGGGACGTACGCAGCGGGCAGGCCCACCGCGGACAGCTCGGCGACGGTCATGGCACCGGCCCGGCAGAGCATCATGTCGGCCGCGGCGTACGCCAGATCCATCCGGTCGACGTAGGGAACCGGGATGTACGGGGGCATGCCCGGCATGTTGTTCGGCTGCGGCAGCTCGTTCTTGGGGCCGACCGCGTGCAGGATCTGCACCCCGGACTGCTGGAGCCGCGGGGCGACCGCCTGGACGGTCTCGTTGAGCCTGCGGGCGCCCTGCGAGCCGCCGGAGACCAGCAGCGTGGGCAGGTTGGGGTCCAGGCCGAACGCGGCGCGCGCCTGCGGGCGCACGGCGGCCCGGTCGAGGGTCGCGATGGAGCGGCGCAGCGGGATGCCGATGTAGCGGGCGTCGCGCAGCTTGCTGTCGGGGGTGCTGACCGCGACGACCTTCGCGTAGCGGGACCCGATCTTGTTGGCCAGGCCGGGGCGGGCGTTGGCCTCGTGGACCACGATCGGCACCCCGAGCCGCTTGGCGGCCAGGTAGCCGGGCAGTGCCACGTAGCCGCCGAAGCCCACCACGCAGGAGGCCTTGGTGCGCTCCAGCACCTGCTCCGCGGCCTTGATGGTGCCGCGCAGTCGGCCGGGCACGGTGATGAGTTCCGCGGTGGGCCTGCGTGGCAGGGGCACGGCGGGGATCAACGCCAGTTCGTAGCCGCGTTCCGGAACCAGCCTGGTCTCCAGGCCCCGCTCCGTACCGAGCGCCGTGATACCCACGGTCGGGTCCTGCCTGCGCAGGGCATCCGCGAGCGCGAGCGCGGGCTCGATGTGGCCGGCGGTCCCACCGCCGGCGAGAACGACATGCACCGAAATTCACCGCTTCCTGGACGACCGTCGTCGGACGAGACGTCGCATGCTACGTGTCATTGCCCCTGTCACAGGACCCGCCCCCCGCGCGGCCAGCGCCGCCCTGGCTCCAGGCTCGCTCCTAGCGAAGGAGATCAGCAACCCGATCGCGAACATGGTCGGCAGCAACGCCGAACCCCCGTAGGAGAACAGCGGGAGCGGAACCCCGGCGATCGGCAGCAGACCGAGCACCGACCCGATGTTGACCACGGCCTGGGCCATGATCCACGTGGTCACGCTTCCCGCCGCGAACCTGACGAAGGGGTCCTCCGTGCGTCCGGCTACGCGGATACCCGCATAGCCTAGAGCCGCGAACAGACCGAGCACCGACAGCGTCCCCGCGAGCCCGAGTTCCTCTCCCGTCACCGCGAAGATGAAGTCGGTATGCGGTTCGGGGAGTTGACCCCATTTTTCCACACTCGCGCCAAGACCGGAACCAAACCATCCGCCCGAGGCGAGTGCATAGAGCCCGTGCACCGCCTGCCAGCACTGGTCGTTGGTACCCGGATCGGTGGCGCCGATGCACGCCAGTCGGGACATCCGGTGCGGGCTGGTCTTGATCAGCAGCAGCGCGAGCAGTCCCGCCACCCCCATGACGCCCGCGAACAGCCTGGTGGGCGCACCGGCCAGCCACAGCAGCCCGAACAGCATCGCGGTGAGCACGATCGCGGTGCCCATGTCGCCGCCGAGCAGGATCAGTCCGAGGATCAGCATCACCACCGGCACGAGTGGTACCAGCAGGTGCTTCCACTGGGTGAGCAGCCGCTTCTCGTACTTGCGGGCGAGCAGGTCGGCGCCCCAGAGCACCAGGGCGAGCTTGGCGAACTCACTGGGCTGCATCTGGAAAGGGCCGCCGACGGACAGCCAGTTCTGGTTGCCGTTGACCTTCTTCCCTATCCCCGGCACCTGTACCAGCACCATCAGGAAAATCGATCCGGCGAGCAGCGGATAGGCCAGCGCCCGATGGGTGCGCACCGGCAGCCGGGCGGCCACCACCAGCAGGACACCGCCGACGGCCGCCGCGAGCAACTGCTTGCGGAAGAAGTACGTGCCCGGCAGGCCCATCTGCAACGCCTTGACCTGGGAGGCGGAGAAGACCATCACCAGGCCCAGCACGATGATCAGCGCACTGCCGCCGACGATCAGGTAGTACGCGGTCAGCGGCCGGTCCCAGGCCCTCCTGGCCCGCTCGTACGCGAGCTGCGCTCCTCGCAGCTGCTCCGCCGGGCGCGGTGTGCCGGTACGCGGTGCGGTGCCCCGGGCGGAGCCGCGCGGTGGGCCGCCCGGGGCGGCGGCCGGGGTGCGGCGGCCGGGCAGCGGCTGCGCTCCCGGCCCGGGGCGGCGGCCACGGGCGGTCGAGCGGTCGGCCGTCATGCGCGTCCCCTCCATCGGTGCGTCGCGCCGGGTCCTCGGCGACGCGTGGACGCCCGGCTATCGGTTGTTGTGCAGAGCGCGTACGGCTTCGGCGAAGGCATCGCCGCGCTTGCCGTAGTTGGCGAACATGTCCATCGAGGCACAGGCGGGGGCCAGCAGGACGGTGTCGCCGGGCTGGGCAAGCGCTTTGGCGGCGTCGACCACGGCCGTCATCGCTTCAGTGTCGGTCCGTTCCAGGTCCACGACCGGGACCTCGGGGGCGTGTCGCCGAAGCGCTTCGGCGATCAGCGCGCGGTCGGCGCCGATGAGCACCGCCCCGCGAAGTCGCTTTGCCGATTTGGCGACAAGTTCGTCGAACGTGGCGCCCTTGGCCAGGCCGCCCGCGATCCACACCACATGCTCGTAGGCGGCCAAGGACGCCTCGGCGGCGTGGGTGTTGGTGGCCTTGGAGTCGTCGACGTAGTCCACACCGTCCACGGTCGCGACCCGCGCGATGCGGTGCGCGTCCGGGCGGAAGGCGCGCAGCCCGTCGCGTACCGCCTGCGGCTCGACGCCGTAGGCGCGGGCGAGCGCGGCGGCGGCCAGCGCGTTGGCGATGTTGTGCGGTGCGACGGTGCCCTGCTGGGCGATGTCGGAGACCTCGCACAGCTCCTGGGCGTTCTTGTGCCGGTTCGCCACGAAGGCCCGGTCGACCAGCAGGCCCTCCACCACGCCGAGTTGGGAGGGGGCGGGAGTGCCGAGTGTGAAGCCGATGGCCCGGCAGCCCTCCTCCACGTCGGCGCCGCGTACCAGTTCCTCGGTGGCCGGGTCGGCGGTGTTGTAGACGCAGGCGACCTTGTTGCCCTCGTAGGCACGGCCCTTGTCGGCGGCGTACGCCGCCATCGAGCCGTGCCAGTCGAGGTGGTCGGGGGCGATGTTGAGCACGGCGGCGGAGTGCGCGCGCACGCTCGGCGCCCAGTGCAGTTGGTAGCTGGACAGCTCCACGGCGAGCACGTCGTACGGCTCGTCGGAGAGCACGACGTCCAGGATCGGGGTGCCGATGTTGCCGACGGCCGCGGTCCGCAGGCCCCCGGCCTTCAGGATCGAGGCGAGCATCTGGACCGTGGTGGTCTTGCCGTTGGTGCCGGTCACCACGAGCCAGTCGGCCGCGCCCGCCCGTCGCCCTCCGCCCTCAGCCGAGGCGCCGCGCGCCGCGGCCACATCCTGTCCCCTTAGCCGCCAGGCGAGTTCGACATCGCCCCACACCGGCACGTTCGCCGCCGCGGCGGCGGTGAACAGCGGGCTGGTCGGCTTCCAGCCGGGCGAGGTGACGATGAGGTCGGTGCCCTCCGGCAGCGTGTCGCCGTCGCCGAGGCGGACCGCGATGCCCTCGGCCTCCAGGGCGGTGGCGGTCCGGCGCTGCTTGTCGCCGTCACCGCCGTCCACCACGGTGACCCTCGCCCCGAGACCGGCGAGCACCCGGGCGGCGCTCAGCCCGGTGACGCCGAGCCCGGCGACGGTGACGTTCTTCCCCGACAGTTCCATGGCAGTCCTTACTTCGCCGCGACGAAGCCCGCGTAGAACAGGCCCAGGCCAACGGCCATGCACATGCCCTGGATGATCCAGAACCGGACCACGACCAGGACCTCGCTCCACCCCTTCAACTCGAAGTGGTGCTGGAGCGGAGCCATTCGGAAGACCCGTTTCCCGGTGAGCCGGAAGGAGCCGACCTGGATCACCACGGAGAGGGTGATCAGCACGAACAGGCCGCCGAGGATGGCCAGCAGCAACTCGGTGCGCGAGCAGATCGCCAGCCCGGCGAGCGCGCCGCCGAGCGCCAGCGAACCGGTGTCGCCCATGAAGATCTTGGCGGGTGAGGTGTTCCACCACAGGAAGCCGAAGCACGCGCCCATCAGCGCCGCCGCCACCACCGCGAGGTCCAGCGGATCGCGTACGTCGTAGCAACCCGGGCCGGCGGTCAGCGGGTTGGCGCAGGACTGTCCGTACTGCCACACACCGATGACGGTGTAGGCGGCGAAGACCATCACCGAGGCGCCGGTGGCCAGACCGTCCAGACCGTCGGTGAGGTTCACGCCGTTGGACATCGCCAGGATCATGAACAGCGCCCAGATGACGAAGATCACCGGGCCGATCGACCAGCCGAAGTCCTGGGTGAAGGACAGCCTGGTGGACGCGGGCGTGGTGCCGCGCCCGTCGGCGAAGTTGAGAGCCAGGATCGCGAAGGTGATACCGACGATGAACTGTCCGGCCATCTTGGCCTTGGCGCGCAGGCCCAGGCTGCGCTGCTTGACGATCTTGATGTAGTCGTCGAGGAAGCCGACCACGCCGAGCCCGGCGAACAGGAAAAGCACCAACAGGCCGGACATGGTGGGGCGTTCGGAGACGATGACCTTGGTCAACGCGTAGGCGATCAGCGTCGCCAGGATGAACGCGATGCCGCCCATCGTCGGGGTGCCGCGCTTGCTGTGGTGTTCCTTGGGCCCGTCGTCGCGGATGAACTGCCCGTAGCCCTTGCGGGCCAGCAGCTTGATCAGCAGCGGAGTGCCGACCAGGGACAGGAACAGCGCGATGACACCGGAGATGAGGATCTGCTTCATCACTCGACGCCCTCGCCCTCGGCACCGTCGAGCAGGGCGAGTGCCACCCGCTCCAGGCCGACCGACCTCGATGCCTTCACCAGCACGACATCCCCCGGGCGCACTTCGCTGCGCAGCAAATCGATCGCCGTCTCCGCGTCGGACACGTGCACCGACTCCTCACCCCACGAACCCTCGTTCTTGGCGCCCATGTCCAGCCAGGCGGCTGCCTGGCCGCCCACGGCCACGAGCTTGCTGACGTTGAGCCGGACGGCGAGCCGCCCGACCGCGTCGTGCTCGGCGAGGGACTCCCCACCGAGCTCGGCCATCTCGCCGAGCACCGCCCATGTCCGACCCCCCTTTGCCCGTGCGGCCTCGCCCATGGCGACCAGCGCCCGTAGCGCGGCACGCATGGAGTCCGGGTTCGCGTTGTAGGCGTCGTTGACGACCGTCACACCGTCCGGCCGCTCGACGACCTCCATCCGCCAGCGTGAGAGTGTGCCCGCCTCCGAGAGCGCGGACGCGATCCGCGAGACGGGCATGCCCAGTTCACCGGCGACGGCGGCGGCAGCCAGCGCGTTCGACACGTGGTGCTCACCGTACAGCCGCAAGGTCACTTGGGCGCACCCGGTGGGTGTGCGGAGTGTGAAGACCGGGCGTCCGCTTCCGTCCAGGCGCACGTCCTCGGCCCGCACGTCGGCGTCCTCGGACTCGCCGAACAGCACGGTACGGGCCTTGGTGCGGCTGACCATCGCCCGTACCAGCGGGTCGTCGGCGTTGAGCACGGCGATGCCGCCGTCGGCCGCGGCGGGCAGCGCCTCGACCAACTCGCCCTTCGCCTGGGCGATCTGCTCGCGGCCGCCGAACTCGCCGATGTGCGCGGTGCCGACGTTGAGCACCACACCGATGCGCGGCGGGGTCAGTCCGGTCAGGTAGTTGATGTGGCCGATGCCGCGCGCGCCCATCTCCAGCACCAGGTGACGGGTGTCCTGGTCGGCGCGGAGAGCGGTGAGCGGCAGCCCGATCTCGTTGTTGAAGGAGCCGGGAGGCCAGACCGTGGGACCGATCTTCTCCAGCAGCTGGGCGATCAGGTCCTTGGTGCTGGTCTTGCCCGCGGAGCCGGTGAGCGCGACGACGCTGGCGCCGAGCCGTTCGATGACGGCCCGGGCGAGCGCGCCGAGCGCGGCCTGTACGTCGTCCACGACGATCGACGGACCGGCGACCGGCCGGGCGGCCAGCACGGCCACCGCACCGGCCGCCAGCGCGGACTCGGCGAAGTCGTGTCCGTCCACCCGTTCGCCGCGGAAGGCGGCGAACAGCGCGCCGGGGCGCACCTCACGGGAGTCGATCACCACGGGTCCGGTGACGGTGACACGCGGGTCGGGTATGTCGTGCATGCTCCCGCCGACCGCCTGCGCGACTTCGGCGAGGGTGAATGCGATCACTGCTGGTCCTGGTCCTTCGCTTGGCTGAGCGGAGTTTCGGCTTTCCGAAGCGCGGCGTTCCGGATCGCCGTACGCAGTACCTCACGGTCGTCGAAGGGGCGTACCACTCCGGCGATGTCCTGGCCCTGTTCGTGGCCCTTGCCCGCGACAAGGACGGTGTCCCCTGGTTCGGCGACCGTGACGGCGGCGGCGATGGCGGCCGCCCGGTCGGGCTCCACGGTGACGTGTCCGCGCTCGTGCGCGGGTACCTCGGCGGCTCCGGCCAGCATCGCGGCCAGGATCGCCAGCGGGTCCTCGGAGCGCGGGTTGTCCGAGGTGAGGATCGCGGTGTCGGCGAGCCGGGCGCAGGCGGCGCCCATCGGCCCGCGCTTTTGCTGGTCGCGGTCGCCGCCGCAGCCGAGCACGACGTGGATCCGGCCCTCGGTGACCTTGCGCAGGGAGCGCAGCACTGACTCGACGGCGTCGGTCTTGTGCGCGTAGTCGACCACCGCCAGATATGGCTGGCCCTCGTCCACCCGCTCCAGCCGCCCCGGCACGCCGGGCACGGCGGCCACGCCGTCGGCGGCGAGCTGCGGGTCGATCCCGGCGGCGACCAGGGCGGTGATGGCGGCCAGTGCGTTGGCCACGTTGAACGGGCCGGGCAGCGGGGCGGTCGCGCTGACCCGCTCGTCCTTGGGGCCGACGACGGTGAAGGTGCTGCCCCGCGGTCCCACGGTCACGTCCTCGGCGCGCCAGTCGGCGTCCGGGTGGCCCTCGGCGGAGTAGCTGACCACCGGCACGGTGGCCTCCTTCAGCAGCCTGCGGCCGTACTCGTCGTCGAGGTTGACCACCGCGGCGCGGCTGCGGGCCGGGGTGAACAGCGCCGCCTTGGCCTGGAAGTAGTCCTCCATGTCGGAGTGGAACTCCATGTGCTCCGGGCTGAGGTTGGTGAACACCGCGATGTCGAAGACCGCGCCGTCCACCCGGCCGAGCACCAGGGCGTGGCTGGAGACCTCCATGGCGACGGAGCGCACCCCGCGCTCCCGCATCACCGCGAACAGCGCCTGGAGATCGGTGGCCTCCGGCGTGGTGCGCTCGCTCTTGATCCGCTCGTCGCCGATCCGGGACTCGACGGTGCCGATCAGTCCGGTGTGCTCCTGGTAGGCGGCCCGCAGCCCGCCCTCGACCAGGTAGGCGGTGGTGGTCTTGCCGGAGGTCCCGGTGATGCCGATCTGCAGCAGGTGCCGGCCGGGCTCGTCGTAGATCGCGGCGGCCAGCGCGCCCATCCGGGCCCGCGGCTGGTCCACCACGAGGACCGGCAGTCCGGTGGCCGCGGCCCGCCGCTCGCCCTCGGCGTCGGTCAGGATCGCGACCGCGCCGCGCTCGGCGGCCTGGGCGGCGAAGTCGGCGCCGTGGAAGCGGGCGCCCGGCAGTGCCGCGTAGACATCGCCCGGACGGACCGCACGGGAGTCGTGGGTGATGCCGGTGGCGGGCTTCCCCGGGGCGGGCACCGCGGTGCCGAGCTGTTCGGCCAGCTCCGTGAGCGGCTTGGGGCGGACCTGGGACGGGCGCGGGAGGCCCGGGACGTGACCGGGGCCCTGCGCTTGGTGGGACTGATCAGCATGTGGCACGGCGGTGAGGTTACCGGGCGGGCCGGGGTCCGGGCGAAAAGGGGCCAGCTCCGGCGGCTCGGCGCCGGTTCCCTCCCCCGCCGGGTTTGTGATCGTTGTCACGGTGCCCTCACTGCTTGCCTGGCTGGAAGTCGACGGGGATCTGCGGTGCCGGAGCGCCGGTCGGCGGCACCTGGAGGGTCTTCAACGCGAACTCCATGACCTGCTTGAACACCGGCCCGCAGATCTGGCCGCCGAAGTAGCTGCCGACCGTCGGGTTCTGGATGACGCAGGAGACCGTCACCCGCGGCTGGTCGGCTGGGGCGAAGCCCATGAACGACGCCGTGTAGCCGTGGTAGCGGCCGGTCTTGGGGTCGACCCGGTTGGCGGTACCGGTCTTGCCCGCCACCCGGTAGCCGTCGATCTGCGCCTTGGTGCCGGTGCCCTGGTCGTCGCCGACCACCGACTCCAGCATCTCGGCGACCGTCTTGGCGGTCTTCTCGCTGACCACCCTGGTCCTCTTGGGCGCCGGCGCCGGGGTGAACTGGCCGTCGGGGCCGACGGTGCCCTTGACCAGGGTCGGCTGGATCCTTACCCCGCCGTTGGCGATGGTGGAGTAGATCGAGGTGGCCTGGACCGCGTTGACGGACAGGCCCTGGCCGAACGGGATGGTGTACTGCTGCGAGGTGCTCCAGTTCTGCGGCCTGGCCAGGATGCCGGGGGTCTCACCGGGGAAGTTCAGTCCGGTGGGCTCGCCGATGCCGAACCTCTTCAGGTACGAGTACAGCACCTGGTCGGCCTGGCTCTGGGTCCGCCCGAGCTGGCCGGTGGCCAGGATCGTGCCGATGTTGCTGGACTTGGCCAGCACCCCGTTGAGGGTGAGGTCCCAGGTGCCGTGGTCGACGTCGTCGTGGAAGACCCGGTCGCCGCGCTGCAGGGTGCCGGGGACCACGACGTGCGTCCACGGGGTCGCGACGCCCTGGTCGAGGACGGCGGACATGGACATCAGCTTGCTGACGCTGCCCGGCTCGTAGGCGTCCTGGAGCGCGGCGTTGCC
This sequence comes from Streptomyces silvisoli, assembly GCF_029269905.1. NCBI lineage: Bacteria > Bacillati > Actinomycetota > Actinomycetes > Kitasatosporales > Streptomycetaceae > Streptomyces > Streptomyces silvisoli. Next base: position 420,967 of record NZ_JARJBC010000002.1, on the reverse strand, counting down.
CAGCGCGGCGGGGTCGGCGCCGCTGATGTCGTTGGGGTCGAAGCTTGGGGCGTCGGCCATGGCCAGGATCTGTCCGTTGCGCGCGTCCTGGACCACGACGTAGCCGCGGTCGGCGTGTGACTGGCGCACCTGCTGGCTGATGGCGCTCTGGGCGGCCCACTGGATGTCCCGGTCGATGGTCAGCTCGACGTTGGTGCCGGGGACCGCGGCCTGCTCCTGGAAGCCCGCGCTGGGGATCATCTGGCTGCCGGACTGGGCGTAGGTCATTTTGCCCGGCTTGCCGGCGAGTTCGGCGTTCAGCCCGGCCTCCAGGCCGCCCGCGCCCTGCTGTTGGCCGTTGACGAAGCCGAGCACCCCGGCGGCCAGCTCGGTGTTGGGGTAGACGCGCCTGCTGGTGGGCTCGGACAGCACGCCGTTGAGCAGTCCGGGGACGCCGCGCTTGGCCGCCTGGTCGGCCAGGGTGCTCTTGAGGGCCTTGATCCGGTTCCACACCTGCGGCAACTGGCGGCGGGCCAGCACCACGTAGCGGGACTTGGGCGTGGCCAGTTGCTGGGCGATGGTCTGCTCGTCGCCGCCGATGACCGGGGCGAGCAGCTTGGCGGCCTGCTGCGGCGCGTCGCCGATCCTCGCCTGCTGCGGGGCGAACAGGTACGGGTCGGCGGTGATGTCGTACGCGTCGACGCTGGTGGCCAGCGGTACGCCGAAGCGGTCGGTGATGTCGCCGCGCTTGGCGGCGACCTCCACGGGCTGGTAGCGGTTGAGGTCCGCCTTGGCCGCGTACGCGGAGGCGTCGACCACCTGCACCTGGAACAGGCGGACCGAGAACACCACGAGCACCACGGTGAGCAGCACGGTGACCAGCCGCAGCCGGGGCCTGGGCTGCATCAGCCGCAGCGCCGGGGTCACCGACGGCCCGGCCTGGCCGGAGGCCCGCGGCCGGGGCGTGGCCACGGGCCTGCGCGGGGCCTGGCGGGGCGGCTGGCCCCGGCGGGGCGGCTTGGGCTCGGTCACTCGCTCACCTTCCGGCGCTCGGGGCGGGGGCGTTCGGTGGCGCGCCGGCCTGGCTGGGTACGCCGTGCACCCTGCCGTCGGCGCCGAGGAACACCGGGGTGCCGCCGGGGACCATGCCGAGCCCCCGGGCCCGCTGCTCCAGTGTGCCGGGGGCGGAGTCGCGGTCGACCTCCTGCTGGAGCGCCTGCTCCTGGTCGGTGAGGTCGGTGGTCTCCTTCTTCAGCTTCGACAACTGGAAGGAGCCCTGGTTCACGGCCGTGTTGAGCAGCAGCAGCGAGATCAGCCCACTGGCCAGCAGCGCCACCACCAGCAGCACGAACGGCGCCCGGGCGGCCTTCGCCGACCGCCTGGTGCGGCCGGGCAGCAGCCTGCCCAGCCCCGCCCCGGCCGCCGGCCTGGGTTTGCCGCCGGTCACGGGGCGTCCCGCTGGTCGTGGGCGTCCTCACGGACGCGTTCGGCGGCGCGCAGCCGGGCCGGGGCGGCCCGGCGGTTGACGGCGATCTCCGCCTCGGTGGGCAGTTCGGCGCCGCGGGTGAGCAGCCTCAACCGTGGCTGGTACCGCTCCGGTACGACCGGCAGGCCGGGCGGTGCGGTGCTGCTGGCGCCCGCCGCGAAGACCTGCTTGACCAGCCGGTCCTCCAGCGAGTGGTACGAGAGCACGGCGATCCGGCCGCCCACCGCCAGTGCGCCCACACCCGCCGGAATAGCCCGTTCCAGCACCGACAGTTCACCGTTGACCTCGATCCGCAGCGCCTGGAAGGTGCGCTTGGCCGGGTTGCCGCCAGTGCGCTTGGCGGCCTGCGGCAGTGCGGCGCGGATGAGTTCGACCAGCCGGGCGCTGTTGCGGAACGGCTCACGCTCCCGTTCCCGCACGATCGCCTCGACGATCTTCCGGGCGAACTTCTCCTCGCCGTACGTGCGCAGGATGCGGACGAGTTCACCGGGCGGATAGGTGTTGAGGACCTCGGCGGCGCTGATGCCGGTGTCCTGGTTCATCCGCATGTCCAGCGGCGCGTCCTGGGCGTACGCGAAACCCCGCTCGGCCTCGTCGAGTTGCATGGAGGAGACGCCGAGGTCGAACAGGATGCCCTGGACCTTGGGGATCGCCAACCGCCCCAGCACGTCGGGGAGTTCGTCGTACACGGCATGCACCAGGGTGGCCCGGTCGCCGTACGGCGCCAGCCGCTCCCCGGCCAGTTTGAGGGCGGCCGGGTCGCGGTCGATGGCGACCAGCCGGGCCTGCGGGAAGTTGGCCAGCAGCGCCTCGCTGTGGCCGCCGAGGCCGAGCGTGGCGTCGACCACCACCGCGCCGGGTTCGGTCAGCGCCGGGGACAGCAGGTCCAGGCAGCGCTGGAGCATGACCGGGACATGGCGTGGCTCCTCCACAGTCACCGCCCCGTTCCGGCGTCGCCGGGCCGCGACCGCGGCGAGAGGCGGGGGGTGCCCCCCATGCCCTCAGGGCATGGGGGCTTTTGACTGGTGGTGCTCATCTGGGCCCTCTTGTCGGACTGCGCCCTGGGAACGCTGGACGTACCGCCGGGTCCCCGCCCGCTCGGAAGGGGAAGCGGTCGGCTGGCGCCGGGGAAGTAGCACCAGCAGACCATGGAGCGGGAGGAGGCCTGGCGTCACGTACGCGGATGGCGCGGGCGTGGCTGCCGGGTGTTTCGGATGCGGACGGTTCGGACGGTTGGCGGCGCGGTCACAGTATTCCGGGAAGCGCCTCCTGCGACAGGGCCGAGAAGGACTCCTCCTGGGCGGCGAGGTAGTGCTCCCAGGCCGCGGCGTCCCACACCTCGACCCGGTTGTTGGCGCCGATCACCGCGCAGTCCCGGAACAGGCCCGCGTAGTCGCGCAGCGGCTGCGGGAGGGTGATGCGGCCCTGCTTGTCGGGTGTCTCGTCGGTGGCCCCGGCGAACAGCACCCGCATGTAGTCGCGGGCGGCCTTCGAGGTCACCGGCGCCTGCCGCAGCTGCTCGGTGACGGCGCGGAACTCCGTCACCGGCCAGACGCACAGGCAGCGTTCCTGGCCCTTGGTGATCACCAGTCCGTCGGCGAGCTGGTCGCGGAACTTGGCCGGGAGGACGAGCCGGCTCTTGTCGTCGAGCCGCGGCGCGTACGTTCCGAGGAACATCCGCACCTCCCGTACTCGACCCGCACCGACCGCCCGGACTGTCCGAAACATCTCAGTGGGAGCACGTCGCCTCCCACTTCGCGCCACTTTACTCCACGATGCCCCACGGTCAACCGACGTCAGCGTCGTCCGGGCGGCACCGTGACACGCGAAGCCGCAGGCCAGAGCGGTTGCGGCGGCAGTATGCGCGGGCGCCCCGGCGCGGCGGGCCCAGCATCGCGCGCCCCCCGCGCGCAATTCACCCGTTCAGGGGAACGGGCTCCCTGCCTGTGGGTTACCTCACAGGATGCGTAATTGACATGGTAATTACGCAGTTTCGGCCATGCCTTGGCGGGACAGCGGGCCCGTCGCCCGTTACGGTCTCGGCATGCCGATACCTGCACCGTTGCCTGCCGACGCCGCCCAGGGATCCGTGATCGACCGCCTGGTGGAGGCCAACCGTCGATACGCGGCCGACTTCCACGACCCCGGGATGGACGCCCGCCCGGTACTGAAGGTCGCCGTCGTCGCCTGTATGGACGCCCGCATCGACCTGCACGCCGCGCTCGGCCTCCAACTGGGCGACTGCCACACCATCCGCAACGCGGGCGGTGTGGTCACCGACGACACCATCCGCTCACTGACCATCAGCCAGCGCGCCCTGGGCACCCGCTCGGTCGTGCTGATCCACCACACCGGCTGCGGCCTGCAGTCGCTGACCGAGGACTTCCGCACCGACCTGGAGCGCGAGGTCGGCCAGCGCCCGACCTGGGCGGTCGAGGCGTTCTCCGACGTGGACCAGGACGTACGGCAGTCGATGGCCCGGGTGCGCACCTCGCCGTTCCTGCCGCACACCGACGACGTACGCGGCTTCGTCTTCGACGTGCACACCGGTCTGCTGCGCGAAATCGCCAGCGACTAGGGCCCTCTTGGCGCAGGCCCGTGACGTACGGCCAAGCCGAAGGGAAGAATGCACACGGCGGCACCGGCTTGCCCGGTGCCGCTTCAGCCGGGGAGGGCCGGTGCTCGGGTCGCTACCGGCCGCTCCCCCAGGACAAGGGCGCCAGCCCGCCGCACATGGGCCTAGGAGGGCCGGGTGACGACCTTTGACGCACGAGCGAGCCTCAGCGATCTGACCACCACCGCCGACCGGGTGCGGCGTTCGGTGGAGAACGTGATCGAGGGCAAGCCCGAGGTCGTACGGCTGGCGCTGACCGTGCTGCTCGCCGAGGGGCACCTGCTGATCGAGGACGTCCCGGGGGTGGGCAAGACGATGCTCGCCAAGGCGCTGGCGAGATCCATCGACTGCTCGGTGCGCCGCATCCAGTTCACCCCCGACCTGCTGCCCTCGGACATCACCGGGGTCAGCGTCTTCGACCAGCAGCGCAAGGACTTCGAGTTCAAGCCGGGCGCGATCTTCGCGCAGATCGTGGTGGGCGACGAGATCAACCGGGCCTCGCCCAAGACGCAGTCCGCGCTGCTGGAGTCGATGGAGGAGCGACAGGTCACCATCGACGGCAGCACGTACGAACTCCCCAGCCCCTTCATGGTGATCGCCACCCAGAACCCGGTGGAGATGGAGGGCACCTACCCGCTGCCCGAGGCCCAGCGGGACCGCTTCATGGCCCGGGTCTCCATCGGATACCCCAGCCCCGAGGCGGAGTTGCAGATGCTGGACGTGCACGGCGGCGTCAGTCCGCTGGACGACCTGCAACCCGTGGCGCACGCCCATGAGATCGCCAAGCTGGTGGAGGCGGTGCGCACGGTGCACGTCGCGCCCGGTGTGCGGCGGTACGCGGTGGACCTGGTGGGCGCCACCCGGCACCATCCGGAGCTGCGGCTGGGTGCCTCACCGCGCGCCACGCTGCACCTGGTGAGGGCGGCGCGGGCCGCGGCGGCGCTGGACGGACGGGAGTTCGTGCTGCCGGACGACGTGCAGGTGCTGGCGCCGGCGGTACTGGCGCACCGGCTACTGCCCACCGCCCAGGCGCAGTTGAACCGGCGCACCCCGGAACACGTGGTAGCCGAGATCGTCCGCCGCACCCCGGTTCCCGACCCGTACGGCCCCGGACAGCGCGGCCGGTCCCTGTGAGGACGCGTACGGCTGGCGCCGTTTCCGCGAACCGCGGCCGGGGCGCGGCGGGTTGGGCGCCGCCGGAACGCGTCACCGCGGCCGCTCGCGGTCGCGGCGGGCAGTTCCTGCCGTCGCGAGCACCGTGCCGACCGCGGTCCGCGCCAGCCCACCGGAAGCGGGGAGCCGTCTCATGACCGCCGAGCCCGAGAGGGCGGTACGGCAGGCCCTCGGAGGGCTGACCACCCGTGGCCGGTCGTTCCTGGCCGCGGGGCTGGCCGCGGGCATCTGCTCGTACGTCCTCGGGCAGCCCGACCTGCTGCGGGTCGGGCTCCTGCTGGCCGGGCTGCCGCTGGTCTGCGTGCTCGCGCTGTACCGCACCCGGTACCGGGTGGCCAGCACCCGTCGGCTGAGCCCTTCGCGGGTGCCCGCGATGTCCGAGGCGCGGGTGCTGCTGCGGGTGGAGAACGTCTCCCGGCTGCCCACCGGCCTGCTGATGCTCCAGGACCGGGTGCCGTACGTGCTCGGCCCGCGCCCGCGGTTCGTCCTGGACCGGGTCGAGCCGGGCGGCCACCGGGAGGTGGCCTACCGGGTCCGCTCCGACCTGCGCGGCCGCTATCCGCTCGGGCCGCTGCAACTCCAGTTGGCGGACCCGTTCGGCATGTGCGAGCTGACCCGGTCGTTCACCACCGCCGACACACTGACCGTGGTGCCGCGGACCGAACCGCTTCCGGGGGTGCGGCTGGCCGGTGAGGCGTCGGGGTACGGGGACAGCGGCTATCGCGCGCTGGCGCTGGCCGGTGCCGACGACGTGATTCCGCGCGGCTACCGGTACGGCGACGACCTACGGCGGGTGCACTGGCGATCCACCGCCAAGTACGGGGAGTTGATGGTGCGTCGCGAGGAGCAGCCGCACCGGGCCCGCTGCACGGTACTGCTGGACACCCGGCGCGCCGCCTTCCACGGCGCCGGTCCCGACTCCTCCTTCGAGTGGGCGGTGACCGGCGCCGCGTCGGTCGCCGTGCACATGCTGGAGCGCGGCTACGCGGTCCGGTTGCTGACCGACTCCGGCAGCTGTGTGCCGGGCCCCGACGGCGCCACCGCCTTCGGCGGCTCGGGTGCCGAGTCCTCGGAGACGGCCGGGCTGCTGCTGGACGCGCTCGCCGTGGTGGACCACTCCGAGGCCTCCGGGTTCTCCGCCGCGCACGAGGTGCTGCGCGGCGGGAACGAGGGGCTGGTGGTGGCCTTCCTCGGCGAGCTGGACGAGGAGCAGGCGGCGGCGGTGGCCCGGATGCGGCAGCGCACCGGAGGCGCGGTCGCCTTCGTGCTGGACGGACGGGAGGACGGCGCGTGGGCCACCGACCCGCTGCGGACACTGCGGGAGGCGGGCTGGACGGCGCTGCCGGTCCGGACCGGCGACCAGCTCGCCGATCTGTGGCGGCGGGCGGACGGTTCCGCCTCGCCCGGCGGGACGGGGGCCGGGCGATGAGCGCGGGGACACGGCTGACGTTCTGCGCGGCACTGGCCTCGTTGCTGACGGCGTGCTCGCTGCTGCCGCTGGCCACGCCGACGGTGTGGCTGGTGCAGGCCGCGGTGCTGGTGCTGGCGCAGTCGGCGGTGGGCGCGGTCGGGCGGCGGATTCCGCTGGCCAGGCCGCTGACGGTGGCGTTGCAGGCGGTCGTGTCGCTGGCCCTGCTGGCCCTGGTGTTCGTCCGGGGCCAGGCGGTGCTCGGCGTGCTGCCGGGTCCGTCCGCGATCGGCGGCCTGGGCCGGCTGCTCGGGGACGGGGTGCGCGACGTCGGCCAGTACGCCACTCCGGCGCCGGTGACCGGCGGGATCCGGTTGCTGCTGGTGGGCGGGGTGCTGCTGGTCGCGCTGGTGGTGGACGTGCTGGCGGTGACCTACCGCAGCGCCGCCCCGGCCGGGCTGCCGCTGCTGGCGCTGTTCTCGATCGCCTCCGGGCTCGACGAGGGGGGCGGGCACTGGCTGTGGTTCCTGCTCGCGGCGGGCGGCTACCTCCTGCTGCTGCTCGCCGAGGGCCGGGACCGGCTGTCCCGCTGGGGCCGGGTGTTCGGCGGCGCGGCGCGCCGTTCCGGGCCTCCGGCGGACGCCGCGGGGCACGGCGCGGTGGCGCCGGTGCGCACCGGGCGGCGGATCGGCGCGCTGGCCCTGGGCCTGGCACTCGTGGTGCCGGCGCTGCTGCCCGCGATGGGCGGCGGGCTGCTGGACGCCGGCGATCCGGACGGGCCGCTCGGCCACGGCGGGGGCACCATCACCGCGGTCAATCCGCTGGTGTCGTTGCAGAACAACCTCAACCAGCCGGCCGACCGGGAGGTGCTGCGCTACCGCACCACCTCCCCCGACGCGCTCAGCATGTATCTGCGGGTCATCACCCTCGACCAGTTCGACGGCACCTCCTGGAAGGCGTCGACCCGCGGCGTCACCGACGTTCCCGGCACTCTGCCGTCGCCCGCCGGGCTCAGCCCGGGGGTGCAGGTGAGCCAGGTGGCCACCTCGATCGCCGCCGCCTCCTGGTACGCCCAGAGCTATCTGCCACTGCCCTATCCGGCGACGAGGGTGCGGATCGGCGGCAACTGGCGGTACGAGCCCGAGGGCCGCACCCTGGTCGGCGACCACGGGCAGACCACGGCGAACGCGCAGTACCAGGTCGCCAGCCTGCTGGTGGCGCCGACCGCGCGCCAGCTCGCCGACGCGCCCCCCGCCCCGGACCGGATCCGTCGCGAGTACACCCGGGTGCCCGGCTCGCTGCCGCCGGAGGTACGGCAGACCGCGCAGCAGGTGACGCGGGGCGCCACCAACGACTACGAGCGCGCGGTCAAGCTGCAGAACTGGTTCACCCTCACCGGCGGCTTCACCTACGACACCCGGGTACAGGAGGGCAGCGGCCCGGACGCGATCGTCCGCTTCCTGCACGACAAGCGGGGCTTTTGCGTCCACTTCGCCTTCACCATGGCGGCGATGGCGCGCACCCTGGGCATTCCGGCCCGGGTCGACGTGGGATTCGTCCCCGGCACCCAGCAGCCGGACAACTCCTGGTCGGTCGGGCTGAAGGACGCGCACGCCTGGCCCGAGCTGTACTTCGAGGGCGTCGGCTGGACCCGCTTCGAGCCCACCCCGAGCCGGGGCAGCACCCCCGACTACACCCGGGACACCAGCACACTGCCCAGCGGCCATGACCCGGCCGGGCCGCAGCAGGGCGCCAGCGCGGCGCCGTCGGCCAATCCGTCCGCCGGGACGGCCTGCGCCCAGGGGGGCCACCGCGCCGATGACTGCGGAGCCGTCGGGCAGCCCGCGTTCGGCGCTCCGACCGGCGGCAACGGCCCGGGCGGCGGGGTGCTGGCGGGCGTGGTCGGTGTGGTGCTGCTGGGCGCGCTGTGCGCGCTGCCGATGGTGTGGCGGTCCCGGGTGCGCGCCGCCCGGCTGGCCCGCGCGGAGGGCTCGCCGGGCGGCCGGGGGCTGACCGCGTGGCTGGAACGTGCTGACGGCTCGCCGGGCGCCCAGCCGGGACGCGATGACGGCGCGCCAGGTGACCGGGTGCTGGCCGGCTGGCGGGAGCTGGTGGACAGCGCCTGGGACTACGGCGTGCTGCCGAACGACGCGGAGACCCCGCGCCGGGCGGCCGACCGGCTGGTCCGGGCGGCCCGGCTGGACGACGAGGCGGCGGCAGCGGCGCGCCGGTTGGCGGTCGCGGTGGAGCAGGCGCTGTACGCACCGGCGCCGGGCCCGGTGGCGGAGGTCGCCGAGGACGTGCGGCGGGTGCGCCGGGCGCTGTACGCCGGGGCCGACCGGGTCACCCGGCTGCGGGCGGTGCTGGCGCCCCGGTCGGCGGCGCGGCTGGGGTGGCGGGTCGCCGATCGCTGGGGGCGGGTGGTACGCCGGGGGCGCGAGGTGGCGGAGCGCGCGGCAGCGGTGGTCAGGGTGCGTTGAGGGGCGCGGGTTCCGGTGGAACCCGCGCCCCTCGACGGCACGCTCTGCTGAGGACTCCCGACTCAGGGACCCTGCTGCTCATCGCGGCGGCGCTGCCACCGCTCCTCGATCCGGTCCATCACCCGTCCCCTGCGCCGGGGATGACGGCCGTACGGCCCCGAGGACATGCCCATGCCCGGCTGCTGCTGGGCGGGTTTGGCGGAGCGCCGCCAACCGGTGATCGCGAGCGCGGCGCAGCCCAGCATGACGAGGAAGCCGACCACGCTGATCCAGATCTGCTGGGCGACCATTCCGGCCATCAGCAGCCCGATGCCGACCAGGAAGCCCGCTACCGCCTGGTAGACACGTCGTCGAGTGAACGTGCGCAGCCCGCTTCCCTCAAGCGCCGACGCGAACTTGGGGTCTTCGGCATACAGCGCTCGCTCCATCTGCTCAAGCATGCGCTGCTCGTGCTCCGAGAGCGGCACGGAGTCCTCCTACTCGTCGGTCGCAGGGGCGCGACCGGTACGACCCTTTCAGGATAGGCAGGGATTCGTCCCCGTGAAACCCGCCCCTGAGCGCCAATCCAGCCGCCGATGCGCTTGTCGCGTACCCGCTTCGGTGACGAGCGCGGCGGACCGAGGAGTGCATTCCCCACCCGCCGGTTCGTCATGCTGTCGTTGCTTTACCCAGATGATACGTTCCACATCCCCGGAACGGGCGGGCTGTGACGGACTGCTCGCCCGGCTCGTCAGCCGCGGTGCGCCAGCACGTGCAACTGCGTCGCGATCGAGTGGAACGCGGGCAGTTCGGCGGCGGCCAGTTCCAGCTTGAGCAGCGCGTCCAGCGCGCCGGGCTCGGTGTCCACCAGCACTCCGGGCACCAGGTCGGCGAAGACCCGCACTCCGTGCACGGCGGCGACCGCCAGGCCCGCTTCGGCGACCAGCGCGGTCAGGTCGTCCGCGGTGAAGCGGCGGGGCAGCGGGTCGCCCTCGCCCCATCGGCCGTCGGGGTCGGTGAGCCCCTGCCGGGCCTCGGCGAAGTGCCCGGCGATGGCCCGGGCGAGCACCGCGCCGTTGCGGCTGGCGGCCAGCAGGCTGAGGGTGCCGCAGGAGCGCAGCGCACGCACCACGTTGCGCACGCCCTCGGCCGGGTCGTCCAGGTACTCCAGCACGCCATGGCAGAGCACCACGTCGTACGAGGACGGCGAAACCACGTCGAGCAGGCCGTGCGCGTCGCCCTGCACCCCGCGGATGCGCTCGGTGACCCCGGACTCGGCCGCCCGCCGCTCCAGCCCGAACAGCGCGTCGGGGCTGGGGTCGACCACCGTCACCCGGTGGCCGAGCCGGGCGACCGGAACCGCGAAGTTCCCGGTGCCGCCGCCGGTGTCCAGTACGTCGAGCACCTCCACACCCGAGGCTTTGGCCTGCCGTTCCAGGGCGTCCTTGAGCACCTCCCAGACAACGGCGGTTCGCAGGGAGGCTCGGGGGCGCAGCGGATCTGACACGGCGGGGCGGCTCCTCGGCGCGGCGTGCCGGGCTCTGCCGCCCGGACACGGAACTTGACGTCGGCCTCCACCTTAGTGGCCACCGGCCGGGAACCCCCTCCCGCCGGGTGCTACCGCAACGGCGGCTGGAGCCCCAGCATCCGTTCCACCAGGCGCAGGAACATGCCCGTGGCGCGCACCAGGTCATCCGCCTCGCGCCAGCTCGCGGCACCGGGTATGCCCGCTTCCGCGCGGGCCCTGCGGCTGGCGCCGGAGGCGAACAGGGCGCTCCACTCGGCCAGTTCGGGCGCCACCTCGGGCAGAACCTCCCACGCGCTGCGGATGCGCTGCCTGCGGCGGCCGGTCGGCTGCGGGCGGGCTCGGACGGCGAGCACCGCGGCGGCGGTGCGCAGCGCGGCGAGGTGGGCGGTGGCGTAGCGCTCGTTGGCGGTCGGGAGGGCCGCGGCTTCGTCGAGGCCGGTATGGGCCTGGGCCAGCAGATCGAGGGCGGCGGGCGGTGCGGCCATCTTGCGCAGAACGGGGTGAACGTCGGTGGGCGGACCGGATACCGGGCCGGCGGCGGCGTGACGGTGGCGTGCGCGTGCGTTGGCGGCGGTGGCAGCCATGGCGACCTCCTGTCTTCGGACTCCTGCCTTCCTTCGGACGACGGTGCGAGTCCGTCCACGCTCATAGTGGGGCAGACCACTGACAATCGGCTCTGACCTGCGTAAACACCAGTAACCACGGCCCAGTTGACGCTTCGGCCAACCCCGCCGGGAATACCGCGCCCCTCATGGGGCATACTTTTTTTGAACTGACCAGTCAGTTCAAGTAGGGACGAGTCAGAGGGAGGGCACGTGGGTCGGCACGCCGAAGCACAAACGGACACCGCCGCACCCGGCGGAGCGGCGGTCAGCGCGAACGGGTTCGGACTCAAGGGACCCCGCGGCTGGGTGTTCCGGAACGTCACGTTCGATGCGCCGTCCGGGAGCCTGGTCGCCATCGAGGGACCGTCCGGCACCGGCCGGACCTGCCTGCTGCTGGCACTCACCGGCCGGATGCGCGGCACCGAGGGCCACGCCGAGGTCGCCGGGCACCGTCTGCCCAAGGCTCTGACCGCGGTCCGCCGGATCAGCGCGCTCGGCCCCGTGGACGGCGTGGCGGAACTCGACCCGGCGCTCACCGTGGGCGAGCACCTGCGGGAGCGGGCGCTGCTGCAGCGCCGGTTCGACGGTTCACTGCGCGCCCTGCTGCGGCCCCGCCGTGAACGTGCCGCGCGGGACCGCGCCCGGGCGGAGCAGGCCCTCGCCGCCGCCGGGCTCGACCTGGAGACGCTGCCGAAGGGCCCGCGCACCTATGTGCGGGACCTGGAACGGCTGGAGGCGCTGCGGCTGGGCATCGCACTGGCCCTGATCGGCCGCCCGCGGGTGCTCGCGGTGGACGACGCCGACCACAAGCTGTCCGCCGAGGACCGCGCGGCCGCCTGGACCACCCTCGGGGCGATCGCCGACGCCGGCACCACCGTGCTGGCCGTGTGCACCGAGGCGCCCGAGGACGCGATCACCGTACGCCCGGCCGACGCGGGCACCACCACCAGCGACGAGACCACCGAGACCGAGGAGGAGGCGGCGGATGCGTACGCCGAGGCTGGCCGCGCTTGAGCTGCGCAAGTTCGGCAGGGGGCGGCTGCCGAGGGCCGCGATGGCGGCGCTCCTGCTGCTGCCGCTGCTCTACGGAGCGCTGTACCTGTGGTCGTTCTGGGATCCCTACGGGCGCCTGAACAAGATTCCGGTGGCGCTGGTCAACGCCGATCAGGGCGCGACCGTCGGCGGCAAGAAGCTCACCGCGGGCGATGACATCGTCGCCAAGATGCACGGCAACAGCAGCGGCTTCGACTGGCAGGAGACGGACGCCGCGCACGCCGCCAAGGGCGTCGAGAACGGCAAGTACTACCTGTCGCTGACCATTCCGGCCGACTTCAGCCGCCGCATCGCCTCCAGCGGGGGCAACGACCCGCAGACCGGCGCCCTACAGGTGCGCACCAACGACGCCAACAACTACATCGTCGGCACCATCTCCCGTTCGGTCTTCGCCCAGATCCGCTCGGCCGCCTCGGCCAACGCCTCGAAGGGCTTCTACGACAAGATCTTCGTCTCGTTCTCCGACATCCACGACAAGACGCAGCACGCGGCACAGGGCGCCGACAACCTGCACGGCGGAATCGACAAGGCCCAACAGGCCACCGGCAAGCTGGCCGACGGCCTCAACACCGCCAAGGACGCCAGCGCCCGGATCGGCAACGGCCTCGGCTCACTGCGGTCCGGCAGCAGCGACCTGGCCAGCGGCGCACACACCCTGGCGGACGGCACACAGCAGTTGGCCGACAAGGTCAACGGACTCACCGACAACTACGGCGCGTTCCTGAAGTCGAACAGCAAGCAGATCGGCCTCACCGCCCAACTGATCGCCGACGTCTCCCAGCAGATCCGCGACAACCTCGGTGACCTGCCGCAGAAGTCCTCCAGCATCGCCACCGCCGCGCAGACCGCCGCGGACCTGTCCCGCAAGTACTACGACGCACGTTGCGGCGCCGCGCCCCAACCCGGCGCGGACTGCGCCACGTTGAAGGACATCGCGGACATCAACGCCCAGCAGGCGAGCGACGCCAAGAGCCTCGACGCCTCGCTGAAGACGGACTCCTCCGCGCTGGACAAGCTGGACGGCAACCTCAGGACGCTGCACCAACTGGCGCAGCAGATCGCCGACAACGCACCGAACCTGTCCTCCGACCTGGACACCGCGGTCGCCAAGGTCAACGCGCTGAACAAGGGCGCGCACGACGTCGCCAACGGCGCCGACGGTGTGCGGGACGGCGCCGGCACCGCCAAGAGCGCGGTCGACACCCTGGACTCCGGCATCGGCGATCTCCAGTCCGGCGCGCAGACGCTCAACGGCGGCATGTACAAGCTGTCCGACGGTTCCAACACCCTCGCCACCGGCCTGAAGGACGGCGTCCAGCAGATCCCGGACTACGACGAGAAGGACCGCGACGCACGCAGCGCGGTGATGTCCGACCCCGTACAGCTGCTGTCCCAGGCGACGCACAAGGCGTCGACCTACGGCACGGGCTTCGCCCCGTACTTCATCCCGCTGTCGCTGTGGGTGGGCGCCATGGTGGCGTACATGCTGATGCAGCCGCTGAGCAAGCGAGCGCTGTCCGCGGGCGCCCCGGCGTGGCGGATCGCTTTCGCGGGCTGGCTGCCGGCCGCGGCGGTAGGCGTGCTCCAGGTCGCCGCACTGCTGGCGGTGCTGCACTGGGCGATCGGGTTGCAGATGGCACGGACGGCGGGCACCGTCGGGTTCCTGGTGCTGGTCACCGGATGCTTCGCGGCCATCGTCCAGTGGCTGAACGCCCGCTTCGGACCCGCGGGACGGGTGCTGGTACTGGCCCTGCTGATGCTCCAGCTGACCTCGGCAGGCGGAACGTATCCCGTGCAGACCTCGCCCGCGTTCTTCAACGCGATCCACCCGTTCCTGCCGATGAGCTACATCGTCGACGGGCTGCGGCACCTGATCACCGGCGGCGACCTGTGGCCGGTGTGGCGGGCGTGCCTGGTGCTGCTGGCGTTCACCGCGGGCTCGCTTACCCTCACGGCGTGGAGCGCGAGCCGCAAGCAGGTGTGGACGGTGGATCGGCTCCACCCCGAGATCAGCTTGTGACGGGGAGGAGAATCGGCGCATGAACAGCGCACGACGCCAGGCCACCCGGCAGCGGCTCTACGAGGCCGCGGTCACCCTCATCGCGGAGAAGGGGTTCTCGTCCACGACCGTGGACGAGATCGCCGAGCGCGCCGGGGTCGCGAAGGGCACCGTCTACTACAACTTCGCGAGCAAGAACGACCTCTTCGAGGAGTTGCTGCGGCACGGCGTGGGGTTGCTCACCGCCTCCCTGCGCGAGGCGTCGGAGAACGTGATCGCCCAGGGCGGCAGCCGGGTGGACGCGCTGGACGCGATGATCCGGGCGGGGCTGGTCTTCATCGGCCGCTCCCCGTCGTTCACCCAGCTGTACGTCGCCGAACTGTGGCGCACCAACCGGGCCTGGCAGTCCACCTTGATGATGGTCCGCCAGGAGGCGATCGCGGTGGTGGAGAAGGTGCTGCGGGAGGCGGTGGACCGCGGCGAGCTGAGCGACGAGATCGACGTGCCGCTCACCGCGTCCGCCCTGTTCGGCATGGTCCTGGTGGCCGCGCTCGACTGGCAGGCGTTCCAGCCGGACCGCGACATCGACGACGTCCACGCGGCGCTGTCCCGCCTGCTGCAGGGCCGCGTGGGCGGCGGCTGAGGCCTGGAGCCCCGCGGGCCGGTCCCGGCCGGGGTGACTGTCAGTGGTGCCCGATACAGTCCCTGACATGGCACGAATCGCGGTAATCGGCGCGGGTATGGGCTCGCTGGCGACCGCCGCCCGGCTCGCCACGGGCGGCCACCGGGTGGCGGTGTACGAGCGCTCGGAAACCTACGGCGGCGGCGTCGCCCGGTACGAGCGGGAGGGGTTCGCGTTCGACACCGGCCCCGGACTGCTCCATCTGCCCGCCGTCTACCGCGACTTGTTCGTCAAGACCGGCAAGGAGACGCTGGAGCGCAGCGTCGAGCTGACCCAGGTTGATCCGTCGAGCGAACATCTGCTCCCGGACGGCACGCGCTTCGCGCTGCCCAACGCGTCCCGCGCGGGCGTGGTCGCGGCGCTCGACGAGGCGTTCGGCGGCGGGGCGGGCGAGCGCTGGGGCGAGGTCATGAACAGGGCGCGGGCGGTCTGGGAGGCCACCCGCCGCCCACTGCTGGAGGACACGCTGGCCGCCGACACCGCACCGCTCGGCCGCGACCCGTACCCGGCGCGGCGGCGCGGCCTGTTCGGCCGCGGCTCCGCCTCCACGATCGCCGAGGTGGGCCGCCGCGAGCTGAAGCACCCCGGTCTCGCCGCGCTGCTTGCGGGCTACGTGCTGGGGTACGGGTACGACCCGGCCACCGCGCCGGCCAGTGCGGCGGTGCTGCCGTACATGGAGCAGACCTTCGGTTCCTGGTACGTCGGCGGGGGCCTGCGGGCGCTCGCCGACGCGGTGTTCGAGCGCTGTACGGCGCGCGGGGTCGAGTTCCACTTCGGGGCCGAGGTGGCCGAGGTGGTCGAGAAGGACGGCCGGGCGGTGGGGGTGCGGCTCACCGACGGCACGTTGACGGAGGCCGACACTGTGGTCCGCGGCACCCCGCGCCAGCCGCTTGCGGTGGACCTGGGCCGCTTCACCGTGCTGCTGGCGCTTCGCGGCCCGCGCCCGGCCGGAACGGCGCACCGCACCCTGGTGCACGGTACGGACCGCCCGCACGACGGCCGTCCGGGCACCCCCGCGCCCACGGTGACGGTGCTGCGGCCCGATGACGCCCGGCTGCGACCGGACGACGCGCACGAGTCCGCAACGCTGACGGTCACCGTGCCTGCGCAGGGGCCGGTGGACTGGACGGCTCCGGGCTACGCGGACGCGTTCGCCGACCGGGTGGTCGAGGCGGCCGAGGCCGCGGTCCCGGGGTTGCCCGAGCGGATCCTGTGGCGCGAGGTGCGGACTCCGGTGGACACCGAGCGGCTCACCGGTGTGCCCGGGGGCGCGGTGCCGGGACCGGCGCTGGCCGGGGCGGCAGGTGCGTACCTGCGTACCGGCAACCGCGCCCGGCCCGAGGGCCTGTATCTGGTGGGCGGTTCGGCGCATCCCGGCGGCGGCCTTGCGCACGCCGGAATGTCCGGCGCGATCACCGCCGACCTCATCGCCGGCGGCCCGGGCGGCAGCAGGTAGGCCTCCGGCCAGGTTCCGCGCTTCAGCGGCGGGCGCTCGGACCGCCTGGCCCCGCCAGGGGGTTGCTCGCCGTCACGGCGGTTCTGTTCCGGGGCGAGCCCACCCCGGGCCGTGATCAAGCCCGGCCGCAGGCCCTAGTAGTGGTAGGGGTCGTACGGGTCCGTGGGTTGGGGCTGGTCATGTGCGGGGGGCGCCTGTTGGGGGATGTGGGGCTCGGGGTGGTACTCCGGGTTCCAGACCCCGCCGGGTGGCGTCTCATAGCCGTACTGCGCGGCGGCGTAAGGATCCTGCGCCGGATAGGCGTACTCCCCGTACTGCGGATACTGCTGCTGGCCGTAGCCGTAGTCCGGCTGCGGCGCGTTGCCGAAGACATCCGGCTCGTACGCGTAGGACGGCTGCTGCTGCCACCCGTAGCCCTCGTAGCCGTCGCCCGGGTGCGGCTGGTAGGCGGCGTACTCCCCCGTCTCCTCCGGCATCGGCATCGGCGAGTACACCTGGGTGCTGTCCACACCCTGCGGGTACTCCTCGCTGCCGGTGCCGTACGGCTCGAACTCGGCCGTCTCCAAAGGCGGTTCGGGCTGGGCCGGGGGCTGCTCCGGCGCCGTCGGCACCTCACTCGC
Organism: Streptomyces silvisoli; assembly: GCF_029269905.1. Taxonomy (NCBI): domain Bacteria; kingdom Bacillati; phylum Actinomycetota; class Actinomycetes; order Kitasatosporales; family Streptomycetaceae; genus Streptomyces; species Streptomyces silvisoli. Next base: position 403,905 of record NZ_JARJBC010000002.1, on the reverse strand, counting down.
CGGGGCGCTCCCCGCTCCGCGGCCCCCTTTGCGGCGGCGGCTGGAACCTGGCCGTCCGCCGAGCGCCCAACCGGCGGCGAAACCGCGCCGGTACGACAGCGTGACGAAGGTCTGCCCGGCCGCGAACGCCGCCGCGCCCAGGCAGATCACGATCACCGACGGCAGGGCGACGCCCAGGACCACGCCGCAGAACCCGGAGAAGGCCAGCAGCCGCCAGCGCAGCCGCGCCTTGTACTGGAGCAGTACCTCGCCCAGCAGCCAGAGCGCCACGACACCGAACGCGATGTAGAGCACCGTGTAGCCCATGCGCGCACTTCCTTTTACCGTTCACCGCCGTCGTATCCCCCGGGGCGCGGATCCGCCCGCTACGACCTTCGGTGCAGACCGAGATTCTCGTAGATTTCCAGCGATGCCGTGGAGTGGTTCAGGGTAATGAAGTGCAGTCCCGGGATGTCCTCGTCCATCAGTCTGCGGCACATCTCGCTGGCGAACTCCACACCGATGGCCCGCACCGCCGCCGGGTCGTCCTGGACCGCGAGGATCCGTTCCGCCAGCGAGGGCGGGAACGGGGCGTTGCCGAGCTGCGAGAAGCGCTCGATCTGCCGGACGTTGGTGACCGGCATGATCTCCGGAATGATCGGCGTCTCGCATCCGGCCCTCGCCACCCGGTCCCGCAGCCGCAGGTAGTCCTCGGCGTTGAAGAACATCTGGGTGATGGCGAAGTCGGCGCCCGCCCGGCACTTGTCCACGAAGTACCGGGTGTCGGACTCCAGGTCGAGGGAGCGCGGATGCATCTCGGTGAAGGCCGCGACGCCCACGCAGAAGTCCCCGGACTCCTTGATCAGCGAGACGAGTTCCGCGGCGTAGCGCAGGCCCTGCGGGTGCGGGACCCACTCGCCCATCGGGTCACCGGGCGGGTCGCCACGGACCGCGAGCATGTTGCGGATTCCGGCGTCCGCGTACTGGCCGATGATGTTGCGCAGTTCGGCGACCGAGTGGTTGACCGCGGTCAGATGCGCGCACGGGGTCAGCGTGGTGTCGGAGACGATGCGGTCGGTGGCGCGGACCGTTCCCTCACGGGAGGAGCCGCCCGCGCCGTATGTCACGGATACGAAGGTCGGCTGGACGGCCTCGATGCGGCGGATGGCGTCCCACAGGGTCCGCTCGCCCTTCTCGGTCTTCGGGGCAGCGAATTCGAAGGAGTACGAGCGCTCGCCGGACGAGAGCAGTTCACGAATGGTGACCGCGCGATCGGTCCTGGTGGAAGAGGTTCCAAGGGCCATGTCGTTCAGGCTAACGGCCAGTGTGGACGGTCCGTAACCAGCTTCCGCGATATGAGCGGTTATGACGGAGTTCCGTCCGCGCCTCGGACGATCTTGGCAAAGCGTGCCGCCGCCTCGGCGGGGTCGTCCGCCTCGGTGATCGCCCGGACCACGACGATCCGCCGCGCGCCGGCGGCCAGCACCTGCTCCACGTTGGACAGGTCGATGCCGCCGATGGCGAACCAGGGGCGTTCGGTGGCCAGCCCGGCCGCGTACTCCACCAGCGGCAGGCCGGGGGCGTGCCGCCCGGGCTTGGTGGGCGTGGGCCACACCGGCCCGGTGCAGAAGTAGTCCGCACCGGGCTCGACGGCGGCCGCGGCCGCTTCGGATTCGGCATGGGTGGAGCGTCCGATGACCACCTCGTCGCCGAGGATGGCGCGGGCGGCGGGCACCGGCAGGTCGCCCTGCCCGAGGTGCAGCACGTCCGCGCCCGCCGCGTGCGCGACGTCCGCCCGGTCGTTGACCGCGAGCAGCTTGCCGTGCCTGCGGCAGGCCTCCCGGAAGACCGCGAGGTGTTCCAGCTCCTCGGCGGCCTCCATGCCCTTGTCCCGCAGCTGCACGATGTCCACGCCGGAGCCGAGGACCGCGTCCAGGAACTGGGGCAGATCGCCCTGCCGCCTGCGGGCGTCGGTGCACAGGTAGACCCGGGCGTCGGCGAGCTGTGCGCGCAGCGCGCGCCCGCGGTTCTCGGCGGTGGTGGTCATACGGTGGCGCTCCCCCCGGATCGGGTCAGACGGCGAGCGCCTGGGCGCGGCGCTTCACCTCGGTTCCGCGATTCTCCCGCAGTGCCTGGGCGGGCGTGCCGGGGAGGGTCGGGTCGGCGGTGAACAGCCACTCCAACGCCTCTTCGTCGGTGAAGCCGTCGTCCCTGAGCAGCGTCAGCGTTCCGGCGAGGCCCTTGATCACCTTGCCGGTGCCGATGAAGTCGGCGGGGACCATCAGAACCCGGTTTTCGCCCCGGCGAACCGCGATGAGCTGACCCTCCTTGATCAGCTGCCGAACGCGGGTCACTTCGACATCGAGCCGCTCGGCGGCGTCGGGCAGGGTGAGCCAGGAAGGAACGAGGGCGTCAATCTTGGGGTCAATCGACGAGTAACCAGTCACGGGGACAAGCGTGCCATCCCGCACCGACAACCGGTACCCGACTGGTTCCCCCGGGGGGAGGCCCGTGGTGCGGCGCCCTTACGGACTGCGTCCATGGGGGGGCCGGGCCTCCGATTCAACGTCACTCTTACGGCCGCCCGCCGCTGGTGGCCGGTGCGCGCGGCACCGCCGGGCCGCGCCGTACTGGACGCCCGCCGTCGCGGCGGGCCCTTCGGAAGCGGCCCCGGGGCGTCACGCCGCGCTGCGGACCGCCGACTTCAGCGGGATGGCGGGGTCCGCGGCCGCCGCGGGGTCCAGTCGGGCGCCGCGTTCGATCAGCTTACGGCCCTGGGCCAGGTCGCGGGGGCGGCCCACGGCGAGCAGTGCGGCCAGCGCGCCGTCCCGCAGCCAGCACACCGACCACGCCGGACCGTCCGGATCGCCGCGCCGCAGCAGTTGGTCGGAGTCCGTGTGGTGGCCCGCGTACTGCACGAAGCGCCCGAACTGCTCGGACCAGAAGTACGGCACCGGGTCGTACGGCTCGTCCTCGCCCAGCAGGTTCGCCGCCGCCGTGCGCGGGCCCTGCACCGCGTTGTCCCAGTGGTGGATGAGCAGCCGCTCGCCGTAGCGGGCGGACGGGAACGACGCGCAGTCGCCGACCGCCAGGACGCCGGGGACCGAGGTGCGCAGCCGGTCGTCGGCGCGTACCGCCCGGTGCTCGTCCAGTTCGACGCCGGAACCGGCCAGCCAGCCGGTCGTCGGGCGCGCCCCGATCCCGATCACCACCGCGCCGGCGATCAGCCGGGTGCCGTCGGAGAGCAGTACGGCGCCCGGTTCCACCCCGGCGACCTGGGCGCCGGTGAGCAGCCGTACCCCGGCCTCCTCGTACCAGCCGCGCATCGGCGCGGAGATCTCGGCGGGCAGCACCCCGGCCAACGGCCGCTCCGCGGCCTCGACCACGGTCACCTCGCAGCCGGACTCGCGGGCCGCGGTGGCGAACTCGGCGCCGATCCACCCGGCGCCGACCACGACCACCTGGCGTTTGGCGGCCAGCACCGGGCGCAGCGCGTTCGCGTCGTCCAGCGTGCGCAGCATGTGCACGCCGGGCACTCCGGCCGCGCCGGGCAGCGTCACCGGTTCCGCGCCGGTGGCGATCACCAGCCGGTCGTACGCGAGAGGGCCGCCGGCCGTCACGACCTGCCGCTCGTCCGGGCGCAGCGCGTCGGCGTGCTGGCCGAGCCGCAGTTCGATGCCGAGTCCGGCGAAGTCCACGTCGAAGGCGGAGCCGTCGGCCGCGCCCAGCAGTACGGACTTCGACAGCGGCGGCCGGTCGTAGGGGTGGTGCGGTTCCGCGCCGAGCAGTGTGATCGATCCACCGAACCCGTGCTCGCGCAGCGACACCGCGGTCTGCACTCCGGCCATTCCGGCCCCGACCACCACGACTCGGCGCACGCTCTGCTCATCCCTCACGCGATCACGGTAGCGCCGTCCGGCGCGGTTTCCGCAGCATCGTGCGGCGAGATCCCTGACACATCGTCACGGCTTGCGGCCGGTTCGCACCGCCGAACCGCGCCGTGGGGGGTGCTCGCCATCGCGGCGGTTTTCTCTTCCGGGGGCAAGCCCCGGCCCCCCTGCGGCTGCGACAGCGCTCACCCCGGCGGAACCCCGTCGCAACGGCGTGGAGCCGGGACTCGCCCCCGGAAAACCCCGCCCGACGACGGGGCCGTGGGCTCGCCCAGAGGAATCCGACGCACCGCAGGGCTTGGCCTCGCCCGAGAAGAATCCGCCAGGCCAGGGGGTATGGGGGCCTGTCCCCGGAAAAGGATCCGCCGGGCGAGCAACCCCGCCAACCGGACCGGCGGTCTGCGACCACCGCCCCCCACACCCCGCGAGGGGCCGCCGGCACCACCCGGCCGGGGTCCCGGGGGGGGTCGCCCCCCGTACCCCACGCAGTAAGGTACGGGTACGCATACGCACTCGCGGGAGCCCGGACGTACCGGGCTGAGAGGGCGGCTGACCGGCCGCCGACCGTACGAACCTGATCCGGGTCATACCGGCGAAGGGAGGAGCGGAACCGTCATGCACGTTTCCGGTTGCCCGCCGCAAGGCGACGTGCTCGTCATCGGTGGCGGAATCATCGGCCTTGTCACAGCCTGGCGCGCGGCCCAGCGCGGGCTGCGAACGGCGGTGGTCGACCCGGCGCCGGGCGGTGGCGCCGCCCGTGTCGCCGCCGGGATGCTCGCCGCCGTCACGGAACTCCAGTACGGCGAGCAGACCCTGCTGGACCTCAACCTGGCGTCGGCGCGCCGCTATCCGTCGTTCGCCGCGGAGCTGACCGAGGCCACCGGCCTCGACCTCGGTTACCGCCCATGCGGGACGCTCGCGGTCGCGCTGGACGCCGACGACCGCGCGGCGCTGCGCGAACTGCACGCGTTCCAGCTGTCCCTGGGCCTGGAGTCCGAGTGGATCAGCGGCCGTGACTGCCGCCGCCTGGAGCCGATGCTGGCCCCCGGCGTGCGCGGCGGTCTGCGGGTGGACGGCGACCACCAGGTCGACCCCCGACGGCTGGCCAACGCCCTGCTGCTGGCCTGCGAGGGCGCCGGGGTGGCCTTCCACCGCGACCTCGTCGAGCGGATCGCCGTGGACGGCGACCGGGCCCGCGGCGCGGAACTGCGCGGCGGCACCTCGCTCACCGCCGAGCACACCGTGCTGGCGGCGGGCAGCCGCAGCGGCGTCGTCGCGGGCCTGCCCGAGCACGTACTGCCACCGGTGCGGCCGGTGAAGGGCCAGGTGCTGCGGCTGCGGATCCCGCGGGCGTACGCGCCGTTCCTGTCCAGGACGGTGCGCGGGGTGGTGCGCGGCGGCCATGTCTACCTGGTGCCGAGGGAGAACGGCGAGCTGGTGGTCGGCGCGACCAGCGAGGAGCTGGGCTGGGACACCGAGGTCACCGCGGGCGGCGTCTACGAACTGCTGCGGGACGCGCACGACCTGGTGCCCGGCATCACCGAACTACCGCTCGCCGAAACCCTGGCCGGGCTGCGTCCCGGCTCACCGGACAACGCGCCGCTACTCGGGCCGACCGCGCTGCCCGGGCTGCTGCTGGCCACCGGCCACCACCGCAACGGGGTGCTGCTCACCCCGATCACCGGCGATGTCATGGCCGAGGCGCTGACCACCGGCGAAGTCCCGCCGTACGCCCGCCCGTTCACCCCCGCACGATTCGCGAACGCACTCCAGGAGCAGGCCGTATGACCGTCTCGCTGAACGGTGAAGCCCGCGAAGTCCCCGAAGGCCTCACCCTTGACCGCCTCGTCGCCACCCTGACCACCGCGCACTCCGGGGTGGCCGCCGCCGTCAACGAAACCGTCGTTCCGCGCAGCCGCTGGACCAGCACCGCGCTCGGCGAGGGAGACCGCGTCGAGGTGCTCACCGCGGTCCAGGGAGGCTGATCACATGGCCGACGACCTGTTCAGGATCGCCGACGCCGCCTTCACCTCCCGCCTGATCATGGGCACCGGCGGAGCGCCCAGCCTTGAGGTGCTGGAGCAGGCGCTGCTGGCCTCCGGGACCGAGCTGACCACGGTCGCGATGCGCAGGCTGGACCCGACCGTGCGCGGCTCGGTGCTTTCGGTGCTGGAGAAGCACGGTATCCGGGTGCTGCCGAACACCGCGGGCTGCCACACCGCCGGGGAGGCGGTGCTGACCGCACGGCTGGCCCGGGAGGCACTGGGCACCGACTGGGTCAAGCTCGAAGTGGTCGCGGACGAGCGCACGTTGCTGCCGGACCCGGTCGAACTGCTCGACGCCGCCGAGACGTTGGTGGACGACGGCTTCGTGGTGCTGCCGTACACCAACGACGACCCGGTGCTGGCCGCCAAGCTGGAGGACGTGGGATGCGCCGCGGTGATGCCGCTGGGCTCGCCGATCGGTTCCGGGCTTGGTATCCGGAACCCCTACAACTTCCAGTTGATCACCGAGCGGGCGTCGGTTCCGGTGATCCTCGACGCGGGCGCGGGCACCGCCTCGGACGCGGCGCTCGCCATGGAGCTGGGGTGCGCGGGGGTGATGCTGGCGTCCGCCGTGACGCGGGCGCAGCAGCCGGTGCTGATGGCGGCCGCCATGCGGCACGCCGTGGAGGGCGGGCGGCTCGCCGCGCGGGCCGGACGGATCCCGCGGCGGCACCACGCGCTCGCGTCCTCACCCGACGAGGGCAGGGCCGCCCTGGACCCGGAACGTCCGGCGTGGGGCGCGGCCGGGACCTGACGGGCACCGGGGTTCCACAGTCCCACCTCGTAAACTCCCTTGCGTGAATACGACCCTGCAGGACCCGCTCGTCGGGCACGTGCTCGACGGCCGGTACCGGATCGAGGCGCGGATCGCCGTCGGCGGGATGGCCACGGTCTACCGGGCCGTGGACACCCGTCTCGACCGCGTGCTGGCGCTGAAGGTGATGCACCCGGCGCTGGCGGGCGACGAGGCCTTCGTCGAGCGGTTCATCCGGGAGGCCAAGGCGGTGGCCCGCCTTGACCACCCCAACGTCGTGGGCGTGTTCGACCAGGGAACCGACGGCACGTACGTCTACCTGGCGATGGAGTACGTGGCCGGCTGCACCCTGCGCGATGTGCTGCGGGAGCGCGGCGCGCTGCCGCCGCGGGCCGCGCTGGACATCCTGGAGCCGATACTGGCCGCGCTGGGCGCCGCGCACCTGGCGGGCCTGGTGCACCGCGACATGAAGCCGGAGAACGTCCTGATGGGCGACGACGGCCGGGTCAAGGTCGCCGACTTCGGCCTGGTGCGCGCGGTGGGCACCGACACCACCTCCACCAGCGGTTCGGTGCTGGGCACCGTGTCGTACCTGGCGCCGGAGCAGATCGAGCACGGCACCGCCGACGAGCGCTCCGACGTCTACGCGTGCGGTGTACTGCTCTACGAGATGCTCACCGGCGCCAAGCCGCACAACGGCGGCACCCCGGCCACCGTGATCTACCAGCACCTGCACGAGGACGTCGGGCCGCCCTCGGCCGCCGTGCCGGGGCTCGCGCCGGAGCTGGACGAACTGGTGACCACCATGGCGTCCCGTAGGCCCCAGCCGCGCCCGGCCGACGCGGTGGCGGCGCTGGGGCGGTTGCGCGCGGCGCGCGACGCGCTCACCGATGAGCAGCTGGACGCGGTACCACCGCAGGCCCTGGCGGGCGCGGAGGACGACGACCGTACGACGGTCATCCGCCGCACCGGCGGCGAGCGCACCGAGGTGATCAACCGCACCAGCCGCTTCCAGCTGCCACCGGACCTGATCAAGCACGAGGAGCCCCCGGCGCCCGGCGGCCCGCGGCGGCTGCCGCGGCGCGGCCTGATAGCGCTCGTCACCGTGCTCGCGGTGCTGTTCGGCACCGGCGCGGTCGTCTGGTACGTGGGTTCCGGGCAGTTCACCAGCGTGCCGCCGGTCCTGGCGCTGTCCAGGGCGCAGGCCGAGCAGAAGCTGCGGGGCGCCGGGCTCGGGGTGCGGGTCAGCGAGGACTTCAGCGAGACGGTCGCCAAGGACCACGTGATCTCCACCGATCCCGGCCCCGGCGCCCGGATCCGCGGCAACGGCACGGTGCGGGTGGTCGTCTCGCGCGGCCCGCAGCGCACCGACGTGCCGCAGGTGGTCGGCAAGCCGCTGGACCAGGCGCAGCGGCAGATCAAGGACGCCGGACTGACCCCGGGCACGGTCGCCAGGGAGTTCAACGACACGGTGCCGGCGGGCGCGGTGATCTCCACCGATCCCGCACCGGGCACCCCGCGCAAGAACGGCGACGCGGTGGCGATCACCGTCAGCCGGGGCAAGGCGGTGGCGGTCCCCGACGTGGTGGGTTCCACGGTCAGCGACGCCGAACAGAAGCTCCAGGCCGCCGGGTTGAAGGCGCAGGTCTCCGGCAGCCCGGTGTACTCGGACTCGGTGCCCAAGGACTCCGTCGCCCAGCAGAGCCCGGCCGACGGCCAGGCCGCGCAGGGCGACACGGTCACCCTCACCGTCTCCAAGGGCCGGCAGTTGTTCAAGGTGCCGGATGTGACCGGTCAGGACACCGACACCGCGAAGCAGACCCTTGAGGCGGCGGGCTTCAAGGTCACCGTGATCAACCTGTTCTTCACCGGCAAGGTCTTCAGCGAGTCGCCCGGCGGCGGTTCGATGCAGCCGAAGGGCACCACGATCACCCTGTGGGCGCGCTGATGGGTACGGCGAGCGGTGCGGTCCGCAACCCGGTCGGCGCCCATGTCCCGGTGGCCGGAGGACTGGCGGCCACCGGCCTGGGGTACGCGCGGGACATCGACGCGGAGACGGTGCAGGTCTTCGTCGCCAACCCGCGCGGCTGGGCGACGCCGGTGGGCAACCCGGCCCAGGACGAGGCGTTCCGCGAACAGTGCGCGGAGGCGGGCATACCGGCGTTTGTGCACGCCCCCTACCTGATCAACTTCGGCTCGCACACCGCGGCGACGGTCGACAACTCGGTGGCCTCGATGCGGCATTCGCTGCGGCGGGGCCGGGCGATCGGGGCGCGGGGCGTGGTGGTGCACACCGGTTCGGCGACCGGCGGGCGCACCCACGCGGTGGCGCTCGCGCAGGTACGGGAGCGGATACTGCCGCTGCTGGAGGAGCTGGCGCACGAGGACGACCCGTGGCTGCTGTTGGAGCCCACAGCCGGGCAGGGCGCCTCGTTGTGCTCGCTGATGGCGGACCTGGAGCCGTACTTCGAGGCGTTGGACCGGCATCCGAGGCTGGGCGTGTGCCTGGACACCTGCCATGTCTTCGCCGCGGGCCACGACCTGGCGGCCCCCGGGGGCATGAAGCAGACGCTGGACCTGCTGACGGAGACGGTCGGCGAGGGGCGGCTGCGGCTGATCCACGCCAATGACTCCAAGGACGTGGTCGGCGCGCACAAGGACCGGCACGAGAACATCGGCGCCGGTCACATCGGCGCGGAGCCCTTCCGGGAGCTGTTCCGCCATCCGGCGACCGAGGGCGTGCCGCTGGTGATCGAGACCCCGGGGCCGAAGGTGAACTACGCGGCCGACGTGGCACGCCTCAAGGCGCTGCGGGCTTAGCGCTTCCAAGGGTCGCGGCCGCTTCGCACCGCCGGTCCACGCCGCGGTGGCTGCCAAGGCGGGTCGGCGGTCCGAGCCAACCGCGACCCGAGGGCGGGATCCGCCGGAAGGCTAGAGCTCTGGGCCGTCGCCCGGTTCCTCCTGGTAGGAGTAGCGCTGTTCGCGCCAGGGGTCGCCGAGGTTGTGGTAGCCGCGCTCCTCCCAGAAGCCGCGGCGGTCGGCGACCATGTACTCCACGCCGCGCACCCACTTGGGGCCCTTCCAGGCGTACAGGTGCGGCACTATCAGCCGCACCGGGAAGCCGTGCTCAGCGGTGAGCAGCTCGCCGCCCCGGTGCGTGGCGAATATCGATTTGTCGTCAGCGAAGTCGTCCAGCCGCAGGTTGGAGCTGAAGCCGTACTCGGCCCAGACCATGACATGGGTGACGTCGGGGGCGGGCGGCGCCAGCTTCAGTACCGTCGAGGTGGCGACCCCGCCCCACTCCACGCCGAGCATGGAGAACTTGGTGACGCAGTGGAAGTCGCCGATCACCGTGGCGTGCGGCAGTGCCGAGAACTCCTCGTGGTTCCAGCAGTGCTTCTCGCCGTCGGCCGTGGCGCCGAAAACCCGGAACTCCCAGCGGTCCGGCTTGAACCTGGGCACCGGCCCGTAGTGCAGAACCGGCCAGCCGCGCTGAAGCCGCTGCCCGGGAGGAAGCTCTCCTTCGCGGCGTTCCGACTGACCCATGACTCCATGGTGACAGACCGGGCGGCATGCTCTTGACCAGCGGTGCGCCAGCCGGTGAGCAATCCGGACAAGCCGCCATGAGTGTGCACTTACTGGATCGCTCCGGGGCTCGGTGCGAGGATGCGCCCATCTGCCCCGCCCCCAGGGCACCAACGAAGGGACGGCGTTGCCATGCAGGGCGACCCCGAGGTGATCGAGTTCCTCAACGAGCAGCTGACCGGCGAACTGACCGCGATCAACCAGTACTTCCTGCACGCGAAGATGCAGGAGAACTTCGGCTGGTACAAGCTCGCGAAATACACCCGGGCCGAGTCGTTCGATGAGATGAAGCACGCGGAGGTGCTCACCGACCGGATCCTGTTCCTGGAGGGGCTGCCCAACTACCAGCGACTGTTCCACGTCAGGGTCGGCCAGACGGTGACCGAGATGTTCCAGGCGGACCGGCAGGTCGAGGTGGAGGCGATCGACCGGCTGCGGCGCGGCATCGAGGTGATGCGGTCCAAGGGCGACATCACCTCGGCCAACATCTTCGAGGACATCCTCGCCGACGAGGAACACCACATCGACTATCTCGACACGCAGCTGGAACTGGTGGAGAAGCTGGGCGAACCGCTCTACATCGCGCAGGTCATCGAGCAGCCGGACGCCTCGTGAACCGGGCTCAGGCCGCCTCGACCGCCGCCGGCACCGGCCGCGGCGCGGCCACGGGCCCGGCGGTGGACGGCATCGCGGAGGGCGCCGCCGGAGTCAGCCGGGCCTGGATCGCGTCACGTGAGGCCTCGCCGCGTGACACACACCCGCCGCCCCGGCCGAGCAGCGCCTGGATGCGGCGGACGCAGGACCCGCAGTCGGTCCCCGCCTTGCACGCGGAGGCCACGTCACGCGGAGTGCAGGCTCCGGCCGCCCGGTGCGCATGCACCTGCGCCTCGGTCACACCGAAGCAGCTGCATACGTACACGCGGTTTCACTCCCAGCGGGTCCCTAGATCAGTGAGGCAAACCTAACCTTACCTGGCGCGGCTGCCCGGGAAAAGCACCGAGGGGCGCGGATCAGTGTGATCCGCGCCCCTCGGCCAGGTCATGGGACCTACTGCTGCCGGTACATCTCCGCCACCAGGAACGCCAGGTCCAGGGACTGGCTGCGGTTGAGCCGGGGGTCGCAGGCCGTCTCGTAGCGCTGGTGCAGGTCGTCCACGAAAATCTCGTCGCCGCCGCCCACGCACTCGGTGACGTCGTCACCGGTCAGCTCCACATGGATACCGCCCGGGTGGGTGCCCAGGCCCTTGTGGACCTCGAAGAAGCCCTTGACCTCGTCCAGCACGTCGTCGAAGCGCCGGGTCTTGTGCCCGGAGGCCGCCTCGAAGGTGTTGCCGTGCATTGGGTCGCACACCCACGCCACCCGGGCGCCGGACGCGGTGACCTTCTCCACCAGTTCGGGCAGCCGGTCGCGGATCTTGTCGGCGCCCATCCGGGTGATGAACGTCAGCCGACCGGGCTCGCGCTCCGGGTCGAGGCGGTCGATCAGGGTGAGCGCGTCCTCGGGGCTGGTCTTCGGGCCGAGCTTGACGCCGATCGGGTTGCGGATCCGGGAGGCGAACTCGATGTGCGCGCCGTCCAGCTGCCGGGTGCGCTCGCCGATCCACACCATGTGCCCGGAGACGTCGTACAGCTTGCCGGTGCGCGAGTCCACCCGGGTCAGCGCCGACTCGTAGTCCAGGATCAGCGCCTCGTGCGAGGAGTAGAACTCGACGGTCTTGAACTCCTCCGGGTCCGTCCCGCACGCCTTCATGAAGTTCATCGCGCTGTCGATCTCCCGGGCGAGCGCCTCGTAGCGCTGTCCGGACGGGGACGACCTCACGAAGTCCTGGTTCCAGGCGTGCACCTGCCGCAGGTCGGCGTAGCCACCGGTGGCGAAGGCGCGCACCAGGTTCAAGGTGGCGGCCGAGGCGTGGTACATCCGCTTCAGCCGCTCCGGGTCCGGAGTGCGGGCCTCGGCGGTGAACTCGAAGCCGTTGACGCTGTCACCGCGGTAGGTGGGCAGGGTGACGCCGTCGCGGGTCTCGGTCGGCTTGGAGCGGGGCTTGGAGTACTGCCCGGCGATCCGGCCGACCTTCACCACCGGCACCGACGCGGCGTAGGTGAGCACGGCGCCCATCTGGAGCAGCGTCTTGAGCTTGCTGCGGATGTGGTCGGCGGAGACCGCGTCGAACGCCTCGGCGCAGTCACCGCCCTGCAGCAGGAACGCCTCGCCACGGGCGACGGCTCCCATACGGCTGCGCAGCAGGTCGCACTCGCCCGCGAAGACGAGCGGCGGATACGACTGGAGGTCCGCGATCACATCGCGCAGAGCCTCGGGGTTGGGCCACTCGGGCTGCTGCGCCGCGGGAAGGTCGCGCCAGGTGTTGCCACCGGCAGTGGATTCAGCGTTCACGGTCACAAGGCCAACACTACGGGGTCCCGTCCAGATCTTTTCTCCGATGCCCGCAAGGTGAGACAACCGGTGTTCATCCGTGGACGTGCGCTAGGGTCGAGGCCATGTACGCACGACCGATGCTCGCCTGCCGCACGGCATGGTGGTGGACCGCTGATCCGGCGGCCCACTGATCACGCGTACCCAAAAGTTTCGCGAAGGCCGCCCGAGGGGCGGCCTTCGGTGTGTCCGGCCGCCCTCCGCATCCCGGAAGGATCCGCCATGGACGCCAGTACCAGCGCACTCGTGGAGCGCCTGTGCTCCCCCGACTGCCCGCCGTTCGCCCTGCTGCACCGCCGTACGCCCGGCCTGGCCACGGACACCGTCGAGCTGCTGCTCGGCCCGGTGACCCGGCACGAGCGGCTGGCCGGCATCCCGCTGCCGTCCGGTGTCCCGGACGGCGGCGCGGCGCTGGACGCGCTGGCGCTGGTGCCGTTCCGGCAGATCCGGGAGCGCGGCTTCGACGTGCGCGACGACGGCACACCGCTGCTGGTGCTGCGGCCTCGGCAGACGCACCGGCTGCCGGTGCCGGAGCTGCTGGCCGCGCTGCCACGGCACGCGGTCACGGTCGAGGGCGGGGCTTTCGACGTGGACGACGAGGCGTACGCGCGGATCGTGCGGCAGGTCGTCGAGGACGAGATCGGCCGGGGCGAGGGCGCGAACTTCGTGATCCGGCGGACGTTCCGCGGCGAGATCCCCGGCTTCACCGCCGCCGACGCGCTCGCCCTGTTCCGGCGGCTGCTGACCGGCGAGCGCGGCGCGTACTGGACGTACGTGGTGCACACCGGCGAGCGCACCCTGGTCGGCGCCAGCCCCGAGGTCCATGTCCGGATGTCGGGGGGCACCGTCGTGATGAACCCGATCAGCGGCACGTACCGCTATCCGGCGACCGGTCCCAGCGCCGAGGGCGTGCTGGCGTTCCTGCGGGACGCGAAGGAGGTCGAGGAGCTGACCATGGTCGTCGACGAGGAGCTGAAGATGATGTGCACCGTCGGTGACCTCGGCGGCCAGGTGGTCGGCCCCCGGCTGAAGGAGATGGCGCATCTCGCGCACACCGAGTACGAGCTGCGCGGCCGCAGTTCGATGGACGTACGGGAGGTGCTGCGCGAGACGATGTTCGCCGCGACGGTGACCGGCTCGCCGGTGCAGAACGCCTGCCGGGTCATCGAGCGCCACGAGCCGCACGGCCGCGGCTACTACGCGGGCGCTCTCGCGCTGATCGGCCGGGACGCGGGCGGCGCGCAGACCCTGGACTCCCCCATCCTCATCCGCACCGCCGACATCACCCCGGACGGACGGTTCGGTGTCTCCGTGGGCGCCACCCTGGTGCGCCACTCCGACCCGCACGGCGAGGTGGCCGAGACCCACGCCAAGGCCGCCGGGGTACTGGCCGCACTCGGGGCAGGCCCGGCCGCCGCACCCGGCACCGGCGGTCCGCGGCCCCGGCTCGCGGACGACATCCGGGTGCGGGCCGCGCTCGACGCGCGCCGGGCGAACCTGGCGCCTTTCTGGCTGCGGATGCGGGAGCGGCGGCAGGCCGAGCCGATCGGCCAGGCGCTGGTGGTCGACGCCGAGGACACCTTCACCGCGATGCTGGCGCACGTACTGCGCTCCTCCGGCCTCGCGGTGACCGTGCGCCGCTACGACGAGCCCGGCCTGCGGGACGCCGCGCTGGCGCATCCCGGCCCGGTGGTCCTCGGCCCGGGGCCCGGCGACCCGTCGGACCGCACCGACCCCAGGATGCGCCAACTGCGCGCGCTGGCCGCCGAGTTGCTCGGCGGCCAGCGCGGCGGCCTGCTCGGGGTGTGCCTCGGGCACGAGCTGATCGCCGCCGAACTGGGCCTGGACATCGTCCGCAAACGGGTGCCGTTCCAGGGCGCGCAGGAGCGGATCGACCTGTTCGGCCGCGCCGAGACGGTCGGGTTCTACAACACCTTCACCGCACGGTGCGACGACGCCGCCGCTCACGAACTGGGCATGCACCGCGTCGAGTTGTCCCGCGACCCGGCCACCGGAGACATCCACGCCCTGCGCGGCCCGGGCTTCGCGGGCGTCCAGTTCCACCCGGAGTCGGTCCTGACGCTGAACGGCACGGGAATCGTCAAGGAGTTGTTGACCACGGTGACGGTCTGAGGGGCCGCGGACGGGTGGGTGGGCGCGAGCCCACCCACCACCGGCGGTCAGCCGAAGAACACCCCGGCTTCCGCGTACAACGCGGGATCAACGGTCTTGAGTTTGGCCGTGGCCTCACCGAGCGCGACGCGGACGATGTCCGTCCCCCGCAGAGCGACCATCTTCCCGAAGTCGCCGTCCTGGACCGCGTCGATCGCATGCAGCCCGAACCGCGTGGCCAGCCACCGGTCGAACGCCGACGGGGTGCCGCCCCGCTGAATGTGCCCCAGGACCGTGGTCCTGGCCTCCTTGCCGGTGCGCTTCTCGATCTCCTTGGCCAGCCAGTCGCCGATCCCGGACAGCCGGACGTGCCCGAAGGAGTCCAACGTGCCGTCCTTGGTGACCAGTTCACCGTCCTTGGGCATGGCGCCCTCGGCGACCACGATGATCGGCGCGTAGCGCACCTTGAAGCGGCTCTCCACCCAGCCGCATACCTCGTCGATGTCGAAGCGCTGCTCGGGGATGAGGATGACGTTGGCGCCGCCCGCGAGCCCGGCGTGCAGCGCGATCCAGCCCGCGTGGCGGCCCATGACCTCGATCACCAGCACCCGCATGTGCGACTCGGCGGTGGTGTGCAACCGGTCGATGGCCTCGGTGGCGATGTTGACCGCGGTGTCGAAGCCGAAGGTGTAGTCGGTGGCGCTCAGGTCGTTGTCGATGGTCTTGGGCACGCCCACGCACGGCACGCCGTACTGGTCGGCGAGGGTGGCCGCCACGCCGAGGGTGTCCTCGCCGCCGATCGCCACCAGAGCGTCCACCTCGTGTTTGGCGAGGTTCTCCTTGACCTTGCGCACCCCGTCCTCCATCTTCAGCGGATTGGTGCGGGACGAGCCGAGGATGGTGCCGCCGCGCGGCAGGATGCCGCGTACCGCCGGGATGTCCAACTGCTTGGTGTGGCCTTCGAGCGGGCCGCGCCAGCCGTCCCGGAAACCCACGAACTCATGCCCGTACTCCTGTACGCCCTTGCGTACCAGGGCTCGGATGACCGCGTTCAGCCCGGGGCAGTCGCCTCCGCCGGTCAGCACTCCGACGCGCATGGATTCCTCCCTGTCTATGACGCTGGCAGCCAACACGGCACACGCTAGCCGTGGTCCAGGTCACAGGGGATCGCCCGTGGCGTGGATTCCCGGCCGTCACAAGGGAGTTGGGGCGCACGCATCACCCAAACGGGTGGCGCGGCCGGTGCGGCGCGAGCCGGTCAGGAACCGGGCCTGTGCTGCTTGGCGGCCTTCTCGGCCTCCTCGGCCTGCTTCTTCGCCTCGGCGATCTGGCGCTTGGCGGCGGTGGCGTAGATGTCCACGTACTCCTGGCCGGAAAGCTTCATGATCTCGTACATGACCTCGTCGGTCACCGAGCGCAGGATGAAGCGGTCGTTCTCCATGCCGTGGTAGCGGCTGAAGTCCAGCGGCTTGCCGATCCGGATGCCGGGGCTCATCAGCTTCGGCACGACCTTGCCCGGCGGCTGGATCTTCTCGGTGTCGATCATGGCGACCGGGATCACCGGTGCCCCCGAGGCGAGCGCGACCCGGGCCAGCCCGCCGGGCTTGCCGCGGTACAGGCGGCCGTCCGGCGAGCGGGTGCCCTCGGGGTAGATGCCGAACAGCTCGCCGCGGGCCAGTACCTCAAGGCCGCTCTTGACCGCCGCCTCACCCGCGCCGCGCGCACCGGAGCGGTCCACCGGCAGCTGGCCCACGCCCTTGAAGAACGCCGCGGTCAGCTTCCCCTTGACCCCGGGTGAGGTGAAATACTCGGCTTTCGCGATGAAGGTGACCTTGCGGTCGAGGACCGCGGGCAGGAAGAACGAGTCGGAGAAGGACAGGTGATTGCTCGCCAGGATCGCCGGGCCTTCCTTGGGGATGTTCTCCAGCCCCTCCACCCAGGGCTTGAAGGCGAGCTTGAGCGACCCGCCGAGCGTCAGCTTCATCACGCCGTAGAACAACCGAGGACCTCCTGTAAGGCGACGGTAGACCTTAACCTGCCCGGGCGGGGGTCCTGCCGCCCGTACATACGAACGCCGCCGCGCGGCGCTTCCGGTGAGGGCGGCGGTGGGCGGCGGGTGGGGAACGCCGACGGCGCGCGGCGCCCGCGTCCGACTGACCTACCGGGTGCCCACCCGGCCGCGTACTGTGAGGTACCTGTCCGTGCCGTGTGCCGTCAGCGCCGCTGAACCGGTACCGCCCCACCCAGGGATCGCGCTCATGAACAGGAGGCCCACGGTGCCGCTCATGCCCGGAGCCGAACCGTACCGCCATGACGGCGGACCGACCGGTGTGCTGCTGTGCCACGGCCTCACCGGCTCGCCGCAGTCCCTGCGCCCCTGGGCGGAGTACCTCGCCGAGCGCGGTCTGTCCGTGTCGCTGCCGCTGCTTCCCGGGCACGGCACCCGCTGGCAGGACCTGGGGGTCACCGGATGGCAGGACTGGTACGCGGAGGCCGACCGGGAACTGCGCGCGCTGCGTGAGCGCTGTGTGCGGGTGTTCGTCTTCGGGCTGTCGATGGGCGGTGCGCTCACCATCCATCTGGCGGCCGAGCACGGCCCGGCGATCAGTGGCATCGTACTGGTCAACCCGTCGGTCAAGGCGGACGGCGGGCGGTTGCGGCTGGTGCCGGTGGCCCGGCACTTCGTCCCGTCGGTGAAGGGCATCGCCAGCGACATCGCCAGGGAGGACAGTGTGGAGCTGGGCTACGACCGCACCCCGCTGCACGCGGTGCACTCCCTGTCGAGGTTCTGGCGGATCGTCCAGGCCGATCTGCCGAAGGTGACCCAGCCCGTGCTGCTGTTCAACAGCCGGGTGGACCATGTGGTGCACCCGGCCAACGGCGACCTGGTGGAGCGGCGGCTGGGCTCCACCGACCTGACCCGCACCATCCTGGAGCGCAGCTACCACGTGGTACCGCTGGACCACGACGCCGAGCAGGTCTTCCGGTCCAGCTACGAGTTCGTACGGCGGTTGGCGCCCGCGCCGGACGGGGAGGCCGAGGTGGCCAGTGGCGGAGCGTGACGAGCCGCCGCAGGACGGCGCGGAGGGCGCGGAGCCGCGGGACCCGGCGGGTGGCGCGGGTGCGCCGCTGGACGAGGAGGCGGCCTGGGCGCAGATCGTCGCGGGGTACGGCGAGGAGCCGGAGCTGCCCGACGGCTGGCCGGACGCCGCGCAGGAGCAGGAGCGGGCGACCAACAGCGGCGTTCCGGAGGTGCCGCGGGAGTTCGTCATACGGGCACCGCGGTCCGGGCCGCGGGACTACGAGGTCGCCGACGACGAGGACGAGGGGCACTTCGTGCCGCCGGAGCCGCCGCCGCTGCCACCGAGCGACGTCACCACCAAGTTCGCCTGGATCGCGGTGCTCGGCGGACCGCTGCTGGTGCTCGGGTTCGTGCTGTTCCAGGAGCCGTTGACCTGGTGGGCGATGCTGCTGGGGGTCGGCGGCTTCCTGGGCGGCTTCACCACGCTGGTGGCGCGGATGAAGGGCCGTGAGGAGGACGACGACCCGCACGGCGGGGCCGTCGTCTAGGCGCTCAGCCCGCCGGGACGCGCAGGGCCGCCAGGACCGGCAGGTGGTCGGTGGCCGCGATCAGGTCGTCCGTCCTGATGCCCGGCAGCTTGTCGGGCACGCCGCAGCCCAGGAACTCCACGCTCTTGGTGGCGAAGACCGCGTCGAGGCGCTGGTACGGGTCACCGGGGCGGGAGGTGAACTCGCCGCCCCACGGCCGTACCGCCCAGCCGTCCTGGAGTTCGCTGGCGATGCGGGAGAACGACCGCCCGTCGGGGTGGTCGTTGAAGTCACCGCCGACCACCAGGTGCGGCTCCCCGGCCGCCGCGACCTTGTCGAGCAGCAGGCCGGACTGCGCGTAGCGCTCGTCGGGGTTGACGCTCAGATGGCAGCTGATCACCCCCAGCCGCGCGGCACCGAACCTCAGCACGGCGGTCGCGAAGCCGCGCTGGTGCAGCCCTGTGGTGCGGGGCAGCAGCAGGTCCTCGGTGTGCTCCACATGGGCCCGCAGATTGGCCAGGATCATCGGCCCGGCGGCGGTGGCCCCGCCGGTGACCGTGACCAGGCCGGACTCCCGGGCCAGCCACGCCGCGTGCTTGCGCCACCGGAAGAAGCGCGGGGCCTCCTGGACGCAGACCACGTCGGGAGCGCAGGCCCGGATCACCCGGGCCAGCGCCGCCCGGTCGTCCCGCATGGAACGCACGTTGTAGCTGAGCACACGGACGACCGCCGAACCGTCCGGTTCGGTACGCGAGTTCGGCAGCTGGTCCACTGTGCCCACGGCGGCTCCTGTTCGGTCAGCCCTGACGTGCCAGGTCGGCCGCGCCGACCAGTCCTGCCTCACCGCCGAGCTGGGCGGCGAGCACCTGGGCGTGCGGCCGCCACTGACCGCCCACCAGCCAGCGGCGGAAGGACTTGCGGATCGGTTCCAGCACCAGGTCGCCCTCGTCGGAGACCCCGCCGCCGACGATGAACGCCGAGGGGTCGAAGAGGGAGGCCAGGTCGGCCAGTCCGGCTCCGGCCCAGCGGGCCAGCTCGCGGAACGAGTCGACGGCCACCGGGTCGCCCTTCCTGGCGGCCTCGCTGATGTGCTTGCCCTCGATGGCGTCGATGGTGCCGTCGCCCAGGCCGAGCAGGACCACCGCGTTCTCCGGCGTGGCCGCCGCGCGCTGCCGGGCGTAGCGGACCAGGGCGCGCCCGGAGGCGTACTGCTCCCAGCAGCCCTGGCTGCCGCATCCGCACAGCAGCCCGTCCGGCACCACCCGGATGTGGCCGAACTCGCCCGCGACGCCGAAGCGGCCTCGGTGCAGCTTGCCGCCGATGATGATGCCGCCGCCCAGGCCGGTGCCGAGGGTGATGCAGACCACGTCGTCGTGGCCCTGGCCGGCGCCGAACCGGTACTCGCCCCAGGCCGCGGCGTTGGCGTCGTTCTCCACCACCACGGGCAGGCCGAC
This sequence comes from Streptomyces silvisoli, assembly GCF_029269905.1. Taxonomy (NCBI): domain Bacteria; kingdom Bacillati; phylum Actinomycetota; class Actinomycetes; order Kitasatosporales; family Streptomycetaceae; genus Streptomyces; species Streptomyces silvisoli. The sequence goes on along the minus strand of NZ_JARJBC010000002.1, from coordinate 384,107 downwards.
CCGCTGTTCGACCTTGTCCTTGAGCGCCTCGTGGCGCCAGTTGATGTTCGGCGCGAACAGTACGGTGGCGCGCTTGTCGTCCACGTATCCCGCGGCGCCGATACCGACGGCGTCGATCCGGTGGGAGGCGCTGACCGTGCGCACCGCGTCCGCGATGGCATCGATGACGCCCTCGGGCGTCGACGGGGTCGGCACCTTGCAGGTTTCGAGGATCGTGCCCTCCTCGTCGACCACGCCGGCCGCGATCTTGGTGCCGCCGATGTCGACGCCGATGGTGAGTCCCATGTGTCCCTCAGATTTTGGTCGAACCCCGCTTAAGGCAACCGTACCCGAGGAGGGCTCAGTCGAGGTCGATGTGTTCACTTCCTGAACGCTGATCTTTGCTGCCGCCCTGGGTCCACCGGCTCTCCTGACCGGTCACCGCGGCCCGGTAGGCGGCCAGCAACTCGGATCCGGCGGCGGCCAGGTGCTCGAACACATCGGGGTTGCGCTCGCGGATCGGCCCGACCGCCGCGCGCACCTGGGAGATCACCGTCTGTGCGGCCAACTCGGCGGCCGGCGAACGCAGTTCGGCGACCTTGTCGGCGACGGCCTCGGCCAGCTTGCGCAGCTCGTCCGCCGCGCTGCCGGGGCGGTAACCGGCCTGCGCACGGCGGCGGGCACGCTCCTCGGCGAGGTCCTCGGCGCAGGCCGCGGCCCATGCGTCGGCGTCGGTTTGCGGACGGTCCTGGCCTTCGCTCATCGCGGACTCCTCAACGGCGTTCCGAGGCGGTGGGTTCACCAGTTGTACTCAATGGTGTGTTCTACACCACTGCGGCGTACCCGGGTGTGGTCATCGTGACCTATCCAACGTTAGCCCGGCGGATACGCCCCGTTCACTGGGGCCACAGCGCCGGATCAGGGGTGAAACGTACCTGCAGGGCACCGTCGCGCAGCGCGGCGCCGGTCACGGTGCAGCGGCGCAGCGCGGACGGCAGCCGCATGATGCGCCGGAACCGCCCCGCGTCCACGACGACTTCGTCGCCCCGCCGGACCAGGTCGAGGGTGTCGCGGGTGGCGCCGGGCAGCGGCAGCCGCCACACCAGTTGCCCCTCCGCCGCCAACCGGTCCTCGACGCTCCACGGTTGGTCGGCCGGTGTGTCGGGCAGCGGACCGACGGCCAGCTCGGGGCCGCCGAGCGCCGCGAGGTCGTCGGGACCGTGCGGATCGCGGCCGAGGTGCGGCAGTTCGCGCACCGGCACGCCGTCGGCGCCGAACTCCTCGTACAGCGCCTTGAGATGCTTCTGCTGCTGTCCGGACAGCGCGGCCAGGAAGGGGTCCGCGGAGCCGGTCGGCAACAGCCGGTTGGCGGTCAGCGACTCCACCCGGTACCCGAACAGGGCGAGGCCGGTACGGGCGGCGCGTACGGCCGCCGCGGCGCGCGGCCCCGGCTCCACGACCAGGCGGACCGTGGTGGCGGCGGACTCGATCACCGTGTTGACCGCGGCGAGTTCGGCGTCCCAGCGGGCGGCCGTCTGGTAAAGCCACTCCGCGGGCATCGGCACCCCGGCGAGCTGGGCGAGCATCGGGCGCAGCGCACGGGCGGCCTGCCGCTCCGGCGGCAGCAACCGGCTGAGGTAGCGGCGCAGTTGCTCCGGCAGGGCCAGCAGGCGGACGGCGCTGTCCACCGGCGGCAGATCGGCCACCACCACGTCGTGGCCGTCCGTGCCACCGAGCGCGTGCAGCAGCGCGAACTCCCGGGAGCCGGGCAGTTCGGTGAACTCCTCGGGGTCGAGCGGGCTGGCGCCGAGCAGTTCGAAGACGGCGGACAGCCGCTGCTGGAGTTCCGCGGCCCGGTCCTGGAAGACACCGGCGCTGTCCAGCGTCCGCACGGTCAGCCCCGGCGTCTCGTCGGCGGTGAGTCCGGGCGGCGGGTCGGCGGTGACCAGCAGGGCGCGGGCACCGGCGCGGGCGGCGGCCAGCGCGGTGGCCGCGGCGACAGTGCTGGTCCCGGCGCCGCCGGGACCGGTGACCAGGACGGTACGCACGAGGGTCAGCCCTGCTCCACGCGCTTCTTCAGCCCGTCGAGCGCACGGTCGATGATGACCTTCTCCGCCTTGCGCTTGATCATGCCGAGCATCGGGATCTTCACGTCGACGGTGAGCTGGTAGGTGACCTCGGTGCGCGTGCCGTCCGCCAGTGGCACCAGGGTGTACGAGCCGTCGAGGGCACGCAGCATCTGCGACTTCACCAGCGACCAGCTGACCTTGTTCGGGCCGCCCCAGGTGTACTTCAGGGTGTGGTCGTCCTTGATCGCCCCGGCGTCGAGCACCAGCCGGACCCGCTCCGCGCGGCCCTCGTCGTCCTTGGCGAGGATCTCGGCCTCCTTGACCTCGCCGGTCCACTCCGGGTACCGCTCGAAGTCCGAGATCACCTTCATCACGTCGGCCGGGGCCGCCTCGATGGTGATGCTAGAGCTGGTGTGTTCCGCCATCGCCGTGGCCCCTCCGGGACTTCGCGTCGGTCCTGCCAGGCGCCCGGCACCGTCGGCGCCGCGCCTGGAGCTTTTCTGGTGCGTCAGGTTATCGCGGGTGGATCGGGCGGTGGGTAGCGCCTCGGTCGGCCTCGTTCACCACTCCAGGACGTACGGGGTGCGGGTGGCGTTGAAGTGGCCGACGTTGACGCACTCGGTGTTCCCTATCCGCATCCGCTGGGCCAGCGGCTGGTGGACATGGCCGAACAGCGCGTACCGGGGGCGCACCGTGTGGATGGCGTCGAGCAGCGCCTGGCTGCCGCGTTCGAAGCGGCGGGCCACGGTGTCGTAGCACAGCTCGGGCACGGCGGGCGGGATGTGCGAGCAGAGCACGTCGACCGGGCCGAGCGCGGCGACCTTGGCCGCGTAGGTCTCGTCGTCGATCTCGTGGGGGGTGCGCATCGGGGTGCGCAGTCCGCCGCCGACGAACCCGAAGACCCGGCCGCCGACCTCGACCGTCTTCCCGTCCAGCACGCGGGTGCCGGGGCGGGCGAACTCCGGCCACAGATCGGGCATGTCGACGTTGCCGTAGGTGGCGTACGTCGGTGTGGGAAGCACCGCGAACATCTCGGCGTACTGCTTGCGAACGGCGCGCTCCACGGCGGCGGCCCGGTCGATGCCGTCCCACAGCATCCGGGACAGGGTGCGGGCCTCCTCGAAGCGGCGGGCGGTGCGCAACTCCACGATGCGGTCGGCGTTCTCGGTGCCGAACAGTTCGGGGAAGATCCCGCGCGAGTGGTCGGCGTAGTCGAGGAAGAGGATCAGGTCGCCGAGGCAGACCAGGGCGTCCGCACCGTCCCCCGCCCTGGCGAGGGGCTCGACGGCGCCGTGGACATCGCTCACCACATGGACCCGCATGACGATCACCCTAACGGGCCGCGCAAGGGGTTCGGCCTGATGGATCGGCGGTTACCTGCGGGTCACCAGACCTCTGCAATAGGGTGCCCGGAGCACCGCTGCGGTCACGTCCGGGCGGCGGGGACGGACAGGGCGGTGGCGCGGGCCACGACGACCGAGGGTGGTGTGACACAGCGAACATCTGCCCCTGACCCCTATCCCGGGAGCTTTACCGATGGGTAACGTCCGGGCCGTCCCATACAGCTCTTGATCACGAGCGCAGCCGACAACGCCGCCGGCGCCGACGAGGAGCATCAGTCTTGCGCGAGTTCAGCCTTCCGGCTTTGTACGAGGTCCCTGCCGACGGCAATCTGACGGATCTCATCCGCCGCAACGCCGCGCAGCATCCCGACGTCCCGGTGCTGGCTCGCAAGCGTGACGGGCTCTGGCAGGACGTGACCGCCAGACAGTTCCTCGCCGAGGTGCACGCGGCCGCCAAGGGCCTGATCGCCTCCGGTGTCGAGCCCGGCGACCGCGTCGCCCTGATGTCCCGTACCCGGTACGAGTGGACGCTGCTGGACTTCGCCATCTGGAGCGCGGGCGGGGTCACCGTGCCCGTATACGAAACGTCCTCCGCCGAGCAGGTGGAGTGGATCCTCAGCGACTCCGGAGCGGTGGCCTGCGTGGTCGAGACCACCGTGCACGAGGACGTGGTGGAGTCGGTACGGGAGCGGCTGCCACGGCTGAAGCACCTGTGGCGGATCGACGCGGGCGCGGTGGAGACCCTCGCGTCGTCCGGCAGTGACGTGTCCGACGCGGAGGTCGACGAGCGCAGCACCATCGCCGACGCCGACACCCCGGCCACGATCGTCTACACCTCGGGCACCACCGGCCGGCCCAAGGGCTGTGTGCTCACCCACCGCAGCTTCTTCGCGGAGTGCGGCAACGTGGTGGCCCGGCTGACGCCGCTGTTCCGTACCGGCGAGTCGTCGGTGCTGCTGTTCCTGCCGCTGGCGCACGTGCTCGGCCGGCTGGTCGAGGTGGCGTGCGTGATGGCGCCGATCAAGCTCGGCCATGTCAGCGACGTCAAGAACCTCACCGATGAACTGGCCTCGTTCCGGCCCTCGTTGGTGCTGAGCGTGCCCCGGGTGTTCGAGAAGGTCTACAACTCGGCGCGGGCGCAGGCGCGTTCGGGCGGCAAGGAGAAGATCTTCGACAAGGCGGCGGACACCGCCATCGAGTACAGCCGGGCGCTGGACACCCCGAACGGTCCCGGTTTCGCGCTGCGGCTGCGGCACAAGGTCTTCGACCGGCTGGTGTACGGCAAGCTGCGCGGCGTGCTGGGCGGCCGGGCCACCCACGCGATCTCCGGCGGGGCGCCGCTGGGCGAGCGGCTCGGCCACTTCTACCGCGGCATCGGCTTCACCGTGCTGGAGGGGTACGGGCTCACCGAGTCCTGCGCCGCGACCGCGTTCAACCCCTGGGACCGCACCAAGATCGGCACCGTCGGCCAGCCGCTGCCGGGCAGCGTGGTGCGTATCGCCGACGACGGCGAGGTGCTGCTGCACGGCGAGCACCTGTTCACCGGCTACTGGAACAACGAGCGGGCCACCGCCGAGGCGCTGGAGGACGGCTGGTTCCACACCGGGGACATCGGCACGCTGGACGAGGACGGCTATCTGACGATCACCGGGCGCAAGAAGGAGATCATCGTCACCGCGGGCGGCAAGAACGTCGCTCCAGCGGTGATCGAGGACCGTATCCGGGCGCACGCGCTGGTCGCCGAGTGCATGGTGGTCGGTGACGGCAGGCCGTTCGTCGGGGCGCTGGTCACGCTCGACGAGGAGTTCCTGCCGCGCTGGGCGGAGCAGCACGGAAAGCCCGCCGGCACGCCGGTGGCCGAACTCCGCACCGACCCGGACCTGTTGGCGGAGGTCCAACGGGCGGTGGACGACGGCAACGCGGCGGTCTCCCACGCGGAGGCGGTCAAGAAGTTCCGCATCCTGCCGACGCAGTTCAGTGAGGAGTCGGGGCATCTGACACCGTCGCTGAAGCTGAAGCGGAACATCGTCCTGCGGGACTTCGCCGACGAGATCGAGGCGATTTACGCTTCGCGCTGAGCGGTTCCGGGCGAGATGGCTGGCGCCCGTCGCGCCCGCTGGCGGTTCTCCGCCCGTCTCCCCCGGTGGGGGAGGGTCTTTCCCCGCCCGTGGGCTTTCCCACCCAGCCCGCAGGCCCCGGCCCCGCCCCCTACCCCAGAAGCCCCCGGAGCCGCTCCGCCAGCAGATCCCAGCGCCAGGCCTCCTCGACCCACTGGCGCCCGCGGTCGCCGAACCGCCGCCGCAGTTCGGGGTCTTCGAGAAGCACGGCGACGCGTTCGGCGGCCTCAGCCGCCGAACCGCCCCGTACGACCCACCCCGTCTCACCGTCGAGGACGGCGTCCGGCGCGCCGCCGGAGTCTCCGGCCACCACCGGCAGCCCCGTGGCGGACGCCTCCAGGTAGACGATGCCGAGGCCCTCCACGTCCAGCCCGCCCCGCCGGGTCCTGCACGGCATAGCGAACACGTCCCCCGCGCCGTAGTGCGCGGGCAGTTCCTCCCATGCCACCGGCCCGGTGAACCGCACGGACTCGGCCACCCCGATCTGTGCGGCGAGCCGCTCCAGTTGCGCCCGGTACGGCCCACCGCCGACGATCAGCAGTACCGCGTCCGGCACCCGTCGCAGGATCCGCGGCATGGCCTGGATCAGCGTGTCCTGCCCCTTGCGCGGCACCAGCCGCGAGACGCAGACGACCACCGGCCGGTCGGTCAGCCCCAGCCGGGCCCGTACCACCGCGCCCCCCGAGGCGGGGTGGAAGGTCTTCTCGTCGACCCCCGGCGGCAGTTGCACCATCCGCGCCGCGGCCCGCCCGCTGAGCGCGGTGGCGATCCGCGACCGGGTGTACTCGCCGAGGTAGGTGACGGTGTCCGTACCCTCGCCGATGCGCCGCAACAGCTCTCTGGCGGCGGGCAGTTGGGCCCAGCCAGCCTCGTGTCCGTGCGTCGTCGCCACGATCCTGCGGGCGCCCGCCGCGCGCAGCGCCGGGGCCATCAGCCCGAGCGGCGCGGCGGCGCCGAACCAGACCGAGGAGCAGCCGTGCTCCCGCAGCAGCCGCACCGCCCGCCGGGTGATCCGCGGCGTCGGCAGCAGCACGCTGGTGCGGTCGCGCACCACCGGGAACGGCTGCTCCGCGTCGAAGGCGGCGACCTCCTCGCCGTCCTTCCAGGTGGAGGCGTAGACAACGACCTTTCCAGGGTCGAGGCGCAACGCCATGCTGTGTACGAAGGCCTGGATGCCGCCCGGCCGCGGCGGGAAGTCGTTGGTGACGATCAGGGTCTTGTTCATCGCCCTCTGACCGTACCCGGTGCCCCGCGGCACGCGCCTGGACAGCACCGGAAGTGGGGGGCGGCGCGGATCGTGGCGTAGCCTCACGGTGACCCCGCCCGACCCGCGCGAAGGAGCCTCCGCTGCCGGACCTCACCGAGAACTCCCCTGTCGCGCCCGCGCACTCCGCGCCGCGCCCGGCGAGGAACGACAGCGACACCGCGCTTTCCGCACCCCTGTCGCGGACCGCCGGCCGGCTGCTGAGTGAGGCCGGTCCCGCGCTCGCCGTGTGGGCGGGCGCGGCGCTGCTGCAACTGCTGATGCTGTGGTGGCTGAGCACCCGTCCGGACTGGTTGCACGCCGCGCTGACGTCGTGGGACAACGAGTGGTACGTGTCGATCGCCGAGCAGGGCTATCCGCACTCGTTCAGCTACGACGCCAACGGCCAGCTGACCGGCAACACTCTGGCGTTCTTCCCGCTCTACCCGCTGCTGATCAAGGTGGTGGCGGCGGTCACCGGCCTCAGCGGGCAGAGCGCGTCCCTCGCGGTCGCCTGGCTGGCCTCGGCGGGCGCGGCGGTGGCCGTGTACCGGCTGGGGCTGCGGCTGTACGGGGAGCGCGTGGCGCTGTGCCTGGTGCTGCTGGTGTTCACCCAGCCGATGGCCATCATCTTGTGGATCGGCTACAGCGAGAGCCTGTTCCTGCTGCTGGCGGCGTGCTGTCTGCTCGCCGCGCACCGCAGGGCGTGGCTGACGGCGGGCGTGCTGGCGCTGCTGGCCGGGCTGGCCAGGTCGACCGGCGCCGCCGTGGCGCTGGCGCTGGCGGTCGCCGCGCTGCCGCCGATGTGGCGGCAGCGGCGGATCGACTGGCGGGCGGTGTCCGGGGTGGCCGTCGGCCTGCTGGGCGTACCGCTGTACCTGGCGTGGGTGGGGCTGCGGCTCGGCAGACTGGACGCCTGGATGGTGATACAGCAGGCGGGCTGGCACACCGCCTGGGACTGGGGGTACGCCACCTGGCAGTTCCTCGCCGACACCCTGCAACGCGGCCACGACTGGGTTCCGGTGATCACCGCGGTGCTGCTGGTGGCGCTGGCGGCGGCGAGCGTGACCGCGGTGCTGCGGCGGCCGTGGCCGCCGTTGGCGGTCTACGGGCTGCTGGTGTTCGCGCTCACCGTGGGGCAGACCAACTACTACCACTCCAAGCTGCGGCTGCTGGTGCCCGCGATGCTCGCCCTGGTGCCGCTGGCCCGGGCGTTCGCGAAGGCGGGGGCGCGCTCGGCGGCGCCCGCGGCGGCGGTGTTCGCGCTGTTCGGCACCTGGTTCGGCGCGTACATGCTGACCAACTGGATCTACGCGATCTGAGCCCGCTGGTAGTCCCGTGCGGCGGCGATGCGCTGCACCGCCGTCGGGTGGGTGCCGAACAGCAGGTGCAGCGCCCTGGGCGGATCCGGGTCGGCCACGTTGGCGACCGTCAGCCGGCGCTGCATCGCGATGAACTCCTCCGGATCCCCGGTCAGTCGCAGGGCGTGCCGGTCCGCGCGCCGCTCCACCCGGCGGGTGAGCGCACAGCCGAACGGCCCGGCGAGCGCCGAGCCGAGCGCCGCCAACGCGGCCAGCAGCGCCATCGACCGAGGGTCGGCGAACCGGTGCACACCGGCCGCCGCCAACAGCGGTGACCACTGCGCCAGTACGGCCAGCAGGCACACCCCGAGTGCCGCGCCCAGCGCGCCCAGCAGTGTGCCGCGCGGTACGTCCCGGTGCTTGACGTGGCCGAGTTCATGCGCCGCGACCAGTTCGACCTCCCGAGGCCGGGCGGTGGCCAGCAGCGTGTCGTAGACGACGATGCGACGCGTCCGGCCGAAGCCGGACACATAGGCGTTGAGCGCGGTGGTACGCCGGGAGGCGTCGGCGACCAGCACCTCGCGCACGGCGATCCGGTCGCGGGCGGCCAGGGCCAGCAGCGCTTCGCGCAGCGGCCCGGGTTCCATCGGCGTGAACCGGTTGAACACCGGCTCCAGCAGCACCGGCGCCAGCCACGACAGCACCACCGCCGCAAGGGCCGCTGCCCCCGCGGCCCAGGCCCACCACCATCGGGTGGCCCCCGCCAGCGCGTAGACCCCGAACAACCCGGCCAGGGCCAGCGGTGCGCCGATCAGCAGCCCGCGCGCCCGGTCGGCGGCCCAGCCCGGCCAGCCCTGGGTCACCAGGCCGAACCGCTGGCGCACCACCCGTACCCGGGCGGCGAACGGCAGCTCCACCGCCTCCGAGGCGAGCAGCAGCGCGAGTCCGCCGAGCAGCACCCGGGCGCTCCAGGCGCCGCCGAACGGCCGTGCCACCGCCGTCACCAGGGCCGCGCCGACCGGTGTCAGCCCGAGCACCAGCAGCAACGCCAGCGACACCACTCGCCCGGCGAGCAGCGGTGGCCACTGCGCCCGGCGCAGCGCGCGACCGCGGGCGATCTGCTCGGCGGAGAAGCCCGGCTGCTCGCCGCTCATCCCAACTCCCTTGCCACATAGGTCTGCCAGCGGGCGGTGAACTGGTCCAGGCCCACGCCCAGCGTGCCGCGCAGCGCGGCGTCGGCGGACTCGCGGCCCGCCGCCCGGTACAGCCGCACCAGCGCGCCGCTCCCCCACTGCTCGGCGACCATCCGGCAGGCCAGCCAGGCGCCCTCGTAGGCCTGCGGCAGGCCGCGGTTGGCACTGCCGAAGTCCGCGTTGGACGGCAGTTGTCGCGGCTGCCGTCCGGCCCGCACGTCGGCCCGCAGCTCGGCGGCCACCTGCTGTACGGGCTGGCCGGTACCGGTGTTGCCCACCCACTCGGCGAAGCCCTCGGTCAGCCACAGCGGGGTGTTCGGGGTGGTCGCGGTGCGGGTGGCCACATGGGTCAACTCGTGGGTGAGCACGACGCGTCGGCCCAGCGGGCTCAGTCCGGAGAAGGCCTGCGGGTTGACGATGACCCGGTCGGCGGGTGCGCTGCCGTTGCCGTGCAGTTCGGCGGTGGTCACCGCGGCGATCCCCTGGTACGCCGACGGCTGGGCACCCAGCAGGGCGGCCATGTCGGCTTCGGTGGGCGGTACTTCGACGATCGCCCTGCCCGGCCACTCGCCCCGCCAGGCGTTCTGGACGACGGGCACGGCGGCGTCGGCGAGGTCCGCGTACCCGGTGAGCCGCTGTGCGCCGCCCTGGCCGAGGACCAGGCTGCGCCGCCCGGCGACCACGGTGAGGCTGCCCTGGTCCCAGGGCTGGACGGTGGTGTGCCGGCCCGCGGGTTCGCCGTCGGTCTGCGCGGCCACGTACCAGTGGCCGCCGCGTTCGGTCATCGTCAGATACGCCACCGAGGAGACCGGCGCGGTGTCGTAGCCGCGCAGCGTGTACTCCAGCTCCACCTGTGCGGCGACCCGCCGTTGGGCGTCCGACTCACTGGTGAGCGGGAAGGCGTCGGTGCGTTGGAGGCGGTACGACCAGGAGCCGACCGGCAGCTTGACCAGGTTGCCGAACACCTGGCGCTGCGAGTCCCGGAACCCGGTGGCCGTGGGGTCGACGCTCGCGAGGAACGCCGCCTCGTCGTGCCGCAGTACGGCGCGCGCCCGTGCGTCGAGCACCGTCCGTACGGCCCGGTCGACGTCCGTCGGGCTCCCCCCGGCGCCGCAACCGGCCAGCACGGCCAGGGCCACCAGGGCGGCAGCCAGCCGGAACCACATCCACCGCGACGGCACGCCTCGATCCTACGGTCGGCGCAACCGGAGCATCACGGGCCCGCACCGGCGCCCCTGACCGCCGCCGACCCGGCGGGAGCGGCCCGTCAGGGCCGGACGACGGCCGCCACCGGCATCATGTTGACCGGGTCGTAGCGGACCCGCGCGCCCGGATAGGGGGCGTGGATGACCTTGCCGCCGCCCACGTACATGCCCACGTGGCTGGCGTCGCTGCGGTAGATGACCAGGTCGCCGGGGCGGGCCTGGGACAGCGGGACGTGGTGTCCCGCGGAAAGCTGCTCCTGGGAGGTGCGCGGCAGGGTCATGCCCGCGTGCTGGTAGGCCCAGTACATCAGCCCCGAGCAGTCGAAGGCGCCCGGTCCGGAGCTGCCCCAGGCGTACGGCGAGCCGATGGCGGCCCTGGCCGCGGCGACCGCCTCGGAGGCCCGGCCGTCCAGCGGCCCGAGGTCCGCAAGGGCCGCCACCCCGTCCGGAGCGGAACCGGAAGCGGAACCCGAAGTGGAATCCGGTCCCGGGCTGCCGGTGCGGTTGTCCGCGGCGGGTCCGAAGCCGATCGCGTCCCGCTGGGTGGCGGGCAGCGCGGCGAGCAGCCGTTGCGCCTCGGCCAGCTTGCCCTGCACGGTCTTCTTGTGCTCCTCCAGGGTGCGGCGCAGCCGGTCCAGTTCGGCGAGCTTGGTGGCGGCCTGGTCGTGCTCCTGGGCGAGGATCCGCTGGGCGTCCTGCAACGCGCGCAGTTGCTCGGCCCGGCGGCTGTCGACGCGGTCCAACGTGGCGGCCCGGTCGAGGTAGTCGCCGGGGTCGGAGGAGAGCAGCAGGGCCAGCGCCGGATCGACGCCGCCGTCCCGGTACTGGGCGCCCGCGACCTTGCCGAGCGCGTCCCGCATCCGGTTGACCGCGTCCTGGCCGCGGGCGAGTTCGCTGCGCAGGTTCTCCAACTCGCCGCGCAACCGGGCGGCCCGCTCCTGGGCGGCGTCGTACTTCTCGGTGGCCTGCTCCGCCTGCTGGTACAGCCCGTCCACCCGCGACTTCACCTCGTCGGGGCTGTCCTGCGGCGCGGCGCCCGCCGGAGCGGTGGCGGACACCGCCGCGGCCATGGCGGCCGCGGAGAGCACCGTGAACCGGGTGGCCCGCGCCAGACCCGGCCGCGTAGGACGGCGATGGATCGCCATGGGGGCCGCACCTCCTTCTGTGCCGGGCAGACAGTAGCGTCGCCGTCACAGTCGGTTCAAAACACCGGTGCCCACCGAAAATTGACGCCGCGTCGGATTCGCAGGTCACCGGCCCCGTAGGGGCTCGGCGCGACACTTCATGTCACCCGTCCGGCGCACTTTCGCCGCGCGGCCCGCGGCCACCCGTGGAGGTGATCCGGGTGCGCGAAGGGCCCCGCTCGGATGAACGGGGCCCTTCGGTGTTGCCTTGGCGAGGTGCCGGTCAGCCGCCGACCCGGACGCCGAACTGGAACGGCATGTCGTTGATCGACTCGAACCGCACGCTGGCACCGGTGTGCGGGGCGTGCAGCACCATGCCGTTGCCCGCGTACAGGCCGACGTGGTGCAGGTCGCCGAAGAACAGCACCAGGTCGCCGGGCTGCAACTGGTCCATGCTCAGGTGCGGGCCGATGTTGGCCTGGTCCCAGGTGGTGCGGGGTATGGAAACGCCCGCCTGCGCGTAGGCCCAGGAGGTCAGGCCGGAGCAGTCGAAGGTGCTGGGACCGGTGCCGCCCCACTGGTACGGCGCGCCGATGACGCCCTCCGCGGCGGCCAGCGCGGCGGCGGCGCGCTGCGAGGCGGCCGGGGAGTTGCCGAGGTTGGGGCGCTGGGTGTCACGGCTGGCCCGGTTGCTCTGGTCGATGCTGGCGCGCTGCTGCGCGGTGAGCGAGTTGAGCAGGTCCTGCGCCTTGGACAGCTTCTGCTGGACGTCCTTCTTCTTCTGCTCCAGCTGCGTCTGGACGCTGTCCAGCTGCGCGAGCTTGGAGGCGGCCTCGGTGCGCTCCTGGTCGAGGACGCGCTTCTGCTGCTCGATCTGCTTGAGCTCGTCGGCCTGCTTGCCGCTCAACTGGTCGAGTGTGGAGGCCTTGTCGAGGAAGTCGCTGGGGTTGGAGGAGAGGAACAGCTGGACCGACGGGTCGATGCCGCCGTCGCGGTACTGGGAGGCGGCGAGCGCCCCGATGTTGTCCACCAGCTTGTTCAGCGCGGCCTGCTCCCGGGCCACCTTGTTCTGCAGGTCGTTGACCTGCTGCTGGAGCTGGTCGTGCTGGGCCTTGATGCCGTCGTACTGCTGGGTGGCCGTCTCCGCCTGCTGGTTCAGATCGTCGACCTGGGACTTGACGTCCGAAGTACTCGGCTTCGGGTCGGCGTTGGCCGCCTGGGTGGAGAGGGCGACGGCTGCCGCGGCGGTCGCGGTGAGCAGAGTCACGCGGGTGCGACTGGCGGGCTTGGGACGACGGTGGGACGCCACGGAGGCGAGCTCCTTCTTCCTGCGGCCGCCTACCGGGTGAGCTGTCGGGTTCGGGCCGGAAGTAGCCCTACGAGGTCTCACCGCGTCCTGGTCGACGCGACCTGACCCCGATTCACCCCGGGAACGGTGGTTCCCCGGCTCCGAGCGTCGGCATCCCCCGTCATACGTACCGGCGCGTCGAACTCGGCGGTAACCCCCACTGCCATCCGGGCTGGATGATCGACTGCGCGGAGGTTCGAGGCCTGACCCTAGTAACCAGGTTGTGATCCGTTCAAATCCTCACGGGAAAAAAGTTGGCCAGTAGACGAGTTCTTTACGGACACCGCACCGCCGGTGACCGCCAATTGACCCAACGTCTAGGGACATTGCACCGGAAACCGGCCGTACCGACTTTCTGTGATGTGCGCCACAAAAATGCGCCGGGCCGTCGGCACACCATCCAACCGGCCCACAGAAAAGCCGCCTTGAATAGCGCAAGCCCCAAAAACGGACTTCCCCGGCGCAATTGGCGAGTCCGGGAAATTCGCGCGGGTCCGCCCGCCCGGTCAGCCGCGGGCGAGTCTGCGCAGCAGCAGCGTGGAGGACACCGGCCGCGCTCCGGCCCTGGCCACCCCGTCGGCCACCTCACGGTCCGCGGAGACCACCACCACCGGGCGGCCCGGGGGCTCGGCCCGTACCAGCCGCCGGATCAACTCGTCGGCGGTCTCACCGGGTTTGCTGAACAGCACCCGCACCCCGCGCGGTGGCGCCAGCAGCACCGGCGCCGCCAGCTCGGCCCCGTCGAAGACACAGGTGACCTCGGCACCGGTCTGCGCGGCGAGCACGGCGAGGCCGCCCAGCAGGCGCAGCCGCTGCTTCTCCAACGGCAGCGTCGGATAACCGGTCTTGGTGACGTTGTAGCCGTCCACCACCACATGTGCCTGGGGCAGCGCCAGCAACTGGTCGAGCAGGGCCGGATCGTCCTCGGACAGCGCGCGCCGGGCCACGTCCCTGGGGTTGATCGCACCGGGCGCCACCGCCTCCACGGTGTCCGCCGGCCGCCCGAAGACCGGCGGCAGCGCCAGTTCGCGGCGGATTCCCTGGGCGGCGTCCAGCACGGTGTCCAGCAGCAGGCGCAGCCGCATGTCCTCCACGCTGCGCCCCTCGCGCACCGCCCGCCGACTGGCCTCCAGCGCGGACTCGGCCTCGGTCAGCCGGGCCCGCAGCCTGCGGGTCTCGCCCTCGGCGGCGGCCAGTTCCGCGGCGGCCGCGGCGCGGGCCTGCGCGGCCTCGGTCTCGGCCTTGCGCAGAGCGGCCTGGCCGCGGCGCAGGTCGCTGGTGACGCTGCGCAGCTTGCGTTGCAGCGCTTCGGCCTCCCTGCGGGCCGTCTCCAGCTCGGCGCGGGCGGCCTGCACCTCGGTCTGGGTGGCCCCGCGCAGCCGGGCCAGCTCCGCCTTGACCTGCTGTAGCTCGCGTGCGGTCTCCGCGCCGACCTGGTCGGCGTGGGCACGCTGGGCTTCCTCGCCCGCGGCGGCGACGAGTTTGGGCCAGCCCGCGGGACGCAGCAGATAGGCGGCCGCCGCGACGTCGATCGGATCGGCGGCGGGCGGCGGGGTGCCCGCCTCCAGCGCGGCGGCCAGTTCCGGCTGGCCCTCACGCAGCCGTCCGGCGATGCGCTGCCGGAACACCGGGTCGGTCTCCAGGGCGGCGGCCAGCGCGTTCCCGGCGAACTTGGCACGGCGGGAGGGGGTGAAGCGGGCGTACTGCCGCAGCTGGGCGGGGAGTTCCGCCGGGGTCAGCGAGCCGAAGGCCTCGGCCGCTATCGAGACCACCCGGTGGCGCACCCCTTCGGGCAGCGGCCGGTCGAGCGGCTCGTCAAACCCGGCGGCGCCCTCCGGTTCCGCCTGCGGATTGCCGCCCGTACGCTCCACCAGTCACTCCCGTCAGTATCCACCCCCGTCGTACGTCCTCATTGTCCCCGCCCGGGGCGGGTCAGACCTGCCCTGGCTCCGTGCCGGGGGCCGGGCGGTCCACCAGTTCGACCTGGTCGGCGGCGTTGCACCAACGACAGCGCACCGATTCCACCGTCTCGCTGAGCACCTCGCGCTCCTCCACCCTCGGTTCGCCGGCCAGGTCCAGGTGGACGTACTCGACGACCCGGCTGGAGCGGGTGACGTCGAACCGGGTGAGGTTGCCGCACAGCGTGCAGCGCCATCTGGTGCTGGCCGTCGGCAGTGGCACCGGCATCTGTCGTCCTCTTCTCAGCTCTTGGCCGGGCTCACGACGGGCACGGCCAGGTCGGCCTGGCTCAAAGAATGCGGTTGCGCTGCGGGCAACCCTACGGCCTAGCGGCTCGCCCGCGCTGCGGGTGTACAGCAGGCGGTCCGGCGAGGCGGCCTATGCCCGTTAGGCCCGTTCCGCCATGATCGGCCTATGCCCGCGCTCCGCCCCGTCACACAGTTCCTGGGCCAGGCCACACACCGGCTGGGGCGTCCGCTGCCGGTGGTCACCTACACGGTCATCGGACTGTGCGTGGTGGTCTTCATGATCGGCCCGATCTCCGGCCTGGACCCCGCGTACGGCTCCGGGCAGGCGCAGCTGTGCGCGCAGGCGCTGTACTTCGACCGCTGGGGGGTGATCCCCAGCGAGCTGTGGCACGGCCCGCTGCACACCGCCACCCTGGGGCTGCCGCCCGGCTGCCACGTACCACCGGGGCGGGTGAAGGTGCCGATACTGTCGGTGCTGACCGCGCTGTTCGTGCACGGCGGCTGGCCGCACCTGCTGGGCAACATGCTGTTCCTGGCGGTCTTCGGCGCCGGAGTGGAGCGGCGGATGGGGCGCTGGCGGTACGCCCTGTTCTATCTGGCGGCCGGGTACCTGGCCACGTTCGGCTACGCGCTCGGCCACGCCCGTTCCGCGCAGACGCTGGTGGGCGCCTCCGGGGCCATCGCGGGGGTGCTCGGCGGCTATCTCTACCTGTACCCGAAGGCCCGGGTGACCAGCCTCTTCCCGTTCCTGATGGGGCTGCCGCTGCGCTTTCCCGCCTGGCTGGTGCTGGGTTTCTGGTTCGCGCTCCAGTGGCTGTCGACCCGGATTCCGCAGCACGGTCCCGGGGTCGCCTACCTCGCCCACGTAATCGGGTTCGCGTTCGGGTTCCTGTGTACGTGGGTGTGGTTCCGGTTCCGGGGGTCGGGCGCCGGGGGCCACCGCCGCGTCCAGGATCCGCCGCACAGCCCCTAAGCTGACCGCACAGGCCGCGACCCGAGGAGACAGTCAGCCGTGATCACCGCGATCGTGCTCATCAAGACCGACGTCGACCGTATCCCCGAGATCGCCGAGTCGATCGCCGCGTTGGAGCACGTGAGCGAGGTCTACTCGGTGACCGGCACCTACGACCTGGTGGCGATGGTGCGGGTGGCCCGGCACGACGACCTCGCGGACGTCATCCCGGGCCGGATCAGCAAGATCCCCGGCGTCGCCGCCACCGACACCCACGTGGCGTTCCGCACCTACTCCCAGCACGACCTGGAGGCGGCGTTCGCCATCGGCCTGGAGGGCTGACCGGTCAGCCGCGGTCCGGCACGCAACGGCCGTCCTCGGTGCGGTAGTTCCACTTCGCACCGTCCCTGACCAGTTCCGCCACCGCGCCGAGGAAACGCTCCACGTGCTCGTCGGGGGTACCGGCGCCGAAGCTGACCCGGATGGCGTTGAGCGAGCGCTCGCCCGGCTCCGCCTCCGGCGCACCACACTCCCCCACCGCGTCCGGCTCACCGCCGAGCAGCGTACGCACCAGGGGGTGCGCGCAGAACAGCCCGTCGCGGACTCCGATGCCGTACTCCGCGGAGAGTGCGGCGGCGAAGTGCGAGCTGTTCCAGCCCTCCACCACGAACGAGATCACGCCCACCCGCGGGGCCTGCTCGCCGAACAGCGAGAGCACCTTGACCTGCGGGATCTCCGCCAGCCCGGACAGCACCCGGGAGACCAGCGCCTGCTCGCGGGCGACCAGCGCACCGAACCCGGCCTCGGTCAGCGCCCGGCAGGCGGAGGCGATGGCGTACACCCCGATCACGTTCGGCGAACCGGCCTCGTGCCGGGCGGCCGTACTGTGCCATTCGACGTCCACCGCGCCGTCGGCGCGCCGGGCGACCCTCCTGCTGGCACCGCCGCCCGCCAGGTACGGCTCGGCGGCCTGCAACCAGTCGGCGCGCCCGGCCAACACCCCGGCGCCGAACGGCGCGTAGAGCTTGTGCCCGGAGAACGCGACGTAGTCCACGTCCAACCCGGCGATGTCCACCGGGTGGTGGGGGGCGAGCTGTGCGGCGTCCAGCACGATACGGGCGCCGTGCGCGTGCGCGGCGGCGGCCAGTTCGCGTACCGGCCACAGTTCACCGGTGACGTTGGAGGCGCCGGTCACACAGACCAGGGCAGGGCCGTACGGGGCGCGGTCGGCGAGCGCCCGCTCCAGGGTGTCGACCGCCTCGCGCGGGGTGCGGGGGGCGTTGAGGTACGTGACCTCGCCGTCGCGCCAGGGCAGCAGCGAGGCGTGGTGCTCGGTCTCGAAGACGAACACCCGGGTGCCGGGCGGCAGTACGGCCGCGAGCAGGTTGAGCGAGTCGGTGGTGGAGCGGGTGAAGACGAGCTGGTCATCCGGGCGGCAGCCGAGGAACTCCGCGACGGTTGTCCGGCTTTGCTCAAAAAGGTCGGTGGACAACTGGGACAGATATCCCGCGCCCCGGTGCACGCTGCCGTAGTACGGCGCGTATCCGGCCACGTCGTCCCATACCCGCTGCAACGCGGGAGCGCTGGCCGCGTAATCCAGTGCGGCATAGGTGACCTCGCCCCCGGTCACCAGGGGAACGAGTACATCACGCCCGAGAACGGGCAGCGGGGCACAAATTGTCTGTTCGACGGCAGAGTTGAGCACGGACATGGCGAAATCTCCCTGGAGGGCAAGCGGCGGCACGAGGCAGAAGCCTCGGGGAAATGGGAAAAAGGGGCCGACAGGCCCTATCGCATTCGCTTGCTCACAAAAACTCCCGCGATAACCAGGACCCCCTGGATTCGCGAGGGTCCGCGCTTGCCGTAGACCTCGCTGCCTACGGCCTGGTCATCACCCGGGGCACCCCGCCACGGACGGAGGGTTGCCGGACAGCAAGCCGGGGCATTTTCGCTGTCGCTCGTGACCTTGGGCAGGATTGTAGCAGCACGTGATCCCTGGGGCTCCGCCCTCCCACAGGAGGCAGGGGGCGGAACCACAGGAGGACCTCTAGCTGTTGCTGGCCGCCACCCAGCGGTCGAGGGCGGCCTGGGCGGCGCCCGAGTCGATGGACTGCGCGGCGCGCCGCATGGCCGCGGCGATGCTGTCCGTCAAGGGACCCTCGCCCGGCGAGAGGGCGACGAGGGCCGCGGCGGAGTTGAGCAGTACCGCGTCCCTGACGGGACCCCGCTCACCCGCCAGCACACGCCGCGCGACCTCCGCGTTGTACGCGGGGTCCGCGCCCCGCAGCGCCTCGACCGGAACGAGGTCGAGGCCGACGTCCCGGGGGTCGAACGGGACCTGGTCGACCTTGCCGTCCCGTACCACCCACACCTGCGAGGTCGCGGTGGTGGTGAGCTCGTCGAGCCCGTCGTCGCCGCGGAAGACCAGCGCGGAGGAGCCCCGGTCGGCCAGCACGCCCGCCAGGATCGGCGCCATGCGCGCGTCGGCGACACCGGTCGCCTGGGCCCGTACCCGGGCCGGATTGGTCAGCGGACCGAGGAAGTTGAAGGCCGTCGGGATGCCCAACTCCCGCCTGGCACGGGCCACATGGCGCAGCGCGGGATGGAACTTCACGGCGAAGCAGAACGTGATGCCCGCCTCCTGCGCGACCTCGGCCACCCGCTGCGGCGACAGCTCCAGATTGACGCCGAGCCGCTCCAGCACGTCGGAGGCCCCGCTGGCGGAGGAGGCGGAACGGTTGCCGTGCTTGACCACCTTCGCCCCCGTACCGGCCACCACGATCGCCGACATGGTCGAGATGTTGACCGTCTTGGCCCGGTCCCCGCCGGTGCCGACGATGTCCACCGAGGGGCCCGGCACCTCGATGAGCCTGGCGTGCTCGTACATCGTCCGGACGATCCCGGACACCTCGTCGACCGTCTCGCCCTTGGCACGTAGTGCCACCGCGAACCCGGCGATCTGGGCGTCGCTCGCCTCGCCGCTCATGATCCGGTCCATCGCCCACGCGGTGTCGTCCGAGGACAGGTCCCGGCCGGCCAGCAGGTCGCTCAGCACGTCCGGCCAGCTGCGCGCCGCCACGGTCTCGCCTCCGGCTGAGGTCTGGGCGTTCATGGTCCACGCTCCTGGCGGTCGACGCTCTGGCTTCCGGTACGTTCCCGGCACCCCTGAGCCTATCGGCGTGCCGAGGCCGCACGGGCACCGCGCCCGCACTGCGGACACCCCGGGACGTGCCGGGAAACGCCAGGACCCCGGCCCGGTCCCTGTGGCGGGGACCGGACCGGGGTCCTGGTCTGTGGCGATCAGTGCCGGTTGACGGCGGGATCAGTGGTGGCCGTGGCCGCTGGTGATCTCGGCGTGCTCGGCCGCGGTCGGCTTGGGGATCTGCGCCCCCTCGCCGTACACCGCGCGCGAGAGCTTGGCGCGCAGCTTGGTCTTGCGGTCCAGCTTGCGCTCCACACCGTTCTCGTCGACCTCGGGGCCGATCTCCAGCGGCTTGGGCTGGTCGTGAGCGGTGAGGGTGTGCAACTGGTCCTGCGGCAGCGGCTCGTGCACCTCGATGAACTCACCGTGCGGCAGCCGCTTGATGATGCCGGTCTCGCGACCGTGCAGCACCTTGTCGCGGTCACGACGCTGCAGACCCAGGCAGATCCGCTTGGTGATCACGAACGTCAGCACCGGGACCAGGAAGAAGCCGATGCGGACGGTCCACGTGATGGCGTTGATCGACAGGTGGAAGTGGGTCGCCCACAGGTCGTTGCCACCACCCACCAGCAGGATCAGGTACCAGGAGATCCACGCCGCACCGAAGCCGGTGCGCACCGGGCGGTTGCGCGGCCGGTCCAGGATGTGGTGCTCGCGGTCGTCACCGGTGACCCAGGCCTCGATGAACGGCCAGACGGCGATCGTCACCAGCACCAGCGGGAAGATGATCAGCGGGATGAACACACCCAACTGGAGGGTGTGGCCCCACAGGTTGATCTCCCAGCCGGGCATGACACGGATCAGGCCCTCGGAGAAGCCCATGTACCAGTCAGGCTGCGCACCGGTGGACACCTGGTCCGGCCGGTACGGGCCGAACGCCCAGATCGGGTTGATCGTGGCGATCGCCGCGATGGCCGCGATGACGCCGAAGACCAGGAAGAAGAAGCCGCCCGCCTTCGCCATGTACACCGGCAGCAGCGGCATGCCGACCACGTTCTTGTTGGTACGGCCGGGGCCCGCCCACTGCGTGTGCTTGTGGTAGAAGACCAGGATCAGGTGGCCCACCAGCAGCGCGGCCATGATGCCCGGCAGCAGCAGGATGTGGATCGTGTAGAAGCGCGAGACGAAGTCGTGCCCGGGGAACTCGCCGCCGAACAGGAACATCTGCAGGTAGGTCCCGACGATCGGGACCGACAGGATCGCGCCCTCCATGAACCGGACACCGGTACCCGACAGCAGGTCGTCCGGCAGCGAGTAACCGGTGAAACCGGTGAACATGCCGAGGACCAGCAGCAGGAAGCCGAAGACCCAGTTGACCTCACGCGGCTTGCGGAACGCGCCGGTGAAGAACACCCGCATCATGTGCACGAGCATCGCGGCCACGAAGACCAGCGCCGCCCAGTGGTGGATCTGACGGATCAGCAGACCACCGCGCACCTCGAAGCTGATGTGCATGGTCGACTCGAAGGCCTCCGACATGCGGATGCCCTGGAGCGGTACGTAGGGGCCGTTGTAGACGACCTCCTGCATGCTCGGGTGGAAGAACAGCGTCAGGTACACACCCGTGAGGATGATGATGACGAAGCTGTAGAGCGAGACCTCACCGAGCATGAAGGACCAGTGGTCCGGGAAGATCTTGCGCATGTTGGCCTTGGCGAGGCCGTAGATACCCAGCCTGCCGTCCGCCCAGTCAGCCAACCGCTCACCGGCCGGGGCCTTGCCCCGCCGTGCGGAGGCGTTCGCCTCATGGCTTGCAGTGCTCATCCGCGCTCCCAGAAGCTCGGGCCGACGGGCTCCGCGAAGTCGCCGAGCGCTTCGAGGTAGCCCTGTGCGTTGACGCTGATCCGCAGCTGCGGCAGGGCGTGGCCCGCCGGGCCGAAGATCACCCGACCACCGTCGGAGAGGTCGAACGTCGACTGGTGGCAGGGGCACAGCACGTGATGCGTCTGCTGCTCGTAAAGGCTGATCGGGCAGCCGAC
Organism: Streptomyces silvisoli; assembly: GCF_029269905.1. Classification (NCBI taxonomy): domain Bacteria; kingdom Bacillati; phylum Actinomycetota; class Actinomycetes; order Kitasatosporales; family Streptomycetaceae; genus Streptomyces; species Streptomyces silvisoli. The sequence continues at coordinate 362,845 of NZ_JARJBC010000002.1, read as the reverse complement.
GTGGGTGCAGATCTTGGAGTAGGCGACGATGCCCTGGTGCGACCACTCAAGCTCGCGCTTGTCCTTGATGTCCTCCGGGTTGAGCCGGACGATCATCAGCGCGGCCTTGGCGATGACGGTCTGGAAGTTCTCGTCGTCCTCGCTCAGGCCTTCCGGCTTGGCGAACGTCAGCGAGCCGACGCCGATGTCCTCGGGACGCAGCGGCTGATTGGTGTTCTCGTTGATCAGCTTCATGCCCTTGCGCCACGCCGTGGTCCGCAGCTTCTTCTCCGGCAGCGGGCCGAGGTCGCGCAGCAGGACGACGCCGGACAGCGGGACCAGGGACAGGGCGCCCATCATCGTGGTCCGGATCAGCTTGCGGCGGCCGTACTGGCTCTCCTTGACGCCCTGGCGGAAGTCGGCGAAGACCTTCTCGCGGACCTCGGGCGTCGCCTCGATGGCGTGCCGCTCGTCCGGGATCTCCTCGTCCGACATCAGCGTGCGGGCCCAGTGGACCGCTCCGGCGCCGATGGCGAACAGCGCGACACCGAGGGTCAGGCCCAGGGAGAAGTTCAGCGCGCTGACGTGCCCGAACGGGAAGATGTAGACGATCTTGCCGATCGGGAAGATCACGTAGGAGGCGATGAAGCCTACGGTCGCGATCATCGACAGCACGAACAGCAGCGCCACGGTGCGCTCGGAGCGCCTGGCGGTCTGTTCGTCGATGTCCTGACGGCGCGGCTCGTGGGGCGGCAGGCCCGGGTCGGCGAACGGGTCGCCGACCGGCTCGACCGCACCGTGGTGAGCGTGCTCCCGCTCACTCGGCAGGTTTGCTTCTGACATGTCCTCGTTGCTCATGACTTCCTGGCCTTTGCCGTGTGAGCGGCGACCCAAATGGCCACGGTGATCATTGCACCGAGACCGAAGACCCAGGCGAAGAGACCCTCACTGACCGGTCCGAGGCCGCCGAGCTCAAGACCACCGGGGCTCTCGCTCTTGGAGCTGTCGACCTGCCCGAGGTAGGCGACGATGTCCTTCTTGTCCTTCGACGGCAGGGTGCTGTCCGGGAAGTTGGGCATGTTCTGCGGCCCGGTCAGCATGGCCTCGTAGATGTGCTTGGGGTCGACACCGTCAAGCGTCGGTGCGAACTTGCCCTCGGACAGCGCACCACCCTTGCCGGTCGAGTTGTGGCACTGCGCGCAGTTGGTACGGAACAGCTGGCCGCCGTTGGCGATGTCGGCGCCGTCGGGGCTGTACTGCTGCTTCGACGGGATGGCCGGGCCGGGACCGAGCGAGGCGATGTACGCGGCGAGCTGGTCGATCTGGGCCTGGTCGTAGATGGCCTTCTTCCGCGGGACCTGCGCACCCGGCTGCTGGGCGGGCATACGGCCGGTGCCGACCTGGAAGTCCACCGCGGCGGCACCGACACCGACCAGGCTCGGACCGCTGTGGGTGCCCTGCCCGGAGGTGCCGTGGCAGGAGGCACAGCCCACGGAGTAGAGCTTCTTGCCCTCCTCGGTCGCTAGGGACTGCGCGGAGTCGGCCTGCGCCTTCTCAGCCGGCGCGAACGCGGCATACAGCCCCCCGGTGGCCGCAAGCGCGAAGAGTAGGACGACGAGCGCCGCCAGCGGGTGGCGCCGTCGTGCGGAGAGCTTTTTCACGGATTACCCCGGTGTCAGGATCTTCTGCGTCGATGCTTCTGGTGTGGTCCTCTGCGGACCGAATTACTTGATCAGGTAGATCGTGGCGAAGAGGCCGATCCAGACGACATCGACGAAGTGCCAGTAGTAGGACACGACGATGGCCGCCGTGGCCTGCTCGTGGGTGAACCTCTTGGCCGCGTACGTCCTGCCCAGGACCAGCAGGAAGGCGATCAGACCGCCCGTCACGTGCAACCCGTGGAAGCCGGTGGTCAGGTAGAACACCGAGCCGTAGGGGCTGGACTTCAGGGAGAGACCGTCGTGCTTCACCAGGTCGGTGTACTCGAAGATCTGTCCGCCGATGAAGATCGCGCCCATGATGAACGTGATCACGAACCAGAGGCGCAGCTTCTTCACGTCACCGCGCTCGGCAGCGAACACGCCGAGCTGGCAGGTGAGCGAGGAGAGCACCAGGACCGTGGTGTTCACTGACGAGAACGGCACGTTCAGCGCGTCGTTCTGGCTGTGCCAGAAGGCCGTGCCGGTCACCGATCGCAGGGTGAAGTACATCGCGAAGAGGGCCGCGAAGAACATCAGCTCGGAACTCAACCAGATGATGGTTCCCACGCTGACGAGGTTCGGCCGGTTGACCGACGGGTGCGCGTGCCCGGTTTCTACTGCTGTTGCTGTCGCCACGACCGACATTATGTCGGTCGCTTATCTCGCGCTCACTCCGGGGGGTGCGATTCGGTGTGTCAAGGGCTGTTCGGCGACTCGCGTGGCGTACCGCGCCCGTCCCTCGAAGGAGCGAAGCCACGGCCGTCCTCGGCCCGTCCGCCCAGCCCACGCCCGCTACTGACGGCACGTCGGGAGTTTCCCGTACCGTTCCGGGCGGGCCGTGGCGGGAGTAGCATCGCCGCGACCGCGCCGCGGTCACCGGCCGCGCGGCGAACCTCGACGAGGAGGCTGAAGCCCATGCAGCAGACCGCCACGGTGCTCGTCTACAGCGACGACAGGAACACCCGGGAGCAGGTCCGGCTGGCGGTCGGGCGCCAGCCCGCGGCGGACGTGCCGCGGGTGGAGTTCGTGGAGTGCGCCACGGTCCCGGCCGTGCTGTCCGAGTTGGACAAGGGCGGGATCGACGTCTGCGTGCTGGACGGCGAGGCGGTCCCGGCCGGCGGCATGGGGGTGTGCCGCCAGATCAAGGACGAGGTCTTCCGTTGCCCGCCGGTGCTGCTGCTGATGGGGCGCCCGCAGGATGCCTGGCTGGCCACCTGGAGCCGGGCGGACGCCGCCGTGTCCCACCCGATCGATCCGATGGCGCTGGCCGAAGCGCTGGCGGGCTTGCTGCGCGACCGGGACCGCTCGCCCGCCAACACCTGACGGTCACATCCGCGGGGTGAGCCTTGCCGGGCTGGTCGGCCGCGGCGCGGAGGGGTTCTGGCCGCCGGGCCGGTTGACGCCGCGGGCGCCCATCGCGCTGCCCTTCGTCCACTGGTCCCACGTCAGGTTCCAGTCGCCGAAGCCGTTGCCGAACGGTTCCATGGTGGCGCCCTGGCTGTTGACCACCTGGACGATGTCTCCGTTGCGCACCTGGTCGAAGAACCAGTGCGCGTTCTCGGTGCTCATGCCCGTGCAGCCGTGGCTGACGTTGTCCGAGCCCTGCGAGCCCACCGACCAGGGCGCGGCGTGCACGAACTCACCGCTCCAGGTGACCCGGGTGGCCCAGTGCACCGGCAGGTCGTAGGAGTCCGAACTGCCTTCGGCTATGCCTATCGTGCTGCTCTTCATGCGGACGAAGGACTCCTTGTCCAGCACCACCTTGATGCCGTTGCGGGTGGAGAAGCCCGGTTTGCCGGTGGTCACCGGGATGACGCGCTGGACCTTGCCGTTGCGGCTGAGGGTGAGGTGGTGCGCCGCTGCGTCGGTCACCGCGATGACCTGGTCGCCGGTGTGCAGCGTCACGGGTTTGGCTTCGCCGCCGTAGAGCTGACCCTGTATTCGGGCGCCGAGCAGGGTGCTGGTTACGTTGATCCTGGCGTCGGTCGGCCAGAACTCGCGCGGCCGGTAGTGCAGGGTGCGGTCGTCCACCCAGTGCCAGGCGCCGGTGACCGCCGGGACGGAGCTGACGTGCAGGGCGCTCTCCACGACCACCCGGGCGGCCGGGTCCTTGACCGGCTGGCTGAGTTCGGCGGTTATGGGCTGTCCGACGCCGTAGTCGCCGGAGTCCGGGCCGAGTTTGACGCCGAGGGTGTCACGGGCGGGCCGGGTGTCGAAGGCGATGCTCTGGCGGCCCTGGGCGCCGTTGGCGTTCTCGGTGCTCACCCGGACCGTGTAGTGGGCTCCTGCGGCGAACGGAGAGGTGCTGTGCCATCTGGTGCGGTCGGCGCCGAGTTCGCCGCGCACGAAGTGTCCTGCGGCGTCGGTGGCTGTCACGTCGGTTATCCGGTTGCCGTCGCCCTTGATGGATATGTCCAGAGGCCTGTTCGGGTCGACCTGGCGACTGCCGTCCCCGGTGCTGTACGAGACCTGTCCCGCCGCGTCGTACGGCGCGGCGGCCAGCGGGTTCCCGGATCCCCCGCAGGCGGTTAGCTCGGCCGCCAGCGGCGCCAGCAGCGCCAGGTACGAAAGACGGCATATCACCCAGTGACCGCGAGATATCTGACTCATGGTCACAAGGTAAGAAATATCACCCGTCCCCGCGCGTCGCGTTCCGGCAATCGGGGAGCCGTACCGCCACGCGGGCGAGGTCCCGCCCCCCGTACGGCGCAAGGGCCGGGGCCCGGACCCGCTGTGGAAGCGGTGTCCGGGCCCCGGCCCTGCGGTCTGCCCTGCGGCTCAGTAGCGCTGGTCCGCGCCACGGTAGTACTCGAACACCCAGCCGAAGATGCCGACCAGGATGAACGGGGCGGAGAAGTACATCAGCCACCAGCCGAAGATGATGCCCAGGAAGGCCAGCGCACCACCGACGGCGAGGGCCAGCGGCTGCCAGCTGTGCGGGCTGAAGAAGCCCAGCTCGCCGGCGTCGTCCGCGACATCGGCGTCCGGCCGGTCCTGCGCACCGGTGTCGGCGCGGCGCGCGGTGAAGGCCAGGTAGTAGCCGATCATCACGCTCAGGCCGAAGGCTAGGAAGAGGGCCGTGGTGCCCGCGGGCTCGTGGGACCACACGCCGTACACGATGGCCATCAGCAGGATGAACACCGCCAGCCACAGGAACATCTTGCCCTGGATCTTCACTTTCCGGCCTCCTTACCCTCGGCACCGGCCAGGGCCTTCTCGCCGTGGGCTTCGAGCTCCAGCGCGGCGATCTCCGGGTGGTGGAGGTCGAACGCCGGGGATTCGGAGCGAATGCGCGGCAGCGTGAGGAAGTTGTGCCGCGGCGGCGGGCAGGACGTCGCCCATTCGAGCGAACGGCCGTAGCCCCACGGGTCGTCGACCTCGACCTTCTTGCCGTACTTGGCGGTCTTCCACACGTTGTAGAAGAACGGCAGCATCGACAAGCCGAGCAGGAACGAGCTGATGGACGAGATGGTGTTCAGCGTGGTGAAGCCGTCCGCCGCCAGGTAGTCCGCGTAGCGGCGCGGCATGCCCTCGACGCCCAGCCAGTGCTGGACCAGGAACGTGCCGTGGAAGCCGATGAACAGCGTCCAGAAGGTGATCTTGCCAAGCCGCTCGTCGAGCATCTTGCCGGTCATCTTCGGCCACCAGAAGTGGAAGCCGGCGAACATCGCGAAGACCACGGTGCCGAACACCACGTAGTGGAAGTGGGCCACCACGAAGTACGAGTCGGAGATGTGGAAGTCCAGCGGCGGCGCGGCCAGGATGACACCGGTCAGACCACCGAAGGTGAAGGTGATCAGGAAGCCGATCGCCCACAGCATCGGGGTCTCGAAACTCAGCGACCCCTTCCACATCGTGCCGATCCAGTTGAAGAACTTCACACCGGTCGGCACCGCGATCAGGAACGTCATGAAGGAGAAGAACGGCAGCAGCACACCACCGGTGACGTACATGTGGTGCGCCCACACGGTCACCGACAGACCGGCGATGGTGATGGTCGCGGCCACCAGGCCGATGTAGCCGAACATCGGCTTGCGGCTGAAGACCGGGATGACCTCACTGATGATGCCGAAGAACGGCAAGGCGATGATGTACACCTCTGGATGGCCGAAGAACCAGAAGAGGTGTTGCCACAGCAGCGCACCGCCGTTGGCCGCGTCGAAGACATGCGCCCCGAACTTGCGGTCCGCCTCCAGCGCCAGCAGCGCGGCGGCCAGCACCGGGAAGGCGAGCAGCACCAGCACCGCGGTCAGCAGCACGTTCCAGCAGAAGATCGGCATCCGGAACATCGTCATGCCCGGAGCGCGCATGCAGATGATCGTGGTGATGAAGTTGACCGCACCGAGGATCGTGCCGAAGCCGGAGAGGGCCAGACCCATGATCCACATGTCCGAGCCGACACCCGGCGAGCGGACCGCGTCCGACAGCGGCGAGTAGGCGAACCAGCCGAAGTCAGCCGCACCCTGCGGGGTGAGGAAGCCACCGACCGCGATCAGCGAGCCGAACAGGTACAGCCAGTAGGCGAACATGTTCAGCCGCGGGAACGCCACGTCGGGCGCACCGATCTGCAGCGGCATGATCCAGTTGGTGAAGCCCGCGAACAGCGGCGTCGCGAACATCAGCAGCATGATCGTGCCGTGCATCGTGAACGCCTGGTTGAACTGCTCGGTCGACATGATCTGCAGACCGGGGCGGGCCAGCTCGGCGCGCATCAGCAGCGCCATGATGCCGCCGATGATGAAGAAGCCGAACGACGTCACCAGGTACAGCGAGCCGATCGTCTTGTGGTCGGTGGTGGTCAGCCACTTCACGACCGCGTTGCCCGGCTGCTTTCGCCGTACCGGCGGCAGCTCGGTGGCTCCGCCGACGGCAGCACCCTGGGGTTCGTTGAGGATGCTCACTTGTCACTCTCCGACTGGCTGTTGCCCGGCGTGCCGGTACCCGTCTGGTTGACGGTCGTGCTGCCCGGCTGCCGGTTCGTCTTCGCGTCGCGCGTGTTACCCGTGGTCGGGATGCCCGCCGGGAGGTAGCCGGTCTGCCCCTTGCTCGCGAGGTCCTTCAGGTGCGCCTGGTACTGGGCCGGGGTGACGACCTTGACGTTGAACAGCATCCTGGAGTGGTCGACGCCGCACAGCTCCGCGCACTTGCCCATGAAGGTGCCGAGCTTGTTCGGGGTGACCTGGAAGACGTTGGTGTGGCCGGGGATGACGTCCATCTTCATCAGGAACGGCACCACCCAGAAGGAGTGGATGACGTCCCGCGAGGTGAGGACGAACTTGACCGTCTGGCCCTCGGGAAGCCACAGCGTCGGGCCGGGGCTGGGGTTGCCCGGGTCCCATTCGGCCGGGGTGCCGGTCTCGTAGACACCGCCGGCGTTCGCGGGCATGCCCTCCAGGGCGGTCGGCGGGATGCTCGACAGCTCGGCCGGGACGGCGGTCGGGGACTTCGGGCTGCCCGGCACGTCCTCGATGTAGTTGAACGCCCAGCTCCACTGGAAGCCCACCACGTTGATGATGTGGTCGGGCTTCTTGGATGTCTCCAGAAGCTTGGACTCGTCACGGGCGGTGAAGTAGAACAGCACCGCGATGATGACGAGGGGGACCACGGTGTACAGCGCCTCAAGCGGCATGTTGTACCGGGTCTGAGTGGGCACCTCGATCTTCGTCCGGCTGCGCCGGTGGAAGATCACGGACCAGATGATCAGGCCCCAGACGAGCACACCGGTCGCCAGTGCGGCGGCCCAGGAGCCCTGCCAGAGCGAAAGGATTCGCGGTGCCTCTTCCGTGGCGGGGCTGGGCATGCCGAGGCGGGGGAAGTCCTTGTAGGTGCAACCGGTAGCGGTCACCAGGACCAGGCCCGCGGCCAACGCCTGCGGCAACCGCCGCCGCATCGGGCGCCGCGACTTGCGGTCGGAGCCGTTGGGACTCACGTAGCGCCTTCCCGAGAGTCTCGCCCGCGCGCCCCGGATCCCGGCCGTTGCGTGCGGTCGGCGCCCTGGCGCGGGCAGGGTTTGGATGTTTATGCGGACCAAACCCTACTGGACGCTTATCGGGGCCACGCGGGGAGGGGTCCCAACGCGCCGGACCGGCCGGAGGATGGCCCCCGAAGGGGTGGAATCCCCCACTCCGAGGGCCAATTGACGGAGCGCTGGGCGGGTGGCGGTTTGTGCGGTTTGCCGGATGCCGCCTTCGGGGGAGCACGGGCCGGGTGACCGGCGTTCCGCCTGGTCGGCCGGGAGGGGTAGCGTCGGGAGCGTGCCTTACTTCGACGTGGCGTCCACCGCCCCGCTGCACCCCGTCGCCCGGCAGGCGCTGCTGGCGGCGCTGGACGAGGGGTGGGCCGACCCGGCCCGGCTGTACCGGGAGGGGCGGCGGGCCCGGATGCTGCTGGACGCCGCGCGGCAGACGGCGGCGGAAGCGGTCGGCTGCCGCCCCGACGAGCTGAGCTTCACCTCTTCGGGCACCCGGGCGGTGCACACCGCCGTCGCCGGGGCGCTGGCGGGACGCCGCCGGACGGGCCGTCACCTCGTGGTGTCCGCCGTGGAGCACTCGTCGGTGCTGCACGCGGCCGAGGCGCACGAGGCGGACGGCGGCACGGCCACCGAGGTGGGCGTCGACCGCACGGGGCGGGCGGCGCCCGAGGCGTACCGGGCGGCGCTGCGCCCCGACACCGCGCTGGCCTGCCTGCAGTCGGCCAACCACGAGGTGGGCACGGTGCAGCCGGTGTCCGAGGTGGCGGCGGTCTGCCGGGAGGCGGGGGTACCGCTACTGGTGGACGCGGCACAGTCGTTGGGGTGGGAGCCGGTGCCGGGCGACTGGTCGCTGCTGACGGCCAGTGCCCACAAATGGGGCGGTCCGCCGGGAGTTGGGCTGCTGGCGGTGCGCAAGGGAGTGCGGTTCGCGGCGCCCGCGCCCGCGGACGAACGGGAGCGCGGACGGGCGCCCGGCTTCGAGAACCTTCCGGCGATCGTGGCCGCGGCGGCGTCGCTGCGCGCGGTACGGGACGAGGCCGCGGCCGAACGCGAGCGGCTGGCCGCCCTGGTGGACCGGATCCGCACGCGGGTTCCGCAACTCGTCCCGGACGTCGACGTGGTGGGCGATCCGGTACGGCGGCTGCCGCACCTGGTCACCTTCTCCTGTCTGTATGTCGACGGTGAGGCGCTGTTGGGCGAGCTGGATCGGTCCGGTTTCGCGGTCTCGTCCGGTTCGTCCTGTACCTCCAGCACGTTGACGCCGAGCCATGTGCTGCGGGCGATGGGCGTGCTGTCGGAGGGCAACGTACGGGTGTCGCTGCCGCGGGGCACGACAGGGGCGGACGTCGACCACTTCCTCGACGTGCTGCCCGCGGCGGTACGGCGGGTACGCGGCCACCTCGCGGAGACGGCCGACGCGCCGGCCGAGGGCGGCGCCGAGGGCGGCGCCGACCTGGTCCTGGACACACTGGGCAAGCGGTGCCCGATCCCGGTGATCGAACTCGCCAAGGTGATCGGCGACGTTCCGATGGGGGGCACGGTGACGGTCCTGTCCGACGACGAGGCGGCGCGCCTCGACATCCCCGCCTGGTGCGACATGCGCGACCAGCAGTACGCCGGCGAACGCCCGGTCCCGGGCGGCACGGCCTACGTGGTCCGCCGCCACACGTAACCCGCCCCGCGGAGGGTGGCTGCCGTCCGCACGCCGTCGCCAAGAGCCCCACGGCGCGGCGCCCGTTACGCCAGGTGCACCCGCAGCTCCGCCGCCGCCTGCTCCCCGTACGCCTTGGTGAACCGCTCCAGGAAGTGCGCCCTGCGCAACTCGTACTCCTGGGTGCCCAGGGTCTCGATGACCAAGGTCGCCAGCATGCAGCCCACCTGCGCCGACCGCTCAAGGCCCAGCTGCCAGGCCAGTCCCGTCAGGAAGCCCGCGCGGAAGGCGTCGCCCACGCCGGTCGGGTCGACCTTGCGCTCCTCCTCCGCGCAGCCGACCTCGATCGGCGCCTCCCCGGCCCGTTCGACCCGTACGCCGTTCGCACCGAGCGTGGTCACCCGGGTGCCGACCTTCGCCAGCACCTCCTCCGGCGACCAGCCGGTCTTGCTCTGGATCAGCGCCGCCTCGTACTCGTTGGTGAACAGGTAGTCCGCCCCCTCCACCAGCAGCCGGATCTCGTCACCGTCCAGCCGGGCGAGCTGCTGCGACGGGTCCGCGGCGAACGCGAGGCCGCGGGTCCGGCACTCCTGCGTGTGCCGCAGCATCGCCTGCGGGTCGTCCGCGCCGATCACCACCAGGTCGAGCCCGCCGACCCGCTCGGCGATCGGCTGGAGCTCGATCTGCCGGGCCTCGCTCATCGCACCGGTGTAGAAGGACGCGATCTGGTTGTGGTCGGCGTCCGTGGTGCACACGAAGCGCGCCGTGTGCAGCACCTCGGAGATCCGTACCGACTCGGTGTCCACGTTGTGCCGGTCGAGCCACGCCCGGTACTCGCCGAAGTCCGAGCCCGCGGCGCCGACCAGGATCGGCCGCAGCCCGAGCACGCCCATGCCGAAGCAGATGTTCGGCGCGACCCCGCCGCGCCGCACGTCCAGGGTGTCGACCAGGAAGGAGAGCGAGACCGTGTGCAACTGGTCGGCCACCAGCTGGTCGGCGAAGCGGCCGGGGAAGGTCATCAGGTGGTCGGTGGCGATGGAGCCGGTGACAGCGATACGCACGACGGGTGTGCTCCTGCGGTGGGGGCGATGGCGGGCTGGACTGCTGGGTGGCGGGCGGGCCTACTGGACCAGCCAACGCTACCGGGTCGCCATGCGGCGCCGGTACCGAACCGTTCCGGCCAGGACCGGCTGGCCGAGGACCACGCCTTCGGGGGTCCTCCAGGAAATTACCGGAAAGTACTGCTTTCCACCCCAGTAAACGGCGCATAAAGTCACCAGTGCGCACGATTCCCTCGCGCCCCTCAGAACCGGGAGCCACCATGTCCGAGCAGGCCGAACACCCCGAGCTCACCGAACTGCCTGGTGTGCCCGGCTTCCCGGGTACGGAGTCCGGCTCCCCCGCGGATCTGCTGGACGACTGCCGCCGCATCGCCTCCCGCTGGGCGACAGCCCACCTGGATGCGGCGCCTCCGGTTCCGCCATCGTCCATTCACGGTACGAAGGTCCCCGCCGCCTCCGCGCACGCCGTCGAGGAAATGTCCGAATACGGCAGCTGAAGCCCGGCCGGAACACATCAGTCCGCCCGCCCCGCGGCAGTCCGCCGCACCCCCGAAGCAGCCCACCGCGCTCCGAAGCTGTACGCGGAACCGTACGGCACTCGGCTCCGTCCAAGTCACGTCCGCCACACGGCGGATGGTGACATCCACACCGTCACGGAGCCGAAAGGAGCTGAACGGTGGGCATCGAGCGCACCCCGGAGAGCAGGCCCGGGAACGGGTCACCAGCCGGTACGTCCGGCCTGTCGGAGCGAACCGGTGAGCACCGCGGGCGCCGAACGCCGCTGGCCGTGGCACTGGTCGCGGGGGCGGTCCTGGTGGCGGGCGGCGGCAGCGCCTACTGGGCGGCGTCGGCCGCCAGCGGCGCCCCCGGCCCGACGGCGCCCGGCGCCGGGTCCAGCCCGGCCCCACTGGCGCTGAGCGGCTGGGGCCAGAGCGACGCGGGCACCCCGGGGGTGCGGTACCAGGCGACCGGAGCCCTGCCGTCCGGTCCGGGCTCGGCCCCCGTGTATCAGGCACGCGGCCAGGTCTCCCGGGACGACGTGGCCAAGCTCGCGACCGCGCTCGGCGTGTCCGGCCCGATCGCGCTGGACCACGGCCTGTGGCGGGCCGCCCCGAGCCACAACGCGCCGGGCCCGACGTTGCAGGTGACCCAACAGGCGCCCGGCAGTTGGGCGTTCGCGCGGAACGGGGCTGGCACCGGATGCCACCCGTCCACCGCGAGCGGCGGCGCGGACGGTGCCGGGCAGGCCGTCTGCTACTCCCCCGAGGACGCCATGCGGTCGACGGCGCCCGCGGTCCCGTCCCCCGGCCCGGCCGTACCGCCCGACCAGGCGAAGCGTGCCGTCGCCCCGGTGTTGACGGCGCTCGGCCTGGGCGGGGCGCGGGTGGACGCCTCGCGGGCGGCGGGCGGTGTGCGCACCGTCGAGGTTGACCCGATGGTGGGCGGTCTGCCGACGCACGGCTGGCAGACCATGCTCCAGGTGGGCCCGGACGGGCGGCTGCTGAGCGGTTCGGGGCGGCTGGCGGCGCTGGCCCGGGGCGCCGCGTATCCGGTGGTGAGCGCGCGGCGGGCGCTGGACGAGCTGAACGGATCCGGCGCCACCCCGGGCACCGGTCCGTGCCGCACCATGCACCCGGGCGCCACGGGCCTGGCGGGCGCCGACCCCGGTGGCCCCGCCGATCCCGGAGACCTGCCGGTGCGCCCTTCCGCGCGCTGCGTCACCGGCGCCCCGCTGACCTTGGACGTACGGGCGGCGCGGTTCGGGCTGTCCGCGCAGTTCGTGGGCGGACAGTCGGAGCTGGTGCCGTCCTGGCTGTTCCAGGTGGCCCAGCCCGCGGCCCAGCAGCCCGTGGAGATCGCCCAGCCAGCGGTGGACCCGAAGTACGTCGCGCCCCCGCCCAGCGCGGCGCCCTCGCCGGGCACCGCCACGCACGTCGAGTCCTACGCGGCGGACAGCCGCACGCTCACTCTGCGCTTCTGGGGCGGGGTGTGTTCGACGTACTCGGCGAGCGTGGTCAGCCAGTCGGCCGACGCGGTGAAGGTCCGGATCACCAGCTCCGCCAAGGACCCCGAGCGGATCTGCGTGATGCTGGCGAAGTCGATCAGCGAGCGGGTGACGCTGGACGCTCCGCTCGGCACCCGTACGGTCTACGACGCCTCGGACGGCCGGGCGGTGCCGCAGCGCGGCTGAACGGTGCCGGATACGCGAGCGGCGGTGCCCCGGCCTGGGGGGCACCGCCGCATGGTCACGTAGGACTCAGTGGAACGAGTCGCCGCAGGCGCAGGAGCCCGTGGCGTTCGGGTTGTCGATGGTGAAGCCCTGCTTCTCGATGGTGTCCACGAAGTCGATCGAGGCACCGCCGAGGTACGGGGCGCTCATCCGGTCGGTGACGACCTTGACGCCGCCGAAGTCCTTCACGACATCGCCGTCGAGCGAGCGCTCGTCGAAGAACAGCTGGTAGCGCAGACCGGAGCAGCCTCCGGGCTGAACCGCGACACGCAGCGCGAGGTCTTCGCGGCCTTCCTGTTCGAGCAGGCTCTTGACCTTGGCCGCGGCGGCGTCGGACAGGATGATGCCCTCGCTTGCGGTGGTCTCGTCCTGAACCGTCATCTGTTCACTCCCGGGTTTCTACGCAACGTCGGTCTTTCTGCCGCCGACTGGAACCGCCGCCGCCCGGAAAAAATTCCGGGTCGGATCCGGCATCCCACTCACGCCTTCCATTCATGCTCGCACACCGCTCACGGCAAGGTCACCTCATGGCCCGGGCGGATCAACCTGTTGGCCAGAACGAGCCGGATACGTCACATCGACACGATGCCCATCGTCAATCTGACGCGAACCGGCTATGATAGATAGCGTCAGTTAGACGAAAAGGTGCATGTCGACAGCACGTGCCAAGAGAAAGGGCGCCCCGCCCGTGACCACCACCGAACCCCTGGCCCCCGGATCGCTGGACGTCCAGCCCACGCCGCTCGCCCTGCTGCTGCTCGGCCGCGAGGCGGACCCCAAGAGCGAGCGGGGAGTGGAGTGCCCCGGCGACCTGCCCGCGCCCTCCGACCCCGACCTCGTCGAGCGCGCCCGGGCGGCCAAGGCGAAGCTCGGCGAGCGGGTCTTCGTGCTCGGTCACCACTACCAGCGTGACGAGGTCATCGAGTTCGCGGACGTCACGGGTGACTCGTTCAAGCTGGCCAGGGACGCCGCGGCGCGCCCGCAGGCGGAGTACATCGTCTTCTGCGGTGTGCACTTCATGGCCGAAAGCGCGGACATCCTGACCACCGCCGACCAGCAGGTCATCCTGCCGGACCTGGCCGCGGGCTGCTCGATGGCCGACATGGCCAGCGCCGAGCAGGTCGCCGAGTGCTGGGACGTGCTGACCGAGGCCGGGGTCGCGGACGTCACCGTGCCGGTCTCGTACATGAACTCCTCGGCCGACATCAAGGCGTTCACCGGACGGCACGGCGGCACCATCTGCACCTCCTCCAACGCCAAGCGCGCGCTGGAATGGGCGTTCTCCCAGGGAGAGAAGGTGCTGTTCCTGCCGGACCAGCACCTCGGGCGCAACACCGCGGTCCGCGAGATGGGCTTCTCTCTCGACGACTGCGTGGTCTACAACCCGCACAAGCCGGGCGGCGGGGTCACCCCCGAGCAGCTGCGGGCGGCCAAGATGATCCTGTGGCGCGGGCACTGCTCGGTGCACGGCCGGTTCTCGCTGGACTCGGTGGAGGACGTACGGTCCCGGATACCCGGGGTGAACGTGCTGGTGCACCCCGAGTGCAAGCACGAGGTCGTGGCCGCGGCCGACTACGTGGGCTCGACCGAGTACATCATCAAGGCGCTGGAAGCCGCCCCCGCCGGTTCCTCCTGGGCCATCGGCACCGAGCTCAACCTGGTGCGGCGGCTGGCGAAGGCGCACCCGGACAAGCGGATCGTCTTCCTCGACAAGACCGTCTGCTTCTGCTCGACCATGAACCGGATCGACCTGCCGCACCTGGTGTGGGCGCTGGAGTCGCTGGCCGAGGGCACCGTGGTCAACCGCATCGTGGTGGACGAGGAGACCGAGCACTACGCCAAGCTCGCCCTGGAGCAGATGCTGGCACTGCCGTAACGCGCCGCCCTCTACAGGAACGTGTCCGACGGGATGTACGGGGTCGGCGGCCGCATGCCGCGTAGGCACACATAGCCGGAGTTGGCCAGTTCCAGCCCAGCCGTCAACCCCACGTCCAGCGCCCACTGCTGATCGCTCGTCAGATGCGGTACGCAGGCCGTGCCGCCCGGCGGTACGGACAGCAGTGCCGCGGTGAGCAGTCGGGTGGCGAGCCGTCGCGAGGTGGCGGCCAGCAGTTCGACGCGGCCGCGGTCGGCGTAGCAGTACCCGCTGCCCGCCAGGTCGTCCACCACGAACAGGCGGCAGCCGCCGATGAGTTGCTCGTGATCGGGGCCGTGCGCACCACCCCTGGTGCGCCGGTCGACCGAGTCCATCAGGTCCCGGTGCCGTGGTGTGCCCTCGTGCACGGCGCCGTCCAGCGGTTCGAGCCGCGCCGGGTCGACCACCCCCTTGAGCCGCATCGCCGGATGCAGGGTGAATCCGGCGCGGCGGTAGGCGCGGGCCGCCACGGGGTGCCGGGTGCCGCACAGCAGACCGCGCAGACAGCCGCGTCCGTACCCCATCGCGCGGGCAAGCAGCGCCTTGCCGACTCCCTTGCCCTGTGCGGTCGGTACCACGGCGAGCAGTGAAAGCCCCCACAGGAACTCGCGCTTGAGGGCCAGTGCCACGCCCACCGGACCGGCCACCACGTCCTCGGCGATCCAGCAGCCGTCGGGGTCGGTCCTGGCGAAGTACCGCACCCGAGCGTGGAACCGGACCACCCGTTCCGGCGGCCAGTCGCCACCCGGCAGCGCCCTGGCATCCCCGAACGACGCGGCGGTGATGGCCTGCACGGCCTCGGCATCTTCAGCGGTGTCCCGCACCGGACGCAGCAGCATCCCCCCATGCTGCCGCGATCGCGCACCGCGCGGGCCGGTCCGCGCGGAATGCACCCGACCGGTCAGCCCGTCGAAGGCCGGACCAGTCCGGTCTCGTAGGCGATGACGACCAGTTGGGCGCGGTCGCGGGCGGAGAGCTTGGCCATCGTGCGGTTGACGTGGGTCTTGACGGTGAGCGGGCTGACCCCGAGGCGTTCGGCGATCTCCTCGTTGGACAGCCCGGCCGCGACCTCGGCGAGCACCTCCCGCTCCCGCGCGGTCAGTACCGCCAGGCGCTCCTCGGCGGCCCTGGACGGACCGCCGGCGCCGAGGAACCGGGCGATCAGGCTCTTGGTCGCGGCCGGTGACAGCAGCGACTCCCCGGCGGCGACGGTACGGATGGCGGTCAGCAGTTCGTCGGGTTCCGCGCCCTTGCCCAGGAACCCCGCGGCACCGGCGCGCAGCGCCTCGATCACGTACTCGTCCGCCTCGAAGGTGGTCAGGATCAGCACGTGCACGCCGCCGAGGTCGTCGGCGGCGGTGATCTCCCGGGTCGCGGCGATCCCGTCCGTCCCCGGCATCCGGATGTCCATCAGCACCACATCGGCACCGGTCCGGCGGGCCACCGCCACGGCCTCGGCTCCGTCACCGGCCTCGCCGACCACCTCCATGTCCGGCTCGGACTCCACCAGCACCCGGAACGCGCCGCGCAACAGCGCCTGGTCGTCGGCGAGTACGACCCCGATCATCGTCGCCCCTCCCCCGTGGCGGCGGCCTCGCCCAGCGCGCCGGAAAGCCGCGCCGGGGCGGCCGACGGCAAGCGTACGAAGACCCGGAAGCCGCCCTCCGGCCGGGGCCCCGCCTCGAACCGGCCGCCCAGCGCCGTGGCCCGCTCGCGCATCCCGATCAGCCCGTGTCCGCCACCGTGCCCGGCGTCCGCCGCCGCGCCGCCGGTGCCGTCGTCCAACACGGTGATCTCCACCCCGGTGCCGTCCCGGACGATCCGCACCCTCACCCGGGCGTCCGGCCCCGCGTGCTTGTGGGCGTTGGTCAGCGACTCCTGGATCACCCGGTACGCGGTCAGGTCGACGGTCGCGGGCAACGGCTCGGCGGCGTCCGCGAGTCCTTCGGTGACCACCTCGGCGCGCAGTCCGGTGCGGACGAAGCCGTCGACCAGCCGGTCCAGATCGGCCAGGCGCGGCGCCGGTTCCATGGGCGCCTCGGGGTCGCCCGCCTGCCGCAACAGGCCGACCGTGGCGCGCAGTTCGTCCAGCGCCGAGCGGCTCGCCTCGCGGACGTGCGCCAGCGCCTGCTTGGCCTGCGCGGGTCGGCTGTCCATGACGTGGGCGGCGACTCCGGCCTGCACGTTGACCAGCGCGATGTGGTGGGCGACCACGTCGTGCAGCTCCCGGGCGATGCGCATCCGTTCCTCGGCGACCCGGCGGCGCGCCTCCTCCTCGCGGGTGCGCTCGGCTCGTACCGCGCGCTCCTCGATCGCGGCGACGTAGGCGCGGCGGCTGCGCACCGCGTCACCGCCCGCGGCGGCCATCCCGGTCCAGGCGAAGACGGCGAGGTGTTCCTGGCTGTACCAGGGCGCGGGCCCGTAGCGCATGGACACCGCGGTCAGCGTCGCGCAGGTGGCGGCGCCCACCCGCCAGGTGGTGGGCCGGTCGGTGCGGGCGGCGACGGTGAACAGCGCCAGGAAGACGGTCACCACCACCGGCGCGGAGCGCGAGGTCCGGTCGGCGACGAAGCCGAGCGCGGCGGCGACACTGGTGAAGGCCAGCACCGAGCGCGGAAAGCGGCGCCGCACCACCAGTGCGGCACAGGCCAGCACCGCCAGGGTGACGTTGGCCGGCTCAGCCCGGTAGTGGTGCGCGGGCGGCCCGGGCACCGAGCTGACCAGGATCAGCCCGAGGACGACCGCCGCCAGAGCGCCGTCCACGGCGAGCGGATGTGCCCGCGCCCAGTGGCGCGATCGGGCGAGGAGAGTCACGCCACCACACGGTACGGGCATCGGCCGGGCCGCACAGCACGGGCGCCCTGGCCCCGTGACGGGTGGGACCAGGGCGCCCGGTGGTGCTGGGGTGCCGGTTATCCAGGGATCAGCCCGTCGTCGGCGAGCATCTCCCGTACCTCCTCCAGGGAGGCGTCCGGGGCGGGCAGGATCAGCTCGGACGGCTCCAGTGCGTCGTCCGCCAGCGGCTCACCGAGCCGCCGCACGGCGTCCAGCAGCGCGCCGAGGGTGCGCCGGAACTCCGTCTCGTCGCCACTCTCCATGGCGCCCAACAGCTCGTCGTCCAGCTTGTTCAGCTCGACGAAGTGGCTGTCGGCCAGCCTCACCTGGCCCTCCCCCATGATCCGTACGATCATGACGGTCTCCCTTCGAGGTGCGCGCGGACGCTCAGTTCTTGTCGAGACGCGGCTGGTCCTGCGGCTGCTGGTGGTTGGCCTGGCCGGCCTTGTTGCCCTCGATGGCCTGCTGACCGCTGCTGCCGCCGGCCAGCTCGGCCTTCATCCGCTGCAGCTCCAGCTCGACGTCGGAACCGCCGGAGAGCCGGTCCAGCTCCGCCGAGATGTCGTCCTTGGCCAGCCCGCTCGGGTCGTCCAGCGCACCCGAGGCCAGCAGTTCGTCGATGGCACCGGCGCGCGCCTGCATCTGCGCGGTCTTGTCCTCGGCCCGCTGGATGGCCAGGCCGACGTCGCCCATCTCCTCGGAGATCCCGGAGAACGCCTCGCCGATCTTGGTCTGCGCCTGGGCGGCCGTGTAGGTGGCCTTGATGGTCTCCTTCTTGGT
This sequence comes from Streptomyces silvisoli, assembly GCF_029269905.1. Taxonomy (NCBI): domain Bacteria; kingdom Bacillati; phylum Actinomycetota; class Actinomycetes; order Kitasatosporales; family Streptomycetaceae; genus Streptomyces; species Streptomyces silvisoli. The sequence goes on along the minus strand of NZ_JARJBC010000002.1, from coordinate 344,723 downwards.
GCGGAAGGCGTCCACCTTGGCCTGCAGCCGCTGCGCCGCGAGAGTGAGCTTCTCCTCCTCACCCTGCAACGTCTGGTGCTGCGTCTCCAGGTCGGTGACCTGCTGCTGGAGCGCGGCACGCCGGGTCAGCGCCTCGCGCGCCAGGTCCTCACGGCCGAGCGCCAGCGCCTTGCGGCTCTGGTCCTCAAGCTTGGACGACTGCTGCTGCAAGCCGGTGAGCTGCAGCTCCAGCCGCTTACGCGACGTGGCCACGTCCGCGACGCCACGACGTACCTTCTGCAGCAGCTCAAGCTGCTTCTGGTACGAGTAGTCGAGCGTCTCGCGCGGGTCCTCGGCCCGGTCCAGGGCCTTGTTGGCCTTCGCGCGGAAGATCATCCCCATCCGCTTCATGACACCGCTCATGGGCCTGGCGCGCCCCCTTCTGCGACTTGCTCCGGCACCTCTGTTGACCCCTACAGTACGGGCCCCGCTTCCATTACCGCACCGTTCGGCGGCGGATGCGCTCATCCTGAGGGACGATCACGCACCGAGCGCATCCCGCCCAAGGAGTAGGTGGCGGTGCCGGGCTGGCACGTGGGGGTGGGGACCGGTCCCGGCAGCACGTACCCTTGGGCCTTGTGTTCCGACGTCGTTCCAAGGATGAGCAGGCCGCGACCCCGATGGTGACCGCAGAACCGGTCGACCAGCGCCGCGACCCGCAGGCCCCGAAGGGCCGCCCCACGCCCAAGCGCAACGAGGCGCAGACGCAGCGCCGCCAGCGCGTCACCGTGCCCGGCGACCGCAAGGCCGCCGCCAAGCAGGCCCGGGAGGCCCGCCGGGTCGAGATGGCGAAGCAGCGCGAGGCGCTGGCCAGCGGTGACGAGCGCTATCTGCCGGTGCGCGACAAGGGACCGGTGCGCAAGCTGTGCCGGAACTACGTTGACACCCGGTACCACGTCGCCGAGCTGTTCCTGCCGCTCGCGGTGGTCATCCTCGTGCTGAGCATGTTCCCCAGCATGAACGTCAAGGACATCTCGCTGCTGCTGTGGCTGCTGCTGATCGTGCTGATCGTGCTCCAGTCGGCGTTCACCGCCTTCCGGTTGAAGAAGGTACTGCGCCAGCGCTTCCCCAGTGAGAACCTGCGCGGCGCGGTCGCCTACGCGCTGATGCGCACGCTCCAGATGCGCCGGATGCGACTGCCCAAGCCGCAGGTCAAGCGCGGTGAGCAGATCTGAGCAGCGGGTTTTCCGGCGGGGCGGAAGCCTGGCTGGCGGGTCTCGGCGGCCTGCGCAACGCCGTGCGGCAGGAGTTGGTGGCGCGGCAGCTCGATGAGCAGATCACCGCGCGGTTCCCGGTGGGACGCCGGCTGCGGGTGCTCGACGTCGGGCTCGGCCAGGGCACCCAGGCGCTGCGGCTGGCACGTGGCGGCCACGAGGTGACCGGTGTGGAGTCGGATCCGGCGATGCTGGAGACGGCTCGCGAGGCGCTGTCGGTGGAGCCGGAGGGCATACGGGAGCGGGTCCGGCTGGTCGAGGGCGACGGCCGGGAGACCGGCCGGTACTTCGACGCGGGCAGCTTCGACGTGGTGCTCTGCCACGGGGTGTTGATGTACGTGGCGGATCCGGACGCGCTGCTGGCCGGTCTGGCCCGGGTGCTGGCGCCCGGCGGGTTGCTGTCGCTGCTGGTGCGCAACGGGGACGCGCTGGCGATGCGGCGCGGGCTGTCCGGCGACTGGGAGGGCGCGCTGGCGGCGTTCGACGCCACCGGGTACACCAACCGACTGGGACTGACCGCGCGGGCCGACCGGCGGGAGACGCTCACCGCGACCCTGTCGGCGATCGGCGCGCCGCTGCACGCCTGGTACGGGGTGCGGGTGTTCACCGACACCGCGCCGGACGAGACCAAGGCCGGCGATGTTCCGGACCTGGACCGGCTGCTCGCCGTGGAGGACCGGGCCGGGCGCACCGATCCGTACCGCGCGGTGGCCGCGCTGCTGCACCTGTGCGGGGTACGGGACTGAGCGGGGTCCGACACGCGCGGCACGGGCGCGGAGATACTCGCTTGATAAACCGACAAAAGGGACACTCCGGGCATGAGTGGATCACGTATGCCCGGATTGGCGGGAGCCCTCGGCCGCCGCTCGGCGGTCCGACCGCTGCTGGCGGCCGTGTGCGCGGTGGCGCTGCTCGCCGGCTGCTCCGGCGCGGCTAAGACCTCAACGGCGGCGTCCAGGTCGAACGGTCCGGGCGCGGGTCCCGCTCCCACGGTGAGCAACAGCCTTCAGGACGACTACGAACGGGTGGTCAAGAACGTCCTGCCGTCCGTCGTCCAGATCACCACCAGCGCGGGCCTCGGCTCGGGCGTGGTGTACGACACCAAGGGCGACATCGTCACCAACGCCCATGTCGTCGGCAACGCCAGGAACTTCCAGGTCACCCTCGCCACCGGCAAGAGCACGCTGAAGGCCGACCTGGTGGGCAGCTACCCCGCCGACGACCTGGCGGTCATCAAACTGGCCAACCCGCCCGGCGACCTCAGACCGGCCGCGTTCGGCGACGCCTCGAAGGTGGCCGTCGGCCAGATCACCCTGGCCATGGGCAATCCGCTGGGCCTGTCCAGCAGCGTGACCCAGGGCATCGTGTCGGCCGTCGGACGCACCGTCAACGAGGGCGGCAACGGCGGCACGGGCACCACCATCGTGAACATGGTGCAGACCTCGGCCGCGATCAACCCCGGCAACAGCGGCGGTGCGCTGGTCAACCTCTCCGGCCAGGTGATCGGCATCCCCACGCTGGCGGCCACCGAACCGGAGTTGGGCGGCGGTACGGCGCCCGGCATCGGGTTCGCCATCCCGGTCTCCACGGTGAACAACATCGCGCGCCAGCTCATCAGGAGCGGCAAGGTGACCGCCTCCGGCAAGGCCGCGCTCAACGTCTCCGTACGCACCGTGCTGAACAGCAACCTCGAACCCGTGGGCGTCGTCGTGGTCACCGTCACCACCGGGGGCGCGGCGGACAAGGCGGGCCTGCGCCCAGGCGACATCATCACCAAGGTGGACGACGTCCCCATCACCACGGACGCGTCCCTCTCCGAGACCCTGGCCGTCTTCAAACCCGGCGACAAGACCAGCGTCACCTACGAACGCGACGGCCAGCCGCGGACGACCCAGGTGACCCTGGGCCAGCTCTGACGCCTACCGGCGACCTGGGTGCTGGGGGCCGCCCCCAGCACCCACGGCTCCGGCGGCGTTGGGGGCGGCCCCCAACCGACCTCGGCCGCAAGGGAGTTGGAGGCGCTCCCCCAACCTGCCTCAACCGCCCAGGCGTTGGAGCGTCTCCCCAACCGACCTCACCCCGCCGAGGAGTTGGGGGCGAGCCCCCGACAACGCCGGTGCTGGGGTCTGAGGGCTTACCCCCGAAAGATGCCGCCGAGCGCGGCCCCGCGGTGCCGAACCGACCGCGCCCCAGGGATTCAGGCAAGCCCGGCGCTAGCTGCCCGCATGCAGACTCATCGGCGCCGGGTACACCTCCGTACCGTCCTCGAAGAGCCGCACCTGGTCCACCCCGCCGTCCAGCAGCGTCTTCCACTCCTCGCCGATCCAGGACTCCGCGTCGCCCTGGGTGCTGAACTCCTCGGGTTCCACCGCCGGTACGGCCTCCGTGCCGTCCGTCTTCTCGAACCGCCACGTCCATGCCATGCCAAGCCCCTCTCCGTCCTGTCCGCGCAGGTTAACGGAGATCACCGCCGCCGGTCAGCCACACCGCCAGGCGGGGCGGTGCGCGACCGGCCAGGCGTCGTACGCGACGATGTCCGCATGGAGATCACGCTGCTGGGCACGGGTGGGCCCGAGGGCCTGCCGCAGTCCGGCTGCCCCTGCGCGGCCTGCGCCGCCGCGCTCGGCGCCGGCGCCCGCAACCCTGCCTCGCTGCTGGTCGACGGAGTACTGCTGCTCGACCTGACGCCCGGCCCGGCGCTGGCCGCCGCCCGCGCCGGACGCTCGCTCGGCGGCGTACGCCAGGTCCTGCTGACGCACCCCCAGGCGGGGCCGCCGGTCGACCTGCCGGCCGGTCTGCCCGCCCCCGGCCGGGTGCCGGACGGCGAGCAACTGACGCTGCTTTCCGGCCACCGGGTCCGCGCGTTGCCGCTGGACGCGCCGGGCACCGGATACGAGGTGACCGGACCCGCCGGGCACCGCCTGCTGTATCTGCCCGCGGGCGCCGCTCCCGCCGGTCTCGGCAACGGACGCGACCGCCCGGTCCCGTACGACATGGTGCTGCTCGACGTGACCCGCCGCCCCGACGCCCTGGCCCGGCTGCGCGCCGCGGGCGCGGTGGGCCCCACCACCGATGTGATCGCCGTCCACCTCGGCCACGACGCCGCGCCGGAACCGGAACTGCACCGCAGGCTCAGCGCGGACGGCGCCCGTGCGGTGCCGGACGGCAGTGCGCTGGTGGTCGGCGCGTACGAGTCCGTACCGGACATCCCGCGCCGCACGCTGGTGCTGGGCGGCGCGCGGTCCGGCAAGTCGGCGGAGGCCGAGCGGCGGCTCTCCGCCTTCCCCGGCGTGGTCTACGTGGCCACCGGCGGCAGCCGGGAGGACGACCCGGACTGGGCGGCCCGGGTCCATCTGCACCGGGAGCGGCGCCCGGCCAGCTGGCGCACCGAGGAGACCTGCGACCTGGTGCCGCTGCTGAACACGGACGGGCCGCCGCTGCTCATCGACTGCCTGGCGCTGTGGCTGACCGACGCGATGGACGCGGTCGGTGCGTGGGACGAGCGGCGATGGGCGTCCGGCGGCCGCCGCCAACTCGCCCTGCGGGTGGCCGAGTTGACCGCCGCCTGGCGGGAGACCCGCCGTACGGTGGTGGCGGTGAGCAACGAGGTCGGCTCCGGTGTGGTTCCCGCCACGGCGTCAGGCCGCCGGTTCCGCGACGAGTTGGGCCGGTTGAACGCGGCCGTCGCGGCCGAGTCGGAGCGCGTGCTGCTGGTCGTGGCGGGCCTGGCGGTGACGCTGCGCTAGGTGTATTGCCCTGAGAGGTTAGGAACGCGGCTGGCGGGTGGCTGGCCCTTGAGCGCGGTGTGTCCGCGGTGGTGATTGTAGGTGTGCAGCCATTCGGGGAAGGCGTTGCGTCGTTCCTGTTCCGAACGGTAGGAGCGGGCGTAGGCCCACTCATCGAGCAGAGTGCGGTTGAAGCGTTCGACCTTGCCGTTCGTCTGCGGGCGGTAGGCGCGGGTTCGTTTGTGCGTGATCCCGGCTGCTGCCAGGGCATCGCGCCACAGACGGGACTTGTAGCAGGAGCCGTTGTCGGTCAGGACGCGTTCGACGGTGATCCCGCAGGAGGAGAAGTACGCCTGGGCGCGGCTCCAGAAGCCGACGGCGGTCTCCTTCTTCTCGTCGGCGAGGATCTCGCTGTAGGCCAGGCGGGAGTGGTCGTCGACGGCGGTGTGCAGGTAGCTGTAGCCGACGCCGGAACGCTTCTTGCGGCCCGCTTGGCGGCCGAGGACTTTGTGGCCGCCGCCGTCGGGGACGTTGCCGAGCTTCTTGATGTCGACGTGGACCAGCTCGCCGGGCTTGTCGCGTTCGTAGCGGCGTATGACGCGGCCGGTGGCTCGGTCCAGGTGCGTCAGGCGGGCCAGGCCGTAGCGGGTCAGCACCCGGTGCACGGTGGAGGGCACCAGTCGCAGCAGGTGCGCGATCCGGGCCGGTCCCCACCGGCGCAGGACGCGGACCTTGATGATCCGGCGTTCGGTGCGGGTCGGGGTGCGGCGTGGACTGGCGTGCGGGCGGCTGGAGCGGTCGGCCATGCCCGCCTCCCCGAACGCCCGGTAGCGGTCGGCCCACCGCTGGGCCGTGCTGACGGAGACCTGGAAGCGTTCCGCGGCCCGCCGTAGGGGCCAGTTGTCCTCCACGACGCAGCGGGCCAGGCGCAGGCGGCCGGTCTCGGTCAGTGGTGCGTTACGGTGCGGCATGAGGGCCTTTCTGGTCGTCGGTGCAGATGTGGCAATCCACACCGAGCCAGAGGGCCCTCACCCATTGCAAGATCACAGGTCAGTGATCGCTGTCACCAACCTCCGTGGACAGAACAGCTAGGCCGCCCGCGCTGACGTCGGCGCCCGTACATCACCGTCACGGCAACCTCACCGGTAAGGTGCGAGTCGTGAGCCCCCTGGACCTAGACGACTTCGCCGCGCTGATCGACCGCCCCGAACCGGCGCTCCGGCACGACTCCAAAGCGCTCCGCGCCCGTACGGCCACCGCCGGAAAGCTCGGAAAGCTGGAAGACCTAGGCGACTGGCTGGCCTCCGTACAGGGCCGCGCACCGGCGAGGCCGATCGAGCGGGCCCGCGTGATCCTGTTCGCCGGGGACCACGGCATCGCCAAGCGAAACGTCTCCGCACGCCCCGCGGGCAGCGCCGGCACCCTGGTGCGCTCGGTTCTCGCGGACGAGGCCGCGGTGAACGTCCTGGCCCGCACGTACGGAGCGCGGGTACGCGTCGTCGACATGGCCGTGGACTGCGACCCCGGCGAACTGCCCGCCGAGGTGGTACGGCACCGGGTACGGCGCGGCTCCGGGCTCATCGACGTCGAGGACGCGCTGACCGAGGCGGAGGCCGAGCAGGCGTTCCGCGCCGGCATGGCGATCGCCGACGAGGAGGCGGACTCCGGCACCGACCTGCTGGTGCTGGGCGATCTGAGCGTCGGCGGCACCACACCCGCGGGGGTGCTGATCGCGGCGCTGTGCGGCACGGACGCGTCCGTGGTGACCGGTCGCGGTTCGGGGATCGACGACCTGGCCTGGATGCGCAAGTGCGGGGCGATCCGCGACGCGCTGCGCCGGGCCCGGCCGGTGCTCGGCGACCCGTTGAAGCTGCTGGCCACGGTGGGCGGCGCGGACCTCGCGGCGGCCACCGGGTTCCTGCTGCAGTGCGCGGTGCGCAAGCTGCCGGTGGTGCTCGACGGGGTGGTCTCGGCGGCGTGTGCGCTGGCCGCGCAGCGGGTGGCGTTCCGGGCGCCCGACTGGTGGCTGGCGGGCCAGTCGTCGGGCGAGCCCGGCCAGGCCAAGGCACTGGACCGGCTGTCCATAGAACCGCTGCTCGACCACGGCGTCCGGCTCGGCGAGGGCACCGGCGCGCTCCTCGCGGTGCCGCTGCTCAAGGCCGCGGCGGCGCTGGCCGCCGAGCTGCCGGGCCAGCCGGAGCCCACCCCCGAGCCGTAGCACCGGGGGCGTCGCGCCATGGGCATCGCAGCCTCGGTCGTCGCGGCAGAAAGCTAATTCCCAAGCAAACCCCGTCAATCGCGACATAAGATCGCTGTTCATGGGATCGCTCCGTATGGCGTACACCGAACCGTCCCGGGCGTTCCCGGCCCCAGGACGGTCAGGATCCCGGCGAACACGTTCGGCGTTCTTCACAACCGCGGACCGGGTGAATGTCGTCATCAACATCATGACTGCGATCACCCGCGATTCGGCCATCGCGCGGCGAGGGCCCCGCGGAGAGGCTCTGGCCTCCGGCGATCCGATCGGAGACCCTGAAACGTGGCCCGGCCCGACCATGCCGCGGCCCGAGCAGCCCTGCCCGCACGGCCGTACGCCCGCCGTGCCGGGTCCGGGCGAGAAGGGTGGAACGATCTACCCGCGAGGGGGGCACGAACGCGTTGAGGGCCGCCGGTTTCACCGTGGAGGGGCGGGCGATGCGCACCGTACGCCAGGCCTGCCACCCGGCCCGTACCGGCGCGGGAACGCTGTGAGTACTGCCGAAGCGCGGCTGCGCCGCGCCGCGTACCGCGAGTGGGGCGCGCTCGTCGCCGACCTGCGCATCGCCTCGGTACGCAGGAGATGGCGGGCGATTCCGCTGACGATCGCCGCCGTGGTGCTGATCTCCGTACTGCAACTGGTGCAGCACACCGCCTGGGGCGACGACCTGGTGAACCGGTCCGGGGTGGTCAGCGCGACGCTGCTGTGGTGGAAGGCGCTGCTACGCACCCCGCTGTCGCTGTTCGTGCCCGCCCTCGACCTGCCGGTGTGGGGCGCGCTCGCCCAGGTGCTGGTGGTGTTCGGCATCGCCGAGATCACCCTCGGCAAGGCCCGCACCGTCGGCATCGCGTACCTGTCCACGCTGGCCGGTACGACCTACGCGCGTTGGGGCGTCTCCCGAGGACCGCACGCGGTGCTCGGCCTGGCGCCGATCGACGCCTTCATCCGGGACACCGGCCCGTCCGCGGCGGTGGTGGCGCTCGCGGTCTGCGTCGCCTGGCGGTACCGGGCGTGGTGGACGGCGGGGGTGGTGGCCGGGTCGATGGTGGTGGAGGCGGCACTGTGGCCGAACCTCGCGGGTTGGGAGCACCTGGCCGCGATCCTGACGGCGGTCGGCTGGTGCCTGGTGGACGACGCGGTGCGCCGCCGCCGCAAACGCCGTACCGACCGCCCGGCCGAAGGACGCCCACCGGCCAGGCTGTAGCGTTCCCCTGACGTGGGCGGTATCGGTTTGGGGGACGTGTGGCGATCGACGACGGACCGCGGTTCGCCTTCGGCACGCTGACCGTACTGCCGGTACGGGTCAGGCGCTGGGACCGTACGGCCGGTCGGGCCGGAATGCTGTGCGCACCGCTGGTCGGCCTGGCCCTCGGCCTCACCGCCGCCGTGCTCGGCGGCCTGTTGCTGCTGGGCGGTAACCCACTGCTGGCCGCCGTCGCCACGGTCGCCGTACCCGCCGCCCTCACCCGCGGTCTGCACCTGGACGGTCTGGCCGACACCGCGGACGGCCTGGGCAGCGGCAAACCGGCCGCCGACGCGCTGCGCATCATGAAGCAGTCGGACATCGGCCCGTTCGGTGTGCTCACCCTGGTCCTGGTGCTGCTCGCCCAGGTCGCGGCACTGGCCCGGATCTACGCGTCAGGCTGGCCCGAGGCGGCCACCGCGACCGCCGTCGCCGCCCTGACCGGCCGCACCGCGATGACCCTCGCCTGCCGCGACGGCGTCCCCGCCGCCCGTGAGGACGGCCTGGGCCGCACCGTCGCGGGCACCGTCCCAACCCGCACCGCCTGGCTGCTGGCCGCCCTGACCACCTTGGCGGCGGCGGCAGTTGGCGCCCCCTTCGGCCCGTACGCCGCCGCCCACTACGCCCTGGCGACGGCCCTCGCCCTGACCGCCTCCGAACTCCTCCTGCGCCGCTGCCGCTCCCGCCTCCACGGCGTCACCGGCGACGTCTTCGGCGCCCTGTGCGAGACGGCTGTCACGGCGGTGCTGGTGGTGCTGGGGGTGTGGTGACGCGGGCTGCCGGGGGTCAACTCCCGCTCTAGTAGGGTCGGATGGCTCACACCAGCGACCACGAGGGGGAACCGTGGGCGGCACTCCACCGGACCTGCACATATCGACGGCTGACCTGAAGTCGTCGGCGCCCACGTTCCACGACCAGAGCAAGGCCCTCGGCCAGGCCGCGGCGACGCTGAAGAAGAAGCTGGACGAGCTGGGTTCGCCGTGGGGCGACGACGACTCCGGTAAGCAGTTCCACGCCTCGTACGGTCCCAGCCGGACGTCGGTCGAAAAGGCGGTCGGCATCCTGGTGCAGGGGTTGGAGAGCATCTCCGAGGCGTTCAAGGACATGGCTGACGGCCACTCTGGCAACGACCACCAGGTGGCGGCCATGTTCAAGAAGGCGGCCGGGCTGGAGCACGGTGACGGTAAGGGCGGCAAGTGAGTTTCCTCGGCCTGCCGAGCATCGAGGACTGTGCGGGGTGGCTCGCCAAGCACATGGGGATGCCCTGGCCGAAGGGTGATCCCGGCAAGCTGCGTCAGGCGGCGGCCGCCTGGCGTGGGTTCGCCAAGGCCGTGGGTCCGGTGTGCACCGCGACGAACGGCAAGTCGGCGGCGCTGGTCCACAACAACAAGGGCGAGGCGATCGACGCGTACGCCGAGTTCTGGCACCGCTACCACGGCCCCGGGGGCAAGGGCTGGTTGGACGACGTCGCCAAGGCGTCCACGCATATGGCCGAGATGCTGGAGAACTACGCGGACGGCATCGAGAAGGCCCGGAAGAAGATCGAGCACCGGATCGAGATCGACATCGCGGTCCTGGCCGCCGCGATCGGCGTGGCGATGGCGACCGGTGGCGCGCTGTCCGGCGCGGCGGCGGCCGCCGCCGATGCGGTGATCGAGGCCGCCGGAGCCATCGGGCTGGAACTGTCGGCGGTCGCCGCCGATGTGCTGGGTACGGCGGTGGCGTCGGCGGCGTTCGGCGGTGTGGAGTCGGTGGCCGTCGACGCGGCGGTGGCGCAGCCGTTGCAGATGGCGTTCGGCCTGCAGGACCACTTCAGCCTGGACGAGCTGAACTCCGCCGCCAAGGACGGCATGGTCTCCGGCGCCCTCTTCGGCGCCGCGGGCGGCGCGACGAAGGCGGCGGTCGAAGCCGGGATGTTCCCCCGGCTGTTCGGCGGCGGACTGGACCCGTCGCTGCTGTCCGGTCTGCCGACCGACCTGGACGGACTGGGCGGGCTGCGCGAGCCGCCGAGTCTGGACATGGAGAAGCCCCCGTCCGACCCGATCCGCCCCGACGACGCCGAACTGCCCGCGAACGCACGCCCCACCGACTCGGTCGAGGCGTGCAATGACCCGGTCGACATCGCGACCGGCACGATGTTCCTGCCGCAGACCGACGTCTCCCTGCCCGGTCAGCTTCCGCTGGTGATCGAGCGGACACATCTGTCGTCGTACCGCGCGGGCGGATGGTTCGGCCGCTCATGGGCCTCGACGCTTGACGAACGGCTGCAACTCGACGCCCAGGGCGTGGTGTTCGCCGCCACCGACGGCAAGCGGCTGGTCTACCCCGTACCACGGCCCGGTCAGCCGGTACTGCCCGCGCGGGGTCCGCGACTGGCGTTGACCTGGGACGGGCGACCGGACGGCGTGATGACCATCACGGACCCGGCCACCGGCGTGGTGCGCACCTACACCCACCCCACGTCGGTCGACCCGGACGAGGCCGTCGACCTGCCACTGAAGTCCATCGAGGACCGAAACGGCCACCGCATCGACATCGACCGCACCGCGTCCGGGATCCCCACCGGTATCCGCCATTCCGGCGGCTACGACATCGCCGTGGACACACACGGCGGGCGCGTCACCGCGCTACGGCTCCTGGACACGGTCCTGGTGCGTTACGAATACGACGGCGCGGGCAACCTGTCCGAGGTCACCAACTCCAGCGGCACACCGCTGCGTTTCACCTACGACCCGGACGGCCGGATCACCTCCTGGACCGACCGCAACGGGACCGCGTTCACGTATGTCTACGACGAACACGGCCGGGTGGTACGCACGCAGGGCTCGGACGGCTTCATGTCCGGCGCCTTCACGTACGACGACCGGACGCGGACGAACACGTACACCAACTCGCTTGGCGCGACCAGCACTTACCGCTACAACGAGGCGTGCCGGGTGGTGGCCGAGACCGACCCCCTCGGCCATACGACCACCACCGAGTGGGACCCAAACGGCCAACACCGCCTGTCGGTCACCGACCCACTGGGCCGCACGACGCGTTACGCGTACGACGAGGCGGGCAACCTGGTGGGGATCACCCTGCCCGACGGTTCCACCGGACAGGCCGCGTACAACGCGCTGAACCTTCCGGTGGAGGTCAGCGAGCCGGGCGGCGCGGTCTGGCGCCACACCTACGACCCCAACGGCAACCTGCTGGCGACGGTGGACCCGACGGGGGCGGAAACCGTTTACGCGTACGACGCGTCCGGCCACGTCACGTCCATCACCGACGCGCTCGGGCATGTCCAACGGGTTGAATGCGACGCGGCGGGCCTGCCGATATCCGTCACGGACCCGCTGGGCAATAGCACCACGGTCCAGCGGGACATATTCGGCCGCGTCACTCAGGTCACCGATCCCCTGGGGCACACCAGCCGCATGGGCTGGACCCCGGAAGGCAAGCCCGCGTGGCGCGAACAGCCGGACGGCGCGCGTGAGGAGTGGGAATGGGACGGCGAGGGCAACCTCGTCTCACACACCGATCCGGCGGGCAACACCACCCGCCACACCACCACCCACTTCGACCTGCCGTCGTCCCGCACGGACCCTGACGGCACGGTCTACGACTTCGCGTACGACACGGAGTTGCGCCTGACGGGCGTGACCAACCCGCAGGGCCTGACGTGGTCGTACGAGTACGACGCGGCGGGCCGCCTGGTGGCGGAGACCGACTTCAACGGCCGCAGGCTGGCGTACGCCCACGACGCGGCCGGACAACTGCTGGCCCGCACGAACGGCGCGGGCGAGACGTTGGCGTTCACCCGGGACACGCTCGGCCGCACGACGGCCACGCTGGCGGACGACGGCACGCGGACCACGTTCGCGTATGACGCGTCCGGCCACCTGCTGCGCGCCGTCAACCCCGACGCGGAGGTGGTGTGGCAGCGCGACGCGCTGGGCCGCGTGCTGTCGGAAACCACCAACGGCCGTGCGATGCGGTACACGTACGACGCGGCGGGCCGCCGCACGGAGCGCACCACGCCGGGCGGCACGGTCTCCCACTGGACCTACGACGCGGCGGGCCACCCGACCGAACTCCGCACCGACACCGGGGCGTTGGCCTTCACGTACGACGCGGCGGGCCGCGAGGTCGAACGCCGCATCGGCGAAGGCGTCCACCTGGCCCAGACGTGGGACAGCAACGACCGCCTGACCACCCAGACCCTCAAGGCAACCGCTGCGGACGCCCTCCTCCAACACCGCACCTACGCCTACCGCCCCGACGGCCTGCTGACCGGGATCCGCGAACTGACTTCCGGCACGCGGCACTTCACCCTCAACAAGACCGGCCGAGTCACGGCGGTCACGGCCCACGGCTGGTCCGAAACCTACGCTTACGACGAAGCAGGCAACGTAACCCACGCGGAGGCCCCAGCCCACCAGGCCGCGGGCGAGCGCGAGTTCACCGGAACACTGATCCGCCGCGCGGGCCGCACGACCTACGAACACGACGCCCAGGGCCGCCTGATCCGCAAGTCCCGGAGACTCCTCAACGGCCAGAAGCGCACGTGGCTGTTCTCATGGAACGCCGAGGACCGCCTGACGGCCGCCGTCACGCCTGACGGCGAACGCTGGCACTACGTATACGACCCACTGGGCCGCCGCACAGCGAAGCGGCGCTTGGCGGACGACGGCTCGGTTACCGAGGAAACCACGTTCACCTGGGACGGCACCCGCGTAGCCGAACAGACCGCAGACGGTAGCCACACCACAACGTGGGACTACGCTCCGGGCACCCATCGGCCCCTATCCCAAACCGACCGCGAGAAGCCGGCCGCCCCCGGTTCCCTGATCGCCCGCCTGGGCGAGCCAGCCACCTTCCACTCGGTGGTGACGGACCTGGCAGGCACCCCCACAGAACTGGTCACGCCTGACGGAGCAGTCACCTGGCAAATCCGCACGACCCTCTGGGGCACCCAACTCCCAGCCCCAACAACAGACGGGGCCAATGTCGACTGCCCTCTGCGCTTCCCCGGCCAGTACTGCGACTCCGAAACGGGCCTGAACTACAACTATTTCCGGTACTACGACCCCGAAATCAGTCGGTACGTTACGCCGGATCCGCTCGGCCTCTCCCCTGCCGACAACCACCACGCTTATGTGGTAAATCCAATCAGCTGGATCGATCCACTAGGACTGAAATGCAAAGACCCCACCGAGGGAAGTGACGAGGAAAAGCCACTGGTATTCCGGTCGATCCCGAAGCACGGGAAGGCTCAGCGAGGGCGGGCGGCACCAGAGCCGAGCGACCCCCAGGGATCTCTGGAACAGTCAATCCCACTAGGACCTAACACTACACGACGGATCGCAGCCAACTACGATACCGGCGAATTCTCGGTGTTTGACGAATCCCACCCCGATTCCAATATTTACCATGGGCATGCACGTTCCTGGGATGAACTTGATCAGCCTATGCAAGCAGCCCTACGCAAGGCGAAATTGGTGAACAAGAAAGGAAAGATACTGCCCGCGCCCGCTCCATAGATCGAGGGGTGTGCAACAATACCCTCAGTCATGCAACAACCTACAGGAAATCAATACGACGGGATGCTTCGTTGAGCATGAGGTACCAGTCCCCTGAGCCAATCTCCAGGGACCAGGCACTGCAAACCTTTCAGTCTGGGACCCCTCAGGAGATCAGCATGACTCTCATTTCGGTCGCCCTGTACGAGGACGATCGAGGATGGGTGGAAAGTTGGATCATCAAATTGTCCAAACACCGAGATGTTGGCGTGAGGGGGACCGCTGCAGTTTCCCTCGGGCACGTCGCGAGACTGCACGGGGAAATTTCTTCGCCAGCACTGGACGCCATCCGCACACTACTGGACGACGAAAGGACTGCCGGCGCAGCCAGTAATGCAATCTCCGATGTGAAGATGTTCGTTGGCAAAAATTTCGACTGACCGATTGGCGATAGCCATTCTCAATAGTCGGGTTGCACGTAAGGCAGGGATGCAACCGAGCCATCGGGATGGGATGGGACAGCAGTCCGTGGAACGGTCGACATCTGACTCGCGGGTGCGCTGCGGGAAATCATGCAGTGCAGTTGCCCTGGGCTGGGAAGCCGCAGTCGCCCGCGAGTTCGGGAAATACGGCTCTACGTCATACACGGCTGGTGCCTCGCGCGTCGACGGACCAGTGGTCCGACGAGCCGAGGCATGGGCCGCAGAAGCTGCAAAGGGGTCCTTTGATGTCTCCTGAGACCGGAACGAATGTACTCACGCGCACGGTGAGAGCCGTCTACGGAGAGTCCACCATCACGGTCTACCAGGCGTACCCGAACGAAATCGCGGAGCGGGCCGTACAGGCCGGGACGTTTGTGGCGCCGTTCAAGGTTGAGCGGATGACCTGGATCAAACCGTCCTTCCTATGGATGATGTACCGGTCGGGGTGGGCGACCAAGCCCAGCCAGGAGCACGTACTCGCCATCGAGATCACGCGAGCGGGCTTCGAATGGGCACTGGCTCACTCTTCCTTGAGCCACCGCGACCGCTCGGTACATTCGGACGCGGATGCTTGGCGACGAGAGCTCAGCGAAAGCCCGGTGCGAATCCAATGGGATCCTGACCGTTCGGTCTCCCTAGGCCAACTCCCGACGAGAGCAATCCAGATCGGCCTCTCCGGAGAAGCAGTGGAACGCTACGTGCGCGACTGGATCGTCAGCATCACCGACGTCACGGAACTCGTCCACTCCATCCACTCCGATGTACGCCAGGGCCACTTCGATGAAGCGACGCGGAAGCTACCAGCC
Organism: Streptomyces silvisoli; assembly: GCF_029269905.1. NCBI lineage: Bacteria > Bacillati > Actinomycetota > Actinomycetes > Kitasatosporales > Streptomycetaceae > Streptomyces > Streptomyces silvisoli. The sequence continues at coordinate 329,453 of NZ_JARJBC010000002.1, read as the reverse complement.
GAGCGGTACTACCCACTTCCTGAGAACATCCGGAAGCGGATCAGCGCGGATGGCTGAAGCGCGTTGCGCGTGAGTTCGCCTTTACCGCGGCTCAGAAAGCCACCAACTCGAACCTGATCCGTTTGCCGCCGAACGGCTCCTGTCGATGGCCTAGCCGCCCCACTCGCCGGAGAGGAGGTCGAGGATGAGCAGGCCTCTGCCGCAGCATGTCCTCTTCTGGGGCGCGTAGGGAGGGGTGGCGTCAGTCCAAAGTCGCTGTGCTGTCAGTTCTGACGTCAACGGGACGCCTTGTTGATGAGTTGCGGCAGGCCGTGGCGGGTCAGGAGGGATCGCAGGGGGCCCCTTTCGATCCCCGTCCCCGGTGCGCGGGGGTCGCGGGGGATTTTGGACACCGGGCCGCTCGACACGGCATACGGTGCGTACTTCGCAGACTCCTCCCACTCGCCAACTACCGGTCGCTACTGGACCTGATGGAACGCTTCGTGCTGCCTCCCGACAAGTCCCGGGACCTCATCTGGTGCACCGCCCGCGACCGGTGAGAGGAACGGACATGTCCGAGCCCGCTCGGCAGAAGTCGTCATCCTGTGGCAGCGGCGGCAACAACTGCACAGAACTGACCACCGACCACCACCACATGCGTATCCGGGAGAGCCTCCCGACGTGGCCCTGACGACCGCCGCCCGCCCGTCTCCGGGACTTTCTCGGGGAACTCAAGTCCCGGCAGTACGACCAGTCGCCGCGAGCGGTTCGTGCTGGGCCGAAGCGGACCGGCGCCGTATCACGGGCGTAGGCTCACGAGAAGCCGTACGGGGCGGAACGCCCCGTCGGCACCTCACCGGCAACGACGCCGTTGAGGCAACGGACCTCGACGGAAGAGGAACTTCAACACCGTGACTGCACTGACTCTCAGCACATCCTCCGCCGCAGCGTTGCGTGCGGACGCCGTCGTGGTCGGCGTGGCCAAGGGGTCCAAGGGGCCCGTGGTCGCTCCCGGCGCAGAGGCGGTGGACGAGGCCTTCAACGGCAAGCTGGCCGCCACCCTGGAGACCCTGGGCGCCACCGGCGCCGAGGGCGAGGTGACGAAGCTGCCGGCGCCGACTGGTGTCAAGGCCCCGGTCGTGCTGGCGGTCGGCCTGGGCGACGCGCCCGCCAAGGGAGACGGCTACGCCGCCGAGGCGCTGCGCCGGGCCGCGGGCGCCGCCGCCCGTGCGCTGGCGGGCTCGAAGAAGGCCGCGTTCGCGCTCCCGGCCGCCGAGGTCGCGGACGCCGAGGCGGTGGCCGAGGGCGCGCTGCTCGGCGCGTACGCGTACAACGCGTACCGGGGCAACGGCGACAAGAAGAACGGCAACGGCGTCAAGGAGCCGCTCGCCGAGGTCGCCCTGCTCGGCGGCAAGCCGCGGGACAAGGCGTTCAAGGCCGCCGCCGCCCGCGCCATCGCGCTGGCCGAAGAGGTCAACCGGGCGCGTGACCTGATCAACATGCCGTCGAACGACCTGTTCCCGAAGTCGTTCGCCGCCGCCGTCCAGCAGGCCGCCAAGGAGCACGGCCTCAAGGTCGAGGTGCTGGACGAGAAGGCGCTGGTCAAGGGCGGCTACGGCGGCATCATGGGCGTCGGCCAGGGGTCGGCCAACCCGCCGCGCCTGGTGAAGGTCGCGTACACCAACCCCAAGGCGAAGAAGCACGTGGCCTTCGTCGGCAAGGGCATCACGTACGACTCGGGCGGCATCTCGCTCAAGCCCGCCGGTCACAACGAGACCATGAAGTGCGACATGTCCGGCGCCGCCGCCGTCTTCGCCGCGGTGGTCGCCGCCGCGAAGCTCGGCGTCGAGACCAACGTCACCGGCTGGCTGGCGCTCGCCGAGAACATGCCGTCGGGCACCGCCACCCGGCCGGGTGACGTGCTGAGGATGTACTCGGGCAAGACCGTCGAGGTGCTCAACACTGACGCCGAGGGCCGCCTGGTGCTCGCCGACGCCATCACCCGCGCCTCGGAGGAGAACCCGGACGCGATCGTCGACGTGGCCACGCTGACCGGTGCGATGGTGCTGGCGCTCGGCCACCGGCACTTCGGGATCATGGCCAACGACGACGACTTCCGCACCGCCATCCACGGCATCGCCGAGGAGGCCGGCGAGCCGTCCTGGCCCATGCCGCTCCCCGCCGAGCTGCGCAAGGGCATGGACTCCCCGGTCGCCGACATCGCGAACATGGGCGACCGGATGGGCGGCGGCCTGGTGGCCGGGCTGTTCCTGAAGGAGTTCGTCGGCGAGGGCATCACCTGGGCCCACCTGGACATCGCGGGTCCCGCGTTCCACGAGGGCGCGCCGTTCGGCTACACCCCCAAGGGCGGTACCGGCACAGGCGTGCGGACCCTGGTGCGGCTGGCCGAGCAGGCGGCCGAGGGAACGATCCTCTAACGGATCGGCCAACGCTCAGCCACGGCCCCGGGCTACCGCCCGGGGCCTTGCCGTTCGCCCTCAACGAAATCCGGTCGCCTACTCACCAGTAGCACATGGCCTGTGCACGTACAGCGCTCGTACACCCCGGCCCCGCGTCCCAGCAGCCGTCAACAAGTGCGAAGATGTTGTACCGGCACGACAGGGCCCATTTTGAACAAGCGTTTAAACAAGCGGCCGAACATAAAGCCGCCGCCCGGTCACGTAGGACCGGCTCCGGCGTACCCATGCATGGAGGACGTGACGTGGCGAACGACGCCAGCACCGTTTTCGACCTAGTGATCCTCGGCGGTGGAAGCGGCGGCTACGCCGCGGCGCTGCGCGCGGCTCAGCTGGGCCTGGACGTCGCCCTGATCGAGAAGGACAAGCTCGGCGGTACTTGTCTGCACCGCGGCTGCATCCCCACCAAGGCTCTGCTGCACGCCGGTGAGATCGCCGACCAGGCTCGGGAAAGTGCCCAGTTCGGTGTCAAGGCCTCCTTCGAGGGCATCGACATCGCCGGTGTGCACAAGTACAAGGACGACGTGATCTCCGGCCTGTACAAGGGCCTGCAGGGCCTGGTGGCCAGCCGCAAGGTCACGTACGTGACCGGCGAGGGCCGCCTGTCCTCCCCCACCTCCGTCGACGTGAACGGCCAGCGCTACACCGGCCGTCACGTCCTGCTGGCGACCGGCTCGGTGCCGAAGTCGCTGCCGGGTCTGAACATCGACGGCGAGCGCGTCATCTCCTCGGACCACGCGCTGGTCCTGGACCGGGTACCGAAGTCCGCGATCATCCTGGGCGGCGGTGTCATCGGCGTCGAGTTCGCCTCCGCGTGGAAGTCGTTCGGCTCGGACATCACCATCATCGAGGCCCTCCCCCACCTCGTCCCGGTTGAGGACGAGAACAGCTCCAAGCTGCTGGAGCGGGCCTTCCGCAAGCGCGGCATAAACTTCTCCCTCGGCTCCCGTTTCTCGGGCGTCGAGTACACCGCCGACGGTGTCAAGGTCTCGCTGGAGAACGGCAAGACCTTCGAGGCCGAGCTGCTGCTCGTCGCCGTCGGCCGCGGCCCGGTCTCGCAGGGCCTGGGCTACGAGGAGGCCGGGGTCGCGATGGACCGCGGCTATGTCCTGGTGGACGAGTACATGCGCACCAACGTGCCGACCATCTCGGCCGTCGGTGACCTCGTCCCGACCCTCCAGCTCGCGCACGTCGGCTTCGCCGAGGGCATGCTGGTGGCCGAGCGGCTGGCCGGTCTCAAGGTCGTGCCGATCGACTACGACGGCGTGCCGCGTGTCACGTACTGCCACCCCGAGGTCGCCTCGATGGGTCTGTCCGAGGCCAAGGCCAAGGAACTGTACGGGGCCGACAAGGTCGTCACCCTGAAGTACAACCTGGCGGGCAACGGCAAGAGCAAGATCCTCAAGACCGCGGGCGAGATCAAGCTCGTCCAGGTCCGGGACGGTGCCGTGGTCGGCGTCCACATGGTCGGTGACCGGATGGGCGAGCAGGTTGGCGAGGCTCAGCTGATCTACAACTGGGAGGCGCTGCCCTCCGAGGTCGCGCAGCTCATCCACGCGCACCCGACGCAGAACGAGGCGCTCGGTGAGGCCCACTTGGCGCTCGCGGGCAAGCCGCTGCACTCGCACGACTAACCCCTCGACACGCCCGCAATCCGCACAGATCGTTAGGAGCAACCGAAACCATGGCGGTTTCCGTAACCCTGCCGGCGCTCGGTGAGAGCGTGACCGAGGGCACCGTCACCCGCTGGCTGAAGGCCGAGGGTGAGCGTGTCGAGGCCGACGAGCCGCTGCTCGAGGTCTCGACCGACAAGGTCGACACCGAGATCCCGGCCCCCGCTGCCGGCATCCTCACCTCCATCAAGGTGGCCGAGGACGAGACGGTCGAGGTCGGCGCCGAGCTGGCCGTGATCGACGACGGCACCGGCGCGCCCGCCGCTGCCCCGGCTCCGGCCGCCCAGCCCGAGCCCGCCCCCGCCGCCGCCCCGGCTCCGGCCGCCGAGGCCCCCGCCGCCGAGGCTCCGGCCGCTCCGGCACCGGCCGCCGCCCCCGCGGGTGGCGCCGAGGGCACCGACGTCGTCCTGCCCGCGCTCGGTGAGTCGGTCACCGAGGGCACCGTCACCCGCTGGCTGAAGCAGGTCGGCGAGTCGGTCGAGGCCGACGAGCCGCTGCTCGAGGTCTCCACCGACAAGGTCGACACCGAGATCCCGGCGCCGGTCTCCGGCACCCTGCTGGAGATCGTGGTCGGCGAGGACGAGACCGCCGAGGTCGGCGCCAAGCTCGCCGTGATCGGTGCCGCGGGCGCCACTCCGGCCGCCGCCCCCGCCCCGGCTGCCCCGGCTCCGGCCCAGGAAGCCCCGGCCGCCGCTCCGGCTGCCCCGGCTCCGGCCGCCCCGGCCGCTCCGGCCCCGGCTGCCCCGGCCGCTCCGGCCCCGGCTGCCCCGGCTGCTGCCGCCGCTCCGGCTCCTGCTGCCCCGGCCCCCGCCGCCCCGGCTCCGGCCGCCCCGGCTCCGGCCGCCCCGGCCCCCGCCGCTCCGGCGACCGCCGAGGCCGAGGGTGCCTACGTGACCCCGCTGGTCCGTAAGCTCGCCGCCGAGCACGGTGTGGACCTGTCCACGCTGAAGGGCACCGGCGTCGGTGGCCGGATCCGCAAGCAGGACGTGCTGTCCGCCGCCGAGACCGCCAAGGCCGCCGCTCAGGCCGCCCCGGCGGCTGCCCCGGCCGCCAAGACCGCCGCCGCGGCCGCGCCGTCCCCGCTGCGCGGCCAGACGGTCAAGATGTCGCGGATCCGCAAGGTCATCGCCGAGAACATGATGAAGGCGCTGCACAACCAGGCGCAGCTGTCCTCCGTCGTCGAGGTCGACGTCACCCGGATCATGAAGCTGCGGACGCGGGCGAAGGAGTCCTTCCTGGCTCGTGAGGGCGTCAAGCTCTCCCCGATGCCGTTCTTCGTCAAGGCCGCGGCCGAGGCGCTGAAGGCCCACCCGTCGATCAACGCCAAGATCAACGACGACGGCACCATCACCTACCACGACGTCGAGAACATCGGCATCGCGGTGGACTCGGAGAAGGGCCTGATGGTCCCGGTCATCAAGGGCGCCGGTGACCTGAACATCGCCGGTATCGCCAAGAAGACCGCCGAGCTGGCCGGCAAGGTGCGCACCGGTGGCCTGAGCCCGGACGACATGTCCGGCGGCACGTTCACGATCAGCAACACCGGTTCGCGCGGTGCGCTGTTCGACACGATCATCGTGAACTACCCGCAGGTGGCCGAGCTGGGCATCGGTGCCACCGTGCGCCGCCCGGTCGTGATCGACCACCCGGAGCTGGGCGAGACCATCGCCATCCGCGACATGGTCTACCTGACCCTGTCGTACGACCACCAGCTGGTCGACGGCGCGGACGCCGCCCGCTACCTGTCGGACGTCAAGGCCCGCCTGGAGGCCGGTGAGTTCGAGGGCGACCTGGGGCTGTAAGTCCCGGTAGTCGCACCGGTGTGCCCCCGATCCCGCTGCTGGGACCGGGGGCACACCCTTTCCGGCGGGCGGTGGCCGGTAGGTGGGTTCCGGTACGGGGAGGCATGGATGCGGGCGGCGCGTCTGATCCATCTGGTGCTGCTGTTGCAGTCGCGCGAGTCGATGACGGCGGCCGAGCTGGCGGCGGCGCTTGAGGTCTCGCAGCGGACGGTCGGACGCGATGTGCTCGCGCTGTCCGAGGCGGGCGTGCCGGTCTACGCCGACCGCGGCAGGACCGGCGGCTACCGCGTGCGCTGCGCGCGATGGGGCTGGCGGACGCCGCCTCGGCTGCCCGGCTGAAGGTGTCGGCGGCCCTGCTGCCGGAGCTGCGGGACGCTCCGCGCTCGGCGGCCCAGCGCTTCCACCTCGACGCGCCCGCCTGGTACCAGGAGCCGCGCACCCCGGCGGAGTTGCCGCCTGTCGCGGAGGCGGTCTGGGACGACCGGCGCATCCGCGTCACGTACCAGCGCCAGAGCGCCGAGGTGGTAAGGGAGTTGGAGCCGTACGGTCTGGTGCTCAAGGCGGGCGTGTGGTACTTGGTGGCGCGTTCGGCGGAGCAGTTCCGGGTGTACCGGGTGGACCGCGTGGTCTCGGTCTCCTCCTGCGGTGAACGCTTCGAGCGGGACGCGGAGTTCGACCTGCCGGATTTCTGGGCCCGCCGGGCGGCCGAGTTCGCCCGCTCGATCCTGCGGGACGAGGTGGTACTGCGGTTGTCACCGGACGGCGCGCAGGCTTCCGTACGTGACCGACCGGGCGGCGGCCCGGTCGGCACTGGCGGCGGCCGGGGAGCCGGAGGGCGGATGGGTGACGGTGCGCCTGCCGGTGGAGAGCCTCGATGTGGCGTACGAGCAGTTGCTCGTCCGGGTCGGTGGCCAGGGCCGCGACCGCCCGTCCCACGTACACCGGAGACTCGGCAACGGCGAAGTGCGGGTCCACCGCGACCGCGTCGCGCCAGTTCCGCTCGCGCACGCCGAAGTGGTCCAGCATCTCCTCCGACCGCAGGAACCCTGGCGTGAGGGAGACGGCCGTACCGCCGTACTCCGCCAGCTCCTCGGCGAGGCCGAACGCAATCCGGTGCGGGGCGTTCTTCGCCAGGTCGAAGAAGAGGTTCTCCCGGTACCTGCGGTTGAAGTCGGCCGTCCCGTCGGTCACTTCGACCACCAGCCCACCGGACCGCCGGACCAGCAGCGGCAGCGCGAGGTGGCTGGTGACCAGATGCGCCTCCACGCCGAGCCGCAGCATCCGCAGCCCGTCCGCCAGCCGCAGCTCCCAGGCCTTCTTGCCGAACTCCAGCAGACGGTCACCGCCCCACACCCCGTTCACCAGTACGTCCAGTCGCCCGTGCGTCCGGTCCATCCGCTCCACCAGCGCCCGCACCTCCTGCGGCTGGAGGTGGTCCGTGGGCACGGCGATCCCCGTGCCGCCCGCCGCGGTCACCAGTTCGGCCGTCTCCTCGATGGTCTCCGGCCGGTTCACCTCGCTTCGCCGCTCCCGGGTCGTCCGGCCGGTGACATACACCGTCGCCCCGCACCGGCCGAGTTCCACCGCCATCGCCCGGCTCGCGCCCCGGGTCGCTCCCGCCACCAGCGCGACCTTGCCGCTCAGCGGACCCTTGTCCATCTTCGACCTCCTGCTCCTCGCCGTGAACGCTCCACCGACCCTCGCAGCGATACCCGACACCTCCTGTCGGGTTTTCCTACGAGATCGGTGCCGCGTAACGACACGGACGCATCCGGGGTACTCCGCGTGCGTGCCGGGGCGACAGCCAGGATGCTGGAGCGGTGATGGACGAAACGGAGTTCTGGGAGATCATCGACGGCGCCCGTGCGGACGCCGGAGGCGACCCCGACGAGCAGGCGGACCTGGTGGTCGACCGGCTGACCCGGCTCGACCCCGAGGCCGTGCAGGACTTCGCCCGGCACTTCGAGACCCGCTTCCGCCGCGCCTACCGCTGGGACATGTGGGGCGCGGCGGACATCATGCTCGGCGGCGCCGACGAGGACGCGTTCTCCGCTTGGCGCTGCTGGCTGATCGGGCAGGGGCGGCGGGTCTTCGAGGGCGCGCTGCACAGCGACCCGGACGACCTCGCCACGCTGCTGGAGGACTTCGACGAGGAAGCGGACGGCTACGCCGAGGATCTGGGGTACGCCGCCGACGAGGCGTACGAGCAGCTGACCGGGGAACGGCTGCCGGACCTGGACCTGGAGCAGCCCATCAAGCCGGAGGGCGAGCAACTCGACTTCGACGACCCGGACCAGATCTCGGCGCGCTTCCCCAAGTTGTGGCAGCGCTTCAACGGCTGACCCGCACCGCACGCGCTACCGCAGGCTCCGTGCCATCAGTACGTCGTCCACGTACCCGCCGTCGAGGAGGAACTCCTCCCGCAGCACACCCTCCACCACGAAGCCCGCCGTCTCGTACAACCGGCGGGCCGGGGTGTTGTGGCCGAGCACCCGCAGAGTGAGGCGGCGGGCGCCCTGGGCACGGGCGGTGTGACAGGCGGCCCGAAGCAGCGCCCTGGCGGCGCCGCGACCGCGCGCCCAGTCGTCGACGGCCAACCCCTGGATCTGCCGGACGTGGGCGTTGGACGCCAGCGGGGTCGGCGGGACCACCCGTACGTATCCGGCCACCCGGCCGTCGGTCTCCGCGACCAGGACCTGATCGGGGCGGTGCCGCTCGTCGAAGAAGTGGCCGCCCGGTTCCGGCCGGGGCGTCACCGCGTGCAGCGGCGACCAGATCCGCAGGTCGAGGCCGGACAGGGCGGGGTCGTCGTCGGCCGTCGCGGGTCGGATGCGCGTCTGGGACACGGGGGCACTGTGCCATCGCCGGACAGGGGTGTCACTGCGTTATTCCGCGCCCGGTCAGCGGGCAGGATGTCCCCATGCGTATCGCAGTCACCGGTGCTTCAGGGCTGATCGGTTCCGCGCTTGTCCGCTCCCTGCTCGCCGACGGGCACCAGGTGCTCCGTCTGGTGCGCCGCGAGCCCACCGCCCCGCGTGAGGTCCGCTGGGATCCCAGGCGACGGTACGTGGACGTCGACGGGCTGGCCGGGTGCGAGGCGGTGGTCCACCTCGCGGGCGCCGGAGTGGGCGACCACCGTTGGACGGAGGCGTACAAGCAGGAGATCCGGGACAGCCGGGTGCTCGGCACCGAGGCGGTAGCCGATGCCGTGGCCAAGCTGGATCCGCAACCGAAGGTGCTGGTCAGCGGATCGGCGATCGGGATCTACGGGGACACCGGCGACCGTGTGGTGGACGAGTCGACGCCGCCGGGCACCGGGTTCCTGGCCGAGGTGTGCCAGGAGTGGGAGCAGGCCACCGCGGCGGCCGGCGCGGCCGGGGTGCGGACCGCCATCGCCCGTACCGGCCTGGTGGTGGCGCGCGGCGGTGGGGCCTGGGGCAGGCTGTTCCCGCTGTTCAAGGCCGGGCTCGGGGGGCGGCTGGGCAGCGGACGGCAGTACTGGAGCTTCATCGCGCTGCATGACCACATCGCGGCGCTGCGGTACCTCATCGACACCCCGGGGCTGTCCGGGCCGGTGAACCTGACGGCGCCGGAGCCGGTCACCAACCGGGAGGTGACGGCGGCGATGGGCCGGGTGCTGCACCGCCCGACGCTGGCGGCGGTGCCCGCGCCGGCGCTGCGGATCGCCCTGGGCGAGTTCGCCCAGGACGTACTGAGCAGTCAACGCGTCGTCCCCCGACGCCTGTTGGAATCCGGCTTCGCGTTCGCGCTCCCGGAGATCGACCAGTCGATCCGCGCGGCGCTCGCCGATGAGCGGTGACCGTTGGCCCGGACATCTCCGGGCGCCGGCGTGGCCCGGCGGTGTCCGGTGGGCTGCATTCAACTAACCAGATTCTGAACGGAGTTGGCCGCTTTGCGACACCTTCTGGCGTCGAATGTCGTCAACTCCAGGAGAAACTGCCGGTATTGGACCGGGCGGATACGGGCATGACCCATCCAGCGCGGCGCGCGGCACCCGCCGCCGCGTCAGCGGGGAGCCTAATCCGACCCCGGGGAGGGGCACCGTGCCGTTCCACGCATCCCACACGGACGTTGTCATCATCGGCGCAGGCCTGGCCGGCCTGTCCGCCGCACACCATCTGATCAGCGCGGGGGTCACCGTCACCGTGCTGGAAGCCACCCCCCGCGTGGGCGGGCGGATGGCCACCGAAACCGTCGGCGGCTTCCGCCTGGACCGCGGGAGCCAGCTGCTGAACACCTCCTATCCCGAACTGCGCCGCACCCCCGGCCTGAGCGCGCTGCGGCTGCTGCCGGTCTCGCCGACCGTGGGCCCACCGGGCACCTGGCCCCCGGCGGGCCGCGGCCACCGCACCGTCCATCCGCGCGGCGCCCTGGACAAGGCGCGGCTGAACGCCGCCCTCAGCAGGCTCGCCCTGGCCTCCACCGACCGGCTGCTGGCCCGGCCGGAGACCACCACGGCCACCGCGCTGGCCGCCCGCGGCCTGCCGCCCCGGGTGGTGCACGGCTTCCTGCGGCCGCTGCTGACCGCGCTGCTGCACGACCCGCGGCTGGTCACCTCCAGCCACTGTGCGGATCTGGTGCTGCGCGGTTACGCACGCGGACGGCTCGGGCTGCCGGCAGGGGGCGCGGCTGCGGTTCCGGAACTGCTCGCGGCGGCGCTGCCGTCCGGCACCGTACGGCTCGGGGTGCGCGCCACCGCCGTCGCGGCGAACGCCGTGAGCACCGCCGACGACGGTGAACTCCCGTGCCGCGCCGCCGTGGTGGCCACCGGCGCGCGGGACGCGGCGGCGTTGCTGCCGGGCCTGCGGCTGCCCGGGTTCCACCCGGTGACGGTGGTGCACCACGCCGCCGACCGGGCACCCGCGCGAGAGCCGCTGCTGGTGCTGGACACCGAGCGGCGCGGTCCGGTGGCGCACACCATGGTCGCCAGCGCCGTCGACCCCTCCCGGGCGCCCACCGGGCGCACCCTGATCACCTCGACCGTGCTCGGCCCGCCCCCGTCCGACGTGGACGCCGCCGTCCGCCCGCACCTGGCCGAGCTGTACGGCACGGACACCCGGCGCTGGGAACTGCTCGCCGTCCACCACGACCCGGACGCGGTTCCTGCGATGCCGCCGCCGCATGACGTACGGCGGCCGGTGCGGGTGCTGTGCGGGCTGTACGTGTGCGGCGACCACCGTGACACCAGCACGGTGCAGGGCGCGCTGTTCTCCGGCCGACGCGCCGCGCACCACGTGATGCGGGACTTCGGAATCCGCCCGGGGTACGGCGACACCGCCCGCGACCTGCCGGCGGTGGCCTGACCGCGCGGGGCGGGCCGTACGTCGTATACGGCCCGCCCCGCAGGTCAGCCCATCGGGACGCCGAGCGACGCGGCGCGCTCGTGGAACGCCCGCACCGGTGGCGCGTCCCGGTACGGCTCGACGCGGCGGCCGAAGTCCCGTACGTACTCCAGCGCCCGTACCGACCGCATCTCGGAGGCCTGTTGCAGCGCCTCCGAGGCGAGGGTGCAGGCCTGCTCCAGCTCGCCGAGGCCCAATCGGGCGGTGGCCAGCACGGTGCGGCAGAACACCCGGCTGCGCGCGTAGGCCATCCCGCGCAGTTGCAGCGAGCGCTCGGCGTGCTGGGCGGCGGCCCGGTACTGCTGAAGGTCGCGGTGGCAGTGGGCGAACTCGTCGGCGAGCTGGGCCTCGTCGAAGAACCGCGCCCAGTACGGCGCCTCGTCGCCCGCCCGTGCCGCCTCCAGGGCCCGCTCGGCTCGGGCCAGCGAGGCGGCGCACGCCCGCGCGTCGCCGAGCAGCCCGTGTCCGCGCGCCTCCGCGGCGTGCAGCAGCGCCTGGACGACCGGGGGCGCGCCGGTTCCCACGCCCTGCTGGGCGACCCGGGCGAGCTGGATGGCCTCCCGGCCGTGGCCCAGGTAGACCGCCTGGCGGCTCATGGTGACCAGCACGTATCCGCCGTAGACCCGGTCGGCGGCGGCCTGGGCGAGCCGAAGCGACTGCACGAAGTACCGCTGGGCCAGCCCGTGCGCGCCGATGTCGTAGGACGTCCAGCCGGCCAGCCGGGTCAGGTCGGCGGCGGCGGCGAACAGCCGTCGGCCGAGCGCCTCCCCGTAGCTGCCGCGCAGCATCGGCTCCGCCTCGTGCTCCAGGTACCGCACCAGGGCCTGCCGGGCGTGGCCGCCGCCGTACGCGTGGTCCAGCGAGCGGAACAGCTCGCCCACCGAGCGCAGCGCGTGGACGTCCCCCGCGCTCACCCTGCGCCCCGGCTCACGGGCCGGTCCGCCGCGCCCGCCCGCTCCCTGGCGGCCACGGGTCTGTGCCGGGACCCTGGCCGACAGCTGCGGACCGTCGGGCGTGGTGTCATGGCCACTGCCCGGACCCCGGGCGACCCGGTCGTCGGGGCGGCCGATCAGCCAGTCCCTGCTGGGCACGACCAGTCCGGCCGGGGTGAAGGCGATCCTGCGGAGTTCGGCCTGGCTGCCGGTGTCCTTGCGCCACAGTCCGCTGACGATGTCCACCGCCTCCTCCGGTGTGGCCGCGAACTCAAGCCCGGCGTACACCGGGGCGCAGGCGTCCAGGCCGAGGTCCTGGGCGGACAGCCGCCGGCCCAGGCGGCGGGTGAAGACCTCGGCGATCAGTGCCGGGGTGGTGCCGCGTGGCTGTTGGCCGCGTAGCCAGCGGGTCACCGAGGTCTTGTCGTAGCGCAGGTCCAGGCCGTGCTCGACGCCGAGCTGGTCGACCCGGCGGGCCAGGCCCGCGTTGGAGAATCCCGCCTCGGCGATGAGTTGGGCCAGCTGGCGGTTGGGTGGGCGCTGCGTGGTTCGATCCGTCATGTGCTGTGCGGTCCCCTCCTCGGAGGGATGGCGGTACGCGGTGGGCGGGCGGTCTGGGTGGTGCGTGGTGGACGGTGGTGCGGAGCTGGTGTCGTGCGGTGCTCAGGCGGTGCTTGAGCCCGGCGCTCGCTACGTCGCCTAGCGCCGGGAACGGCGCGAATGTAACTGTCCGCACCGCCCTCTTCGCCGTACCTGCCCCACATTCGCCGAAATGGGTGAACCACTCCGGTGCACCACCCCGGAATCCGTCCCTCCGCCCGGGTTGGCGTGGTAAAAGCGGCAGCCGCTTCTCGGCCATCGGCACCCCAGCCGTACAGTTGCTACGGCGCCATGAGCCAAAACCTGAGGAGCCGCTGTGAGTGACCTGCGCTTCGTCCACCTGGGATTCGGGCCGGACGCAGTCGAGTACCAGGAGGCCTGGCAGGAGCAGCGCCGGGTGCACGCCGCCCGCTTCGCGGACGAAGTCCCGGACACCTGCCTGCTCCTGGAGCATCCACCGGTCTACACGGCGGGACGCCGCACGGCCGAGAACGAGCGCCCGCTGGACGGCACCCCGGTGGTGGACGTGGACCGCGGCGGCAAGATCACCTGGCACGGACCCGGCCAGCTGGTCGGCTACCCGATCCTGAAGCTGCCGCGCCCGGTCGACGTGGTCGCCCACGTACGGCGGCTGGAGGAGGCGCTGATCCGGGCCTGCGCCGAGTTCGGTCTGGAGACCACCCGCGTCGAGGGCCGCAGCGGGGTGTGGGTGCTCGGCGACCCGGTGGAGGAGCGCCCGGCGGTGCCGGGGCTGACCCTGGACTTCGACCCCCGGCTGCACGACGAGGAGTTCGACCCCCGGCTCAACGGCCCCGAGTACGCACCGTCCAACGCGGGCCAGCGCCGGGAGGACCGCAAGCTGGCCGCCATCGGCATCCGGGTCGCCAAGGGCGTGACGATGCACGGCTTCGCGATCAACTGCAATCCGGACAACACCTGGTTCGACCGGATCGTGCCTTGCGGCATCCGGGACGCCGGTGTCACCTCGCTCTCCAACGAGCTGGGCCGCGAGGTCGCGGTGACCGAACTGCTGCCCGTGGTGGAGAAGCACCTGCACGAGGTGCTGACCTCGGCGGCACCGCTGCCGCGCGCGGTATGAGCCCTTCTGTTCAGGGGAATGCGCCCGCGAGGTCGCGGGTTCCCTAGGGCGGAAGGCGTGTAAACAACGGGCGTACCCTGGTGTACGCCGAAGAATCGAAGTCACAGGGAGCCCGCCGTGTCCGCAGTCGCACCCGACGGACGCAAGCTGCTGCGCCTGGAGGTCCGCAACAGCCAGACCCCCATCGAGCGCAAGCCCGAGTGGATCAAGACCCGGGCGAAGATGGGCCCCGAGTACACCGAGCTGCACAGCCTGGTGAAGCGGGAGGGCCTGCACACCGTCTGCCAGGAAGCGGGCTGCCCGAACATCTACGAGTGCTGGGAGGACCGCGAGGCGACCTTCCTCATCGGCGGCGACCAGTGCACCCGGCGCTGTGACTTCTGCCAGATCGACACCGGCAAGCCGCAGGCGCTGGACCGTGACGAGCCGCGCCGGGTCGGCGAGTCGGTGGTCACCATGGACCTCAACTACGCCACCATCACCGGCGTCGCCCGTGACGACCTGGAGGACGGCGGGGCCTGGCTGTACGCCGAGACGGTGCGTCAGATCCACGCGATGACCGCGGCCCGCGAGGCCGGCCGCACCAAGGTCGAGCTGCTGATCCCGGACTTCAACGCGGTTCCGGAACAGCTCGCCGAGGTCTTCTCGTCCCGTCCCGAGGTGCTGGCACACAACGTGGAGACGGTGCCGCGGATCTTCAAGCGGATCCGGCCCGGCTTCCGCTACGAGCGCTCCCTTGAGGTGATCACCAAGGCGCGCGAGGCGGGCCTGGTCACCAAGTCCAACCTGATCCTGGGCATGGGCGAGACCCGCGAGGAGATCAGCGAGGCGCTGCAGGACCTGTACGACGCCGGGTGCGAGCTGATCACCATCACCCAGTACCTGCGGCCGAGCCTGCGGCACCACCCGGTGGAGCGCTGGGTGAAGCCCGCCGAGTTCATCGAGCTCAAGGAAGAGGCCGAGGAGATCGGCTACGCGGGCGTCATGTCCGGTCCGCTGGTGCGCTCCTCGTACCGCGCGGGTCGGCTGTACCAGCAGGCGATCGAGGCCCGCGAGGCGGCGCTCTCGGCCACGGCGACGCAGGCCGTCTGACGCCGTCGCGGCGCGTGCCTCAGGGCCGGGGTCGGCAGGCGTAAAGGCCGTGCCAGGGTTTCACGACCGTTTGACCCGTCCGTCACCGACTGGTAACACAATGTGGTGATCCTGGGTTCGAGCCTCCGAACCCAGTCAGATACGCGCCCCACAGGCACGAGCACCCAGCAGTACGAGCACAGTCCTGCGTTCCTTCCGGCCCGAGGGAGACCGACCATGCAGGCGCACCCCGCGCATGCACATGCGAGCTCTACCGCCGCTACCACCACATCCGTCACCGGCGCCCTGCGCGCCGTGGAGGCGTTCTTGTTGCGCGGCGGCCAGCAGACCGCCCGGCGCAACGCCTGGACGGCGGTACTGGAGGACCGCAGGCGCGCCAAGGACCGCCGCGAGGCTCAGCACGTACTGGAGACCCTCACCACATCGGGACGGGACGGGGCCGACGGCTGAGTTGCTCAGGCGCCACCATCCGGTGGCGCCTCAGCCGTTCGAGCCACGTATCCTGTGCGGCATGGCGAGGGAGAAATCTGAGAACCCCGGGCGGCTGAAGCAGATCGGCCTGACCTACAAGATGACCCGGCGGGTCGACCCCAAGGTCGGTCTTGTGGTGGCGGGTGTGGGCATCGTGACCTTCGGTGTGCTCCTCGCCGTCGGCTTCTTGATCGGTCACCCCGTCTACGCGGGCATCCTGGGCTTCCTGCTGGCCTTCCTCGCGATGGCGATCGTCTTCGGCCGCCGAGCCGAGCGGGCCGCCTTCGGTCAGATGGAGAACCAGCCGGGCGCCGCGGCGGCGGTGCTGGAGAACATCGGACGTGGCTGGACGGTGACGCCCGCGGTGGCGATGAACCGCAACCAGGACCTGGTGCACCGCGCGGTCGGCCGGGCCGGGATCGTGCTGGTCGGCGAGGGCAACCCGAACCGGGTCAAGGCCCTGCTGGCCGCGGAGAAGAAGAGGATGGCGCGGGTCGCCGTGGAGGCCCCGGTCACCGACATCATCGTCGGCAGCGGCGAGGGCGAGGTCTCGCTGAAGAAGATCCGCACCACACTGCTCAAGCTGCCGCGGGTGCTGCCCGGCCAGAAGGTCACGGAGATCAACGACCGGCTCAAGGCGCTGGGCGACCTGATGAGCAACATGCCGATCCCGAAGGGGCCGATGCCGAAGAACGCGCGGATGCCCAGGAACGGCAAGATGCGCTGACACCGCGGACACCGAAGCGGACGTCAAAGGGGTTCGGGGCGAATGCCCCGAACCCCTTTCGCCTATGCGCCCGTTTCGGCCGCGACGCGCTAGATCCGCACCTGTACGGCGCGCGCCGCCTTGTCGTGCAGTCCTCGGCTGTCCCGGTCCCAGATCGCCGCCGGAACGACCAGGAGCAGCAGCACGGTGCGCAGTACCACCGCTCCGACGCCCAGCCGCCCGCCGTCCTCACGGACCACCCGCAGGCCCAGCAGGCGCTTGCCGGGGGTGCAGCCGACCGTTGCCAGGGTGAGCAGGCTGAGCACCCCGAACAGGGCGAAGGTCCAGTTGCTGGCCGCCTGCGTGCTGCCGTGGGCCAGCAGCCCGTACGCGATCAGCAGGCACAGCGCCCAGTCGACGCACAGCGCCGCGATCCGCCGGCCCACCGGCGCGATGGAGCCGGACCCCTCCTGGGGCAGCCCCAGGCGCTTGCCCCGGTAGCCGAAGTCGGCGCCCATCTGCTCGGCCGCCGCACGCGGGCCGGAGATCCACGATCCCAAAGCTTCCCGTTTGTCCACCCGTCCAAGGTACTGCCCCCGGCCATGCGCCCAACGCTGGCCCCACGGGCACCGCAGGCGTCGGTTAACGTCTGCGAAACAAATGGGTCATCCTTGAGAAATGCCGGATCCATATGGTCGGGACCAGCGTGCGCCACCGCACTGGTCGCACGGACCAGCAAGCCCCGAGCCACGCCAGGCCGGGCCGAGGAGGAGTTGGATGTTCCAGAACGCCGACGAGGCCAAGAAGTTCCTGCGGGACGAGGACGTCAAGTTCGTCGATGTCCGGTTCTGCGACCTGCCCGGCATCATGCAGCACTTCACTGTGCCGGTGGAGGCGTTCGACCCCGCCGAGGACCTGATGTTCGACGGCTCCTCGATCCGCGGCTTCCAGGCCATCCACGAGTCCGACATGGCGCTGCGCGCCGACCTGTCCACGGCCCGGGTCGACCCGTTCCGCCGGGACAAGACCCTCAACATCAACTTCTTCATCCACGACCCGATCACCGGCGAGCAGTACAGCCGTGACCCGCGGAACGTGGCGAAGAAGGCCGAGGCCTACCTGGCCTCCACCGGTATCGCGGACACCGCGTACTTCGGCCCGGAGGCGGAGTTCTACGTCTTCGACAGCGTGCGCTTCGAGACCAAGTCGAACGAGTCCTTCTACCACATCGACTCCGAGGCGGGCGCCTGGAACACCGGTGCGCTGGAGGACAACCGCGGCTACAAGGTCCGCTACAAGGGCGGCTACTTCCCAGCCCCGCCGGTGGACCACTTCGCCGACCTGCGCGCCGAGATCTCGCTGGAGCTGAACAAGGCGGGCCTGAAGGTCGAGCGCCAGCACCACGAGGTGGGCACCGCGGGCCAGGCCGAGATCAACTACAAGTTCAACACGCTGCTGGCCGCCGCCGACGACCTGATGCTGTTCAAGTACATCGTCAAGAACGTGGCCTGGCGCAACGGCAAGACCGCGACCTTCATGCCGAAGCCGATCTTCGGCGACAACGGCTCGGGTATGCACTGCCACCAGTCGCTGTGGAACGCGGGCGAGCCCCTGTTCTACGACGAGCAGGGCTACGCGGGCCTGTCGGACACCGCCCGCTACTACATCGGCGGCATCCTCAAGCACGCTCCGTCGCTGCTGGCCTTCACCAACCCGACGGTGAACTCCTACCACCGCCTGGTCCCGGGCTTCGAGGCCCCGGTCAACCTGGTCTACTCGCAGCGCAACCGCTCCGCCGCCATCCGCATCCCGATCACCGGCGCCAACCCCAAGGCCAAGCGCATCGAGTTCCGCGCCCCCGACCCGTCCAGCAACCCGTACCTGGCCTTCTCGGCCCTGCTGCTGGCCGGCCTGGACGGCATCAAGAACAAGATCGAGCCC
This sequence comes from Streptomyces silvisoli, assembly GCF_029269905.1. Classification (NCBI taxonomy): domain Bacteria; kingdom Bacillati; phylum Actinomycetota; class Actinomycetes; order Kitasatosporales; family Streptomycetaceae; genus Streptomyces; species Streptomyces silvisoli. The sequence goes on along the minus strand of NZ_JARJBC010000002.1, from coordinate 311,318 downwards.
GCCGAGCCGGTCGACAAGGACCTCTACGAGCTGGCCCCCGAGGAGCACGCCAACGTCCCCCAGGTCCCGACCTCCCTCCCGGCCGTCCTGGACGCCCTGGAGGCCGACCACGAATACCTGCTCCAGGGCGGCGTATTCACCTCGGACCTGATCGAAACCTGGATCGACTACAAGCGCACCAACGAAATCGCCCCGATGCAACTGCGCCCGCACCCGCACGAGTTCGAGCTGTACTTCGACATTTAAGAACGTCGCAGGTCAGAGCGGATTTCCGCTCACCTGGGCCGTCTGTGGGCCGTCGGCCGTGTCCCTCCCCTACCGGAAGGGCACGGCCGACGGCCATTTTGCGGCTAGCGTCAGGCGGCGGCCATCACCTCGCCATCATCGCCGTCGTCTTCCGCCGCTGCGCCGAACGCGGCGTCGATGGCCTTGCGGGCGCGGTCCTGGCTGTTGGGCATCAGGTGCGTGTACGTGCGAAGCGTGAAGCCGGGGTCCGAGTGACCGAGGTACTCAGCCAGGGCCTTGATGTTCTCCCCCGCGTCCAGCAGCACAGACGCGTAGTAGTGCCGTAGCGCGTGCATGCCGTGCTCGCGCGATTGCTTGAACCTCTCCCCCGGCTGACGCTCCGGAATGACGCCCGCGGAGACCAGCGCGGGCTTCCACAGGTACATGTTGAAGTAGTTCCGGTTCAGCGCTTTCCGCTCGCGCGAGTAGAAGATCAGCGGTGCGGTGACTGGCGGGCCGTCTGGCGTCTTCCATGGCAGCGTGACATCAATGGGCGGACGTTTGGTGATGTGCGCGGCAAGCGCGTACGACACCACGTCGGGCAGCGGCACGTCACGAAGCTTCCCGCCCTTGGGCGGGGCGAACACCAGGTGCGAGCCGACCATCTTGACCTGCCGGACGACGTGGACGACGCCCCCGAGGAAGTCGATTTCATCCACAGCGAGTCCGAAGATCTCACCTTGGCGAAGTCCGCAACCGGCGCCCACGTCCACAGTCGTGGCGTATTGCTCCGGCAGCCCGTCTTGGACAGCAAGCACCCGCTCACGGGTCCACGGCTTGAGCTTCCGGGCGTCCGGCTTCGGAGCTCTTACTGAACCAGCCCGGCACGGGTTTCTGGTAATGATGCCGTCGTCCATGGCCGCCCCGAACACGGCGGAGACGTTCGCGAAGATGACGCGCTGGTACGAGGACGCCATGCCAGAGTCCTTCAGCGTCCGGGCCCAGGTGCGGATGTGACCAGGCTGGAAGGCGCTCAGTGAACGCGACCCGATGTGCGGGAAGGCGTGCAGCCTAAGCCGGAGTTCCATGGCCACGATGGTGGCCGGGTCGGTGGTCTGCGACGCAAGCCACTGTGTGGCGAATTGCTGGAACGTCACCTTCCCCGCAGACGGGTCAACGTATTGGCCGCGGGTCATGTCGGCGGCAATCTGCGTCAGCCAGGCTTCGGCGAGGCGCTTTTGCTTGTCAGGGAATGAGCGGCTGCGTTCACTCCCGTCCGGCGCCACGTACCGGGCGCGGTAGCGCATGCCGGTGCCGTATCGGTCAGTCTTGACCCGCCGGGTCTTGCCATCGGGTCCGGTCTCGGTTTTGAACCAACGGTCTTGGATGTGGCCTGCCACAGCAGTTCCTCTCAGGGGCAGTGTGGGCACGAAAAAGGGCCAGGTGCAGCGACTTGGCTGCACCCGGCCCTTGATGACGGCAGGTGCTAGGCGGCTGCGTCCTCAGCCATACGTTTGGCGGTCCAGTTGCTTACGGCGACGGGGTCGTAGCGGATGTGCTTGCCGATGCGGAACCCGGGCGGGCCAGTGCGCTTCTTACGCCACTGGTAGACGGTCTCTTTGGGCACGTCGAACAGTTCGGCTATGTCGTCAGGGGTGAGGTACCGGTCCGGGAGTCCACCGCGGAGGGTGGCGCGGGGATCGGTCTCCTCCGGGACACGGGGCGGCTTCACTGCGACCTCCGGAGTTGGAGCCACATTGCTCTGAGACGCGACTCATCGCGACTCAGAGCGGGTCGGCAGGGCGTTGAGTCGCGATGAGTCACGGCTCAGGCAAATGTGGTTCGGACTGGTTGAGGGTGATCCCGTTGTAGGTGGGCACCTGTCGGCCGTACTGGTCTCGGGGCCGTGTCCGGTGAAGCTGAGGCACGACGGATTGCAGGTTGCGGCCGAACACCTGCTTCGTGCCGACGGCGCGCACGCCGTTGTCCTCGGCCCACTCCCGCCAGATCGCCCACAGCGTGTCAACGGGCACGCTGCACGTGGGTCCGGTGGTGCAGCGTTCACGGACGAATGCGCTGGTCGGGGAGGCTGTGTCTTGCATGGTGATGACCGCTTCTCGACTGGAGGGCGGTTCGGTGATCCGGCCGGTGTGCTCCAGCCGGGCCAGCCCGTCCAGTGCCCAGTTGAGGATGCCGGGCATCTCCGCTGCCAACTTGTCGGTCAGGCCGGTGTCTTCCTTGCCGAGCCAGGAGACGGTCATGTTCAGCACGACGAACCGGCGGGCTATCACCCCGGAGGAGTCGCCGAAGTTCGGCAGCTCGTTGGTGAGGATCATCAGCCGGGTGGGCAGCTTGCCCGTCCACGGGTCACGGTACTTGCGGTCGATGTCGATGGTGTCTTCACCGGAGATAGTCAGCAGCCGCTCCACGACCTGTCCGCCGTCATTGCCGGACAGGCGCGCGTCAGAGATGACCGCGAGCGGCTTGCCCAGCAGGGACGACAGGCCGAAGTTGCTGCCGAGCCCGGCCAGGGTGGGCCCGGCGAGGTTCTCGCGCCCGACCAGCTCTTTCAGGACGCGGGCGATGGTGCCCTTCCCGGACCGCGACGGGCCCTTGACGAGCAGGATCTTTTGCTGGTCGGTGCGGCCAGATAGGACGTAGCCGAACCACTCCTGCAACGCGTCGATGGCAGGCTGGTCATCGGGCCAGATCTGCCTCAGGAAGCGTTCCCAAGTTGGGGCGGTGGCCTGCGGGTCGTAGGCGTAAGGCACGGACACGAGGTTGAAGAACCCCGGCCCGTGCGGCAGCAGAACACGATCCCAAATCCGCAGTAGCCCGTTGCGGCAGGCCACGATCGGGCTGCGGTCATGCTCGTCCGCCTGCCGGTCGATCCACGCCGGGGCGTCAACGTCGGTGGGCAGCAGGGTGATTGCGCCCAGCGCGTCCAGCAGGTTGCTGATCTTCTGCTTCGTGGGTGCCCAGTCGCGGATGTCCGGCTGCCCGTCCTTGTCCGTCCCTGCGGTGTAGGTGGCGTGCTCCAGCCGCCTATAGAGCGAGGCTCGCATCTGCTGGTCGTCCAGCTCGCGCCAGCAGGTACCGGTCCACCGCATCCATGAACCGCGCCAGCGTCGGCACAGCAGGTTCCCGTCCGGGGTCTGCCAGTCGGGGAGGAGCCGTCGCGCGACGGCCATGGGGTTGGACGGGGCGGGTAGTTCTTCCGGCTCGGTCATGCGGCCCTCCTCTCGGTGGGGTTGTGGAGCGGGCAGTACTCGCGGTGGGCGGTGTGGGCTTCGACCAGCCGGAGCACGTTGGTGCGGCCGGTGGCGGTGCGGTACCGGCCGCACTGGCACCACGATGTGGCCGACGGGATCGCTTGCCGGTCGGGAGGTGCGGTGACGTGGAGCCAGGCGACCGGGGTCCGGCCGTCCCCGCGGGGCGGGGTAGCCGGGTGCGGGTCAGGGCGCAGAGCAGTTCGGACGCCCTGACGGGCGGCGTCTTTCAGCGCGCTATGGCCGGTGGTACCGCCGGTCGCTTCGGCGGTGCTGGGCCGGTCGCGGGTGGGCGGGATGCTTTTCAGGGCGCGGCGGGGCGGGCTGGTGGTCATGCCGTCTCCCGGGGCCTGGCGGTGCGGATGGACCAGTCCAGTGCGCTGCGGATCGTGGCGCGGCACTCGGACGCTGGCAGTCCCGCCGTCTCGCCCGCCGCCTGAAAAGCCGCTTCTACGGTGGCGCGGTCGAGGTCGTGCCAGGCCACGAACCGGCCCACCGCTCGTACGGCGCGCAGGAGTTCGGCGTTACGGCCGCCTTTGGCCGTACTGGCGACCGTGGCTGCCTCGCGGTCGAGGACGACGGCGGCGTACCGGCTGCGACTGCGGGTGGGCATCGACAGGACCGGGGCCGCCACTGGCTTCTGCGGGGCCGTCAGGGCGTTTTGAAGCCATTCGGGTAGGTCCGCAACGGGCGAGTCGTCCAGAACCGTGTACGGGCCGTGGGGCGTCGCGCTGCCCGGGGCGACGACTTGCCCGCCCCAGGCGCGAGTGTCGATCTTCGGGGCGAGAGTCCCCGCGGTGTTGTGCAGCCTGACGCCGGGCGGGGCGGTGAAGTACAGGTGCTGTCCACCGCTGGGAGTCCGGATGCGGCGGGTGGTGGGGACGGGCTGTCCGGCGCGCTCGCAGAGCGCCAAGAAGCTCGTCACGCCGTCAGGCGTGCCCTTTGTGTCTTTGGGCTTGAGCGTGTCGAGGTCGATGACCAGCAGCCCGGCGGGGCCGGTGGCGATGCCGACGTTGAATGGGCCAGCCGACCAGCAGCGTTCGATGCGCTCGGGGGCGAGGGTGGCTCGCTGCTCGAACGTGCGGTGCCCGTCGGCGCACTCGCCGGTGCGGGGGCAGTGGCGCTCACCGTGGAGGGCGGGGACTTTCCCGCCGGGTCGGAGCGGGATGACAGGCCACCCTTGGGCGGCAGCGTCCAGCGCCGCGCGGAGCAGCGCGGAGCGGGGGGCATGGGTCATGCTGGAGGTCTCCAGTTCTGTGATGAGGGCTGTGAGAGCCGGGACGGCCGCGGTTCTTTGGCGAGATGTGGCGGCCGTCCCGGGCGTAGTCAGGCGTCGGGGTGGTCAGCGCAGGTGCACTGGTGCTGGGGCCAGGCGCAGTTGGGGCAGCAACCTGCTGCGAGCAGGGCCGCGCGGTGTTGGGCACGGCCTTCCTTGGCCCACCACTGGGCGTATTCCTGGCGGACGTAGCCGCGGGGGTTGGCCTCGGCGGCGGGGTGTTCGGGCCAGTAGCCCCGGCCGTGGTACCGGCCGCCTGCGCTCTTGTCGGTGTCGAGCAGCATCACGGCGGCGGCTTCGGCGGTCTCGGTGGCGTCGCGGGGTTCGTCGGGCTCGTCCAGGAGCGCGATGCGGTCCAGCAGCGCGGCTTTGCGGAGGTAGTACGCGCGGTCCAACTCGGTGAAGCACTCGGCTTCGGCGGTGGTGCGGACCGCCCACCCGATTTCCTGGTCGATGCTCGGGGCGTCGGCGTATGCCTGCCTCGGTGTCGGCCACGGTCCCGGCTCGGGGCGGTGGTCAGCGGTGGCGTACAGGCGGGTTCGCTGCCCGTCGCGGGTGGGGTACTGGCGAATGGCGCCGGTGGCGAACGTGCTACTGAGCGCGGTGGTGACGCGGTCGGTGTCGGTCAGGTCGCAGATGACGCGGATCTCGAACATGGGATTCCTTCCGTGATTGGTCAGAACGGGGGTTCGTCGCTGTAGCCGCCGGTAGCCCACGGGTCGCGCCCATCGCCCCGCCGCAGCCATCGAGGCAGACGCGGGAGCGGCAGCAGGACACAGCGCCAGTGCGTCCAGCCCGCGTACTCGCCCGTCTCGGGGTCTCCGTAGTCGTGCTCGGTGCCGCCCTGACGGTGGCACTCGCGGCAGTCGGGGCGGGGTGTGTCGGTCAGGACCAGGGCTGGGCGGGGCCATATGGTGCGCTGGACGCGCAGGCGGGGCAGGTTGCGGCGGCTCATGCGGTGCGCTCCTGCGTGGACTCGGTTTCGCCTGCCATGTCGTCGATCTGCAGGAGCAGTTCGCCGAGTTGCCGGCGGGTGATGTCCTGGCTGTAGGTCTCCGGCAGCCACCCGCCGTTGTCCCAGCTCAGTTCGACGGTGACGATCTCGTTCGGGTCGACGTCCATGGGCGCTCCTCAGCCGTGGAAGTGGTTGCGCTTGATGACGGCCTTGCGGATGTTGACCGTCGTCCCGCCCCCGCCAGAGCTGTGGCCGAAGACCTGGACGACGACCCAGCCGCCGAAGCTGACGGCAGCGAGGATGACGAGCGCGTGGATGAACGCGGTCAGGGCAGCGAGGAACGCGGTCAACAGGAACAGCCCGCCGCACACTGCGCCGAACCCGATACCTCCGAGGGCGACGTTCACCGCCACACGAGAGACGGCGGGTTTGACCGTGACGGGCTCGGGCTTGGCGGACTCGATGGCGTAGCCGGTGACGACTCGCCCGTCCGGCAGGACCACGCTCGCCACGGCCGGGACGTTGCCGGGCTGGACGGGTGCGAGCGGCGCGGTGTGCGCGGGCGTGACCGGGGCGGGGCGGTGGACCTGTAAGGCTGCTGTGTCGGGTCCGGCAGGGCGGCGGAATGGGGTGGGTTCGTTCACGGTGGACCTCCTGGTTAGGCGCGCAGTTGGGCGAGGAAGTGGGCGAAGGACTGGCACATGCCGTTGATGGCTCCGGCGGCGCTGCTGTGGGCGGCGAAGAAGCCGAAGAGGAACAGCACGACGGCGGCGCCGACCTTGGCGGAGCGCATCTTCAGGGCGAGGAACGCCGCGATACCCAGCAAGGCCACGGCGGAGAAAGTGAGCGTCATGACGGTGCTCCGATCGGTTGCAGGAGCAGGGGAGTTCAGCGGGTGCCGTCGTGGTGGATGCGGGCGGCGCGGTTGAACAGCCAGCGGCCTATGCGGATGCGCTTGCCGGTGGCGTCGCAGCGGCGGCACGGCTTGCCGCGCTTGAGGCGGCCTTTGCGGTCGGTCTTGGTCGCGTAGCCCCAGCCGTGGCACTTGCGGCAGTTACCGAACGGCGAGGCAGCACACACAGCGACGTAACACAGCGTTACGGCTATGAGCAGGGTGATAGCAAGCAGGGCAGGGGTCATCACGGCCCTCCAAAGCGGGTTTTCCGGGGTTTGCGCAGGTGGGCCGCTATCCGCTAGCGGCCTGATCAGAGCGGGTTTGGGGCGCTAGCGGGGCCGCTAACGTTAGCGGAGTGTGCCGCTAGCGCTAGCGGCCCCGGACGGTCAGCCCGCGTCCCGCTTTCCGTCACGCTCCGCGATCGCTGCGGTGATGTGGGAGCGGTCGATACCGCGCCGGTTGACGACCTTGCCGTTCACCCGGCGGCCGACCTGGATGGTGCCGATGCCTTGCGGCTTGAGCGCCGCGCTCAAGGCTTCGGGGTCCCAGCCGTCGTAGACCTCGGGCCGCAGGTCGGCGAGCCGGGCGACGACGGTCTCGGACCACACCTTCGGCTCGTCAGCGGGGACGACGGCGAGGATGTCGGCGAGCAGGTCATAGCCCGCATCCACGCGCTCGGGTTCCTCTCCGAGCGCGTGCCCGGACAGGGTCCCGAGCTTCTCGCGCATCGTGCGGGCGCGGGCGCCGATGGCTTCGGCGTCGCGGCCGTCGACGTAGATGGAGCGCACGATCCGGGCGTCGGAGCCTTCACCGACGAAGTAGTGAATGCCCTTGTCGGCCCAGGCGAACATGGTCGCCCGCACACCCCGCTTGTACGCGGAGGTGCCCAGCACCATGTCGTTTTCCAACTGGCCCATGACCTTCAGGCACCAGCGGGCCGACGCGTTCGCGGAAATGCCCGTGGGCAGCGCCTTGGCGTCGGGGCGCTGCGTGGCCAGCAGGACCACGATGCCGGTAGCAGGTCCCCGCTTGACCAGGTCGGTGATGATCTCCTCGAACTCCTTGCCGTGCTCGGCGTGCTCGAAGAGGACTTGGCACTCATCCACCGCGAACACGATCGGGTGCAGCCCCAGCGAGCGCTTGTCGGCCAGCTCGCTGGTCACCTTCGATTCCGGGCAGATGTCCCGCGGCAGGGAGCGGATCACCTTCGTGCGCCGCCGCAGTTCCTCGCGCAGCGCCCGGCAGTCGTTCAGGCAGTACACGATCGACTCATCATCGTCACCGGCGGCATGCCGGTGGGAGACGGCGTTGCCGACCGGGTCCAGGTCGCCGGTGCCCTTCATGTCGTAGGTGTGCAGCTCCGCCCGCGGGTCCAGCGCCGCGATCAGCAGCAGCAGGCGGAGCAGGAAGGTCTTGCCCATGCGCGGGATGGCGCCAATGACGCCCGCGATGTACATCAGGGTGGCTTCGACCCAGCGCCCGCGCTGGTCGGTGCCGTAGGCCACCGGCTTGAACAGGTCCACCGAACCGGCCTTGAGCAGCGGCCACTTGGGCTGGCTGGCGCGGGACATGTCCTGATCCCCCACCCACAGCACCAGGTGCCCGGTGTGCTCGTCCGGCACCGCCTCGGGCCACACGCAGCCCAGCGGGCGCCGCAGACCCGACGCGAGCCGCTCGCGCCGCTCGATGATGTCGGTGACGGTCACGCCGTACGGGAGGTTGCCCTCCGCCCGCCAACCCGGACCATCGCGGGTGATCGGAGCGGTGAACTCGAACCCGTCCCGGCCCTTGGCCTGCGCGGAGTTGATGGCCGGGATGCCCAGCGCACCGAGCGCGCGCAGCACGATGTCAGAGGTGAGCTTGGTCGCCTTTGGAAGCTCCACCGCCCGGTGGATGACCGGGTCATCCGCCTTACGGCCCGCGTAGCCCAGCGCCATGACCACCGCGCCCACCGACACCACCTGGAGCCACCCGGGGGCGAGCACGTAGATGGCCAGCGCCGCCCCGACCCCGACGAACAGCGCCAGCACCGCCACCAGCGTCCGCAGCCGCACCCGACCATCCCGCTGCCGCGACAGCTTCAGGTACTCGGCCGCGTCCTCACGTCGCACGGCGGCGGCTCGGACGGGCTCGCCCTCGCGGTCGGCCATCCACCGCAGGGTGCCGCCGACGAACTTGGCGGCGCCGGTGGGTGCTTGGAGGGTGAGGCGGGCGGCGTAGACCGGGGCCCGCAGCCCGTGATACCCGGCGACGTGCGCGTAGTGGCGCGCCACCCAGCCGGTAGCGGTCTTCAACTCCGCCGTGGACTTCAGCCACTCCGGGACGACCGCACGGCGCTTCGCGCTGAGCAGCCGACCCAGGTAGCCCGGACCGGCCGGGGCGGTCGGCTGGTCGACCATCACGCGGTTGGCCGGAGCATCCGACTCGCTACCCGACTGACCCGGTTCGGAGTCGGCCGAGGAGTCGGTAACGGAGTCGGGCGACCCGGTACGGGCCGACCGTGCCTTGCCAAGGTCGACTACCTCAGCGCCCGAGTCGGTAGCCAGGTCGGCTTCGAGGCGCTTGAACAGTTCGTTCTCGTCGTCGTGGTTCACTGAGCTTCCTTCCACAGATGGTTTTGGAGGGATCGGGGCCCGGCCGCTGCTTTGGTCGGACGTGACCGGGCCCCGACTCGCGGTGGCGTGATGTGATCTGTCAGTGCTGGGCGGGCCGGATGGTGAAGAACAGCACGTGACGGAATCCGCGCTCCGCCAGTGCGGCGCAGGCGTCGCGGTGCGCGTCATCGGGGGTGTAGCCCTCCGGCCCGCTGCTCGTGCCCTTGGCCCACGCGGGCGCACCGTTGGCCTGCAGTTCCGCGGTCCACTCGTACGTCACGGCGTCGTTGGTCATGACAGAACTCCTTGGAAGGGTTGGGGTGTTCAGGCGGCGCGCTGTTCGTCGGGGTAGGCGCAGGCCACGCACGTCCCGATCGAGGTGGGGATGACGTATCCGGCGTCTCGGCCGCAGGCCGGGCAGGTGCGGCGGGCGAGCATCGCCAAGGCGAGCGCTCCCCACTTGCGGGAGGTCATGGGCCGGACGGGCTTGGCCCGTTTGATCTCGTACAGGAAGGCGACTTGAGTGCCGCCGCAGCGACGGTTGACCCGCATCACCTGTGCGGCGACCGGCTGTCCGCCCGGCCGTAAGCCTCGGGCGCGGAGCTGGCGGCGGGTGGCGTAGCCGTCCGGGGCCAATCGCCACGGGAATGTGGGTATCCCCCAGCGGGCGCCGGTCGGGTCGTAGCACTTGCCGAATGCCGCGGACATCAGGCGGCCACCGCCTCGACGCTTTCGGGTTCGTCTTCGGCGTCGGCCGGTAGCGGGGCGGCGTCCGCTCGCTCAGCCTTGAGCGCGTCGCGTAGCTTGCGGGCGTTGGCTTGCGAGACGTGCACCGCGGTGCGGATGCGGTCCGCGGTCAGCTCAGTGTCGCCCCAACCGGCCGTGACCTGGCGGGCGTTGTCTAGCAGTTCGGCCGGTGTCCGCTTGGCCTTAGTGGTGCTGCGGCGTCGGGCCCGCTTCGCCTTGGGCTCCGGCGCGGGCCCGTCCTGGGGTTGCTTGGGCGGCTCGGGCTCGTCTTGCTGCGGTGCTTCCTGGTTCGCTGGGGCGAGCTCGCCCAGCTTGAGCAGGACGCGTGTCCGGCGCGGGGTGTGCTTGCGCCAGCGGCGCCCGTACTGCTCGCGCAGCTCCGCGCGGGCGAGCTGCCGCTCCTTCTCCAGCGCGAGAGCGGTGGTGTAGGAGGTGACCTCCCATAGCGTCATGCGGCGCCACAGGGCGAAGGTGGAGGGGAAGGCCAGCAGCCAGCGGGAGAATCGGATCTTCTCCATCCGGCGCCCGGTCGCGGCGCCGATCCGCACGGCGTAGATGTGGGCGGCGACCTCGGAGAAGACGACCCACAGCAGCGGCATGGTGCCGTGGGCCAGCTTCGCCCACAGGTTGGGGCCGGCTGCGACGTTCAGCCCGCATGTGACCAGCGTGAGCACCCAGGGCACGAACCGCACCCACGCCAGCGCCATATCCGTCCGGATCAGCAGCAGGTTGGCCACGGTGAACACGGGGATGGCCAGGTCGATACCGACCGGCAGCATCCACGGCGCGCCGAAACCCCACCGCAGCGCGGCGGCCGACACTGCGTCGAAGGAGGTGGCCAAGCCCAGTGCGCCGACTCCGGCCGCGGCCAGCGTGGCGAGCCCGGCAAGGCCCAACTCCGGGCGGGTCAGCGGCGGGACACCCGGCCGGTTCGGCTCGGTTGTCAAGCCGCACCCCCCGGCACCGTCCCGCCGACCGCGCGGTTGGCCAGGGCACGGCGCTCGGCGAGCACCCGGCGCCGCGCCCGGCGGATGCGCCGCGCGTCCAACTCGGTCGGCGTGCGGTCAAGAGTGATGATCTGCGCGTCGAGCAACTCGACTTCCGCCGTGATCAGCGGCATCTCGCGCTCGATCGCGTCCAGCTCCGCGGCCGACGGCTCGCGGCCGAACTCATCGGCGGTAACAACCGCCTGAAGTGCACCGATGTCCCTCACGGGTCGTGCTCCCTTCACCAAGAACGGCCCCAAACAGCGGCCCCGGTGGTGCAACACCGGGGCCGCGCGCCGTTGAAGTCGGTACATCCGGCTCCCCACGCCCCCGCCCGTACGGCCCCCGCGCAGTGCGCGGATCCGGACGGGCGAAGGAGGCAACCGGCCGCAGCCCTAGCCGCTGCGATGGCAGGAGGCGCCGCCATGTGGTTGACCCGCGGCGGCGCCCATCAATGTCGTCGGAGCACCAGAAGCGCCCTTCTGCTGTCGATTCACTGGGAGTTGCACTGCAAGGGGGACCAAGTCCCCACCCTCCGGCCGTTGCTCGCGGTCACCGGGCCACCTCGCCAGTACGGGCCGAAACCCTGTTCCACCTGGCCTTTAGCGGGATTGCAGCGTCCCCGCCCTGTGCATGGGAGCAGCCGTAAAGACCACTCTGACGTGCAGCGTTACGCTGGTGACTGCCCTGGCTAGCCAGGTTGGCCACGGGAAGAACGTAGAGCGACGTGGCTAGCCATGTCAACACCTGACTGAGGTGGCTGTCCTGATTCGGGATTCGCCGCGTAGCATCGAAGCCATGACCTTCGTGCCTGAGCCCCTGGACCCCGACGACGACCGGCCGCCGTACGAGCAGGTGGCAAGCAGCCTCGGTGCGGCGATCCGCACCCGGAGGCTGGCGCCTGGCGACAAGTTGCCATCGCAGAAGGAACTCACCGCGCTGTATGGATTTGCCAGGGCCACCATTCAGCGGGCGCTACGTGACCTTGAAGACGAAGGGCTCGTCGTGTCCCGCAAGGGCAGCGGCGTGTTCGTGCGCAACCGGACGGAGCGGCCTGCCGGTCTCAGGCCGTATGTGGAGCAGGCGTTCTCTGAGGAGCACGTGTCCATCGACTTTGCTGGCTTTTCCAGCGAAACCCTTCGTGGTGCGCTACAAGAGCCACTCGACAAGATCCGAGTAGGGCGGCTCACTCCCGCAAGCGTCAGCGTTCGGATTCTCGTCCCGGACATGTCTGTTCCGCAGGCGGTCCCGGTACTCCGGGCGGACTGTGAAGATGATCCTCGCCTACGAACTCGGGCCCGCGAAATCACGGCAAGCTCGATTCGCGGGGTTATGAACTCAGTAAATGAGCTTGGCCACCTCGGCCTGGTTAAGGAGACACAAGTTCAGGCCCGAGTTCACAGCGGGAGTCAGTTTTTCAAGCTATACGTCATCAACAAGCAAGACGCATTCTTCGGGTACTATCCGGTGCGCCCCAACAAGGCCACCATTCAGGGCGAGACCGTAGATTTCTTCGACCTGCTTGGAGTGGACGCAACCCTGTTTCACTACTCGGTAAACGACCAGGACCCATCAAGCGGTACGCAACAAGTCGAACAGGCTCAGATGTGGTTCGACAGCGTATGGAACTCCATCGGAAGGGATTACGACCCTGATGGGCACTGACACGGGCACTGACAGCCTGGCGTCGGCACTCGCCTCCTCGTCAGGGGTGCTGTTCGACTTTGACGGGCCCATCTGCCACGTGTTCCGCGGCCTACCGGCAACGTTGGTCGCCCGTGAGTTGAGCCAGGCCGTAGCCGAGTACGACCCGACGCTCAGCGCGAAGACGGAGGGAATCGAGGACCCCCTGGAGATTCTCAGGCTGTCACAGCAAGCCAGCAAGAGACTGGTTCTAGCCACCGAACGCACACTCCAGGAGAGGGAGATAGAGGCCGTAGCGGTGGCTGGGGATCCAACCAGCGGAGCCAGCAGCGCGATTCAGACGGCTTATGCTTCCGGCCGTGGCGTAGCCATCGTGAGCAACAACTCGGAGCAATGTGTGCGGGCATTTCTCAACCGACATGGGTTGCTTTCTTATGTCCACGTGATCGTGGGGCGCCCCGAACATCAACCGGAACGCATGAAGCCCCACCCTTATTCGGTGCGCCGGGCAGTTCAAGCACTCGACATGCGTGCCGAAGATTGTGCGCTGCTCGGTGATTCTGTGACGGACATCGAGGCTGCCCATGCCGCCCGCACGAAGGCCATCGGCTTCGCTAACAAACCCCATAAGTATGAGGCACTCCGCGCCGCTGGCGCGGACGCGATCACGTCAAGCATGAGCGCAGTAGCCGAAGCTTTGGCGTGACCAGAACACTCGCGACAGGCCCCCGGAAACGCCGGGGCCTGTCGCCCGAAAAACAGCGTGTTTCTGCGGCTCTTATCGCCGCGCTTCGACTATTTCCCGCAACTGCTTCGGGGTCGGCCACGGTGCCTGTCGGTGGATCACGCGGTGGCAGTTCGCGCAGATAAGGGCAAGGTCTGCGAGCTTCGTCCGACCCTCGCCCGCTTCATGGAGCGGCACTACGTGATGGCATTCGATGTAGCCCGCACCCCGCTCCCCGTACTGCCGCTCAAAGTCGAACCCGCATGCCTCACAGGCAAGAGTCCCCCCTTGCCTGAGAACTGCCTCAATCTTCCGCTTGCGGAGTCCCCTGTTTCGCTCACGAGCAAGGTGCTGGCGTAGGAGAAGCCGCCCCTCCGGCGCGCTGTAGTCGTCCATCTCATCGTCGCTCACGGGCGCAGCGGCCGTCAGTTCACCGGAGGCGATGCCCTCACGGAGGAGGCGGGCGGAGTTCTCCATCTCCGCGGGACGGTCGAGGAAATCTTGCAGGACTATCCGGTCCAACGCGCCCCCATTGGTGGGCTTGCCGCGATAGTCGGGGTGCCGGGTCGCGATGTCGAACGTCTTGCGCGCAACGCCGTTGGGGTTGCGGAAGGTCTCGTTGCGATCCGCCTGCGCGTGTACGGGCATGAGCTGTAGAAGCTGGGACAGCTCCACCACCCTGGGGTTGCCCGCGTCGAGTCCTCGCCAGTCGTTCTTGGCGACAAGGTCGCACGCGAGGATCAACTCATCACGGGCCCAGTCGGGGTTGCGTACGGACTTCACGTGGAAGCCCAGATCCCTGAGCCACCTGGCCGCGTGGTCTCGTCCCCCGCTGAATTCGTCCGGCCTGAGCGCCCTGCCGTGGACGTGTTGGTGCGCCACGCCCGCCACGGCCTTGGAGTCGTATTCCTTGCCCTCGTGGACGAGCAGGTAGGACCGAGCCTCCCCATAGCCGTATGCAGCCAGGAACGCCTCGCGTCCCATCCGGTCGTACTCGTCCAGCGTCTTGAGCACCGCTTCGCGGTCGATGGCCCCCTTATGCATAGCTGCACCCTAGGCGCAGCCACTGACAACGGGCCCAGCGTTTCGGTTGGGCCGTCTCTGGGCCGTCCGACGGCGCCCAACGATGACCAATGACGACACCCAACGACGGCATCGGCGCTGCTCACGGCAGCGGCTCGAACTATCGCCCGAGGTGGCCGCTTCGCCGCATCAGTTCTTCGACATCTAAGCCCCTCGGTCCCGGCGCGACGACACGACGGCGAGGGCCGCCGCCCGTACACGGGTGGCGGCCCTCGCCGCGTTTCAGGGGACCGCGTGGCGGAGGAACCGGCCGTCGGGCCGTCACCCCACCGACGCGCAGGGAAGCCGCCACCCGGCCCAACCGCGCTTCCCCGCAGTCACTTTAAGCCCGGAGGGGCCGCCCCCGCGGGCGGGGGCGGCCATTGGCTCAGCGTGCAGCCGTAACGGGCTCCTTGCCCCGCATCACCGTCCCTGCGGCTACCAGGCCCAACAGGCAGATGACCGCGCCGACGACGACGTTGCTCCAGATCACTCCGGCGTTGGGCGCGCGGGTGACCACCCAGGGCGAGATGATCAGCCAGATCCCCATCGCGGCCGCGGCCCAGGTAAGGCCCTGCATCCGGGCCGGTGCCATGGTGAGGCCGAGGCCGATCACGGCGACGGCGAGGCCGATGATGAGGTTGTTGATCATGAGGTCAGGACGGGTCGTGTTGAAGTGGACCGTCCATGCCGAGATGGCGCACCACAGACCCGCCAGGAGGACCAGCCCGTCAACGGCCACCTCCTTCCGCCCGGCTTCCACGCGGGCGTAGCGCTCCCGCATCTCGTGCACATCGGGGTGCTGCGAGAGATCACCTGCGTGGTGGCGTGAGACGTCGGCCATACGACTCATCTCCTTCACTGCGCACACAACTGGACCGCGCCTCGCGGCGCGGGGCCGCATGTCTATTGTGCGCTTTTTGCCCCGTTACCGGAACCTCGGATTCCTCCACTACGGCCCAGGCCAGGGGCTGAGGGTGCCCCGCGAAGGAGCGAGCCGTTGATCGGCAACCCCGCAAGTGCGTGGTACCGGACTGTCCCGACGTGACGTAACTCGTCCGCGCCCACCAGCAGTTGCTCGGCGGCGAGGCGAACCGTCCCGACCCGCGCTGGGCCGGGGGCGGTGACTGGGCCACCCCGCCCGCCCCCCCCTCCGGCGCGGTGCTCGCCTTCCAGCGGGCCGCCGGCCGACGACCGCCGCGCGGGGCCGACCGGAGCAACCCCAGCAGTTCCACCATGACATCGGTGTCACGGACCTCGACGCGGCCGCGCGAGGCACTCGGGCTCGGCGCCACCTTCCTCGACGCCGGGGACGGGGTGCGCGGCCGGCGGATCTACGTCCGGCCCCGCGGGCCACCCGGTTCTGCCTGGTCCGGGAGGCGGCGGCGTGGCCTGGCCCGGTTCATGCCGGTCACCCGGAGCAAGGGCGTGCGCCGGAGCTTACTGGCCTATTTGGTGTGCCAGCCGCAAAAAGGACCGCGCGCCCGGGCGACGGCGGCGGCGGATGGCCGTAACGTCCTGATGAGGGAGTGTTTGCCGACCGCGCTGGCCGACCCCGGGTGAATCAGCGAGAAGGGGACCTCGATGATCGTCGAGTACATCCGCTACCGCATCGCGGACCACGAGCGCCGCATCGCCTTCGAGAAGGCGTACACGGCCGCGGCCGAACAACTCGATCTGGCCCCGCAGTGCCTGGGCTACGAGCTGATGCAGGGTGTGGAGGAGCCCGAACGCTATGTGCTGCGCATCGAGTGGGCCTCGGTGGAGGAGCACGAGCGGGGGTTCCGCGGCGGGCCGTACTTCCGCGGGTTCCTCGCGGAGATCCGCCCGTACATCGGCGACATCGAGGAGATGCAGCACTACCAGCGGACCTCCGTGGTCTCCCGGGGCCTTCGCTCGCCGTCCCCCCGGTAGCGGGTCGACCAGCGGGTCAACGCACCGCGCTCTTAAGGCTGTTCAGCTCGGCGACCCGCAGCACCCGGGCGATGAACAGGAACAGCGCCGCCATCACCGCACCGCCCACGGCCAGTTCGAGCACCGGAGAAGTGGCGGACGCGGTGCGCCCGGCCGCCCACCCCACGGCGGCCGCGGCCAGCGCGGCGGCGCCGAGCTTGCCGTAGGTGCGCAGCAGCCGCTTCCCGTCCAGCCGCCCCTCCAGGCGGCGGCGCAGCAGCGCGGCGGTGACCAGCAGCCCGACGCCGTACGAGAGGGCGTACCCGGCCGCCATCCCGGTCACCGCCCAGCGCACCGGCAGCAGCCAGTGGCAGACGGTGGCCAGCGCGATGTTCACCGCGGAGATCAGCACCGCGGTCCAGAAGGGGGTGCGAGTGTCCTCGAAGGCGTAGAAGCCTCGCAGCAGCAGGTACTGGGCGGAGAACGGGACCAGGCCGAGGCCCAGCGCCTGGAGCATGTGGCCGCAGGGCAGGGTCTCGGCGGCGGTGGCGTGGCCGTGCGCGAAGGCCAGCTCGGCCAGTTGCGGGCCGAACGCCACGAAGAAGAACGCGGCGGGCACGATGACCACCCCGGTGACCCGCAGCGCGTGGGACAGCCCGAGGCGTACGTCGTCCAGCCGCCGTTCGGCGACCGCGCGGCTCATGTGCGGCAGCAGCGCGGTGACGACGGAGACGGTGACGATGGACTGCGGCATCGTCCACAGGCTCTGCGCGTAGGTGTAGGCGGTGTTGCCCACGCCCGCCTTCGGCAGCCGGGTGTCGGCGGCGATGGCGTAGTTGCTGACCACGGTCATCGCCACCTGGTTGGCCAGCAGGAACAGCAGCGTCCAGCGGGCCGCCGCCACGCTCTTGCGCAGCCCGGCCCCCCGCCAGTCGAAGCGCGGCCGGAACCGGAATCCGGACTCGCGGACGTACGGGATGAGGGCGACCGCCTGTAGGACGATGCCGATGGTGGTGCCGATGCCGAGCAGCCGCACGTCGGCGGGGGTGACGTCGCTGGGGTCCTCCGGAACCGCCACCATGCTCAGGTAGAGGCCGAACATGGTGATCAGCACGACGTTGTTCAGAACCGGGGTCCAGGTCATCGCCCCGAATCTGCCGCGGGCGTTGAGGACCTGGCCGAGCATGAAGAACAGCCCGTAGAAGAAGACCTGCGGCAGCAGGAACCGGGCGAAGACCACGGTGAGTTGGAATGCCTCGTGGTGGTGCGGGGTGTCCCGCATATAGACGCTGACGATCTGCGGCGCCGCCCACACGGCGAGCGCGGTGCCGGCGGACAGCACGCACAGCACGAGGGTGACCATCCGCTGCTCGAACGCCCGCCCGCCGTCGGGGTGTTCGGTGCGGGCCCGGACCAGTTGTGGCACCAGCACGGAGTTCAGGGCGCCACCGATCAGCAGGAAGTAGATGCTGGTCGGCACCGAGTTGGCGGCGCCGTAGGTGGTCGCCAGCAGCCCGGTGCCCAAAGCCGCGCCCTGCAGCATGATGCGGATCAGACCGGTGGCCCGGGACACCAGCGTGCCCAGCATCATCATCGTTGCGGTGCTCGGCCGCGGGCAACGGGGTCTGCGGGTCTCCACGGTCATTCGGCGTCCTCCTGCGGCGACTTGGGGTTCCGTTCCCGACAACTGGAGAGTGCGATCGGGGCGGCAACGGTTCCGCGAAGATCACCGATGATGGACCGATGAGGTCATCACGCTCCCGTCTGCCCTGGGTCACGGCGACGTACGCGGGCGCGCTGGGGATCGGCGCGTACGGGGTGGGCCGCATGGCCCCCACGCGACGCGAGCGGTTGTTGCGCGCCCATTCCACCAACGTCGACAACCTCCGCGCCGGTCACTGGCACACCCTGGTGACCAGCGCCTTCCTCACCGAGCAGACGCCGGGCCCGGCGTTCGCCGCGCTGCTGGTCGGGGCACTGGGCCGGGCGGAGACCGCCTGGGGCGCGCGCCGCACGGCGGGGGTCTTCGCGCTGGGGCACATCGGCGCGAGCCTGCTGGTGTACGGCGGTCTGCGGGCCGTCGGCGCGTCACCGCGAACGGCCGGGGCGGTCGACGTGGGACCCAGTTACGGCCTGGGCGCCGTAGTGGCCCGGCACGCCGCGAGCATCCGGCATCCCGCGCTGCGCGCGGCCGCCGTGACGGGCCTGTTGGCCCTCGGCGTACGGCCGTTGCTGCGGCGGGCGCCCGGGTTCGTCGACGTGGGACACCTCGCCGCGCTGGTCATCGGGCTCGCGGGCGGGCATCCGCCGGCCCCCGCCGGAGTCCGCGGCGAGTCAGCCGGACCGGCACTGGCCGGAACGCGATCCCCCCGGTAAACGATCACGGTGACCAACGTCTGGACGGCTCGTTTGACGGGACGTGGATACGCAGCAGGCAACCGTGGCCGACGCCGTAGAAGCCGAGCCGGTCGAGGTGGACGACGCCGAGGCGGCGCTGGTCGAGCACTATCCGCGGCTGGTGCGGATCGCGTACGTCACGCTGCCCGCCGCCCTCGGGCGGCACCGACGGGTGCTGCTCGCGCACCGGCTGGCGCAGCGGGCGCTGCCGCGCACCCGGCGGCCGGTGACCGGGGCCGCCGAGGGCGAGGACCCGGCGTACGCCCTGGTGCGAGGCGAGGTGCTGCGCGGCGCGCTGGCCTACGGCAAACGGCAGGCGGGATGGCGGCGTTGGGGGCGCAACGCCCTGGTGGCCGCTCCGCTGCCACCGCAGGTGATCGGGCTGCGGCTGTTCCCGCGCACCGGCGACCTGGACGACCTCGATCTGGACCGCGCCCTGTCCGAGCTGGACGCCCCGGCCCGGGCCGCGTACGCGCTGCGCGCCGTCGAGGGCCTGGACGAGGAGCGGACCGCGGCGCTGCTGGCGGCGGCCGGGGTGGCCGGGCCGCGCAAGGCCGTGCACGACGCGTCCACCGCCGCCCGGACGGTGGACTTCCGCACGCTGGCCGACAGCGAGTTCGACCCCTGTGTGGTGCACGCCCGGCCGACCGACCTGATGCGCAGGCGGCAGCACGCCCGGGCCGGTGCGGCGATCGCCGCGGCGGCGACCGTCGCCGCCGCGCTGCTCGGCGTGCCGGGAGACGGCGGCGGCAGCGGTTTCGGGGCGGCCGGGCCGCTGGGGCCGCAACAGGCCGCGCTCAACCGGATGTTGAACCCGGCGTCGGTGGTGCGCGCGGACGCCGGCGCCTGGACCCGCACCTCCCGGCTGGACTTCGCGTCCTGGCCCGCCCGCGGCGACCGCACCGACGACCGGGGACTGCTGCAGCGCGCGCTCGACGTGTGGGCGCGGCCGGGTTCCGCGGTACGCGTGTCCGCCACCCCGGGCACCGCGCAGACTCCGCCGGTCACCGCGCCGCAGCTGCTGTTCGCGGGGGACGTGGACGGCGCGGGCGTGGTGCTGCTCTACGACGGGCTGCGGCTGGTGCGGTACGCCGAGCCCGCGGACGGCGGCGGTGCGCCGGTGCTGGACTTCGCCCGGGTCGACGGGGCGTCCGCGGCGAACGCGTCGGCGGTGGTGGTCGCCAGGTCCACGGACGGCAACGCCCGCTATCTGACCGCCCCGTGGATCGACCGCACGCAGTTGCGGAACCTGCTCAAACCGGATGCGGCGCCACGGCCGCTGAAGCGCTCGTCGGACGGTGTCACCGACCCGGTGCCGGTGCCCGCCGGCGACGGCTCGTGCGGCACCGCCGACTCCTCGTGGACCGCGATGCAGTTCACCCCCAGCGCGAACGCCCCCGACCAGCAGCCGTTCCTGCTGACCGACCTGGCGGAGCTGATCCCCGCCCATCTCACCCATGCCGCCGGGCCCGGCGCCAGGCAGGGCGAGGCCGACGACGCGCAGGCGCTGGGCGACTGGGCACACGCCGCCTGCCGACTCGCCGCGGACCGCGGTCAGGGCGTACGTACCGTGGGGAACTGGCAGTTCGCCGACCAACGGCTGCCGGACGACGCCGGTACCGCGAACTGGCTGTGCACGCGGGCAGACTCCTGGTCCGGCGCCGACCACGTCTCGGTGCAGTTCGTGCCGCCCGGCACCGCGCCGGGCACCCCGGCCACCATCGCCGCGCACGGGCGGTCCACCGCGGCCTGCGGCCCGATGGCGCCGGGTGTGCTGTCGGGCGTGCTGTGGAAGTCCCCCACCGGACACTGGTACCTGGTGGCGGCGGGCAGTCCGGAGGTCGGCTCGATCACCGCGGGTGGTCTGGGCGGCGCCTCGGACGGCCACACCCTGGTGGTGCCCGCCAGGCCCACCAGCCATCCGGAGTTGAGCGGCAGGCTGCCGGACGGCAGTACCCTCGCCGCACTGACGTAGCCCCTGGCCGCGCCACCCGGAGGTCCAGCCGAATCCATGACCAGCCAGCATCTCGCCGACGCCGTCTGCCCGTCACCCCGCCGCTCCGACCGCGCGCAACCCTCCGACTGGTGGCGTGACGCGGTCATCTACCAGGTGTATCCGCGTAGTTTCGCCGACTCGGACGGTGACGGCACGGGCGATCTGCCCGGTGTCCGGTCCCGGTTGCCGTATCTGAGGGCGCTGGGCGTCGACGCGGTGTGGCTGTCGCCGTTCTACGCCTCGCCACAGGCCGACGGCGGGTACGACGTGGCGGACTACCGCGCCGTTGACCCGGCGTTCGGCACCCTCGCCGACGCCGACGACCTGGTGCGGGAGGCGCACGCGTTGGGGCTGCGGGTGATCGTGGACGTGGTGCCCAACCACTGTTCCGACCAGCACGAGTGGTTCCGCCGGGCGCTGCGCGAGGGGCCCGGCTCGGCGACCCGGCAGCGGTTCCACTTCCGTCCCGGCAAGGGCGCGGACGGCCAACTGCCGCCGAACGACTGGGAGTCCATCTTCGGCGGGCCCGCCTGGACCCGGGTGACGGAACCGGACGGCTCGCCCGGCGAGTGGTACCTGCATCTGTTCGCCCCGCAGCAGCCCGACTTCAACTGGGAACACCCGGCGGTGCGCGAGGAGTTCCGGTCGATCCTGCGGTTCTGGCTGGACCTCGGGGTGGACGGCTTCCGGGTCGACGTGGCGCACGGGCTGGTGAAGGCGCCCGGTCTGCCGGACGTCGGGCACACCGAGCAGGTGAAGCTGCTGGGCAACCAGGTGCTGCCGTTCTTCGACCAGGACGGCGTGCACGAGATCTACCGCGACTGGCGCCGGATCCTGGACGGTTACCCGGGAGAGCGGATCGCGGTGGCCGAGGCGTGGACGCCGACGGTGCGGCGCAGCGCGCTGTACCTGCGCCCGGACGAGCTGCACCAGGCGTTCAACTTCGCGTACCTGACCGCGGGTTGGGACGCGGAGGAGCTGCGCCGGGTGATCGAGGACTCGCTCGCCGCGATGGGCGCGGTCGGCGCACCCGCCACCTGGGTGCTGTCCAACCACGACGTGGTGCGGCACACCACACGGCTGGCGATGGGCGATCCGGCGCGTGGACTGCGCCGGGCGCGGGCGGCGACCCTGCTGATGCTGGCGCTGCCCGGCTCCGCGTACCTGTACCAGGGTGAGGAGTTGGGACTGCCGGAGGTGACCGAGCTGCCGGACGAGGTACGGCAGGATCCGGCCTTTTTCCGCGGCAGCGGTCAGGACGGTACCCGGGACGGCTGCCGGGTGCCGATCCCGTGGTCGGGCAGCGCGCCGCCGTACGGCTTCGGGCCGCTGCCGGGCGGCCCGAGTTGGCTGCCGCAGCCGGAGTCCTGGGCGAAGCTGAGCGTCGAGGCGCAGACCGGCGACCCGGGGTCGACGCTGGAGTTCTACCGCTCGGCGCTGGCGGTGCGCGCCCGGCATCCGGCGCTGGGCGCGGGAGACGGGGTGAGCTGGCTGGACGCCCCCGGGGGCGTGCTGGCGTTCCGTCGGGACAGCGATCAGGGCGGCCTCGTGTGCACCGTCAACCTGACCGGGCGTCCTGTGTCCATGCCGGTACCCGGGCAGCTGCTGCTGGCCAGCGCGGACGTACGGGCGGCGGGCGGACGGGTGGCGCTGCCTGACGACACGGCGGCGTGGTGGGGTGTGTGAGCCACGCCCGCGGCACCCGTTTTTTCACCCGTTCGGCGGTATGGGAACATGATCAAATCGGCCTCGTAGGTTCCCACGACCGCGCGCGCCTTCCGATTTGTCGCCTCCGGGCCGTACGGGTCCGAACCGTACCGGCAGTCGGACCTGAGGCGTACTGGGGATGTCGAAGACCCGACCAGGGGATGATCTGTGACTCCAGAGCATCTGGCAGACTGTCCGCCTATGGGGGAACCGACAGCGAAGATCCTGGAAGGCCGTACGGCCGTCCCTCCGCGCTCCACCGGTTCCATCGACGTCGATGGAGCAGCGCGGGAGGACCACCGCACGGAGGTGCGGCACACGCTGATCTCCAGGTTCCGCAAACCCCGTAGACCGCGGCTGTGGTTCGAGATCGCGCTGATCGGCGTCAGCTACTGGGTGTACTCGCTGGTACGCAACGCGGTGCCGGAGCAGGAGAAGTCCGCGATGCATCACGCGCTCCAGGTCTGGCACTTGGAGCAGAGCCTCGGCGTCGCCGTGGAACAGCACATCAACCACGCCATCAACTCGGTGACGTGGCTGATCGTGGGGATGAACTACTACTACGCGACGCTGCACTTCATCATGACGATCGGGGTGCTCGTCTGGCTGTTCCGCAGACATCCGGGGCGGTACGCGTCGGCCCGGCTCACCATCTTCGCGACCACCGGGATCGCGCTGGTGGGCTTCTACTTCTTCCCGTTGGCGCCACCACGGCTGATGCACGGCGGCCCCGGTTTCGTCGACACCGTCGCGGTGCACCACACCTGGGGTTCGATGGCGTCAGGTGATCTGGCCCATGTGTCCAACCAGTTCGCGGCGATGCCGTCGATGCACATCGGCTGGTCGCTGTGGTGCGGCATCACCATCGCGACGCTGGCCCGCCCACTGTGGGTACGGGTGCTGGGGGTGCTCTACCCGGTGGCGACGCTCGTGGTGATCATCTCCACCGCCAACCACTTCTGGCTGGACGCGCTCGGCGGAGTCGTCTGCCTCGGCATAGGGTTCACCGTCTCCTTCGCGGTGTACGGACGGCTGACCTACCGGCTGCCGCGGTATGTGTCAGCGGCGCCGGTGAAGGCCGTCGGATAACCGGCGCCTCACCCCTCGTACTCGTAGAACAGCCGCTCCACGACCGCCCGCGCCCTCCTGGTGATCCGGCGGTAGTCGTCCAGCATGGCGCCCACCTGGCCGGGGCCGTACCCGAGGTAGCGGCCGACGGCGGCCAGTTCCCGGCCGTCACTGGGGAAGGTGTCTCCGGGGCGGCCGCGGACCAGCATGACCGCGTTGCGCACCCGGGTCGCCAGTACCCACGCCTCGTCCAGCACGGCGGCGTCCTCGGCGTCGACCAGACCGGCCGCGCACGCGGCGGCCAGCGCCTCGCGGGTACGGGTGGTGCGCAGGCCGGGCTCGACCCAGCCGTGCCGCAGCTGGAACAGCTGGACCGTCCATTCCACGTCGGACAGCCCGCCGCGGCCGAGCTTGGTGTGCGTGGTGGGGTCGGCGCCGCGCGGCAGCCGCTCGGCCTCCATACGGGCCTTCAGCCGCCTGATCTCGCGCACCGCCTCCTCCCCCAGCCCCTCGGCGGGGTAGCGCAGCGGGTCGATCAGCTCGATGAACCGAGCGCCCAGTTCGGCGTCCCCGGCCACCGGTGCGGCGCGCAGCAGCGCGTGGCTCTCCCACACCAGCGACCAGCGCCGGTAGTACGCGGCGTACGAGGCCAGCGAACGCACCAGCGGGCCGCTCTTGCCCTCGGGACGCAGATCGGCGTCCACCACCAGCGGCGGGTCGGTGGTGGGGATCTGCAGCAGCCTGCGCAGCTCGTTGGCGACCTTCAGCGCGGCCTTGGCGGCCTCGTGCTCCTCGGCGCCCGGCTGCGGATCGTGGACGAAGAGCACGTCCGCGTCGGATCCGTAGCCCAGCTCGCGCCCGCCGAAGCGGCCCATGCCGATCACCGCGATCCGGGTCGGCAGCGGCTCCCCCGCGCCCACGGCATCCACGGCGGCCCGCAGGGCGCCGGCGAGGGTGGCGGTGGTCAGGTCGGAGATGGCGGTGCCGACCGCGTCCACGGCGGCGCCCGGATCGTCCTCCGGGTGGAAGCCGCCGGTCAGGTCGGCGGCGGCGGTACGGAACAGCTCGCGGCGGCGCACCCCGCGCACCACGGTGACCGCGGCCTCAGCGGTGTCGGCACGCTTGGCGGCGGCCAGCACCTCCTGCTCCAGGGCGGGCAGGGCGCGTGGCCGCAGCCCCTCGGGGTCGCCGAGCAGGGCGACCGCCTCGGGGGCGCGCAGCAGCAGGTCGGGGGCGAGCCGACCGGCGGAAAGCACCCGGGCCAGGTTCTCGGCGGCGGCGCCCTCGTCGCGCAGCAGCCGCAGGTACCACGGGGTGCGGCCCAGGGCGTCGGAGACCTTGCGGAAGTTCAGCAGACCGGCGTCCGGGTCGGCGGAGTCGGCGAACCAGCCGAGCAGCACCGGCAGCAGGGTGCGCTGGATCGCCGCCTTGCGGCTGACGCCGGAGGCCAGCGCCTCCAGGTGGCGCAGCGCGGAGGCCGGGTCCGCGTAGCCGAGCGCCTCCAGGCGCTGCCGGGCGGCGTCCGGGCTGAGCCGGGCGGCACCGGGTTCGAGCTGCGCGAAGGCGTCCAGCAGCGGGCGGTAGAACAGCTTCTCGTGCAGCCGCCGCACCTCGACGGAGTGCCGCCGCCACTCCCGCTGCAGTTCGGCCACCGGGTCGGAGCGGAAGCCCAGCGATCTGCCGAGCCGACGCAGATCGGCCTCGTCCTCGGGCACCAGATGGGTGCGGCGCAGCTTGTGGAGCTGTATGCGGTGTTCCATCGAGCGCAGGA
The DNA here is from genome assembly GCF_029269905.1 of Streptomyces silvisoli. Classification (NCBI taxonomy): domain Bacteria; kingdom Bacillati; phylum Actinomycetota; class Actinomycetes; order Kitasatosporales; family Streptomycetaceae; genus Streptomyces; species Streptomyces silvisoli. The sequence continues at coordinate 286,109 of NZ_JARJBC010000002.1, read as the reverse complement.
ACCGGTACGCGGCGTCCAGCGCGGCGGCGTCGGCGCGGCCCACGTAACCGCCCTCGGCGAGCTGGCTCAGCGCGGTCAGCGTGGTGCCGCTGCGCAGCGCGGGGTCGGTGCGGCCGTGCACCAACTGCAGTAGCTGTACGGCGAATTCGACGTCGCGCAGGCCGCCCGGGCCGAGTTTGAGCTCGCGGTCGAGGTGCGCCGCGGGGATGTTGTCCACCACGCGGCGGCGCATCTGCTGTACGTCGGTGACGAAGTGCTCGCGCTCGGCGGCCTGCCAGACCATCGGTGCCACCGCGTCGACGTAGTCCTGGCCCAGGGCCTCGTCGCCCGCGACCGGGCGGGCCTTGAGCAGTGCCTGGAACTCCCAGGTCTTGGCCCACCGCCGGTAGTACGCGAGATGGCTGCTGAGGGTGCGCACCAGCGGGCCGTTCTTGCCCTCGGGGCGCAGGTTGGCGTCGACCTCCCAGATGGTGCCCTCGGCGGTGGTCGCCGAGCAGACCCGCATCATGCGGGCGGCGAGCCGCGTGGCCGCCTGGAGCGCCTTGCCCTCGTCGCCGCCTTCCGGGGTCTCGGCGACGAAGATCACGTCGACGTCGGACTCGTAGTTCAGCTCCCGGCCGCCCGCCTTGCCCATGGCGATCACCGCGAGCCGGCAGGCGGCGGCGTCAGCGGGCTGCTCGCTCTCGGCGATGGCGAGGGCGGCACGCAGGGTGGCGGTGGCCAGGTCGGCGAGTTCGGCGGCGGTCTCGGCGAGGTCGCTGGTGCCGCAGACGTCGCGGGCGGCGATCGCCAGCAGGCAGCGGCGGTACGCGGCGCGCAGCGCGTCCTCTGATGTGGCGGGGGCGACGTCCGCCATGCCCTTGCGCAGCCCGGCTTCGAACTCCTCGACGCCCGGGTGCAGATCGGTGGACTCGTAGGTCACCAGCGCGTGCCAGTCGTGCGGGTGCCGGGCCAGGTGGTCGCCGAGCGCCTCGGAGGCGCCGAGCACCCCGAGCAGCCGGTCGCGCAGCGGTTTGGATCCGGTCAGCGTGTCCAGCAGCGCGTGCCGTTCGGTGGGCTCCTGCGCCTCGGCCAGCCGCACCAGACCGCGCAGCGCCAGATCGGGGTCGGCCGTCGCTCCCAGCGCGTCGAGCAGCACCGAATCGTCGCGCACCGACGACAACTCCGGGCCTTCGAGCAGCCGCTCGGCCGCGTCCGGGTCGGTGAACCCGTGCCGCAGCAGCTTGCTGAACGTGCTGCTGCGCCGCCCTTCCAGCATGGGCTTCTCCTCCTGGTGGCTCCGGGACGCGGGTGCCGTCGTCGCGCGCTTCGATCGTTCGCCGTGTCCGCCGCGAGCGTATCCGTCGCGGGCTGCGGCTGGTACGTAACCGTCGTCCTTCGGCCGCCTCGGCCGTATCCATAGCGTTCCCCAGATCCTCACCGTCCGAGCACGGACCGGACGGCGCTCCGCTCCCAGTCTGACGGAGCTCCGCACGCACAGCCCCGGTACTTCCCCCACAGACACGGAGGCCCGCAGCGCCCAGCACCGATCTTCGTACGTCTCGCCGTGCCCTCACCGCCCCCGCGTCCGCCGTGTCACTGACCGCGGCACGGGCGGCCACCGGCACGCCGACCACGTCATCGTGGTGGTGCTGGAGAACCACGGGTACGGCCAGTTCATCGGCAACTCCCCCGCCCCGTACATCAACTCGCTGGTGAGCAGCGGCGCGAACCTGACCGGCATGCACGCGGAACGCGGCGGCTGCGCGTGGAGGCCGTGGACGGACAGCGCCTCGGTGATCACGGCGGCGAACGCGAGGGTCACGATCGAGGGCATGCTGCGACGCGGCACGGACAGCACAGCCACTACCGCCGTGAGCGGCGCGAGGCCGATGGCCAGCGCCGAAGGCGGCACGGCGGCATTCGCTGCCGTCAACTCCCCGCACGCAAGCGGCGGTTCACCCCGTACGGACCGTCACGTCGCCGGTCTCGGCCTTCGCCGTGATGGTGTGCGAGTTGTTGTCGGCCCGTGGGACGCCGATGTGGACCTTTCCGGTCTGCGAGCTGGCCTGGACCGCGTACGGCGTGCCGCGCGGGACGGTGACCTCGACGCTGCCGGTCTGGGAGGTGGCGTAGACGGTGGCCGGGGCGTGGGTGAACGTCGCCCGCACATCGCCGGTCTCGGACGTCAGGTGCGCCTGGCTGGTGGCGAGTTGGTCGCCGGTGACGGTTCCGGTGTCGGTACTCGCCGTCACCGGGCCGCCTATCGAGGTGATCGACACATCGCCCGTGTTCGCGGTGACGGCGACCGTCGTACCGGTCGGAACCCGCACGTCGTAGTCGACCCCGCAGTCATGGCAGTCGTAGCCGAGGGTCAGCGTGCCGTCGGTGGTGGTGTGCGTGGTGTGCGGCGGGGCGCTCTTGTAGTTCTGTCTCTCGGTCACGCTGACCGTGGAGCCGCCACCCGTCACCCGTACGTCCCCGGTGTGGCCCTCGATGACCAGCCTGTGCACCGGGGCGCTCACCCCGTAGCTGACCTCGCGGTGCTGGTCCGGCGCCAGCCCGGAGCAGGCGGACAGCAGCGCGGCGGCGCCCGCGGCGGCGGTGGCGACACTGAGCAGGCGGATTCCTGGACGGTGGATCATCACGTTCCCCTTCGACGGTCTTCTCGACGGTCACAGAGTCCCATCCACCAGCCGCGTGAAGATCCCCCGCACGAGCGGTTTGCCGGTATCCCTCACAAGAGCGGTGCGCGCCAAACGCCGAGCGGCCATCCCCGAAGAGGACAGCCGCTCGACTCGATCCGAATGCCGCGGTAGCGGGACGGCCCCGTACCGGCCCGGACTGCTGTCTCCGGTAGCCGCTACGGCCGAGAAACCCGGCTACGGCCTGCCCCTACAGCACCGGCAGCAGGTTGCGCAGTTCGAACGGGGTGACCTCCGACCGGTACTCCTCCCACTCCTGCTTCTTGTTGCGGAGAAAGTTATGCGGCGCGGTGGGTACCTCGGGCGATGGTTCTAGACGCCACTGTGAGCAGCCATCAGGTCGTCCTTGGTTGTCGTTGTTGGTCCCTGCCGGACGTCGTCGGACGGCCCAGGGACGGCCCCACTGAGACACGCGGGACGATGAGCGCCGCTTTAGGGGTTCGGTCCGGCGGCTCTCCAGATACTGAAGCCCGTTGAAGTCACTCGTGGATGTCAACCTGCTCATCCAGGCCAAACCACGGCAGGCACTCCCGCAGACCTTCGATCTTCACCGGGACTGCTTGGCGTTGCTCCCACTGTTCGGCCGTGAGACGGAGTCTGCGTAGCACGGCGGGTTTGCCGCGTACGGCGTGACGATCGATCCCATCCTCGCTGTAGCCCAGCTTGCGCGATACCCCTAGCGAGGCAGCGTTGTCCGTGAACGCCGACGAGACGGCATCCCGTGCTCCGAGGCCAGCGAACGCCAGGTAGAGAACCGCTGCGCGCATCTCTGTACCCACGCCCTGGCCGTGATGCGCCCTGCCGAGCCACGAGCCGGTCCCTACCTCACGGCATGTGGCGAAGTCCCGCGCGATGAGGGCCTGCATGCCCATGACGACGCCGTCTCGCACGACCGCCAGGTTCAGCTCCCAGTCCTCCGGCTTCCACGCAGCCCAGCAGCGCCAGTGATACTGCATGGTGGCTTGAGCTCTTTGCCCGGGCGGGACATCCGTCCATGCCGCGGTAAAGGGCTGCACCGATGGGTCGTGGATGCCGTCGGCAGCCAAGGAAGCCAGCGCGGCGAGCTCGTCCGAGTTCGGCAGTCGCAGTTCCAACCGCGGAGTGGCCAACCGCAGCCCGGCAAGAGGCCAGTGGGATACCAAGCTCATGACCAGGGAGTCTTATTGCTCCGAGCCGCCGAAGCCACTGCATTTATGACGGCTCGGAGTCAGAGCCAATGGTGGTGGACTGGGGTTTCTGGGCTGGCGGTGCTCCGACCTGCGGCGGAGCTGTCGGTGGTTGTCAGTGCTGTCAGCGTTGAGCGGCGCTTCACGGCCCAGAGACGGCCCGGAGCGGCGCCTCCGGGCAGAGGGCTGCGGCTGGTGACAGCTCGGTTTCGGTTACGGCGACTCGTGCGCTTCCTCCGCGCCTCACCCGTAGGCTGCCGCACGATGGCAGGCCGACGTGACGGCATAGGGGGCGCCTCATGGAAAAGCTGCGACGGCTGGTGGACCGTTACGGCGAATGCCCTCAGGAGCCGGTGCGCTTCCGCCCAGAGACGTGGCGCCCCTGGCTGGAGCCGCACGGCGCTGCGCACGTCCTGAGCCTTGGTGCCGAGTGCTCCACTGGGCAACGAGGCGACCGCCTCATCAGTCGCGGCGACCTGACCGCGCTACGAGAACGCGCTGGCGGCGATCCTGACGGCCTACGGGATCTGTTCGTCGCCGTCATGATCTGGGGCTCAGGGACCAGCAACGGCCGGGGCCCGCGCTACACCTGCCGTGCCCTGTCGGACACCCGCATGTCTCAAGTCCTCGAAACGACGCGGCAGTCCATCCAAGATGGCGAACTGAGCAGTGCCTACAGCCAGTTCGCACTCAACGGGGTAGGGCGCCCCTTCTTCACCAAGTGGTTCGCCGCAGTCGACGCCCGCGACTCCGAGTGCGAGCGGGCCCTGATCCTCGACGCCCGGGTCTTTCGCTCCCTGAACGCCCTGGGCTGGTACAGCTGGAAGGCAGCTGGCACGCGCCATTGGCCTACGCGGTACGCCACGTACGTAAGCACCATGCACGGCTGGGCCACGCGGCTGGGGGTCACGGCGGACTGGCTCGAATGGCTCCTGTTCTGTGTGAACGGTCGGGTGGAGGAGCTCTGAGCTTGGGAATCACCGGGTGGGGAGCTTCGATGTCAGCCGACGACAGTCAGCCACGACAACGGGCGCGTCGACCGATCAGGCACGCCTATGTCTCGCTGCACCCCCGCCGCCTTAGCCACCGCCAGGGTCGTTGCCGTCGACCACAGCAAGCCACGATGGTGACCCGTTGACTAGGGCACGGCACCTGGAGATCCTCGGCCTGCGCCAGCGGATGCGACGGGGGACGAAGCACCTGAGAGCCAGGGGTGCTGCCCGACTGTCATCGGCCCTCGGTGGAGAGGGCGATGAGCCCGAAGGTGAGGTAGGCCCCCGCTCGCACATACGTAGGTGTTGACAGCGAAGGAAGTCCAGCCCCAGGTCGTGCAGCATGGCCGTCAGATGTCCAGGTCCGCACCCGACGTCGGCTGCCTGCCCAGCTGCGCCAGACCGACGAGCATCCACCGTCCAGAGAGCTGCCACCGATAAGCAGATGCTCGAGCCATTCCCTGGCGACGCGGGCCTGGTTGAGAACCGTGAATCGCGCCTGGTAGTTCTGGAAGCGCTCGCCGGAGGTAGCCCGCCAGATGGCGGCCAGTTCGTCATCGGGAGCGAGCGTCGGCCCTCCAGAGCCACTACCTCGGCCACGGCGATCCAGGCTTCACCCTCCGGGTCTACACGCACCTGATGCCGAGCAGCGAAGGGCGCACCCGAAAGGCCGTGGACAGCATGTACGCCGCCATCGATCCGGCGCTGGGCGAGTAAACGTCCTCGGGGTCGACAGCCAGTGGCCGTCGACCCCCGAGACCCGGAGGTGGAAGCCAGGACAAGGGCCCGCGCTCACAGAGTGCCGACGCGTTGTTCCACACGCCGGAGGATGTCCTCGCTGAGCTCCCAACGGTCAGTGTCCCGTTGAAAGCGATGACCTTGCTGAGACCGAAGCGTCTCGGCAAGCCGTCTGAGCTGCGCGGTGTTGAGATCATCAACCATGAGCTTGGCGAGAAGCACAGCGTGGTACTGCTCGAATGCGCTGTGCGAGTCCTCGATGGCCGCGACCACGGCCTCAAAATTCCGCAGTTCACGGCTAGCCTGCATCATGGCCAAGGCAATGACACGTTCCCCATCGGTCCCCTCGCGCAGCCAACGCACGACCTCGGTCGGCTCGAACGGCCGCTCTTCCGGAAGCCGCCGGGCCCGGGAGACCAGCTGTTCCATTGCGAGGGTGCGCTCTCGACCCGGGCGCATTGAATGACGCAGGGACCAGTAGCGCTCCGCGATGGGCCCTGCAGCCTCCAGCAGAGCTTGCGCCTCCGCACGGAGCTGTTCTGCCGTCGTCGTGTCTCCCCAGCGCTCGGACTCCTCCGCCAGCGCAAGTCTCTCCGCCGCTGCGGCGCGCAACTTGAGGTTGGCCCCGCCGAGCTCGAAGCTCTCAACGCGGTTACCGAACAGAGCAAGAACGAGTAAGACCCCGCCAAAAGCGAGCAGCACGCCCGTTCCGGTCCCGTTGTCGGTTGCGAATACCGCACACACCCCAGTCCCGAAGGACCCTGCACCCAGCAGGCCCATGGCAGCCCGCACAACGGGCGTAAATGGACCTGCTGTTGAACGCTCTTCCACCGGCTTCTCCACCCCTCGCCTCTAATGGCAGGAAGCTACCGTGAGCAGGGTGCCCCTGGGGCCTGGGCGTCGATGTCAGGCATTCGGGGGAGCCGTGGGGATCGGCCCTATCAAGAAGTCGTAGATCGGGCGTGCAACGTTGTCGGCGGCCCTGCCGGACAGCGGCGCCGCGCGAGCCGCACTCGGAAGCCGCGCACGACGGTTACGAGGCCGCCGATCCGCTGCTCGACGGCCCACAGACGGCCCAGCCCCGTGAAACGGCTCCGGGCCAGCGGCTCGCCACCGCTGGCCCGGAACGTCACTGCACCACCAAAGCCTCTCTGACCTGCCCCTACAGCACCGGCAGCAGGTTGCGCAGTTCGAACGGGGTGACCTCCGACCGGTACTCCTCCCACTCCTGCTTCTTGTTGCGGAGGAAGAAGTCGAAGACATGCTCCCCGAGTGTCTCGGCGACGAGTTCGCTGCGTTCCATCAGGGTGATGGCCTCGCCGAGGTTCTGCGGGAGGGGTTCGATGCCCAGGGCGCGGCGTTCGGCGTCGGAGAGGGCCCAGACGTCGTCGTCGGCGCCCGCCGGGAGCTCGTAGCCCTCCTCAACTCCCTTGAGACCGGCGGCCAGCAGCACCGCGTAGGTCAGGTAGGGGTTGGCGCCGGAGTCGATGGAGCGGACCTCGACGCGGGTGGAGACGGTCTTGCCGGGCTTGTACATCGGGACACGGATCAGGGCGGAGCGGTTGTTGTGGCCCCAGCAGATGTACGAGGGCGCCTCGCCGCCCGCGCCCGCGGTGCGCTGGGAACCGCCCCAGATGCGCTTGTAGGAGTTGACCCACTGGTTGGTGACCGCGGAGATCTCACCGGCGTGGTGCAGCAGTCCGGCGATGAACGAGCGCCCCACCTTGGACAGTTGGTACTCGGCGCCGGACTCGTGGAACGCGTTGCGGTCGCCCTCGAAGAGGGACAGGTGGGTGTGCATCCCGGAACCGGGGTACTCGGAGAACGGCTTGGGCATGAAGGTGGCCTGCACCCCCTGCTCCAGCGCGACCTGCTTCATCACCAGCCGGAACGTCATGATGTTGTCGGCCGTGGACAGCGCGTCCGCGTACCGCAGGTCGATCTCCTGCTGGCCGGGCGCACCCTCGTGGTGGGAGAACTCCACCGAGATGCCCATGGACTCCAGCATGGTGATGGCCTGTCGCCGGAAGTCCTGGCCGACGTGCTGCGGGGTGTGGTCGAAGTAGCCCGAGGAGTCGGCGGGGGTCGGCGGGGTGCCGTCCGACGGCTTGTCCTTCAGCAGGAAGAACTCGATCTCCGGGTGGGTGTAGAAGGTGAACCCGAGGTCGGAGGTCTTGGACAGGGTCCGCTTGAGCACGTAGCGCGGGTCCGCGTACGACGGGGAGCCGTCCGGCATGAGGATGTCGCAGAACATCCGGGCCGTGCCGGGGGACTCGGCGCGCCACGGCAGGATCTGGAAGGTCCCCGGATCGGGCTTGGCCAGCATGTCGGACTCGTAGACCCGGGCGAAGCCCTCGATCGCGGATCCATCGAAGCCGATGCCCTCGTCAAACGCCTGCTCAAGCTCGGCGGGCGCCACCGCGACGGACTTCAGGAAGCCCAGCACATCGGTGAACCACAGCCGGACGAACCGGATGTCGCGCTCCTCCAGCGTGCGGAGCACGAATTCCTGCTGCTTATCCATGGGCTCTATCCTCGCAGGTCGGACGGGCAGGTCAGACGGCTTGCTCGCCGGGATCGGCGCACTGTAGCGGAGCGCTGCCCAGGGCACACCAGTATCACCGAGGAGGGTTTCCGACGCGTTACACGCAGCGTCACGCCCTCACGGCCATTGTGGAACACGCACCGGCACTTCAGGTACGCACCCTCCCCAGGGGAATTCCCGGGTCGAGCAGTGCGGAGGCCACCGCCCGCGGCCGGTCGATCATGATCAGGTGCCCCGACGGAGTGACGATCTTGAACCGGGCGCCGAGCACGTTGGCCAGCAACAGCTGCCGTCGCAGCCAGTGCAGCGCCCGGCGCGAGCCACTGCCGTCGTACGCGGCCAGCACGGTCACCGGTACCGCGGGCAGTGGCCGGCGGGCGCGCAGCTCGCGGATCTCGTCAGCCATGTCCGGGTAGCGGGTGTTCTCCAGCAGGGCGGCGCGCAGCATCCGGCCGGTGCGGTAGGTACGCCGCACCAGTGGCGTGGGGGCCGGGTCGCGGCCGTCCAGCGTGGTGGCGCTCCACAGCAGTCGGCGTCCGGTCGGCCCGAGTGCGTACGGTACGGCGGCGGCGGTCAGCGCGGTGGCCAGTGCCCGGGCGGCGGCGGTGCGCAGCCCGCTGGCCGTGGGCGTGCGGGGTGCCTCCTCGACACTGGCGTCCACCAGCAGCAGGGCGGCGGTGCGCTCGGGGTAGAGCCGGGCGAAGGCCTCGGCGTGGAAGCCCGCCAGCGAGTGCCCGGCGACGGTGCACGGTCCGTGCAACCCGAGCGCGTCCAGCACCCGCCGGATCCGTTCCGCCTCGGTGGCGGCGGTGGGCGCCACGACCGGCGGGGCGCTGAGCCCGTAGCCGGGGCGGTCGAACCGCACCACCGTGCGGTGCGGGGTGAGCAGTGGGATCACCGCGTCCCAGTCGAACCAGCTCAGCCCCAGCCCACCACTGAGCACGCAGACCGGTCCCGCGCCCTCGCGCAGTACGTGCAGCGGCACGCCTCCGACGCGCAGGATCCAGCCGGGCGGCGCGGCGCCCGGCACGGGGTTGGCGCGGGCGGTCATGGCGGCGGGGGTGTCGGTTGGCAGGACGGCGGAGGTGTCTGTTGGCGGGACACGGAGACGGCCAGCGCGCCGATCCAGACGGCGACCAGCAGCGTCTGGAGCCGCTGCCCCGCCCCCAGCGACCAGGTGCCGCGCCCGGTCTGGAAAGCGGCCGTGGCGCCCAACGCCCATGCGGTGGCGGCCAGTTCGGCGCAGACCAGCGGTGGTCCGAGAGTGCGCAGCGGGAGCGGCCAGCCGTACCGCCGGGCCGCATGGGTGAACGTCACCAGCGCGGTGAGGGCGGCGAGCACGGCGGTCGTGCTGCTCACCGCATGCGCGGTATGCGTGGCGGGGACCAGCCCCGCCGTCTCGCGGGCGGCGCAGCTCTCGTCCCGGGTCGGGGCGCAGCTCAGCGGCAGCCGCGAGTCCACCGAGGTGGCGGCGCCGAACACCGCCAGTGCGGCCCAGCCCGTGGTGGCCCAGCGGCGGCGCGGCAGCAACAGGAGCGCGCAGCACGATCCGATGAGCACGGCGAGGCCCGCCAGCAGGTCGGTGGCACGGAACAGGCCACCGAGCGGTTGGTCCACGGCGGCCAGTTCGCTGAGATACGCCCGGAGCGGGTCGAGCCCGGTGGCGAGGACGACTTCCAGCACCCAGGCGGTGTAGGCGGCGGCTCCGAGCAGCAACGGCACGGACGTCACCAGGACCGGGGCAGGGCGGTCGCGGCCCGGCCGTCGGCGGCGGTGCGGGGTTGGCGCCATGGAGGTCCGTTCGTCGCGCTCTGGCTCCATCGTCGGGCGGTGGCGCGAGGGACGCATTCCGGGACTGAGCCGTTGTCAGTGGCGGTGTGTAGGGTTCTTTGTCGAAGGTGCTGCCCGCGTGGCAGGAGTTACCCAGGAGACACCAGGGGGGTGTGCGATGCTCCGCCGACTGCTGCTGTTCGCCGCCCTGCTGTTCGGGATCTTCACCATGCACACCATCGGGCACCCAGCGATGCCCGCAATGCCGGGGATGTCCGCGGCGGCGGAGTCCGGTCCGACGGCGGCGTCGGCCCCGGCCGCTGAGACGGACCCGACGGCCGAGACGGATCTGGCGGCACCGGTCGCTGCCCACGGGCGCCCCGCGCCGCCGTCCACCGCGGCCCCGGCCGCGCAGGCGCCCTCCCCCGGTCACGTTCGGCACCCTCAACCCGCCCATTCCATGGACCCGTTGTCGGTCTGCCTCGCCGTGCTCGGCGCGTGGGGCAGCGGGCTGCTCGCCGCCCTCGGGCTGGCGCTGGAGTTGGCCGAGACGGGTGCGGGCGTCGCACTGGCCGCGCTGCGCACACGTCTCGCGGGGGCGCGGCCCGTGCCGCCGCCGCGCATATCGCTGTCCCTCGCCCGTCTGTCGGTGTCGCGCATATAGGTCCCGCCATCGGCCGCTTCCGCGCGGCCGCATGCCACCACCCGTATGCACATCCATCGACACCACGAGGTGCACTCCCCATGCGCACGTACACCCGCCGCGCCATGCTCGGCGCGGGTCTCGGCCTGGCCGGAACCGGGCTGCTCGCCGCCTGCTCGTCCTCCGGCCCGGGGCGGCACGGCCCGTCGGCCGACGGATTCGTCTCCCCTGACGGCCCGCAGGTCGCCGCCGCCGAGCGGCGGCGCGGCAGCGGTCCGCTGCGCCAAGTCCGGCTCACCGCAACCGAGTCGACGCTGGACCTGGGCGGCCCGAAGGTCCGCAGCTGGAGCTACGGCGGTCAACTCCCCGGCCGGGAGATCCGCGTCACCGCGGGCGACAGCCTTGAGGCCCTGCTGGTCAACCACCTTCCCGAGCCCACCACGGCGCACTGGCACGGGCTGACGCTACGCAACGACATGGACGGCGTCCCCGACGTCACCCAGCGGGCGGTCGCCCCCGGCGCCGGGTTCGCCTACCGCTTCACGGTGCCGCACCCGGGCACGTACTGGCTGCACCCGCACACCGGCGTGCAGCAGGACCGCGGCCTGTACGCGCCGCTCATCGTCGAGGACCCCAAGGAACCGCTCCGGTACGACAGGGAGTGGGTGGTCATGCTGGACGACTGGGTCGACGGCGTGGACGGTTCCACGCCGGACGCCGTGCTCGGCGAGTTGTCCGGCGGGATGTCGTCGGGGACGCACGGCGGCCACGGCTCCGGCGGCCCCGGCGGCCCCGGCAACGGCGGGCATGGCGGCACTGGCGGTCACGGATCCGGCGGCGATGACCGCGACGGCATGTCCGACATGCCGGGGATGGGCGCCATGGGCTTCTCCGCTCCCGGCCCGAGCCGCATGCTGATGGGGGCGACCAGCGGCCTGCTCGGCGGCGACGCGGGCGATGTCGCGTACCCGTACTACCTGGTCAACGGCCGTACCGCGGACGACCCGCAGACCTTCACCGCCAAGCCGGGCGAGCGGCTGCGCATCCGGATCATCAACGCGGGCGGCGACACCGCCTTCCGCGTCGCCCTCGGCGGTCACCGCATGACCGTCACCCACGCCGACGGCCTGCCGGTCGCCCACACCACGGCGGACTCGCTGCTGCTGGGTATGGGCGAGCGCTACGACGTCCTGCTCACCGCGGGCGACGGGGTGTTCCCGCTGGTCGCGCTGGCGGAGGGAAAGAACGCGGTAGCGCGGGCCGTGCTGCGCACCGCCGCCGGGGAGGCGCCCGGGAAGGACGCCCGCCCGGCGGAACTGGACCGGCCACCGCTGACCGCCGCGAGGTTGCGCGCCGCGCCCTGCGTGGCGCTGCCCGCCAAACGGCCGGACACCACCGTCGCGCTGCGTCTGACCGGCGGTATGACGAAGTACGACTGGGGCTTCAACGGGGAGAGGTATGACCCCGCGCGACGGATTCCGGTGCGCTCCGGCGACCGCGTGCGGCTGTCGTTCCGCAACGACACCGCCATGTGGCATCCGGTCCATCTGCACGGGCACGCCTTCGCCCTGCCCAACGGCGGACCGCGCAAGGACACCGCGATAGTGCTGCCCCGGCAGACCCTGGACGTCGAGTTCGACGCGGACAATCCGGGGTTGTGGATGATCCACTGCCACAACGTCTACCACGCGGAGAGCGGCATGATGGCGCTACTGGGCTACCGGCGGTAGCCGCCCTGGGCCCGCGGGGTGTGAGCCAGCCGACGCGCCCCGCGGGCCCCATAGCGTCGATCAGACGATTACGCTGGGGCCGTGCCTCAACTTCGTCTCGCCCTCAATCAGATCGACTCCTGCGTCGGTGACATCTCCGGCAACTCGGACGCGATAGTGCGCTGGACCCGGCACGCGGCCGACCAGGGAGCGCATCTGGTCGCCTTCCCGGAGATGGCGCTGACCGGTTACCCGGTCGAGGACCTCGCGCTGCGCGCGTCGTTCGTGGAGGCGTCTCGCTCCGCGCTGACCGCGCTGGCAGCCCGGCTCGCCGCCGAGGGGCTCGGCGAGGTCCCGGTGGTGGTGGGCTACCTGGACCGCAGCGAGAAGGCCGAGCCGCGGTACGGCCAGCCGGCGGGCGCGCCGCAGAACGCGGCGGCGGTGCTGCACCGCGGCGGCGTGGTGCTGTCGTTCGCCAAACACCACCTGCCCAACTACGGCGTGTTCGACGAGTTCCGCTACTTCGTGCCCGGCGACACGCTGCCGGTGATCCGGGTGCACGGCATCGACGTGGCGCTGGCGATCTGCGAGGACCTGTGGCAGGACGGCGGGCGGGTGCCCGCCACCCGTACCGCCGGGGCCGGGCTGCTGCTGTCCGTCAACGCCTCCCCGTACGAGGTCGCCAAGGACGACACCCGGCTCGACCTGGTGCGCAAGCGCGCGCAGGAGGCGGGCTGCACGCTCGCGTACCTCGCGATGACCGGCGGGCAGGACGAGTTGGTCTTCGACGGCGACTCGATCGTGGTGTCGGCCGAGGGCGAAGTGATCACCCGTGCGCCGCAGTTCGAGGAGGGCTGCGTACTGGTCGACCTGGAACTGCCCGCCGCCGGCGCGGTCCCCTCGGGCACGGTGGACGACGGCCTGGTCATCGAACACCGGACGATCTCGGCGGAGCCGCTTGCTCCGTACGAGCCGCAGGTGCCCGGGGAGCAGGCGCCACGGCTGGGTGACGACGAGGAGATCTACACGGCACTGGTCGTGGGGCTGCGCGCCTATCTCACGAAGAACGGTTTCCGCAGCGTTCTGGTCGGGCTCTCCGGCGGTATCGACTCGGCGCTGGTGGCGGCCATCGCGTGTGACGCGATCGGCGCGCAGCACGTGTACGGGGTGTCGATGCCGTCCCGCTACTCCTCCGATCACTCCAAGGGCGACGCGGCCGAGCTGGCGCGGCGCACCGGGCTGAACTTCCGGACCGTGCCGATCGGCCCGATGTTCGACGCCTTCATGGCCTCACTGCATCTGTCGGGGCTGGCCGAGGAGAACCTCCAGGCGCGGCTGCGCGGTACGACGCTGATGGGGATCTCCAACCAGGAGGGCCACCTGGTGCTGGCCCCGGGCAACAAGTCCGAGCTGGCGTGCGGCTATTCGACGCTCTACGGGGACGCGGTGGGCGGCTTCGCGCCGATCAAGGACGTCTTCAAGACCAAGGTGTGGGAGCTGGCGAAGTGGCGTAACGCGGCCGCCGCCGAGCGCGGTCAGGTTCCGCCGATCCCGGAGAACTCCATCGTCAAGCCGCCGAGCGCGGAGCTGCGGCCGGGCCAGGTCGACACCGACTCGCTGCCGGACTACGACGTGCTGGACGTGGTCCTGGACCGGTACGTGGAGCAGGACCAGGGCCGCGCGCAGATCGTGGCCGCGGGCTTCGACGAGGCGCTGGTGGAACGGATCGTCCGCCTGGTCGACACGGCCGAGTACAAGCGGCGGCAGTACCCGCCGGGCACGAAGATCACCGCCAAGGGCTTCGGCAAGGACCGCCGCCTCCCGATCACCAACCGCTGGCGGGAACGGGGCTGACGCCCCCTCGGGGGCACGTAGGCGCTTTTCCGGGGGCGGCGGCCCCCCGGCCCCTTCCCTGTTTCCGGGGGCGGCGGCCCCCGGCCCCTTCCACGGCGGGCCAGGGCTGACGGCGCACGGGCTAGCGGGAGGAGCGACCCCCCGCTAGCCCACCCGCAGGGTCGCCGCCACCGGCAGGTGATCGCTGCCAGTGGCCGGCAGCACCCAGGAGCGGGCAGGCGCAATCCCCCGCACCATGATCTGGTCGATCCGCGCCATGGGAAACGACGCGGGCCAGGTGAAGCCGAACCCGTCTCCCGCCGCGCCCTGCGCGGAGCGCATCTGCGCGGTGATCGGCGACAGACTCCGGTCGTTCATCGTCCCGTTGAGGTCCCCGAGCAGGATCACCCTCCGCTGCGGCTCCCGAGCTATCGCGTCCCCCAGGGCCGCCGCACTGCGGTCCCGCTGCCCGGCGGTGAACCCGCTGTCCAGCCGCACCCGGACCGACGGCATGTGCGCCACGTAGACCGCCACCGGGCCCTGAGGCGTGGCCACCGTGGTGCGCAGCGCCCGGACCCAGCCGAGCTGGATGTCCACCGGCCGGGTGTCGCTGAGCGGGTACTTGCTCCACACCGCGACCGTGCCCTCCACCTCGTGGTAGCGGTAGGTGTCCGCCAGGCCCCGCTCGTAGACGGGGAGCGCGTTGCCTGCCAGTTCCTCCAGCGCGACGATGTCGGCGCCCGAGCCCGCGATGTCCTTGGCGGTGGCGGCCGGGTCCGGGTTGCCGGCGTTGACGTTGTGGCTGACGACGGTGAGGTTGCCGCCGCCGGACGACTTGCCGGTCAGCAATCCGCCGAACAGGTTCACCCACACCACCGCGGGCACCAGTAGCGCGGCCAGCGCCACCGCCGAGCGCCGCACCAGGGCGAAGGCGAGCAGCACCGGCACCACGAGCCCCGTCCAGGGCAGGAACGTCTCGAACAGGCTGCCCAGGTTGCCGACGCTGTTGGGAACGCTGGAGTGGAAGAACATCAGCAGCCCGACGACCAGCGCGATCGCGGCGATCACCCAGCCGCGCCGCCAGATGCCCGCGTCCCGCCAGTGGAACGCGGGTCGGCTCGGGCGTGTCTCGTGCTCGTCGCGCTCACCGTGCGCCGTGTCCGCCTGGGCCATGGGTCCTCACCTGTCCGCGTGCCTGTGTGTACGCGCCGAACCGCGGTCGCCCCGGAGGGGCGAGGGTCCGCGCCTCCGACCCTAGGGGCGGACGGGGTACGGCGCTCATCTGAGGGACGGACCGGATGACACGGTGGTTTCCGTCCACGGCGCTGCTCCGGCTCCTGTGACACGATGCGCATATTCGGCAGCCGGACCAGCACATTCCCGATACGTTCCGGGCACCGCACCGCGCTCAGGACCGCGCGAACGGCCCAGGTCAGTCCTGGTGGACGGGGCGTACCCCGTCGAGTACGGCGTCCACGATCCGCTCCGCCAGCCCGTCCTCCATCGGCGCCCGCTCGTACAGCAGCGCACGGGCCAGCATCGGCCCGGCGATCAGGTCCACGAGCAGCCGTACGTCGAGGTCGTCGCGGATCTCCCCGGTGCGCACCCCGCGCCGCAGCACCGCGTACATCGCCTCGCGGCGGGTGCGTACCACCGTGTCGTGGTACTGCCGCCACAGCTCGGGGCTGTGCTGGAGGTGGCCGATGACGTTGCGCAGCACCGCCGAGGAGCGCTTGGCCAGCGCGCCCTGGCGCATCGCCTCCAGCAGCGCCACCAGGTCGTCGCGCACCGACGCCCCGGCCAGCGGCGGCAGCGGTTCGTCAACCGCCCGCACGACGTCCACCAGCAGGGCGTCCTTGTTGGCCCACCGGCGGTAGACGGTGGCCTTGCCGACTCCGGCCGAGCGGGCGATGCGCTCCATGGACAGCTCGCCGAGCGTCACGCCCTCCTCCAGCAGCCGCAGCACCGTCTCCACGATCGAGCTGTCCGCCGCCGCGCTGCGCGGTCGGCCCCGCCCGGTGGCCATGGTGCGCGTCCTCATCCCCCGCTCCGCGCCGCCGACCTCTCCGGTTCGGCGGACGGTGGCCGCACGGCGTCGCCGTGCGGCAGGAACAGCCAGGCCACCGCGGCGCCCAGGAAGGCGACGGCCGCCGATCCGACGGCCGTGGCGTGCATGGCGTGGATGAACGCGTTGTCGGCCGGGCCGACCAGCGCCTGGCCCACCGGCCCCAACTGCTGCGCCACGCCCAAGGTGGCCTCGACGGACTCGCCCGCCGTGTGCTGTACGTGCGCCGGCAGTCCGGGCACCGCGGCGAGTTCGCCGCGGATGCTGTGGCGGTAGACGGTGGACAGCACCGAGCCCAGCACGGCGACTCCGACCGCGCCGCCCACCTGCCGGAAGGTGTTGTTCACCGCGGATCCGGAACCGGCCTTCTCACGCGGCAGCGAAGACATGATCATGACGGTGGCGGGCGGCATGACGTGCGCCATCGCCGTACCCATCACGAAGAACACGACTTCCAGTACCCACACCGGAGTCGACCGCCCCAGCAGCAGGAAGCCCAGGAACGCCACCGAGGTCAGCAGCATGCCCCCGGTGCACACCGCGCGGGCGCCGAACCGGTTGACCACCAGCCGGGCCCGCGGCGCGAAGATGATCTGCGCGGCGGCCAGCGGAAGCAGCAGCAGCCCCGACTGCAACGGGCTGAACCCGCGCACGCTCTGGGTGTAGAAGACGAAGAAGAACGTCACGCCCATCAACGCGAAGAACACCAGGCCGATGGTGACCACCGAGGCGGAGAACCGCCGGTCGCGGAAGTACCCGACGTCGAAGGCGGGATGGCTGCTGCGCCGCTCGTACAGCACGAAGAGGGTGAGCACGGCGAGCCCGCCCAGTATGGCCGCCCATGACCTGGGCGTGCCGAAGTCGGCCAGCTGGCCGCCCTTGATGATCCCGTAGACCAGCAGCACCAGGCCGATGACGGACAGCAGCACGCCCAGCGGGTCCAGCCGCCCGGGGTGCGGGTCCCTGGAGTCGGGGACCAGGAACGACATCGCGATCAGTGCGGCCAGCACGATCGGCACGTTGACGAAGAAGACCGAGCCCCACCAGAAGTGCTGGAGCAGCAGCCCACCGGCGATCGGGCCGAGCGCGATGGCGAAGCCCACCGAGCCGGTCCAGATGCCGATGGCCTTGGGCTGCTCCTCGCGTTCGAAGACGTTCATGATGATGGCGAGCGTGGACGGCATGACGAACGCCGCGCCGAGCCCCATCACCGCGCGGAATCCGATGAGTTGGACCGCTGAGCTCGCCTCCGCCGAGAGCACGGAACCGGTGCCGAACACCAGCATGCCGAACAGCAGCACCTTCTTGCGGCCCAGCCGGTCACCCAGCAGCCCGGCGGTGAACAGCAACCCGGCGAAGACCAGCGTGTAGGCGTTGATCGCCCACTCCAACTGGCTCTGGGTGGCGCCCAGGCCGGTGGGCTCGGGCTGGGCGATGGTCTTCATCGCCACGTTGAGGATCGAGTTGTCGAGCACGACGACGAGCAGGCTGAACAGCAGCACGGCCAGAATGGCCCAGCGGCGGCGGTGCACCGCTTCGGGGATCCGCGGGGTGGACGATGTCACAGCAGCGTCATCTGCGGGCATGGGTTCCACGCTAGACGCGGTTACGATACGAATCCGTCTCGTATCGTAAATGGCGGGCAAAGCCGGGCGGTGGAAGAACGGGGCACCGGCCTTTCGGCCACCGCCGCGGCATGTCAGCATGGAGGCGATCCGGAGACGCCGTCAGGGCGCTTCGAGACATGAACAGGAGCCTTTCCATGACGCACGTTGAGGCTGCCCAAAAGCAATCCGACAGCAGCAAGGCGCTGTACGGAGGAACGGGCACCCGCCGCATCACCGTGAGGGACATCGCCGCGGCCAAGCAGCGCGGCGAGAAGTGGCCGATGCTCACCGCGTACGACGCCATGACCGCCTCCGTCTTCGACGAGGCGGGCATTCCGGTGCTGCTGGTCGGCGACTCCATGGGCAACTGTCACCTCGGCTACGACAGCACGGTCCCGGTCACCATGGACGAGATCACCATGCTGTCCGCCGCCGTGGTACGCGGCACCAGCCGCGCGCTGATCGTCGGCGACCTGCCGTTCGGCTCCTACCAGGAGGGCCCGACGCAGGCGCTGCGCAACGCCACCCGGCTGGTCAAGGAGGCCGGGGTGGGCGCGGTGAAGCTGGAGGGCGGCGAGCGCTCGGCGCACCAGATCGAGCTGCTGGTCTCCTCCGGCATCCCGGTGATGGCGCACATCGGCCTGACCCCGCAGTCGGTGAACGCGTTCGGCGGCTACCCGGTGCAGGGCCGGGGCGAGGAGGCCGCCCAGCAGTTGCTGCGGGACGCCAAGGCGGTGCAGGACGCGGGCGCGTTCGCGGTGGTGCTGGAGCTGGTACCGGCCGAGCTGGCCGCGGAGGTCACCACGATGCTGCACGTGCCCACCGTCGGCATCGGCGCGGGCCCGGACTGTGACGCGCAGGTGCTGGTGTGGACCGACATGGCGGGGATGACCGGCGGGCGGCTGCCGCGCTTCGTCAAGCAGTACGCACGGCTGCGTGAGGTGCTCGGCGACGCGGCCAGGTCGTTCGCCGACGAGGTGGTCGACGGGGCGTACCCGGCGGCGGAGCACAGCTTCCACTAGCCGTTGAGCAAAGCCGGGCCACCTCCCGTATGTCCTGATGAACCCACGGTGACATACGGGAGGTGGCCCCACTCGTGCTTCAGGTCGACCGCGGGCCGGGCCTGCGCGAGGATGCCAGCGTGGAACGCCACCGCTTCCCGGGCCACGGCTCGGAGGAGGAACTGATGCGGGCGCTCTACCGCGATCACGCGGGTCCGCTGATGGCCTATGTGCTGCGCCTGGTCGCAGGAGACCGCTACCTCGCCGAGGACGTGGTGCAGGAGACCCTGCTGCGGGCCTGGCGCAACGCCTCGCACCTGGACCCGAGCGGACGCGGCCTGCGGCCGTGGCTGGTGACCGTCGCCCGCCGGGTGGTCATCGACGCGCACCGCGGCCGGCTCGCCCGCCCGGCCGAGGAGGGCGGCGCCGACCTGGAGCAGGTGCCCGCCGACGACGAACTCGACCGCGCGCTACGGCTGATGACCATCTCCGACGCGATGGGCGACCTGACGCCCGCCCATCGCCAGGTGCTGGTGGAGACGTACTTCAGGGGCCGGGACACCAACGAGACCGCCAAGGTGCTCGGGGTGCCGCCGGGCACCGTACGGTCCCGGATCTACTACGCGCTGCGCAGTCTGCGGAACGCACTGGAGGAGAGAGGAGTGACCTCGTGACCGAGTACGCACGACCCGACCCGCACATCGACGTCGGCGCGTATCTGCTCGGCGTGCTGGACGACGCCGAGATGGACCGGTTCGAGCGGCACCTCGCCGAGTGCGACGTCTGCGCCACGCGGTTGGACGAACTCGGCGGCCTGGTCCCGGTGTTGGCGGAGCTCGGGAGCGCGGGCGCACCGGAGCCGCCGAGCGAGGCGATGCTGGACCGGCTGCTGGGCGAGGTGGCGGCGCAGCGCAGGACCAGGGTGCGCCGCCGGTGGCTGGCGGCGGTGGCCGCCGCGGTACTGATCGTCGCCGGTCCGACCGCGGCCGTGCTGGCCAGCCAGGGGCAGCCCGCGGTGACCGGTGTGCAGGCCGCGGCGTTCCAGCGCGCCGCGACCGACCCCGTGAGCGGGGCGTCGGCCATCGTCGGGCTGACCGGCAAGCCCTGGGGCACCCAGATCGACCTGCGGCTGTCCTACGTCTACGGGCCGCGCACCTGCCATCTGGTGGTGGTCGGCAAGGACGGCCGCCAGGACACCATCGCCAGTTGGACGGTCTCCGGCCAGGGCTACGGCACCGACGAGCATCCGCAGCCGCTCGACCTCAAGGGCTCCACCTCGATGTCCCCGTCCGACATCTCCCGGTTCGACGTCATCACCTCCCAGGGCCAACGGCTGATCTCGGTGAAGGCCTAGCCGGGAGCGTTGGGGGGCCGCGCCCACCGCCGTGCCTTTGACCCGCTTGGCCCGCCGCGGGCGAGCCTGTCAGCGGCCTGTCAGCGCCCTGTCGGCGGCGTCGGCGACCGTGGTCGCATGAAACCGCTCAAGACGACGACCAGTGGCGGCGGCAAAGCCGTGGAAGTACGGGGCCTGGCCAAGCGCTTCGGCGAGACGAAAGCCCTCGACGGAGTGGATCTTGAGGTGTCCCAGGGCACCGTACTGGGCGTGCTCGGCCCGAACGGTGCCGGGAAGACCACCCTGGTACGGATCCTGTCCACTCTGATCAGGCCGGACGCCGGGACCGCCCGGGTCGCCGGGCTCGACGTGCTGACCCAGCCCCGGCAGCTGCGCCGGGTGATCGGGCTGACCGGCCAGTACGCGTCGGTGGACGAGAAGCTGTCCGGCCGGGAGAACCTGTACATGATCGGGCGGCTGCTCGACCTGTCCCGGAAGGACGCCAGGTCCCGCGCGGACGAGCTGCTGGAGCGCTTCTCGCTGACCGACGCGGCCCGGCGTCCGGCGATGAACTACTCGGGCGGTATGCGCCGACGGCTCGACCTCGCCGCCAGCATGATCGGCCGCCCCGCGGTGCTCTACCTGGACGAGCCCACCACCGGGCTCGATCCGCGCACCCGCAACGAGGTGTGGGAGGAGGTCCAGCGGATGGTGGCCGACGGCGCCACCGTGCTGCTGACCACGCAGTACATGGAGGAGGCCGAGCAACTCGCCGACGAGTTGACGGTGATCGACCGCGGCCGGGTGATCGCCGAGGGCCGGATCGACGAGCTGAAGGCGAAGGTCGGCGGCCGCACCCTGCGGATCACCCCCGGCGACCGAGCCGAACTGCCGCGGATGGTGGCCGCGTTGGCCCAGGCCGGGCTGGACGGCATCACGGGGGCGACCGCCGACGAGGCCGACGGCACGGTGCACGTACCCGTCATCAGCGACGAGCAACTGACCGCCATCGTCGCGCTGTTGGGGGCGCGCGGCTTCTCCATCGCCGGTATCGGCACCCATCTGCCCAGTCTGGACGAGGTGTTCCTGGCCCTCACCGGCCAGAAGACCGCGCGGTCCAGCGAGTTCGAGGAAGTCGGAGCATGACAGCGAAGCGAAGTGTCCCGGTTGAGGTCGGCGACGGGCGACCGGTGGGCGTGAGCACTGTGACCGCCGCACACGACGGCCGCATCGGGCTGCGGGCCAACCTGCGGCACATCGGGGCGCTGGCGCGCCGCAACCTGATGCGGATCAAGCAGGACCCGGAGTCGATGTTCGACGTCCTGCTGATGCCCGTGATCTTCACCCTGCTGTTCGTCTACGTCTTCGGCGGCGCGGTCGCCGGAAACCAGCACGCCTACGTCAACTACGTGATCCCGGGACTGATGGCGATGATGGGCATGAACATCGCCATGGCCGTCGGCTCGGGCATCAACGACGACTTCAAGACCGGGGTGATGGACCGGTTCCGTACCATGCCGATAGCGCGCTCCTCGGTGCTGATCGCGAAGATCGTGGTGGAGATCGGCCGGATGCTGGTCGCCACCACGCTCCTGCTGGTGATGGGCTTCGTTCTGGGGCTGACCATCGAGACCTCGGTGCTGCACCTGCTCGCCGCGGTCGGCCTGGGGCTGGTCTTCGGCGCCTCGCTGATGTGGATCTTCATCCTGCTGGGGCTGACCGTGAAGACGGCGCAGGCGGTGCAGGGGCTGGGCATGCTGGTGCTGATGCCGCTGCAGTTCGGCAGCTCGATCTTCGCCAAGCCGACCACCATGCCGGGCTGGCTGCAGGCCTTCACCAAGGTCAATCCGCTGTCGGCGCTCGCCGACGCCAACCGGAGCCTGGTCAACGGCGGGCCGGTCGCCCATTCGGCGCTGCTCACCCTGGCCTGGGCGGCGGGCATCACCCTGGTCACCGCCCCGCTGGCGGTGGCGAAGTTCCGCGACCGCACCTGACACCCGTCCGGCGGCGGCCACACGTCCGGTCATGGAACCGAACCCCATGACCGGACGTTTCCGAGGTGCCGGACACAACACGCGGCCGGATCGGCCTGTACGGTCGGGAACCGATCACGTCCCGGACCCGATGGAGCTTCGCGCATGGCCACCGCAACCACCCGTCACGACCGACAGGTCTCACCCGTGTTCCTCGGGCTGGTCGCGATCATGCTCGTCGCCGGGTGGGCGGTGTGGCACGGGTTCGCGGCCAACACCGGCTTCGCGGTCTTCCTGTTCGTGGTCTCCGGCTGGATCGTCTCGCTGTGCCTGCACGAGTACGCACACGCCCGTTCCGCACTGCACGGCGGCGACATCACGGTGGGCGCCAAGGGTTATCTGACCCTGAACCCGCTGCGGTACACCCATGCGGCGCTGAGCATCGTGCTGCCGGTGGTCTTCGTCATCCTGGGCGGCATCGGCCTGCCGGGCGGCGCGGTGTTCATCGAGCGCGGCCGGATCAGCGGCCGCTGGAGGCACAGCCTGATCTCGGCCGCGGGACCACTGACCAACGCCGCCTTCGCGCTCGCCCTGATGCTGCCGTTCACCCTCGGCGGGCTGGACTGGGCGCCGACGCCGTTCCTGGCCGCGTTCGCGTTCCTGGCGATGCTCCAGCTGACCGCGGCGGTCCTCAACTTCCTGCCGGTGCCGGGGCTGGACGGCTACGGCGTCATCGAGCCGTGGCTGTCGTACAAGGTGCGCCGCCAGGTCGAGCCGTACGCCCCGTTCGGGCTGATCGCGGTCTTCGGCTGCCTGTGGATCCCCGAGATCAACACCGTGTTCTGGGACGTCATCGACGCGATCATGCGCGCCTTCCACATCCCGGACGTGTACTCGGCGTACGGCTACCGCCTCTTCCAGTTCTGGAAGGGCTCGCCTACTGGCTGACCGGCTCCGCGGCGGCCCGGGCGGCCTTCGCCCTGCGCAGGTAGAACCACGCCATGTTGCTGGAGATGCCCGCCATCAGCACCCAGACGACGCCCAGGAAGCTGCCCTGCACGAAGGAGACGACGGCGGCGGCTACGGCGAGCACGCAGACGGCGATGGCGAACAGCGCGAGGCGGGGCATGGGCGGGGCTCCTCGGGTCAACGGCCGGTGACGACTCACCCCATTCTGACCCATGCCCCCCGCGCCGCGACGTCGGCTACACGTCGGTGACGCGCAGTCCCGCGTGCGCCTTGTACCGGCGGTTCACCGAGATCAGGTTGGCCACCAGGGACTCCACCTGGTGGGCGTTGCGCAACCGCCCGGCGAACACCCCGCGCATGCCCGGGATCCGCGCCGCAAGCGCCTGCACGACGTCGGTGTCCGCGCGGCTGTCGCCCAGCACCATCACGTCGGTGTCGATCCGCTCCACGGCCGGGTCCTGGAGCAGCACCGCGGACAGGTGGTGGAAGGCGGCGGTGACCCGCGAGTCGGGCAGCAGCGCGGCGGCCTGCTCGGCGGCGCTGCCCTCCTCCGGCTTCAGCGCGTACGCGCCCTTCTTGTCGAAGCCCAGCGGGTTGACGCAGTCGACGACCAGCTTGCCCGCCAACTCCTCGCGCAGCGCCTCCAGCGTCTTGGCGTGCCCGTCCCACGGCACCGCGATGATCACGACGTCACTGGCCCGCGCGCACTCCGCGTTGTCCAGGCCGCGTACGCCCAGGCCCAGTTCCTCGGCGGCGGTGCGCGCCCGCTCGGTGCTGCGGGAACCGACGATCACCTGCTGCCCGGCCTTCGCCAACCGGTACGCGAGACCGCGCCCCTGGTCGCCGGTGCCGCCCAGCACGCCCACGACCAGACCGGAGACGTCCGGCAGGTCCCAGGGGTCCTTGGCCGCGGGCTTCGCCGCGGCGGCGCCGCTGTCAGGGGTGTTCGCATCAGTAGTCATACCGGTGATCCTGCCAGCCGACCCGGCACCGCGGCGGTACGGGGGCCGGGTCGCGGGCGGCGGCGTGGCGTCAGCTGCCGGTGCCACGGGGTGCGGAGCCGCCCTGGTCGTTCCAGCGCGGGTCCTGCTCCCACTCCTCGTTGCGCTCCTCCGCGGTGTCGATGGCCCGCGCGGCCTCGGCCGCGGTCGGGTACGGGCCGAGCCGTTCCAGCGCGGGACATTCCGGCCCCTCCTCGACCTTGTGGTCCTTGAGGCAGTAGTACCACTCGCCCGGTTTGCCGGTCGCCTTCTTACGTCTGAACAGAGCCATGCCGCACTCCTACCGCGTTCTGCCGGGGCCAACCCCCGGGCCCCTGGTGTTTCCCTGTCCGCCAATCGTTCCCGCCGGCCGCCCATCGCCACCCTCGGCGGAGATACCGTGCGGCCGCAGCTTCGATTGTGCGGCGCCGATACACTCACTGGCATGTCTGGCCAGTCGCTTCTCGTTCCCGGCACGCTTTCGCCGACCCGCCGAGTGCCCGCGTCGATCCCGCGCCCGGAGTACGTGGGCAAGCCCGCGCCCACGCCGTACACCGGACCGGAGGTGCAGGACACCGAGACGATCGAGAAGATGCGGGTCGCCTCCCGCATCGCCGCCCAGGCGATGGCGGAGGCCGCCAAGGCGATCAAGCCCGGGACCACCACCGACGAACTCGACCGGATCGCGCACGAGTACATGTGCGACCACCAGGCCTATCCGTCGGACCTGGGCTACCGCGGCTTCCCCAAGTCCATCTGCACCTCGCTCAACGAGGTCATCTGCCACGGCATCCCGGACTCCACGGAACTGCGCGACGGCGACATCGTCAACCTCGACGTGACCGCCTACATCCACGGGGTGCACGGTGACACCAACGCCACCTACCTGTGCGGCGAGGTCGACGAGGAGTCACGGCTGCTGGTGGAGCGCACCCGGGAGTCGCTGAACCGGGCGATCAAGGCGGTCAGGCCGGGCCGCCAGATCAACATCATCGGCCGGGTCATCGAGTCGTACGCCAAGCGCTTCGGCTACGGCGTGGTGCGGGACTTCACCGGTCACGGGATCAACTCCTCGTTCCACTCCGGGCTGATCATCCCGCACTACGACGACCCGCGGGCGACCACCGTGATCCAGCCCGGCATGACCTTCACGATCGAGCCGATGCTCACCCTGGGCACGTACGACTACGACATCTGGGAGGACGGCTGGACGGTGGTCACCAAGGACCGCAAGCGCACCGCCCAGTTCGAGCACACGCTGGTGGTGACCGACACCGGCGCCGAGGTGTTGACGCTGCCGTAGCCGCGGCTGCAGGGTGTGGACGCCGTACCGCCTCCGACGGCCGGGGCGGGGGGCGGTCCCGGTAGTGTTTGCGGCCGATCGCGAACACACTAAGGAGCCGTCCGCCATGACCGCGCGTGCCCCGCTGCCCATACGGCCGCGCCGCAGGCTGTCCAGCCTGGCGGCGCTGGCCCTACTGGCGTGCACGGCGACGGGCTGCGTCACCGTGCACGGCGCGGACGCGGTCGTCCCGGCGGTCGGCAAGGCCGGCGCCCCGGCCGCGCTCGACCACTTCGCCCAGGTGGTCAACGACGCCGACAGCAAGCTGGACCCGTCGCTGAACGCCCAGGTGGAGACGGGGGCGTTGGGCGCCATCGACGGTGCCGGGATCAAGGCCCGGCACGTCAACAGCCCCTCGGGGAACCCCGGTTACCAGCCGCTGCGGTTCAGTGACACCCGCTTCCTGATCCCACGGGAGCGCGGCTGGCCGAAGTGGTTCGTCGCGGACACCGCCAACAGCCGGGACCGCGACCGCTGGTTGCTGGTCTTCACCCGGGACAGCGTGAAGGACGCCTGGCGGGCGTCGTACCTGTCGGTGCTGGCACCCGGCCAGCTGCCGGACTTCGCCACCGACGGCCAGGGCTACGCGGTGCCGGTGCCGGTCGGCGGAACCGACCTGCTGGTCCAGCCGGGCGAGTTGGGCGCCCGGTACACCGCGTACCTCCAGCAGGGCGACAAGGGCTCCACGGCGTTCGCCCAGGGCAGCCAGACCTCCGGGCTGCGCGCCCAGCGCCGCACCCAGTACGCGCCGACCTCTCAGGTGGTGACACAGTTCGCGGACGAGCCCGCGGACCCGGTGCAGTACGCCCCGGTGGCCCTGCGGCTGCGGGAGGGCGGGGCACTGGTGTTCTTCACCACGCGTCACGAGATGAAGCAGACGGTGACCAAGGGGCCGGTGGTGATCAAGGATCCGAACGTTAACGCGCTGCTGACCGGCACCCCGAACAGGTCGGTGACGCTGTACAAGGTGGCGGAGCAGGTCGTGAAGGTGCCCGCGCGGTCGGATACGGGCGCGAAGGTGGTCTTCCTCAACCGCATCGAGGGGCTGGTTTCGGCCAGCGGCGCCTAGAACGCCGCCTCGGCGGGGCGCACGGACGGCGCCTACCGGCCGCCCGGGAGCCAGCCGCCGGCCGCCTCCGGCCGCGCCTCGGTGGCGACCTGGGCGCACGCGTCGGTCAGCACCGCGAGCAGCGGCAGCGGGTCCGGCAGCGGCAGCTCCGGCGGGCGGACCCAGTCCACCACCGAGCCGTCCGGCAGCCGGGACGGCGGCAGCAGCACATAGCTGCCGCGGCAGTGCCAGCGCAGCCCGGGGTGCTCGTCGAGGGTCTCCGGGTGGCAGTCGAGCTCGCACGGCCACCACTCGTCCTCGTCCGCCGGGGCCCGGGTGGCGGTGAAGAACAGCATCCGGTCGGCGCCGTAGCGCGCCACCGGGCCGGCCGGCACACCCTCCGCGTCCAGTCGGCGCAGCGCGATCCCGCCCGCGGCGGCGGGTACGTCCAGTACGTCGTGGTTGGCGCCGGTGGCGGTGATGAAGTTGGCCAGCGGCTGGGCGGCCAGCCAGCGGGTGATCTGCTCGGGGTCGGTGGTGGCCTGGGTCTGCCAGGCGAACGAGACCGGGTGCATGCCCGGCGTGGGACAGCCGATCCGGTCGCAGGAACAGCTGAAGCCGGACGGGTGGGCGGCCGGTGCCACCGGGAACGAAGCCGCTGCGGCACCGAGGAGGAGCGCGTCCCGGTCCGGGGCGGCGGCGCGGTCGGAGGCACGGGGCCTGTCGCCCGTGGAGCGTGGGCGGCGGCGCAGCCACTCGGACATCCTGCCCCTGCGTTCCATAGAACCCCTCTCGTCGGTGGGCGTTTCGCCGGATGCACTGTCCATCCTGCTCCCTGCGCGTCGGCCGCGTGAACGCGGGGTGGCGTCAGCGGGGGCGGTGTGCGTGGTGTGACGGACGTGCGGTCGCGGCGCGGTAAATGGCCGAATCCTCTCAGGTCCCCCGGATGAGCGATTCCGAATGGATCACCGGCGGGTATAGCCTTTTCCGACAACATGTCGGCAAGTCGTGCGGTGGGTGCCGTCCTCGCGGCGCCGCCAGCGCGCCGCAGCCGCGCCGTAGCCGATGGAGGCCCGTGTGACCGCCACCCAGTTCGCCCGCTTCTCCGATCTCATCCGCTCCGCGACACACGCCCAGCACACCGAGGCCGAGGAGTCCGCGTTCATGGCCGACCTGCTCGGCGGGCGGCTGGGCGTGGAGGCGTACGTCCGCTACACCGAGCAACTGTGGTTCGTCTACCGCGCGTTGGAGCAGACGGCCGACCGACTGGCCGCCGACCCGGTCACCGGCCCGTTCATACGCCCCGAGTTGCTGCGGGTGGCCGAACTCGAACGGGACCTGGAGCATCTGCGCGGAGCCGACTGGCGCACCGCGGCCTCGCCGCTGCCCGCCACGGCCGCGTACTGCGACCGCGTCGCCGAGGTCGCCGCGGCCTGGCCCGCGGGCTACGTCGCCCACCACTACACCCGCTACCTCGGCGACCTGTCCGGCGGCCAGGTCATCCGGGGCATCGCGGAACGCACCTGGGGCTTCCAACGCAAGGGCGACGGCGTGCGGTTCTACGTCTTCGAGGGTATCGGCAACCCCGCCGCCTTCAAGCGGGAGTACCGCGAACTGCTCGACGCGCTGCCGGTGGACGAGCCGGAGCGGCACCGGGTGGTCGACGAGTGCAGATACGCGTTCACCCTGAACAGCGCGGTCTTCGCGGACCTCGCCTTGACCTTCGCCGGGTAACCCGGCGCGCGGGTAAGGCAATTGCGCACGGGGCGCGAAAAGAACCACCCGAACGGATCGGTGTTTTTCGCGCCCTCCGGGTGGACCATTTGTGCGCGGCTGCGTTTCCCGGGGGCCGCCCCGGGGCCCAGCCGAGCGCCCATCGGAGCCTCAACGGCGAGGAGCCCGCCTTGCGCCCAGAACGTGTCGCCACGCCCCGGCGTTATCTGATGTGCCCACCGAACCACTACCGGGTCAGCTACTCCATCAATCCATGGATGGATCCGGACAAGCCGGTGGACCCCGCGATCGCCCTCTTCCAGTGGGAGGACCTGCGGGACCGCTATCTGTCACTGGGCCACCGGGTCGAGGTGCTCGAACCGGTGCCCGGCCTGCCGGACATGGTGTTCGCCGCCAACGGTGCCACGGTCATCGACGGTCGGGTGTTCGGCGCCAAGTTCGCCAACGCCGAACGAAGAGGCGAAGCGCCCGCACACCTCGCCTGGTTCCGGGATCAGGGCTTCACCGAGATCCACGAACCCGAGCACATCAACGAGGGCGAGGGCGACTTCACCGCCACCGCGTCCTGGATCCTGGCGGGCGCCGGATTCCGTAGCAGCCCGCAGGTCAGGGCCGAGGCGCAGGAGTTCTTCGGCCGCCCGGTGATCGGCCTGGAACTGGTGGACCCGCGCTACTACCACCTGGACACCGCGCTGGGCGTGCTGGACGGCGACGAGATCATGTACTACCCGGGGGCGTTCTCCCCCGGCAGCCGGGCGGTGCTGGCCCGGCTGTTCCCGGACGCGCTGATCGCCACCGAGGAGGACGCGGCGGCGCTGGGCCTCAACGCGGTCAGCGACGGACGCCATGTGCTGCTGCCGCTCGCCGCCACCGGCCTGTTCCAACCGCTGCGCGACCGCGGCTTCGAGCCCATCGGCGTCGATGTGTCCGAACTGCACAAGGCGGGCGGCAGCGTGAAGTGCGCGACCATGGAACTGCGCTGCTGAGCGGAGGTACGTTCGGGTCGAGAGGCTGAACGGTCGAGACCCGAACAAGGGAGCCGCGCGGATGAGCGGAGTGCCGGACCACCCCTACTACGACGCGGTCATCGTCGGCGGCGGCCACAACGGGCTGACCGCCGCCGCGTACCTGGCGCGCGCCGGGCGCTCGGTGCTGGTGCTGGAGCGACTGCCGGTGACCGGCGGGGCGGCCGTGTCCGCCCGGGCCTATCCGGGCGTGGAGGCACGGCTGTCCCGCTACTCCTACCTGGTCAGCCTGCTGCCCCAGAAGATCGTCAGGGATCTGGGGCTGCGGTTCACGGTACGGCGGCGGCGGATCTCCTCGTACACCCCGGACCGGCGCGGTGGCGGACTGCTGGTGGACGTCGGCGATCCGGCGGCCACCCGGGAGGGCTTCGTCCAACTCACCGGCTCCGACCGCGACTTCGCGGCGTGGCAGCGGTTCTACGGAATGACGAGCCGGGTCGCCGAGCGTGTCTTCCCGACGCTCACCGAACCGCTGCCGTCGCGCGCCGAGTTGGCCCGGGCGGTGGACGAACCGGACGCGTGGCAGGCGCTGTTCGAGCGCCCGCTGGGCGAGACCGTGGAGTCGGCCTTCACCGACGACCTGGTACGCGGTGTCGTACTCACCGACGCCCTGATCGGCACGTACAGCCACGCCCACGATTTGTCGCTGGTGCAGAACCGCTGTTTCCTGTACCACGTGATCGGCGGCGGCACCGGTGACTGGAACGTTCCGGTGGGCGGCATGGGCGCGTTGACCGACGCGCTCGCCGACGCGGCCCGCGCGGCCGGGGCCGAGATCGTCACGGGCTGTACGGCGACCGGCATCACCACCGACGGCACCCGGGCCGAAGTCCGCTTCGCCACAGGGCAGGTGGAGACCCGGCACGTACTGGCCGCGGTCTCCCCGCACGCGCTCGCCGAACTGCTGGACGAGCCGGCTCCGGCGAAGCCGGAGGGGTCGCAGCTCAAGGTCAACATGCTGCTGCGGCGACTACCGCGGTTGCGGGACACGGCGGTTGACCCCCGTGCGGCGTTCTCCGGCACGTTCCACATCGCCGAGGGCTACCGCAACCTGGCGGACGCGTACCGGCAGACGGCCGGTGGCGCGCTGCCCACCGCGCCGCCCTCGGAGATCTACTGCCACTCGCTGACCGACCCATCCATCCTCTCCCCCGAACTGGCCGCCCGCGGCTGGCACACGCTCACCCTGTTCGGACTGCTGGCCCCCGGGCGGCTGTTCGCCTCCGACCCCACCGGAACCAAGGAGGCGCTGCTGAAGGCCACGCTGGCGCAGTTGGACGCGGTGCTCGCCGAGCCGATCGAGGAGTGCCTGGCGCTGGACGCCGAGGGAAAACCGTGCATCGAGGCCAAGTCACCGCTCGACCTGGAACGGGAGGTCGCGCTTCCGGGCGGGCACATCTTCCACCGCGACCTGTCCTGGCCGTACGCCACACCGGAGACAGGCCGTTGGGGTGTCGAGACCGCGCACCGCAACGTCCTGCTGTGCGGCGCGGGCGCGGTGCGCGGCGGCGGCGTGAGCGGGATACCCGGTCACAACGCGGCGATGTCAGTCCTCGGCCGCTAGCGGCGGCCAGGCGTCGCCCCACTCCGCGTCCCGGGCGGCGCGGTAGAGGTCGCCGTGCCGCTTGGAGACCGTTGTACGGCGCAGCCCCTCGTCGCGGGTGCACAGGTCCAGCAGGACCTGGCCCTTGCGGATCTGCGGGTGGCGCACCACCCGGCTGACCGCCGGGGGCACGGGGTCGCGCATCGCGGCGACGTAGCTGAACTTCTCGTCCTCGTACGGCAGGGAGCCGCCCTTGACCTGGCGGTGCAGCGAGGAGCGGTTGACCCGGGCGGCGAAGTGGCACCAGTCGGGGTCCTGCACCGGGCACTCTCCGTTGTGCGGGCAGGGTGCGACGACGCCCAGCCCCTCGTCGACGAGTTGCTGGCGGGCGCGGAGGATCCGGCGGTAGCCGTCGGGGGTGCCGGGTTCCACCACGAGCACGGTGCGGGCGGCGCGGGCGGCCGTGGCGACCACCGACTCCCGGTCGGACTCGGTGAGTTCGCCGAGCACGTAGCTGATGGTGACCAGGTCGCTGGGCGGGAGCGTGAGGGCGCCGCCGATCGGCTGGCGGTGCCACTGCGCCTGGCGCAGGGACGGGTGCGGGGCCTCGGCGGCCAGGGCGCGCCCGAGGTCCAGGGCGGGCTGGGCCCAGTCCAGGACGGTCGTGGAGTGCCCGGCCGCCGGCCAGGCGTCGGCCACGGCCCAGGTGGCGGCGCCGGTGCCGCCACCGATGTCGACATGGGTCTTCGGCGACCACTCGCCCGCCCGTGCGCGGAAGGCGGCGAGCGCCGACCGCACCGCCTCGAACGTGGCGGGCATCCGGTACGCGGCGTACGCGGCGACGTCGGCCCGGTCCCGCAGTACCGGGCTGTCGGTGGGCGTACGGCCACGGTAGTGGGCGATCAGCCGCTCGACGGCCGCGGCGGTCTGGCGCGGGGCATCGCTGGGCACCGCGTGCAGGCGGTCACGCAGGGCGGCGCGCAGGTCGTTCTCGGTCGCAGCGGGTACGGGGACGGGGGCGTTCACGCCCCCACCCTATGTTCCCGTCGGCCCGGTCGGGCACGGGCGGTGCGTGGCTGCGCTGCGGGTCTTTTCCACCCACCCGCCCACCCGATTGCCCTCGGCCTTTGACTGCCGTTGCGCACGGTTGGTTGTGGGTCGGGGGCGCGCCGGTAGCTGCGAGAAGGGCGGGTGGGTGGGTACAAAACACCCGCAGCGCAGCGGAGAGCGCACCGCCCGTGCGCAACAGCAGGCAAAGGCCGACGGCAAACGGGCGGGCGAACCCCGAACAGCGGCGCCGTCGCAACTCAGCCCACCGACAGCGCGCGGGTCGGTCGGGGCAGCCGTACGAACGTCAGCCCGTAGACCAGCGCCCCGGCGGCGATGACGCCGAAGCTGGGCGGGACGTTGGGTACCACGTACCCGACCGCGAGCCCCGCCCACATCTCCGCCACCGCCAGCGCGGCGGAAAGCCCCAGCGCCCGGTACGGCGAGTCCGTGAGCCGCTGCGCGGCCCCCGCCGGCGCCGCCAGCAGCCCGAGCAGCAGCAGCGAGCCCACCGCCTGCGTGGCCTCCGCCGCACACGCCCCGACAAGGGCGAGGAAGACCAGCGAAAGCGCCCGCACCGGCACCCCGCGCGCGGCGGCCACCGACTCGTCGACCGAGGCGAACAGCAACGGCCGTGCGACGGCCAGCAACGCCACGCACAGCACCACGGCCACCCCCACCGCCGTCCACGCGGACGACGCGGACAACCCGAAGATCGACCCGAACAGCACGCTCACCCCGGCCCCGCCGTTGGCCGTCGACCGGGTCGTGGTGTAGAGCGTCAGGAAGAAGACCCCGAGCCCCAGGATCCACGAGAAGACACCGCCGATGGCCACGTCGTCCGACCGTCCCCGGCGCCCGAGGAACCCAAGCAGCACCGCCACCCCGATGGTGGTGGCGAACAGTCCGATCCGCAGGTCCCAGCCGATCGCCAGTGCCGCCAGCGCACCGGTGAACGCCGTGTGGCTGAGCGCGTCCCCGGTGAACACCTGGGCTCGCAGTACCAGGAAGTACCCGGCGAGACCGGCCGCGGCGGCGATCGCCGTACCGGCCAGCAGGGCGTGCAGGAAGAAGGGGTGCGCGAAGGCGCTCATGCGGCACTCCTCAACAGCGGGCCGCGCCGCACCAGCGACGCCTGCCGGGCGACGGCAACCAGCCGGGCCAGTACGTAACCGCCGAAGGCGAAGGTCGTGACGTAGAAGCCGACCGGGTACGGCGAGAAGTACGCCACGGCCAGCCCGAGCCAGGTCACCGCCAGACCGATGACCATGGCCAGCACCAGGCTCAGCCCGGGGCGGGGCGTGAGCACCTGGGCGGTCGCGGCGGGCAGCACCAGCAGCGCGAAGACCAGCAGCGAGCCGGTGATCTGGCTGGCCTCGGCGGTGGCCGCGCCGAGCAGCACCAGGAAGACGGTGGACAGCGCACGTACCGGCAGTCCGCGCGCCGCGGCCACCGACTCGTCCACGGAGGCGAACAGCAACGGCCGCCCGATGACGGCCAGTACGCACAGCACGACCGCCGCGACCGCGGTGAGCAGCAGCACCTGGCTGCTGGTGATGCCCAGGAAGCTGCCGAACAGCAGCGAGTTCACCCCTTTGAGGAACCCCTTGTACAGGGCGACGAAGAGGAATCCGCAGGCGAGAAGGAACGCCTGGATGGTCCCGGTGAGCGCCGACTCCTCGCCCCGGCCCTTCCCCGAGCCGGGCAGCATCGCGATGAGGACGGCGGCGCCCACGCAGAACGCGAAGTAGCCGTATCCGGCGGCGACTCCGACCAGTACCGCCCCGGACGCACCCGGGAAGCCGACCACCGAGAGGGTGTGCGCGGCGAAGGTCTGCCTGCGCAGCACCACGAACCAGCCGACGGCGGCGGCGAGCACGGCGATGACGGCCCCGGCCCGGAAGGCGTTGACCATGAACGGGTAGGACCACATCACCTGGAAGTCGGTGAGCAGGTTCCATGACCAGGAAGTGGTCACCGCGTCAGCCAGCGGCACGGCCCGCCCCCTCCCCCGTCGACTCCGCGGGGGCCGCCGGCTCATGCCGGTCGCTGTGGCGCGCGGGTGCCTCGGGCTGGCCGACCACCACCAGCCGTCCGTCGGAGGTGCGCAGCACCTCGACCGGCGTGCCGTACAGCCGGGTCAGCGTCTCGGAGGTGATGACCTCCCGCGGGGTGCCGGTGGCGGCGCCGCCCTCGGCGAGGTAGACCACCCGGTCGAGGTAGCTCAGGATCGGGTTGACGTCATGCGCCACCATGATCACCGAGACGCCCTCCACGCTGCAGATCCGGCCGATCAGGGCCGCCACGGCCGCCTGGTTGGGCAGGTCGAGACTGTCCAGCGGCTCGTCCAGCAGCAGGATCTCCGGCCTGCGGCACAGTGCCTGGGCGATCAGCAGCCGCTGCTGTTCACCACCGGAGCACTGGCCGATGGGCCGGTGCGCGTACTTCGTGGCTCCGACGAGCTCGATGACCTCTTCGATCCGGGCGCGGGCAGCGCGCCGCCGCGGGCTGAATCGTTCCGGCACCGGCAGCGGCACGCCCCAGCGGTCGCCGTCCAGTCCCAGGCCCACGATGTCGGTGCCCCGGATGCGCAGCGAGGCGTCGAAGTTGCGGCGCTGCGGCAGATAGCCGACCCGGCGTCCGGCCTGGCCGGGCGCCTGGCCGAGCACCCGTATCTCGCCCTCGGCGAGCGGCTGCAGGCCGAGCACGGCCTTGATCAGGGTGGACTTGCCGACCCCGTTGGGGCCGAGGACGGCGGTGAACTCACCTGCTCCGATGGACAGTTGGACACCTGACCACAGGGTCCGTCCGCCGACCCGCACGCCCGCGTCACGCAACTGCAGCACGGGCCCCGTGGTGGGCTCGGCACGGGTCTGCGCGGGTATGCCGGAGGTCACCGCCGTCATCTCACTCACCCTCACTTACCGGTCGCCTTGGCCAGCGCCTGCTCGATGCCCTTCAACTCCCCGACCTGCCACTGCTGGAAGGTGTCACCCGCGGGGTCGAGCGTCTCGGTGACGGTGGTGACCGGTATCCCGGCCGCCTTGGCCGCGTTGACCTGGGCCTGGATGTCAGGCGTGGAGTTCTGGCTGTTGTAGACGTAGACCTTGATCTGCTTGTTCTTGATCTGCTGGTCGATGGTGGCCTTGTCCTGCGCGGTGGGGTCGGTGCCCTCGCTGATCGCGTCGAGGAAGGACTCGGGGGTGAGCATCTTCAGCCCGAGGCCCTCGGCGAGCGGGGTGACGATGGACTCCGAGGCGCCGATCGGGGTGCCCGCGTACTTGGACTTGATCTGCGAGATCAACTGGCTGTACTCGCCCAGGGACTTGTTCTCGAAGTCGTTCTTCTGCTGGTCGAAGTAGGCGGCGTTGGCCGGGTCGATCTTCTTGTAGTCGGCGGTGATCTTCTCGATGACCTGGTGGACGTTGTCCGGCGAGTACCAGCGGTGCGGGTTGCCGCCGGGCTTGACGCCGACCAGGTCGCCGACCTTGAGTTCGGTGCGGCCGGTGCCGGGGTTGGAGGCGAGCAGCTTGTCGGCCCAGGAGTCGTAGCCGATGCCGTTGACGATCGCGTACTGGGCGCCGCTGACGGTACGGGCGTCGGCGGCGGTCGGCTCGTAGTCGTGCGGGTCGGTGGCCGGGTTGGTGATGATGCTGGTCACCTTGACGTGGCTGCCGCCGAGCTGGGTGGCGATGCTGCCCCAGAAGTTCTCCGCCGCCACGACGTTGATCACCTTGCCGCCCGACGCGTTGCCGCTGGCGCCGCCGCCGCTGGACTTCGGTGAGGAAGTGGCGCAGGCACTGGTCGCGGCGAGAGCCGCGACCACTAGACCGCCGGCGGCGATACGGGCGAGTCGGGCGGGACGGGATATCGCAGGGGTCATGACGCGGAACGCTCCTCAACACTGGGCTGGCCCCCAGATTACTGGAAACGATTTTCACCACCAAGCCCTTGAGTGACATTATGACAATCGTTGCCAACTCTTGACCGGGGTGAGCCGTGTCCATACCGGGCCAGCCACGTTGCGGCATCAGCCCGTGGCGCGTTGCCCTGGCGCCAGGTCCTGACCGGATGGACGGCGTTGGCGAGCAGCACCACATAGCGGCCCGAGGCGAAGTCGACCACCAGGCTGGTACCGGTGAACCCGGTGTGCCCCGCGGTGCGCGGCCCGGCCAACTCCCCCATGAACCAAGGCTGTTCCAGCTCGAATCCCAGCCCCTGCGATCGCCCTGGAATCCCCGCGTCCGCCAGCATCAGCCGCACCGACGCCGGGGCGAGGACGCCCGCGCCGCCGTCCAGCAGCGCACGGCACAGCGCGCCGAGGTCGGCGGCGGTGGAGAACAGTCCGGCGTGACCGGCGACCCCGCCCATCGCGTACGCGTTCTCGTCGTGCACCACACCGTGCAGCAGCCCGCGATCCAGCCTCCCCCACGGGCGGCGCTGGTCCTCGGTGGCGGCGATCCGTGGCCGCCAGGACGGCGGCGGGCAGTAGCGGGTCGAGGTCATGCCCAGCGGCCGGGTGATCCCGTCCCGTACCAGCCGCGCCAGCGAGCGGCCAGTGGTGCGCTCCAGCACGTGTTGCAGCAGCAGCGGGTTGAGGTCGGAGTAGCGGTACGTGCTGCCCGGCTCGGTGAGCGGCTCCTCCTCGGCCAGCCGCGCCAACCGCCGCTCGGGGCCGCGGTACTCGTACAGCGGCAGTTCGGCACGGAGTCCCGAGGTGTGGGTGAGCAGCTGCCGTACGGTGATCCGGTGGTCCGCGGCGGCGGTCAACCGCGGCGCGTAGGCGCCCAGTTGCCCGTCCAGCGCGATGGTGCCGCGCTCGATCGCCTGGAGCGCCGCGATCGCGGTGAACGGCTTGGTGAGCGACGCCAGATCGAAGACGGTGTCCCGGCGCATCGGGATCCACCGCTCGCGCGGCAGTTCCACGCCCCGGTCGGCCCGCGCGTCGTACCCGGAGTAGCGCAGCGCCCAGCCGACCGCCTCGTGGAGCACGACGTCCCGGCCGCACCCCGCGAGCACCACGGCGCCCGCGCACCAGGGGTGTACCGGCGCCGGCTCGGTGGCCGCCCGCAGCTGTCGTAGCAGCCCGGCGGACGCGTCGTCTTCGGTCACTCCGCGACAGTAGCCGCGGCCCCGCGCCAGGGGCGGCACAGCGCCAGGAAGCAGCCGATCGCCAGCACCGCGCAACTCACCTGGACCAGCGCCATGGGCACCGCCGTGTGCCCGCCCGCGATCCCGACCAGCGGCGAGGCGACCGCGCCGATGAGGAACTGGCCGGTACCCAGCAGCGCGGACGCCGAGCCCGCGGCGTTCGGGGTGCGCATCAGCGCCTGGGCGTTGGTGTTCGGCATCGCCAGCCCCATCGCGGACATCAGCACGAACAGCGCGACCGCCACCGGCACCAGCCCCACCGGGCCGAAGACCCCGCAGGTCATCAGCAGCAGCGCCACCGCCGCCACGACGATCACCGCGAGCCCCACGCCCAGCGCCCGGTCCAGCGGCACCCGGCCGACCAGTACCTTGCCGTTGAACTGGCCGACCGCCACCAGGCCGACGGAGTTCAGCCCGAACAGCAGGCTGAACGTCTGCGGCGAGGCGCCGTAGATGTCCTGGATGACGAACGACGAACCGGAGATGTACGCGAACAGCGCGGCGAAGGCGAAGCTGCCCGCCAGCAGGTAGCCGGTGAACATCCGGTCACCGAGCAGCCCGCGCATGGTGCGCAGCGCCTGCCCCAGCCCGCCGTCGTGCCGCCGCTCGGCGGGCAGCGTCTCGGGAAGCTGGCGCAGCACCAGCACGGTGAGCAGCGTGCCGACGGCGGTGAGCACGACGAAGACCCCGCGCCAGTCGGTGAAGCGCAGGATCTGGCCGCCGATCAAGGGGGCGATGATCGGGGCGACGCCGGAGATCAGCATCAGGGTGGAGAAGAACCGCGCCATCGCCACGCCGTCGTACAGGTCGCGCACCACGGCGCGGGCGATGACGATGCCCGCGGCGCCGGCGAGCCCCTGCAACAGCCTGAAGCCCACGAGGAGTTCAACGTTCGGCGCGAAGGCGCAGACCGCGGTGGCGAGCACGTACACCACCATGCCGATGAGCAGCGGGCGCCGCCGTCCCCACTTGTCGCTCATCGGTCCGACGGCCAGCTGGCCCAGCGCCATGCCGAGCAGGCACGCGGTGAGCGTGAGCTGGACCGTCGCCGCCGGACTGCGCAACGCGGTGGTGACGGCCGGCAGCGACGGCAGGTACATGTCCATCGACAGCGGGGGCAGCGCGGTGAGGCCGCCGAGGACGAGGGTGACGAGGAGGCCGGTGCGGCGCTGGGCCCGGGGGGACGCGGAGTGTCCGGGCGATGCCTCGGCATGGCCGGTCAGGACCTCAGCGTGCCCGGGCGATGCGAAATGCCCGCCATTTCGCGGTATCCGAGAGTCGGGCGGGGTGTCACGCTCCATGTCCCCGGCCGCGCCGGGCTCCGTCATCCTGGGTTCCATGGGTGGTTGCAACACCGGTCGGCCGCCCGGGATTCCGGTTCAACCCGTGACGTTGGTTACTCCGGTCACTCAGCCCCGTGCTCCGGCGCGATCCGGGCGATGCGGCGGGCCAGTTCGAAGTCCTTTGCGGTGATCCGTCCACCCGCCTCATGGGTGGCGATCGACACCGCGAGCGTGTTGTAGCCCAGTGTCAGATCCGAGTGGTGGTTCAACTCGTCCTGGATACGGGCGATGTGCACGGCGAAGATCGCGGCGGGCAGATGCGCGAGACGGTACGTCCGCGTGATCCGGGAGTCGTCCGGCGCCGCCTCCCAGCCGGGCAGTTCCGCGAGCTGGTCCTCGATCTCCTTGTGCGACAGCGGGTCGGCGGTCGGCATTCGGTCTGCTCCCTCCGTTTGGGATGTGTGACGGGCAGGGGTGCGTGGTCGATCGTCCCACCCCCTACCCTGCGGGGGCATGAGCGAAATCCAGAAGGTTGCCGTGGTGACCGGCGCCGGGTCCGGCATCGGCCGTGCGGTGGCGCTGGCGCTGGCCGGGGCGGGCTGGTCGGTGGCGCTGGCGGGACGCCGCGAGGAGGCACTGCGGGAGACGGCGCGACTGGCGGACGAGGGCGCGCCGCTGGCGGTGCTCCCGACGGACGTGACGGTCCCCGAGCAGGTGGACGCGCTGTTCGAGGCCGTACGGGAGCGGTTCGGCCCGCTGGGCCTGCTGTTCAACAACGCCGGGAGCGGCACCCCGCCGATCCCGGTGGACGAGCTGCCGTACGAGCGGTGGCGCGAGGTGGTCGACGTCAACCTCAACGGCGCGTTCCTGTGCGCCCAGGCCGCCTTCCGCACGATGCGCCACCAGCGGCCGCAGGGCGGACGGATCATCAACAACGGCTCGATCTCGGCCCACGTACCCCGCCCCAAGAGCATCGCGTACACCGCCACCAAGCACGCCATCACGGGCCTGACCCGGTCGCTGTCCCTGGACGGCCGCCCCTTCCGGATCGCCTGCGGGCAGATCGACATCGGCAACGCGGCCACCGAGATGACCGCCCGGATGGCCACCGGCATCGAGCAGGCCAACGGCAGCGTGCTGGCCGAGCCGGTGATGGACGCGGCCGACGTTGCGCGCACCGTGCTGCACATGGCCTCCCTGCCCCTGGCGGCGAACGTGCAGTTCGCGACGGTGATGGCCACCACCATGCCGTACATCGGGCGGGGGTGACGCCCGCCGGGATCCCCCGTTCGGAGCACTCAAACGAGCGCCGGATGGTGGGGCGGTGCATGTTTGGAGCGGCCTTCCGCTTCACGCCCATGGAGGAACGACAGGATGCGCACCGGGGACAAAGCCCGAATACCGGGAACCGAAGCCAAGACCTTCGACCAGCTGATGGCCGAGGCCGATCGCACCCCGCCCCCGTGGGCGGCCCGGGAGGAGCGCGGCGCCGGCCCGGCGGAGGGCGAACAGGAACTGCGGGAACAGCACGGATAGCGTGCGGACCGCCCACACGTGAGGCGAGACGGCCGTCGGGATCAGCGGTGCCGCCCCGGCCGTCTTCGCCGCGCTCGAAGCCTCGGCTAC
The DNA here is from genome assembly GCF_029269905.1 of Streptomyces silvisoli. Lineage (NCBI taxonomy): Bacteria > Bacillati > Actinomycetota > Actinomycetes > Kitasatosporales > Streptomycetaceae > Streptomyces > Streptomyces silvisoli. The sequence continues at coordinate 246,302 of NZ_JARJBC010000002.1, read as the reverse complement.
GGAGCGGACCGGTGGAACAGGAACGCATTCGGGTCCTGAGCGGTCATCAGCCGCACCGGGACTGGGTGATGAGCGATCCCATCAGCACGGCGAGGCCGACCTCAACGACCACTGGCGTTCAGCCGATCCCTGCGGCCGAGGGGCTCACCGCTCACTGTGGGAGACGCCCTCCGGGAAGCCGTCCCGACCAGCCCGACGAGGAGCGGCAGACGAGCCGAGCTGTACGCCGGGTTCTGTGCCCGGGGGCCTCGCGGCCCGCCGGGTGGCGGTCATCCATCTAGGGTCAGCGTTGCCGCTGACCTCGTGCGGTCTACCCGCGGACTCGGGCGGGCCGCCCTCGAACATCCGCGCAGGGCCGTCTCGCGACGGCCCCTTCTTGACCTTGCTCCAGGTGGGGTTTACCTAGCCGTCCAGGTCACCCTGGACGCTGGTGGTCTCTTACACCACCGTTTCACCCTTACCGGGTGCCTTTCGGCGCCCGGCGGTCTGTTTTCTGTGGCACTGTCCCGCGGGTCACCCCGGGTGGGCGTTACCCACCACCTTGCCCTGTGGAGCCCGGACGTTCCTCGGCGGAACCAGGGGTTCCGACGCGACCGCCCGCTCGGCTCGTCTGCCGTACCTACATCGTAGTGGAGGCCGGGCGGGGTGCCGACCAGGGCCGCCTATGCTGCTCCAGGGTGTGACGTCGTGACGTACGAGGGAGATGTGCCGTGCTCGTCCTGCTGCCGCCGTCCGAGGGGAAGTCCCAGCAGGGCTCCGGGGCCGCGCTGGAGCTGGGGTCGCTGTCGCTGCCGGGGCTGACCGAGGCCCGGCGGACGGTGCTGGACGAGCTGGTCGGGCTCTGCTCCGGGGACCCGGAGAAGGCGCTGGACGTGCTGGGCCTCGGCGCGAAACTGCGCGGCGAGGTGGCCAAGAACGCCGGGCTGCGGTCCGCGCCGACGATGCCCGCCGGGGAGTTGTACACCGGGGTGCTCTACGACGCGCTGGGGCTGTCCACCCTGGACGCGGGCGCCGCCCGCCGGGCGCGCGACACGCTGCTGGTCTTCTCCGGGCTGTGGGGCGCGCTGCGCATCGACGACCCGGTCCCTTCGTACCGCTGTTCCATGGGGGTCAAGCTGCCGGGGCTCGGCGCGCTGGGCGGCTACTGGCGCGCGCCGATGGCCGAGGCGCTGCCGCAGGTGGCGGGCGACGGGCTGGTGCTGGACCTGCGCTCCGCCGCCTACGCCACCGCGTGGAAGCCGAAGGGCGAGCTGGCCGGGCGGACGGCGACGGTCCGGGTGCTCCAGGTGCGCACCGTGGACGGGGTGGAGAAGCGCAGTGTGGTGAGCCACTTCAACAAGGCCACCAAGGGGCGGCTGGTACGGGCGCTGCTGACCGACGGCGCGACGCCCCGCGACCCGGCCGAACTCGCCGTGGCGCTGAGGGACTTGGGGTTCACCGTGGAGACCCCGGCGCCGGGCAGGCTGGACGTGCTGGTCACCGAGGTGTGAGTTCGTCGATCAGGCCCCGCAGCCAGGCCAGCTCCGCGGCCCGCATGGTCCGCAGGTAGTCGTACTCGACCACGTTGATGCGGTCCAGCCCGCCGGGCAGTGCCGCGATCCCCGCCTCGACCTCGGCGTCCTCGCGCTCGATGGTCCGCCGCAGCGTCTCGGCGCGCTCCCGCAACGCCTCCAGCGCTGTCTGCCGGGGCAGCGCGCCGAGGAACGCCAGGGCCGCGGGGAACGCGGGGTACTCGTCCACGGGTTCGGCCAGCAGGTCCAGCAGCCAGCGCCGGGCGACCGCGTCGCCCTCCTCGGTGGTGCGGTAGAGGGTCTTGTCCGGGCGGTTGTCCTGCTGGGCGGTCTCCACCGCGGTGACCAGTCCGGCGCGCTCCAGCCGGTCGACGGTCTGGTAGACGGAGTTGCGCTGGCTGACGTTGACCACCCGGTCCTTGTCCCACTCGTGGATGCGCTGCCGCAGCCCGTACGGGTGCAGCGGCTCGATGCCGAGCAGCAGCAGTACGGCCATGGCCAGCGGTGAGCGGCGGGGTTCGGAGGGCATCGGGGGTCTTCTCTCGTCGTGCACGCGGTGGCGGGCGGCGCCTGGTGCGCATCGTATGCGGCAACGGGCGCGCCCGCCGTAGCGGCCTCACTCCTCGCGGCCGCTCCCCCGGGTGCCCGCCATCTGTGCCGTGAACTTCCGCTTCAGCGGCGGTGTGTGGTTCACCGTGCGCAGCATGGTCCGCTGCAGCCCGAGCGCCGCACGGCCGATGTACGGCTTGTGGATGAGGGCCTCGGCGTTCATCCGTTCCCGGGAGGCGAGCACCGCCCGGTACCCGTAGTCACGCATCCGCGTCTCGTACTCGCCGACGGCCTCCAGCAGCGGCAGTCGACCGTCGCGGTGGGCGGTGAGCTTGCGGCACAGCAGTACGGCGTCGCGCAGCGCGGTGTTGGCACCGACGCCCTGGCCGGGGGTCATGGTGTGGATGGCGTCACCGAGCAGCGTGACCGGGCTGGGCCGCCAGGGGGCGACGGGGACCGAGGTGCGGATGTTGATGGCGAACGCGGAGGAGTCGTCGGAAAGGTCCATCAGCCGCCGCAGGTTGGGGTGCCAGCCGGGGGTGAGCCGTAGCGCGAGGTCGGCCACGTCCCGGCCGCGCCGGGTCAGCACGTCCGCGGGGAACTTGCCCTTGGCCGCCCAGATGGCCCAGTTGATGTAGTCGCGGGTGTTGTCGTAGAGCAGGCCGGGCCAGCGGGAGATCAACTCGGCGTCGTTGCCGCCGACGTCGTGTTTGAGGGTGCCGTCGCGGTCCCACTTGAACTCCATGGTGTGCAGGATTCCGCCGAAGCCCCTGGGTGCCATGACCAGGCCGACGCCCATCCGGACGTGCTCCGGGAGGAGGTCGCGCGTCGCGTCGGTGAGCGGGACCTTGGCGGTCAGGCCGATGATGCCGGAGTCCAGCACCTGGGCGTGCGGCAGATACTGCCTGCGTACACGGGAGTTGGCGCCGTCGGCGGCCACCAGCAGGTCGCCGGTCGCCGAACCGCCGTCCGCGAAGTGGGCGGTGACCGTGCCGTCGTCGTGCTGCTGGTAGTGGGTGAAGGCCTTGTCGAAGTGCACGGTGTCCTCAAGTCCGGTCAGCAGCACCTGACGTAGCGTCATGCGGCTTACGGAGTGCTCGCTTTCGGCCGGATCGCTGCCGGGGTCGAACGGGATGTCCAGGGTGGTGCGCAGCTTCTCACTGACCATCGTGAGGCCGCGCGGCGGACGGGCGCAGGTGGCGGCGAAGGTGTCGAACAGGTCGGGCGGCAGGCTGGCCTTGAGCGCGCGGGCGCCGTCGGGGTCGATGCCGACGCGGTAGCCGTGCAGGCCGTCGGCGCGGGTGCGGTCGCGCTCGTGGACGTCCACGGCGATTCCGGCCCGCTTCAGGCCGTGCGCGAGGCACAGGCCGCCGAATCCGGCTCCGATGACGATGACGCGCGGGGGCGAGGTGGGCATGGCGGGTCCTTCGGGGTCGCGGTAGCGGGAGACGCGCTGTATTCACAGTCGCACTATTCATGTTATGGCTATCGCGACAGGCGTCAAGCGCTATATCGCGTTTCAGGTGGGGCGAAGTGCGGGAACCCGTTCCCCGCGCGAGGCCGTTGCATTCTCCGCAACGATCGTTGCGCTCTGCGTAGTCAACCCGCACGATGACGGCCATGGAATCCGTGCTGGACCTGGCCCCCGTCATCCCGGTCGTGGTCCTGGAGGACGGTGACGACGCGGTACCGCTGGCCCGCGCGCTGGTGGCGGGCGGGCTGTCGGCGATCGAGGTCACGCTGCGCACCCCCGCCGCGCTGGGGGCCATCCGGCACATCGCCGCCGAGGTGCCGCGGGCCACGGTCGGCGCGGGGACGCTGCTCACCCCGGGGCACGTCGGGGCCGCGGTGGCGGCCGGGGCACGCTTCCTGGTCAGCCCGGGCTGGACCGACCGGCTGCTGACCGCGATGCGCGACTCCGGGGTGCCGTACCTGCCGGGGGTGTCCACCACGTCGGAGGTGGTGGCGCTGCTGGAGCGCGGGGTGACGCAGATGAAGTTCTTCCCCGCGGAGGCAGCCGGGGGCACGGCCTATCTGAGGTCACTGGCATCGCCGTTCCCCGGGGCACGCTTCTGCCCGACGGGAGGCATCGACGCCGAGCGCGCCCCCCGCTATCTGGCACTGCCCAATGTGGGCTGTGTGGGCGGGAGTTGGATGCTGCCGCAGGACGCTCTTCGCGCGAAGGACTGGGGCCGCGTCGAACGGCTGGCCCGGCAGGCCGCGGGCTTCGGCCCCCGACTCCCCCGTGGCGACGGGGGCTTGCTCGCCTAACCCCGCAGATGTCCCGTGTCGTTGAGCAGGCGCAGTGAGGCGTTGCCGTCCGAGTAGTACGCCACCACGGACAGCGAGGCCGCCGAGACCTCCATCCGGAACAGCGACTCGGGCGGGGCGCCCAGCGCCAGCCGCACCAGGGACTTGACCGGCGTGACATGCGTGACCAGCAGCACCGTACGGCCCGCGTAGCGGGCGATCAGCCGGTCGCGGGTGACCGCCACCCGGCGGGCCACCGTCGCGAAACTCTCGCCGCCACCGGTCGGTTGGGCCTTCGCGGACGCCAGCCAGGCGTTGAGGTCGTCCGGGTAGCGCTCTTGGACCTCGGCGAAGGTCAGTCCCTCCCACGCCCCGAAGTCCGCTTCGCGCAGGCCCTCTTCGACCCGTACGTCGAGTCCGAGCCGGGCCGCCACCGTCTCGGCCGTCTGCCGGCAGCGGGTCAGCGGTGAGCTGACGACGGCCTGGACGCTGCCTCGTGCCCCCAGCACCTCGGCGCAGCGCCGCGCCTGCCAGTGGCCCTTCTCCGACAGCTCGGGGTCCGCGCCGCCACTGCCGGAGAACCGCTTCTCGGGCGTGAGCGGCGTCTCCCCGTGCCGTAGCAGGACGAACGTGGTGGGCGAGCCGAGGTCCGCGGCCCAGCCGACCGGCGGCGGGACCGCGGCGGCGACCTCGGCGGTCCGCTCGCCGTCCAACGGCGGCGTGCCCACGGCCGAGGGCTTGGGCTCCCACTGCCTGCCCGCCTTGCCCGCGTCCATCGCCTCGTTGGCGAGCCGGTCCGCCTGCTTGTTGCGGGAACGGGGGATCCACTCGTACGTCACCCGGCCGGACGGGAAGATCGCCTGCGCCTCCGCGGCGAGCGGCCGCATGTCGGGGTGCTTGACCTTCCAGCGGCCCGTCATCTGCTCGACGACGAGCTTGGAGTCCATCCGCACATGAACCGTCGCCTCCGGGTCCAACTCCCGTGCGGCGCGCAGCCCGGCGATCAGGCCCTTGTACTCGGCGACGTTGTTGGTGGCGGTGCCCAGGTACTCGGCACGCTCGGCGAGCGTCTCGCCGGTGGCCGCGTCGATGACGACCGCGCCGTAGCCCGCGGGCCCCGGGTTGCCCCGGGACCCGCCGTCCGCCTCGACGACGAACTTCGCCATCTCGACCGTCACAGACCGGAGTCCGGGGTACGGACCAGGATCCGGCGGCAGTTCTCGCACCGTACGACCTCGTCGGCGGGGGCGGCGCGCACCTCGTTCAACTCGGTGATGTTCAGCTCCAGTCGGCAGCCCTCGCAGCGCTTCTGGTAGAGCTTGGCCGCGCCCACGCCGCCGAACTGGCCGCGCAGCTTGTCGTAGAGCTTGAGCAGCTCGTCGGGGACCGAACCGGCGATCACCTCGCGCTCCTTGGCGGCGGTGAAGCCCTCGGCGTCGAGCTCCTCCAGCGTGCTGTTGCGGCGCGCCTCCGCCTCGGTGACCTTGGACTGCACGGCGGCCAGCCGCTGCTCCAGCTCGGCGGCGCGGGCCTGGGCGGCCTCGCGGCGCTCCATGACCTCGAGCACCACGTCCTCCAGGTCACCCTGGCGCTTGGCGAGCGAGGCGATCTCGCGCTGGAGGTTCTCCAGATCCTTGGGCGAGGCGACCGCACCGGAGTCCAGGCGCTGCTGGTCGCGGGCGGCGCGCTGGCGCACCTGGTCCACGTCCTGCTCGGCCTTGGTCTGCTCGCGAGCGGTGTCGCTCTCCTCGGTCCTGGCGGCCACCAGCAGGTCGCGCACCTGCGCGGCGTCGGCGCTCAGCCGCTCGATCTCGGCGTGCTCCGGGAGGTTCTTGCGCTTGTGGTCCAGCTGCCCGAGACGCGAGTCGAGGGCCTGGACTTCGAGAAGTCGGATCTGGTCGGCGGGCGCGGCTTTCAAGCGGAAGCTCCTGGGCTAGTGATGGGGGACGGTTGGTCTGTGCTCGGCGCGTGGAGCGTCCACGGGTCGGTGACCTGGCGCGACACATGCGTACGCAGCGCCCAGCCGTGCCGGTCGGAGATCTCGTCCAGCTCCGCGGCGGCCTGCTCGCACCAGGGCCACTCGGTGGCCCAGTGCGCGGCGTCCAACAGCGCGGGCCCGCCGTGCTGTTGGGCCTCGGAGGCGGGGTGGTGGCGCAGGTCGGCGGTGAGGTAGGCGTCGACTCCGGCGCGCCGCACCTCTTCGAAGAGGCTGTCGCCGGAGCCGCCGCACACCGCGACGGTACGGATCTGCCGTTCCGGGTCACCGGCCACCCGCAGCCCGGTGGCGGTGGCGGGCAGCGCGCGGGCGGCCCGGGCGGCGAACTCGGCCAGCGGCAGCGGCGCCGGAAGCTCGCCGATCCGGCCGAGGCCGCGGCGGCCCGCGGGGTCCTCCGGGTCGGGCACCAGCGGCCCGCTGATGCGCAGCCCGACGGCCGCGGCGAGCGCGTCCGAGACGCCGGGGTCGGCCCGGTCGGCGTTGGTGTGCGCGACGTGCAGGGCGATATCGTTCTTGATCAGACCGTGCACCACCCGGCCCTTGAACCCGCTGGCGGCGACCGTCGTGGTGCCGCGCAGATAGAGCGGATGGTGGGTGACCAGCAGGTCGGCTCCCATGCGTACCGCCTCGTCGGCGACCTCCTGGACCGGGTCGACGGCGAACAGCACCCGGCGCACCTCGGCGTCCGGATCCCCGCAGACCAGGCCCACGGCGTCCCACTGCTCAGCCCGTTGCGGGGGCCAGAGGGTTTCGAGGGCGTCGATCACATCGGACAGTTTGGGCACGGGTGGAAGGTTACCTCCCGCCCGTGCTCCCCGGATCCCCCGAGGGGTCCGTTCATCTGCTGCTTCGCCGGGCCGAGCGGCGAGCCCGCGGGACCGCGCGGCGGGCAGGTAAGGGGAGCCTTACCTGGACCCGGTCACGGGACACAGCACACGCCGGTTTCCGATCCACGGCGAACCGGGAGACAGCCACCCTTATGTGTGAAGCATTTCAACTCGCGTTGTTCGGCTGGAAGTACGAAAACTAGCTTCTGAGCCGGAGGTGACGCGGAACATGACGGCCTGCGCCACAGAGACCTCAGCGGCGTCCGGTACCACACGGCGCTCGGGATTCAACATCGCGGCGGACGGCTCTTACGCCGCCTGCCTCGCCCAGGGCGGGGAGCCGGACGGCACCGGCTGGTTTCCGGAACGCTGGACGCTGAGCGGCCCCGAGCCGTACACGGTGCCGCTGCCCGGGCAGCGGCCGGAGGCGGCGGACTCCCAGGTGCTGCCGCTGCCCGACGGCCGGGTGCTGATCCGCCGCCGCGGCGCCGACCGGCACGATCTGGCACTGATCTACCCCACCGGCCCGGGCACCGGTGAGCTGCCGGTGGGCTTCCTGCACGGCGAGTCGGTACGGCTGCTGCCCGCGCTACCCTGCGGCAGCGTCTACGCGCTGGTGTACGCGGACGGCAGGTCCACCGTGTGGCTGGTGCACGGCGGGCCGGGTCTGGAGCAGCGCGCGGAGATCGGCGGCCGGTGCACCGGCGGGGTCTGGCTGGACCGCACCGGCCGGATGCTCGCCCTGGACCGCACCCACCAGGGGCGCACCAAGACCATCGCGGTCGACCTGGACACCGGGTCGGTCAGTCCGCTGCTGCAGATCACCGAGGAGAGCGACGACCGGCTGCTGCTCGCCGATCCGGACAGCAAACTACTGCTGGTCCGCAGCAACGCGCCGGGCACCGACCGGTTGGGCTGGGGCGTGCTGGACAGCAGACGGCCGGTGCGGTTCCCCGACTGCCTGCGGGAGCCGGACCGCACCGCGGCCATCGAGCCGCTCGCCATCCAGCCGGGGCAGTTGCTGATGCCCGAGGCGTGTGCGGTGGTGCTGCGGATCCTCAACCGCGCCGTGCTGTGGCGGCCGTCGGCTCGGACACTGTGGCCGCTGCCCACACCGCCGGGCTGGCTGGTCGGGTGCGCGTGGTGGTCGGCGAACGGCACGCTGCGGCTGCCGTTCGCGCGCCCCGATCAGCCCTACGGGGTGCGCGACATCATCTCCGAGGCACTGGTGAGCCCGTTGCCGCGGCCGCCGCGGCCGGAGCCGAGCGAGCCACCGCCCACGGCTCCGGTCAGCCGGGTACTTCCGCTGCAGCAGGCGCCGCTCGCCGCGGTACGGTAGGGGGCTTGGCCGATGGATCTTGTCCGCCGTTAGACTCGATCAGGGGCCGTACGGCCGTGTCGACCCGGCCACCGGTGGGTAGCGCGAGGTTAACGGGCGGCCGTGATAGGCGTGTTGTGTACGCTTCCGCCCCAATTCGCCATCTCCTTAAGCGATCCCGACGGAGAAAGTTCTGATGCCCGAAGCCCGTACCGAAAGCACCGACGACCGCGCCCAACAGGCGGCCGCCCTGGGGGCCGAGGGGGGACGGCACCGCGGCTCCGCCGCCCCCGTGGAAGAGGACTCCGTCCCGGCTCACGGCAAGCACCGGCGCCCGGACCACGACGTGTGACGCTTGGGGCGGGCCCTCAGGTCCCTTGAGGGGCGGGGGGCTCGCCCCAAAAGCACCTAGCCCCGCACCGAGTGCTTGAGGCCCAAGATCTCGGGGGCCGCGAACGTCTCTTCCGGATCCCGCCCGGCAAAGTACGGCGTGAGCAGATCCTCCAGTTCCTCGTAGGAGAAGACCTCCTTGCCCGTGTCGAACCGCGCGGCGACGCGCGGTCGGTCCAGTACGGCGACCATGCCGCCGTGTACTACCAGCACCTGCCCGTTGACCCGCTGCGCGGCGGGCCCGGCCAGATAGCCGACCAGCGGAGCGACATGCTCCGGCGCCAGCGGATCCACCCCTTCCGCCGGAGCCGCGAACCCCTCGAACACGTCCCGCGTCATCCGCGTGCGGGCCCGCGGGCAGATCGCGTTGACCGTCACCCCGTACTTGCGCAGCGCCAGCGCGCTCGACGTCGTCAGCCCGATGATCCCGCCCTTCGCGGCGGCGTAGTTGGGCTGCCCCGCCGACCCGGCGACGAACGCCTCGGACGAGGTGTTGACGATTCGCCCGTACACCGTGCCACCGGAGGCCTTGGCGCGTTCCCGCCAGTGCGCCGCCACGAAGCGGACCATGTTGAAGTGGCCCTTGAGATGGACCCGGATCACCGAGTCCCACTCGTCCTCGGACATCGAGAAGACCATCCGGTCGCGCAGGATGCCCGCGTTGTTGACCAGGATGTCCAGCGATCCGTAGGTGTCCAGGGCGATTTGGACCAGTCCCCGGGCCTGCTCGAAGTCCGCCACGTCGCCGTGGTGGGCCACCGCCTCGCCGCCCGCCGCGACGATCTCGGCCACGACCTGGTCGGCGGGGGCGGCCGACGCCTCCCCCGTGCCGTCCCGGCCGGGCTGCCCGAAGTCGTTGACCACGACCCTCGCGCCCAGTCTGGCCAGTTCCAGCGCCTCGGCGCGGCCGAGACCGCGCCCCGCGCCGGTGACGATCGCGGTCCTGCCGTTCAACACGGCCATACCTCCACCTCCGATGTGCGCGGGACGAACAGGGCGGGCGGCTCACACAGTGATGGATGTCCTGAGCGCCTCACCGCTGCGCATCTGCCGCACCGCCTCATTGACCTCTTCCAAGCGCACCCGGTGGGTGATCAACCCGGCCAGATCGATCCGCCCGGCGCGCCACAGCCTGATCACCCGCTGGTAGGAGCGCAGCACATCGCCGCCTCCGTAGAGCGACGGCAGGATGCGCTTCTCGTCGAAGAACAGCTCAAACATGTTGATCTTGAGGAAGTCGTCCATCGCGCCCGCCCCCACGACGCAGAGCGTGCCGCCGCGCCGGGTGGTCTCGTACGCGGTACGGGCGGTGTCGGAGCGGCCGACGACCTCGAAGACGTAGTCGAAGCCCTCACCACTGGTGAGCCGGTTCCTGGCGTCGGCCAGTTCCTCCGGGCCGACCGCCTCGGTGGCCCCGAACCGCACCGCGCCCTCGCGGCGCGCCGCGACCGGGTCGACGGCGACGATCTCGGCGGCACCGGCGGCCCGCGCACCCTGGATGACGGAGATGCCGACGCCACCGCAGCCGAGCACGGCGACCGACGAACCGGCCCGCACCTTCGCGGTGTTGAGCGCGGCGCCGATTCCGGTGGTGACCCCGCAGCCGATGAGCGCGGCGATCTCGTAGGGCACATCGTCCGGGATCGGTACCGCGCACGCGGCGTCCACCACCAGTTCCTCGGCGAACGTGCCGGTTCCGGCGAAGCCGAACACATCCCCGGAGGCGCAGCGGTAGTTGGGAGTGGCCGCGTTGAGGAACCCGGTGAGGCACAGATGGGTCTGGCCGCGCTGGCACGACGGGCACTGGCCGCAGGCGGGCAGCCAGCAGACAAGCACCCGGTCTCCCGCCTTGAGTCGGTCGACGCCCTCGCCGACCTCCACGATCTCGCCCGCGCCCTCGTGCCCCGGGATGAACGGGGCGGGCTGCGGCAGCACGCCGTTCATCGCCGACAGGTCGGAGTGACACAGACCGGTGGCCTTGATCCGCAGACGTACCTTGCCGGGGCCGAATCCCACCGCCTCGGCGTCGTCCACGACTTCGAGCTTGTCCTGTCCGATCTCCCGTTGTACGGCCGCACGCATGACGCGTCCCTTCGCTACGAGTGCTGGATGACGGTGTCGGTGAGCACCGGGGCGTCGTCCCGTTCCACGGCGGTGGCCGACACCTGGACGCGCCCCTCCTCAGCCCACATCCGGATGCGCAGCGTCTCGCCGGGGAAGAAGATCCCGGCGAACCGGGTGGCGTAGGAGGTCACCCGGGCGACCTCTCCGCCGAGCACGGTGTCCACCACGGCCTTGAGCACGATGCCGTAGGAGCACAGCCCGTGCAGGATCGGCCGGTCGAATCCCGCCAGCTTGGCGAACTCCGGGTCGGCGTGCAGCGGGTTCCAGTCGCCGGAGAGCCGGTAGAGCAGCGCCTGGTCCGGCCTGGTGGCGCGCTCCACGATCCGGTCGGGTTCACGTCGCGGCGGGTCGAGGCGGACGGACGGGCCGCGCTCGCCGCCGAAGCCGCCCTCGCCTCGGACGTATATCTGGGTGTCGCAGGTCCACAACGGTCCGTCCGCGTCCGCCACGTCGGAGCGCAGCAGGATGACGGCGGCCTTCCCCTTGTCGTACACCGCGGCGACCCTGGACTGCTGAACCGCCCTGCCGCTGACCGGGATCGGCCGGTGCAGTTCGACGCTCTGCCCGCCGTGCAGCACGGCGGCCAGGTCGACGTCGATGCCGGGTGCGGCCATGCCGCCGGCGACGGCCATACCGCCGCCCGCGACGGTGGCGAAGCTGGGCAGTACGTGCAGTCTGCTCTCCAGCGTGTACCGCAGTTCGTCGGCGTCCGTGGCGGGGACGCCCGCGCCGATGCCCAGGTGGTAGAGCTGGACGTCCTTGTGTCCCCAGGTGAGTTCGGTGCTGCGGGCCTCGGCGGCTGTGGCCCGGGCGACGTCGATCGGCATCTGCGCGGCTCCTCACGGCGGTACGGGGCGGCGGCCCCGGAGAAACGGACGGTCGGTCGGGACCCCGGCGCGACCGTCCGCACCGTCGGCCGCGCCGGGGTCGTTCAGGGCCATCGCCTGGCAACACGTAGAACGCGTTCTAGTCGATGGGGCCTGTATAACGCATCACGGTTTCACAGGGAATACTTGACGCACAGTCAGCCGATGGGTGGATCTTCGGCGCCCCGGAGTATGAGGCGCCAATCAGCCCTCCGGCGCCGATCGGCAACCGATCCCCCGATGACGCGCGGCCCGGCGCACCTCCATCATGGAATTCGACCAGCACGACCAGAACGGACGAAGGACGATGACGGGGACACGGGGGAATGAGTGGACATGGGCCGGCGAAGGGTTTCGGGCCGCCCGGGAGCGATGGCGTTGCCGCAGGGAGCACCGCCAACAGGGACTGCTCGACGCGCATGAGATGCGGCACCTGCGGGGCGCCGAACTGGACAGGTACATAGAGAAGCTCAAGGCGCCCACCGCCGCCGCGATGATCCCCTGGCTGACGATGCTGATCGCACCGGGCGCCGATGTGGCGCACGGCCGGGTCGGACCGGCTTGGCTGGCCTATCCCGCGCTCGCCGTGTTCGCCGTGGTCTATGTGATGGCGGTCAGGGCGGCGTTCGACGAGAGCCTCAAGGACGGGCGGCGACCGCGCTGTCTGCTGCTGGCGCTCGCCGCGCTCACCTACGCGACCGCCATCCCGTTCGGGCACAGCTGGCTTCTGCTGTTCATCATGCTCTCGCTGGCCTGCGGGGCGGCGCTGGGCGGCAGGCAACTGGGCATGGCGCTGGTCGCTCTGTCCGCCTCCGACGGGGTGATATCCGGCTTCCACAGTGGCGCCTTCTGGGACTCCGCCGGCACCGCGTACGGAACCCTCCTGTCCGGACTGGTGACCGCCGCGGTCCTCTCACTCCACCAGGTCATAGCCCAACTACGCGCCACCAGGCAGGAGTTGGCACGGGTCGCGGTCAGCCAGGAGCGGCTGCGCTTCTCCCGCGACCTGCACGATCTGCTCGGTCACACCATGTCGGTGGTGGCGGTGAAGGCGGAGGCGGTGCGCCGTCTGGCGCCGCGCGACCTGGACGCCGCGCTCAGCCACGCGTCCGACATCGAGTCGGTGAGCCGCCAGGCGCTCACCGAGATACGGGAGGCGGTATCCGGCTACCGCGACGGCAGCCTGGCGACCGAACTCGACCGCGCCCGCTCCGCGTTGGACGCCTCCGGCATACAGGCCACCGTGCATGAGTCGGGCCCACCGCTGCCTCCGCAGACCGAGGCGCTGATGGGCTGGGTGGTGCGGGAAGGCGTGACGAACGTCGTACGGCACAGCCGGGCGTCGTCCTGCCGAATAGAGCTGGACACCGGCGGCGACCGCGCGGTCCTGCGCATCAGCGACGACGGCGACGGCAGCGGCGAGGCCGTCGGGGCCTCGACCGGGGGCAACGGCCTGAAGGGCCTGACCGAGCGCCTCGCCATGGCGGGCGGCTCCCTGAGCGCGGGCCCGGCGCCCCGCCGCGGCTTCCAGCTGACAGCCGAACTGCCCGTGGAGGAGGACCACTTCGCGAGGCCATGAGCACCGCCGCCCTACGATCTGCCCATGACCGAGCAGCATCCCGCCAAGTCCATCAAGGTCCTCCTCGCCGAGGACCAGCGCATGATGCGTGGCGCGCTGGCGCTGCTGCTGGGGCTTGAGGACGACATCGAGGTCGTCGCGCAGGTCTCGGACGGGGACGCCATCGTGCCCACCGCCAAGGAGGTGCGCCCCGACGTGGCACTGCTCGACATCGAGTTGCCGGGCCGCAGCGGTCTGGACGCGGCGGCGGAACTGCGGCTGGCGCTGCCGCGGTGCCAGGTGCTGATCCTCACCACGTTCGGCCGTCCCGGGTATCTGCGGCGCGCGATGGAGGCCGGAGTGAGCGGCTTCCTGGTCAAGGACGGCCCTGTCGAGGAACTGGCGGCCGCGATCCGGCGGGTGCTCGCCGGAGAACGGGTGGTCGACCCCACCCTGGCCGCCGTCGCGCTCACCGCGGGCCCCAACCCGCTCACCACCCGTGAGCGCGACGTCCTGAACGCGGCAGCGGACGGCGCGACGGTCACCGACATCGCGGCCAGGCTCCATCTGTCGGCGTCCACCGTCCGCAACTACCTGTCGTCGGCGATCGGGAAGACCTCGACCCGCAACCGCATGGAAGCGGTACGCGCCGCGCGCACCAACGGTTGGCTGTGACCGGAAAGGAGACGACAGCGCCGCAGGCCGGCGGCGCCACCCACCCGAAGTGCGCCGCTGGCGATGGTGCACGATGGCCCTCATGACCGCCACCCAGCCGCAGGCGCCCTCGCAGCCCAGCCCCGACACGATCGCCGCCTTCCAGGCGGCCAAGGGCTTCATGCCGCTCGACGAGGGCCTGGCCCTGTACGCGGCCGCGACCGAGGCGGCGCCGCTCGGCCTGCCGCTGCTGGAGATCGGCACATACTGCGGCCGTTCCACGATCCTGCTCGCCGCCGCGGCCCGCGACGCCGGGCTGACCGCGGTGACCGTCGACCACCACCGCGGCAGCGAGGAGCAGCAGCCCGGCTGGGAGTACCACGACCCGGAGCTGGTCGACCCCGAGGTCAAGGCGATGGACACGCTGCCGACGTTCCGCCGTACGCTGCGCGCGGCGGGCCTTGAGGAGCATGTGGTCGCGGTGGTCGGCCGGTCACCGCGCGTCGCCGCGCTGTGGCAGACCCCGCTCGGCCTGGTCTTCATCGACGGTGGCCACACCGACGAGCACGCCACCGCGGACTACGAGGGCTGGGCCCCGCACGTCGCCCAGGGCGGGCTGCTGGTCATCCACGATGTGTTCCCCGACCCGGCGGACGGCGGCCAGGCTCCGTACCGCGTCTACCAACGCGCCCTGGATTCGGGGGCGTTCACGGAGGTCTCGGTGACCGGTTCGCTGCGCGTGCTGCGCCGCACCGGCGCGGGCGGCTAGGGTCCGCCAACCGTCCCCGCTGACCAGCGGGCCGCCACACCCGTACCATGGGTGCCCCCCGCACTCCGCCTTGCCGAGCGGAGCGCGCTGCGCGTACCGGCGACAGCGACGACACCGAACTGACAAAGGACCACTACGTGAACATCCGCTCCCTCACCCGAGGCGACGGCGCGGTGATCGGTGCAGCGGTGCTGCTGCTCATCGCGTCATTCCTGGACTTCTTCTCGGTAAGCGACTGCGGCAACCTGTGTGGCCAGGTCACGATGCCGAACGCGTGGAAGTCGTCGTTGTTCCCCGTGCTTCCGTCGATCTTCCTGGCCGGGATAATCGCCGCGGCCCTGATCGTCGGCGCCCGCTTCCTGCCCGAGGGCCGCAAGCCCGCGGGGCTCACCCTGGACCAGTGGGGCACGGCACTGGCGGTGTTCGCCGCGTGGAGCGCGCTGTGGGCCCTGATGGGCGGCGGCCAGGGCGTGAGCCCGGGCATCGGCGCCATCCTCGGCTTCGTGGCCACCGCGGCGATGGCCGCCGTCGCCATCGTCGCGCCGCGCGTCCCGGCGCTGAAGGCCGCCCTGGTCAGCGCCCCCAAGCCGGCGCCGGCCCAGCCCTACGGCGGACAGCCCGTCGGTGGCCAGCCGTACGGTATGGAGCAGTCCCACGGTTACGGCTACCCCGCTGGGCAGCAGCCGTACGCCGACCAGTCGCAGCAGCCGGGTGCCCCGCTCGGCGGCGGTCAGCCCGCGGCGGCCGCTCAGGTACCGTCCGGCGGCGTGGAGTTCGCACCGTTCTGGTTCGCGGTGCCGGTGCCGCGGCCGATCTACTCGGAGGACGGTTCGCCGACCCCGGTCGCCGAACTGACCCCGGGCACCTGGTACCTCGCGGTGGACCAGCGCGGTGCCGCGCTGGTCGCGCAGACCCAGGACGGACGGCGCGGGGTGCTCCAGGACACCACGGGCATCCAGCGCGGCTGAAACGCTTCCGCCGAACAGCGCAGAGCGGCCCCTGTCGAACTTCCGGTTCGGCGGGGGCCGTTGCGTCGCGCGGGCACCGACCGTACCGTTCCTGACGAAGCGTCAGAAGTGGTGAGGGGGAAGGCGATGCGGCTAGGCCTGGCACTCGGCTACTGGGGACGCGGCCCCGACCCCCGGCATCTCGACCTCGCCGTCGAGGCCGAACGGCTCGGCTACCACTCGGTGTGGACCGCCGAGTCCTGGGGCTCGGACGCCTTCACGCCGCTGACCTGGATCGCCGCCCACACCTCCCGCATCCGACTGGGCACCGCGGTGGCGCAGATGGCCGCCCGCTCCCCCACCGCGACCGCGATGCACGCGCTCACCCTGGACCACCTCTCCGGCGGCCGGATGATGCTGGGCCTCGGACTGTCCGGGCCGCAGGTGGTCGAGGGCTGGTACGGCCGCCCCTTCCCGCGCAGCCCGCTGACCGCCACCCGCGAGTACGTCGACGTCGTCCGCCAGGCGCTGCGCCGCACCGCGCCCGTGCGGCTGCGCGGCGACTACCACGGCCTGCCGTACCAGGGCCCGGACGGTACGGGACTCGGCAGGGCGCTGAAGTCGGTCACCCATCCGCTCCGCGCCGATCTACCGGTGCTGCTCGGCGCGGAGGGGCCGAAGAACATCGCGCAGACCACGCGGATCGCGGACGGTTGGCTTCCGTTGTACTGGTCGCCGCTGCGCACCGACGTCTACCAGCCCTCGCTGGCGAAGGCGCCCGAGGGGTTCATGGTGGCGCCGATGGTACGGGCCCAGGTCTGCGACGATCCGGCGGAGGCGCTGGCCGCGGTGAAGCTGACGCTCGGCTTCTACATCGGCGGCATGGGCGCCAGGTCCCGCAACTTCCACGCCGATCTGATGGCCCGTATGGGGTTCGAGGAGCAGGCCCGGCGGATCCAGGAGCTGTTCCTCGCCGGGCGGCGCGAAGAGGCGGTGGCCGCCGTGCCGGACACGTTCGCCGACGAGATCTCGCTCGTCGGACCACGGCAACGGATCGCCGAGCGCCTGGAGTTGTGGCGCCGCGGTCCGGTCACCGACCTCCTGGTGACGGCGCCTGATCCGACGACGCTGAGGGTGCTCGCGGAACTGAACTCCTAGACCCTCCCAGTCCCGCGAGCACCTGGCGGCGTCACAGGGCGGTGAGCCGCAACCAGTGCTCCAACAGCGCCTGGTCGCCCAGTACTTCGAGACGTTCGTCGTCCAGCGGCAGCCGCCGGTAGAAGGCCAGCAGCACCTCGGTGAGCGGGCCGCGCAGTGCCACGTCGCCCTTGCCGTGCTCGCGCCGCCAGGCGACGCCGTCCGGCTGCCGCTCGATCAGCCACTCGGCGGCCAGCACGGCCGGGGTGTCGGTGGCGTGCAGATGGATCGTCTCCCCGGCGCCCCGCAGTTCGGCCAACTTCGGCCGGAACGCCAGGGCTTGCGGCCAGGTGAGAAGCTGGAGCAACTCGTCGACGGCGTCGGCCGCCAGCTCACCGTCCGCCTGGTACGGGCGGCCGACGGTGAGGAAGGCGTCCGCGCGGTGGATCAGCGTCTCCAGCGCCATCCGCCGGGCGTAGAAGGAGGTCCGCTGGACGGGACTCCAGCTCCACACCTCCACGTCCGGGCCCGCCGCGCGCAGCGCCTTCGCCAGGGCCTCGGCGCCCTCGCCGAGCCAGCGGTCCAGCTCGGCCGGGTCCTCCGGTGCCTGCTCCCGGCGGGCGATCGCCTCCTTGATGTCGTACTCAAGGGCCCGGGTGCGCACCACCTCCTCCGCCAGCCGGTGCGCACCGCTGAGGTGCGTGGCCAGCTCGCGCAGGTCCCACTCCGGGCAGGTGGGCACCGTGGTGCTCAGGTCGGCGCCGCGCAGCGCCTCCCGCAGCCGGTCGGTCTCGTCGACGATGTGCGAACAGTAGGTGTCGTGGTCCAGTTCGGCCATGCCGCTACCCCGTTCTCGAAGGCCCTTGGAAGGCGAGTACGCGGCCAGCCTACCGACACGTCAACAGCAGCCGTCCGAGGGCTCGGTGAAGCCGAGCGGCAGCCGTTCGCCGTCGAAGACGGCGGTGGTGGCCTCGTCCCCGCCGAGCGCGGCGACAGCCAGCAGCAGCGCCCCCGCGGTCCAGGCGGTCTTCTCCTCGGGCCAGACCGCCGAGTCCTGGAAGACGTAGCCGGTCCAGTACATACCGTCCTCGGCCCGCAGGTGCTGGATGGACCTGAGGATCTCCACCGCCCGGTCGGACTCCCCCATCGCCCACAGCGCCAGGGCGAGTTCGGCGCTCTCGCCGCCGGTCACCCAGGGGTTGGGCAGTACGCAGCGCACCCCGAGACCGGGGACCACGAACTCGTCCCAGCGGGCCTCTATCCGCTCCTTGGCCGCCGGACCGCGCAGCGCACCGCCCAGCACCGGGTAGTACCAGTCCATCGAGTAGTGGCTCTTGTCCAAGAACCGCTCGGGATGGTGCCGGATCGCGTGCGCCAGCCGCCCGGTCGCCAACTCCCAGTCGGGCTGCGGATCTTCGCGTAGCTCGGCAACCGCCAGGGCGCAGCGCAGCGCCTGGTAGACGGACGAGCAGCCGGTGAGCAGCGCCTCGCCGGGGTGGCCGCCGTCCTCGTCGCGCCGCCACGCTATCTGGCCGCCGGGCAGTTGCAGCGCCAGCACGAACTCGACGGCCGCGAACAGGTGCGGCCACATCTGGTCGACGAACGCCTCGTCGCCGGTGGTCAGATAGTGGTGCCAGACGCCCACCGCGATGTAGGCGCAGAAGTTGGTCTCCCGGCCGCGGTCCGTCGGCACGCCGTCCACATAGGCGGCGTACCAGGAGCCGTCCGGGTTCTGGTTGTCGGCCAGCCAGCGGTACGCGGCGGCGGCGCTGGCGTGTTCCCCGGCCGCGTCCAGGGCCATGGCGGCCTCGACGTGGTCCCAGGGGTCCAGGTGCCCGCCGGTGAACCAGGGTATGGCGCCGTCCGGCCTTTGCACCGCCAGGATCCCGGCCACCGTCTGCGCCGCCTGCTCGGCCGAGAGCACGCCTGGCAGGACCAGATGCTCGGTGCGCCCGGGACTCGTCACGCGCGCACCTTTGCGTCCGCTTCTCCGCCCGCGCGGCGAAGGTTCCCGTCGTCCTCCGACTGCCGACCGGCAGCCGCACCCGCGTCGCGGATAGTCGCCCCGCCGGGCTCGTGCGGCTTGGTCGCGTACGCCACGAAGCTCTTGCCGATCAGCGGGTTGAGCGCCTGCTCGGCGACCCGGGTGGCCAGCGGTTTCTTCATGATGTCCCAGACCAGCAGCTTGTGGTACGCCTTGACCGGCAGTGCCTGGTCGTTGTCCACGCCGAACGCGCACTTGAGCCACCAGTACGGGCTGTGCAGTCCGTGCGCGTGGTGGGTGCCGTACGGTTTGAGTCCCGCCTCGCGCATTTTGGCCAGCAGTTCGTCGCCGCGGTAGATGCGGATGTGCCCGCCCTCCACCTCGTGGTAGGCGTCCGACAGCGCCCAGCAGATCTTCTCCGGCAGCCAGCGCGGCACGGTGACGGCTATCCGGCCGCCGGGCCGCAGCACCCGTACCATCTCGGCGAGCACGCCCTTGTCGTCCGGGATGTGCTCCATGACCTCGGAGATGATGACGACGTCGAAACTGTCGTCGGGGAAAGGCAGTTGGAGCGCGTCGCCCTCCATGGCGACGGCCGAGGCGCCCGCCGGTGCCTCCCCGGCCTCCTTCATGGCCGCGAACCACTTGGCGACCTCGCGGATCTCCTCACCGTTGCGGTCGAGGGCCACGACGTTGGCGCCGCGCCGGTAGCACTCGAAGGCGTGGCGCCCCGCGCCGCATCCGAGGTCGAGGACCCGGTCGCCGGGGGCGAGCGGGAAGCGGGAGAAGTCGACGGTCAGCACGAGGACTCTGCTTTCACTTGGGCGTACGGGGACTTGCCCCGGAAGAACTCCTGCTCTGGGAGATCGCCGCGCGGTAGCGCTCCACGGTTCCGCGCGCCGCCTGTTCCCAGGTGAACCGGGCCAGTACCCGGTCACGCCCCGCGGCGCCGAGCCGGACGCGCAGCCGCGCGTCGCCCAGCAGTCTGGCCAGCGCACCGGCCAGCGCCTCCGGGTCGCCGGGCGGTACGGCGAGGCAGGTCTCTCCGTCCGGACCGGCCACCTCGGGGATGGCACCGCCGGTGGTGGCGACCAGCGGGGTGCCGGTGGCCATCGCCTCGGCGGCGGGCAGTGAGAAGCCCTCGTAGAGCGAGGGCACACAGGAGATCTGCGCCCCGCGCACCAGATCCACCAGTTCGGCGTCGCTGATGCCCTTGACGAACTCCACGGCGCCGCCCAGCCGGTGCCGTTCGATGGCGGTGGCGACCGGACCCTTCTCCGGGCGCTTGCCGACCACGACGAGGTGGGCGTGCGGGTGCTCTCGGCGGACCACGGCCAGTGCCTCGATCAGATGGACCAGGCCCTTGAGCGGCACGTCGGCGCTTGAGGTGGTGACGATCCGGCCGGGGATCTCCGGTACCGACGGATCCGGGGAGAACAGGCGGGTGTCGGCGCCGATGGGGACCACGTGGATGCGGTCCGCGTGGACCCCGAGGTCCTCGATGATCTCGTGGCGGGATGAGCCGGAGACGGTCAGCACCGACGGCAGCCGCCTGGCGACACGTTTCTGCATCTGGGTGAACCCGTACCAGCGCCGGACCGAAAGCCGCCGCTTCCAGTTCGGCGCGGCGTCCAGTTCCAGTCGGCGGTCGACGGTTATCGGGTGGTGGATGGTGGTCACCAGCGGCAGGCCGATCCGCTCCATGCCCAACAGGCCGTAGCCCAGCGTCTGGTTGTCGTGTACGACGTCGAACTCACCGCGCCGCCCGGCCAGATGGCGGCGTACGCGCAGCGAGAAGGTCAGCGGCTCGGGGAATCCGCCGGTCCACATGGTGCCGACCTCAAGGGCGTCGATCCAGTCCCGGATCTCCTCGCGCCTGGGGGTGCGGAACGGGTCGGGCTGCCGGTAGAGGTCCAGGCTGGGCAGTTCGGTGAGGGTCAGCCGACCCGGTTCCGGTGCCTGGTCGAGCACCGGGTACGGCTGGGCGCCGATGACTTCGACGGTGTGGCCGAGGCGGGCCAGCTCACGGGAGAGATGGCGCACGTAGACGCCCTGGCCGCCGCAGAAGGGGTTGCCCTTGTAGGTCAGCAGCGCGATGCGCAGCGGCCTTTCGCCAGCGTCCCGCGCGGGGGGTGCGAGCGATGCAGGCCCGACCACCGGAGCGGCCTCAGTCGTCACTCACGGCCCCCTTCTCACTGCAGTTCAGCCGGAGCGTAACCGGTCGCGCTAATCTAGAACAAGTTTCAGACTCGCTCGTCCAACGAACCCCGAATCTACCGGCAGCCAGTGCGACCGGCAGGGGCGCATCAGGTGATTCGCGCCACGGCTCGGCATCCTGCCATCATGCGCACACCGCCCCAGTGCGCCGCGCCTCGCGAACGGACTCCACGGAATGGGACAAATGGCCACAGAACAGAAACCGGCCTCTCCGCCCCTGACCGAACGTCAGGAAGCCCGCCGTCGCCGCATCCTGCACGCCAGTGCCCAACTCGCCAGCCGTGGCGGCTTCGACGCCGTGCAGATGCGGGAGGTCGCCGAGAACTCCCAGGTCGCCCTGGGCACGCTGTACCGCTACTTCCCCTCCAAGGTGCACCTGCTGGTCGCCACTATGCAGGACCAGTTGCAGCAGATGCACGAGACGCTGCGCAAGCGCCCACCCGCCGCGCAGGCCCCGTCCGCGCGGGTGGCCGAGACGTTGATGCGGGCGTTCCGCGCGTTGCAGCGCGAGCCGCAGTTGGCCGACGCCATGCTCAGGGCGCTGACCTTCGCCGATCGCTCGGTCAGCCCCGAGGTGGACACCGTCTCCCGACTCACCACGGCGATCATCCTGGACGCGATGCGGCTGCCCGGTCCGCCGACCGCCGCACAGCTCTCCGCCGTGCGGGTCATCGAGCACACCTGGCACTCGGCGCTGGTCACCTGGTTGTCCGGGCGGGCGTCCATCGCTCAGGTGAAGATCGACATCGAGACGGTGTGTCGGCTGATCGACCTGACCGCCAGCGAGTGACGGAACACCCTTCCGGCCGCGCGGTGGACCCCAGGGGGAGCTTACGGTGCGGTAACGGCGCGCGCCTGCACGGCGTGCGCGGTGGCGTGGAGACGGGGACTGAACAGGTTCAACGGGATGCCCCGTTACGGCCCCTGGATGGGGGCCGGCTTGTGGTCCGGCCGCGCTGGTGGCGGCAGGACTCCCCCTTGGTCCGCGTGGGGTTGAGATTTCCATGCGAACCAAGGGCCGGAACAGTCACGTCTGTCACGAAGCGGCCGTGAGGAATGCACGGTGTGGGGCCTGCCCACACAGGGTTACTCGTCCGGCGGGAAGACCGGCTCCCCCGTCCCGGCGCGGGTGACGGTGATCGCCTCCACCGGGCAGCCTTCGGCCGCCGCCAGCAGCGAGTCGCCCGCGTCGGTCTCGGTCGCCGTCGGATGGGACTGCCGGGCCGAGTCAAGGGTGAACGCGGTGGGCGCCGTGCCCGCGCACAGGCCGGAGCCGATGCACACCGAGCGGTCCACCGCCACGTGCCAGCGCTCGCCCATCGGCGCTCACCCCTCCCATCCGGCCGGAAGGTGGATCGTCTTGTGCTCCAGGTACTCCGAGTACCCCTCCGGCCCGAACTCCCGCCCGACTCCCGAGTCCTTGTAGCCGCCGAACGGACCCAGCATGTCGAGGCTGAACGTGTTCACCGAGTACGTACCGGTGCGCACCCGGCGGGCGATGTCGATGCCGTGTGCCACGTCGGAGGTCCAGACGCTGCCGGACAGGCCGTAGTCGGAGTCGTTGGCGATCCGTACCGCCTCTTCCTCGTCCGTGTACGGCAGCAGGCAGACGACCGGCCCGAAGATCTCCTCGCGGGCGATCCGCATGCCGTTGCCGACCTCGCCGAACAGTGTCGGCTCGACGTACCAGCCGTGCTGCTGGGACGCCGGACGGCCGCCGCCGGTCAGCACCTTGGCGCCTTCCCGCTGGCCGAGGGCGATGTATTCGAAGGAGCGCTGCTGCTGGCGGCGGGCGACGAGCGGGCCGACCTGGGTGGCCGGGTCGAGCGGATCGCCGACGACGAGCGCACCGGCCGCCGCCGCGAGCCGCTCGGCGATCTCGTCGTAGTGCTCTCGGGGCGCCAGGATCCGGGTCTGCGCCACGCACGCCTGGCCGTTGTTCATCCAGGCGTTGGGCACGATCCCGGCGACGGCCGCCTCCAGGTCCGCGTCGGGCAGGATGACGGCGGCGGACTTGCCGCCCAACTCCAGGGTGACACGGGTGAGATGGCGTGCGGCGACCTCCATCACCCGCCTGCCCGCGGCGACGGATCCGGTGAAGGAGACCTTGTCGACGCCGGGGTGCCCGACGAGGTACTCGCTGACCTCGCGGTCGGCCGGGAGTACGGACAACACCCCCTCGGGCAGTCCCGCCTCGGCGGCGATCTCCGCCAGCAGGTAGGCGTCCAGCGGTGACTCGGGGGACGGCTTGAGGATCGCCGTACAGCCGCTGAGCAGCGCGGGGCCGAGCTTGGCGGCGGCCACGAACTGCGGCACGTTCCACGGTACGACGGCGGCGACCACGCCGACGGGTTCCCGCCGCACCAGCAGCGGGCCGAGGACGCCCGCCCGGCGCTCCTCGTAACGGAAGTCACGGGCGACGGTGATCGCGGCGTCCCACACCATCACCGCACCGAGCGCCTGCGCCAGGACGCTCCATGAGTACGGTGAGCCGTTCTGCGCGCTGATGAGCCGGGCGAACTCCTCGTGCCGCGCCGTGATCGCGTCCTTGATCCGGGTCACCACCGCGATTCGCTCCGCCAACGGCGTACGCGGCCACTCCCCCTCGTCGAACGCCCGCCGCGCCACCCCCACCGCGCGATCCACATCCCCCCGCGAGGCATGCGGCACCCGCCCGATGATCCCCTCGCTGTGCGGCGAGACCACTTCGATGACCCCCGCGCCCAACGGCTCGACCAACTCGCCACCGACGAACAGCTGCCCGTGCTCGATCAGCTCGGTCATGACCGGAAGCCTCCGCGTTTTCTGACGGCCTTTCAGGTACTGGTACCAGCTGCGGGCGGAGGAGTCCACGGCGAGCGCGGTCGGGAGGCGCCCCCTACAACTTCCCGGGGAATGGGGGAGCTTGAAGAGGAGCCCTGAAACCCGTTCTAGTTATAGTGGGCCATGCGGACGACCTCGGGGGGACCCATGGTGACCGACCACGGCGGTGGGGTGTGGAGCGTCCAGGTGCCAATACCGGACAATCCGCTTGGGTACACCCTCGTTCACCTTCTTGACACCGATCGCGGGCCGGTGCTCGTGGACACCGGGTGGGATGACCCGGATTCCTGGGACGCGTTGGTGAACGGGCTCGCGGAGTGCGGGACTTCGGTCGGCGAGGTGTACGGCGTGCTGCTCACCCATCATCATCCCGATCACCACGGGCTGTCCGGGCGGGTGCGGGAGGCGTCGGGGGCGTGGCTGGCGATGCATCCGGCGGACACCGCCGTCGTACGGCGGACCCGCGAGGCCCCGGCGCGACTGTGGCTGGACTACCTGATCGACAAGCTCGCCGCGGCGGGCGCACCCGACGAGCACCTCGTACCGCTGCGCACCGCGCGCGCCGCCGGGCGGGGGCGTGTACTGCCCGGGGAGCGTCCCGCGCTTCCGGACCGGGAGATCGTGCCCGGTGAGCTGGTGGACGCGCCCGGGCGGCGGCTGCGGGCGATCTGGACGCCGGGGCACACGCCCGGCCACGTCTGCCTGCATCTGGAGGAGGGGCGGCGACTGTTCTCCGGCGACCATCTGCTGCCCGGCATCACCCCGCACATCGGGCTGTACGAGGACCCCGAGGACGGGACGGCCAGCGATCCTCTGGGGGACTACCTGGACTCGCTGGAGCGGATCGCACGGCTCGACCCGGCCGAGGTGCTGCCGGCACACCAGCACGCCTTCGCCGGCGCGCCGGACCGGGTACGGGAGTTGCTGGCGCACCACGCGGAGCGGCTGGCCGATCTGCGGGCGCTGATCGCGGTTCGGCCGTCGACCCCGTGGCAGCTCGCGGAGAGCATGCGCTGGAACCGCGCCTGGGACGAGCTTCCGCACCGCTCGCGCAACATCGCGGTGGCCGAGGCCGAAGCCCACCTGCGGCGGCTGGTCAAGTTGGGCTTGGCGGAGCCGGTGGCGGGTTCCCACCCGGTGAGGTACGCGGCGGCGTAGCGAGCCCACGGCCAGGCGAGGAGCCCCCTCGGGTCCGCGTAAAGTAGGCGGGACAATTTCATCCGCTTACGAACGGGGAAAGCCGGTGCAATTCCGGCGCTGACCCGCAACCGTGACGCGGACGCTCACGGAGTGTCCGCTCAGCCGGAGTGCCCGTGCGTACGCGAGCGGCTCCCGGTGGTGGCGCGGCTGCGCGCGACCACCGGCACCGTCGAGGTATACGGAGCCGGAGCCCGGCGCCGCGCGGACGGCGCCGGGCTCCGGCTGCGCTCCGCTCATCGAAAGGCAACCGACTCATGGCCCCCTCACGCAGGCCGCGTCCGGCCGCGCTCGCGCGGTGCGCCGCCGCACTGGCCGCCGTCGCGCTCCTCGGCGCGGCGGCGCCGTCCCCGTCGACGTCCAGCCTGCCCGTCGGCCTGTACGGCGGCGCGGACCCCACGTACAACGGGGTGTGGCGGCAGTCCACCGCGCTGCTGGCGCTGAGCACGGTGAAGGTCACCCCGGCGAAGGAGGCCGTGGACTGGCTGGTCGGGCAGCAGTGCGCCGACGGCGGCTTCGCCACCTACCGGGCCAACCCGGACACGTCGTGCGCCCCGAAGACCGAGGACACCAACTCGACCGCGGTCGCCGTCCAGGCGCTGGCGGCGGTCGGCGGGCACGGGACCACCGTGAGCAAGGCCGTGCACTGGCTGAAGTCGATGCAGAACAGCGACGGCGGCTGGGGCTACCAGCCGGGCACGCCCAGCGACGCCAACTCCACAGCCGTGGTGATCGGTGCGCTGACCGCCCCCGGCGAGGACGTGGCGAGCGTGACCAGGGGCGGCAAGTCGCCCTACGACGCGCTGTTGTCGTTCCAGATCGGCTGCGGCACCAAGGGCGCGCAGGACGCGCAGCGCGGAGCGTTCGCCTACCAGCCGGACAAGTCCGGCACGCTCGCCCCCAACGACAAGGCGACCGCTGACGCGGCCTTCGCGGCGCTCGGCAAGGGGTATGTGATCGGCGCGCCCGCGAAGAACACCGACCCGAAGGGGTTCGACTGCTCGGCGACGCAGAAGGCGAACGATCCGGCCACCGCCGCCGACGCCGCCTCCGCGTACCTCGCCACCACGCTCTCCGCGAACGGCGACCACCTGACCACCGCCCAGCCGGGCTCCACCCAGAAGACCCCGGACTACGGCACCACGGCCGACGCGGTACTGGCGCTGGCCTCGGGCAACCACCTGGAAGCGGCGAAGAAGCCGTACATCTGGCTGACGAAGAACGCCGCCGGGTGGGCCAAGGGCGACCCGGCCGCGCTGGGCTCGCTGATCCTGGCGTCCGCCGCGACCGGCGCCAGCCCGCACGACTTCGCGGGCAACGACCTCGTGCAGCAGCTGGTCGACACCGGCCCGCGGCCCGAGGAGTCCACGTCACCCGCGGCTTCCGCGGACCACAAGGACAGCGGTGGCAGCGGCGCGTCGGCGTGGTGGATCGTGGGCGCCGGTCTGGTCGCGGGCATCGGCATCGGCTGGGCGTTCAGCATGCGCAACAAGAAGCAGGTCTGATGCGAAGAGTGCTGGCCGTGCCGCTGCTGGCGGCGACGGTGCTGTTCGCCGCGCCCCCGGCGCAGGCCGAGGGCTACCGTTACTGGTCGTTCTGGGAGCGTGACGGCGGCTCCTGGTCGTACGCGCGGACCGGGCCCGCTATGGCCACGCCGTCCGACGGCGACGTCGAGGGCTGGCGGTTCGCGGTCAGCGCGGACTCGGCGAGCGCGGCGAAGCCGCGGGGCGGTGCGGAGTTCGGCACGATCTGCGCCCACACCGAGACCAGGCCCGGCATGAAGCGGGTCGCGCTGGTACTGGACTTCGGCACTGCGGCCGACGCCCCGAACGGCGCCACCCCACCGCCCGCGCACACCGCGTGCGCCCAGGTGCCGCAGGACGCCAGTGCCGCCGACGCGTTGGCGGCGGTGGCCAAGCCGCTGCGCTACAGCTCGGCGGGGCTGGTGTGCGCGATCGCCGGTTATCCGCAGTCGGGTTGCGGGGAGCAGGTCGGCTCCAGTCCGCGGCGCGGTCCGGCGCCGTCCGCCGCCGCGCGGCCCAAGGCGTCGGGCGGCGGCCCGTCACTCGGCCTGTTCGCGGGCGTCGCCGTGGTCGTCGCGCTGGGCGCGGGCGCCGTCTGGCAGTCCCGTAGGCGGCGGTCCGGGTGACGGGGCCGCGCGGCTGGTTGCGACAGCCCGCGGCCACCCGCTCCAACGCGCTGCACGCGGGCGCCTGGTGGCTGTGGGCGCTGGGCCTGGCGACGGCCGCGTCGCGCACCAGCAATCCCCTGCTGCTCCTGCTTCTGGTCGCGGTGGCGGGCTATGTGGTGGCGGTCCGCCGGACCGACGCGCCGTGGGCCCGCTCGTACGGTGCGTTCCTCAAGCTCGGGCTGCTGGTGCTGACGTTGCGGGTGGTTTTCGCGGTCCTGCTGGGCTCGCCGATCCCGGGCGCCCATGTGCTGTTCCGGCTGCCGGAGGTCCCGTTGCCGCACTGGGCGCAAGGGGTGCGGCTCGGCGGTGCGGTGCGGGCCGAGCAGGTGGTGTTCGCACTGTGCGACGGGTTGAAGCTGGCCACCCTGCTGGTGTGCGTGGGCGCGGCGAACGCGCTGGCCAATCCGGCGCGGCTGCTCAAGTCGCTGCCCGCGGCGCTGTACGAGGCGGGGGTCGCGGTGGTGGTGGCGATGACGTTCGCCCCGAACCTGGTGGCCGATGTGCAACGGCTGCGCGCCGCACGGCGGATGCGTGGTCGCGCCGACCGGGGCTTCAAGGCGCTGCTCCAGGTGGGACTGCCGGTGCTGGAGGGGGCGTTGGAGCGTTCGGTGGCGCTGGCGGCGGCGATGGACGCTCGCGGCTACGGCCGTACCGCCGAAGTCCCGCCGCGGGTGCGGCGGTTGACCGCCGCACTGACGCTGGGCGGACTGCTCGGGGTGTGCGCGGGAACGTACGGGCTGCTGGCGGCGCAGGGCGCGGGCTTCGGCCTGCCGGTGCTGGTGCTGGGCCTCGCTGCGGCGCTGGCCGGGCTGTGGCTGGGCGGCCGGCGCAGCGTACGCACCCGGTACCGGCCGGACCACTGGGGCGCCCGGGCCTGGCTGGTCACCGCCTCCGGGGTGGCCGTCGCCGCACTGCTGATCCACGCCGCGGCCAGTGAACCGGCCGCGCTGAACCCGCCGGTGGTACCGCTGAGTGCGCCGACGTTGCCGTTGTGGCCCGCGGCGGCGGTGTTGCTCGGGCTGCTGCCCGCGGTCGTGGCACCGGCGCCGCGCCGCGACCCGCGGCCCGACTCGAAGGGAGCCGAGCGGTGATCCGCTTCGACAACGTCTCCGTCAGCTATCCGGGCGCGGCGCGGCCCGCGCTGCGGGACGTCGAGCTGACCGTCCCGGAGGGCGAGCTGTGCCTGCTGGTCGGCCCGTCCGGGGTGGGCAAGTCGACGTTGCTGGGCGCGGTCAGCGGCCTGGTGCCGCACTTCACCGGCGGGACACTGCACGGCCGGGTCACCGTGGCGGGCCGGGACACCCGCACCCATCGGCCGCGTGAACTCGCCGACGTGGTGGGCACGGTGGGCCAGGACCCGGTGGCGCACTTCGTCACCGACACCGTGGAGGACGAACTCGCCTACGGGATGGAGTCGTTGGGGCTGCCGTCCGACGTGATGCGGCGGCGGGTGGAGGAGACGCTGGACCTGCTGGGCCTGGCGGAGCTGCGGGACCGGCCGATCGCCACGCTCTCCGGCGGACAGCGGCAGCGGGTGGCGATCGGATCGGTGCTCACCGTGCATCCGAAGGTGCTGGTGCTGGACGAGCCCACGTCGGCCCTTGACCCGGCGGCGGCCGAGGAGGTGCTGGCCGTGCTCCAGCGGCTGGTGCACGACCTGGG
The DNA here is from genome assembly GCF_029269905.1 of Streptomyces silvisoli. NCBI lineage: Bacteria > Bacillati > Actinomycetota > Actinomycetes > Kitasatosporales > Streptomycetaceae > Streptomyces > Streptomyces silvisoli. Next base: position 217,332 of record NZ_JARJBC010000002.1, on the reverse strand, counting down.
CACCACGGTGCTGCTCGCCGAGCACCGGCTGGAGCGGGTGGTGCAGTACGCGGACCAGGTGGTGCTGCTGGCCGAGCCGGGCATGCCCCCGGTGATCGGGGATCCGGCCGAGATCATGGCGGCGTCTCCGGTGTTCCCGCCGGTCGTCGGCTTGGGCAGGCTGGCGGGCTGGTCACCGCTGCCGCTGTCGGTACGGGACGCCCGGCGGGCGGCGCGTCCGCTGCGCGAGCGGTTGGCGGACCGCGGGCCGACGCCGGTGGTTCCACCGCAGAAGACGGCACCGGTCGCCGAGGTGTCCGGGCTTTCGGTGCGGCGCGGCCGGGCCGAGGCGCTGCGCGGGATCGACCTGACGGTGCGGCCGGGTGAGACGGTGGCGCTGATGGGCCGCAACGGCGCCGGGAAGTCCACCCTGTTGGGTACGCTCACCGGTCTGCACGAGCCCGCCTCCGGCGGGGTACGGGTCGGCGGGGTGGTCCCGCACCGCACGGCGCCGCGTGAACTGGTGCGGCGGGTCGGGCTGGTGCCGCAGGAGCCGCGCGATCTGCTGTACGCGGACACGGTCGCGGCCGAGTGCTCGGCCGCCGACGAGGACGCGGGCGCCGCGCCGGGCACCTGCCGGGCGCTGGTGACGGAGTTGCTTGCGGGCGTACCGGACGAGACGCATCCGCGTGACCTGTCCGAGGGTCAGCGGCTGGCGCTGGCGCTGGCCGTCGTGCTGGCCGCCCGGCCACCGCTGCTGCTGCTCGACGAGCCGACCCGGGGCCTCGACTACGCGGCCAAGTCCCGGCTGGTGACCCGGCTGCGGGCGCTGGCGGCGGACGGCCACGCGATCGTACTGGCCACGCATGACGTGGAGTTGGCGGCGGAGCTGGCGCACCGGGTGGTGATCCTCGCCGACGGTGAGGTCGTCGCCGACGGCCGTACCGAGCAGGTGGTGGTCTCCTCGCCCGCCTTCGCCCCGCAGGTGGCGAAGATCCTCCAGCCGGGACCGTGGCTGACGGTTCCGCAGGTCGCGGCGGCGCTGGCGGACGAGGCGCGGGCATGAGGCGCGCGGAGCACATCAGGCCGGTTCGGCTCGGGCCTCGGTCGGCGGTGGCGCTCGCACTGCTGTCGCTGGTCGGTCTCGCGGCGTTCGGCTGGCCGCTGCTGGCCGACCCCGGCTCCGGGCTGGCGCACAGCGCTGACGCGCCGTGGCTGTTCGCCGGGCTGCTGCCGCTGCTGCTGGCGGTGGTGGTGGCGTCGATCGCCGACACCGGGCTGGACGCCAAGGCGATCGCGATGCTCGGGGTGCTCGCGGCGGCGGGCGCGGCGCTGCGCCCGCTGGGCGCGGGGACGGCGGGCATAGAGCCGATGTTCTTCCTGATCGTGCTGGCGGGCCGGGTCCTCGGTCCGGGCTTCGGCTTCGTGCTGGGCGCGGTGTCGATGTTCGCCTCCGCGCTGCTGACCGGCGGTGTGGGACCGTGGATGCCGTTCCAGATGCTCAGCATGGGCTGGGTGGGCATGGGTTCCGGACTGCTGTGGCAACGGCCGCGTGGCCGCGCCGAGTTGGTGATGCTGGCGGGGTACGGGGTGGTGTCCTCACTGCTCTACGGCACGGTGATGAACCTCCAGGGCTGGCCGTACATCGGCGGCCTGTCCTCGGGGATCGGCTATCTGCCGGGCGCGCCGCTGGCGGAGAACCTCGCGCACTTCGTCGCCTACTGCCTTGCGACGTCCATGGGTTGGGACCTGCCACGGGCGGCGGTGACCGCCGTACTCACCCTCGCCCTGGGCGCGCCCGTGCTGAAGGCGCTGCGGCGCGCTACTCGCCGGGCGGCGTTCGAGGCTCCGGTGGCGTTCAGCGATGCTGGGCGGGCGGGGCTGTGATCGCTCCCCTTGGGGTTCAGCGTTTTTCCCACCCGCCCACCCGATTGCCCTCGGCCTTTGCTTGCCGTTGCGCACGGTTCGCGTGAGGTCGGGGGCGCGCCGGGGTGACTCCTCGGGTGGCTCCCTGCACCCGTAACGCGGCTTTCAGGGAAGTTCGATCGCCACCCTGCGGGGACACCCCGGCACACCCCCTCCTGTGGTGCCCTGCGAAAGGGGCGGGTGGGTTGGGGAAAACGCCCTCAGCGGGCGGGCCGGAAGTCCCCCGCCTTGACCCCCGCCACGAACGCCGACCATGCGTCCACACCGAACATCAAGGCCGGACCGTGCGGGTCCTTACTGTCGCGGACGGGGACGGCGCCGGGGAAACCGGGGGCTATTTCTATGCAGTCCCCGCCGTTGTTGTCGCTGTAGCTGCTCTTGCGCCACACTGCCGCGCTGAGGTCGTTGCTCGTCATCATTGCCGTACCCTTCCATCGCTTCTCTGATCACAGCGGCAGATTCAGGGACCGAGAGGGCGTCCGCCCGCAGCAGATCATAGGTGCGCGTGTGCCTCGCGATTACTGCCGGATCATCGCTGAAGTGCCCACGGTCCAAAGACTCCGAGTAGAGCCACTCATGGCCGTCTGGCAGCGCAATCAACGACATGGGCCTCCTCGGCAGTACGAGGCGGCCGTCCTGGAACGGCGCTACCTGAATGCGGACATTCGGCCGTTTGCCGACCGTCAGCAGGTGCGCGCACTGCTCGCGCATCACCCCAGCGCCTCCTACGACCTGCCGAATGCAACTCTCGCCCAGGACCGCGACCAGCAACGGGCCACCGTCGCTCAGGAAGCGTTGTTGTCGGCTCATACGTGCCGAAACCCGTTCCTCCACTACCCCTTCGTCGGACTCGACCTGGGCGAACAGAGCCCGCGCGTACGCCTCTGTCTGCAACAGGCCAGGCACAAGCTGGGTTTGGAACACCCGCAACGCCACCGCCACCGCGTCCATCGACGCGCGACGCTTGAACCAGTCGGGGTGTTCCACCGTTGGATACCAGTCGATGCGGCGCCACAGCCGAAGTAACAGACCCTCGGTGCCCAGCAGTTCGTCACACGTCTTGGCGAAATCCTCCTGCGGTACGCGTGTGCCCGCCTCCACGCGCGTGATCAGCGAACGGTCGCACGGGATCTTCGCGGCCAGATCGCCCTGGCTCCAACCCGCCCGTTCGCGGGCGTCCCGCAGCACTTCCCCGAAGAGGGCGCCGGACGTGGCAGCTGGTCCGCCTGCGCCGTTACGACGGCTCATGGCAACAACTCCCCTTGGTGACAGCTCATCTGTGGCACCAGCTAACCCCTGTTCAGCGTACGCGCGCAGGGAAACGCTGTGGAAGCATCCGATCACGGAACGCACATCAGCCGCGAAGACCCCGGCGACCGCCGTCACGGTCCCGGGGCGTGGTCAACGCCGCATAGGAGCGTCAACATGCTTGAGCCTATCCCCCGTTGGTTCGCCGGAGTCCGGGCGCGCGGTGCGGAGGTCGCACGATGACCACTCCGGCCCTGCCGTACCAGGAGACGTGCGAGGAGTGCACGCGACTGAAGACCGCGGAACGGGCCGCGCGATCGGACCGGGACCCGAGCAAGGAGGTGGACTACCGGGTCCTGGCCCGCCGCCACCTACGCGAGGTGCACGGCGTGCTGTCGATCGTTGGTGCGGCAGTGGGGCGGCAATGAGGGCCACTCCCAGCTCGCGCCGCGAGGAGCAGGCCCTCACCTATACCGGTGGCCAGAGATGGGCCCCTGGGGCCGGATGCGGGTACGGTGACCGGGGGCATCCCCGGGAGAACAGAGGGAGAACAGCATGACGGCGCACCCTGCCGAGCCTGATGGGCCGCTCATCCCCAGACCCGCGAAGACGTTCCCGGCCCTCCGAGCCGCCCTCGCCCAGGTGGCGCCTTCCCGGCTGCCAGAGATGACGGCCGAGCGTGACACGGTCTTCACGATGGCCACGCAGCACAACAGCTTCGGCCCCATCGCCATGTTCCAGCTCAAATGGGCGACCGTGATCGAAATCGAACGGTTCCCGGGCGTCGCCCAGCGCTTCCATGCGGCGGAGCAGGCCGCTCAGGACGCGGAGGACCGCGAATCCCTTGATCACGCCATGCGCCGGATCCGAGAGATCATGGACCACGCCCGGTCACAGGTCGCCGGTGAGTGAGTGGGCCTGGGAGTACTTCCCGGACGCGCACGAGGTCATCGGCGATACCCCGAACCTCGCCCTCATCGCCCAGATCGAGGAACGCGCGGACGAACTCGTTCGCGCGGCGGCGGTCGAATACCCGGACGGAACCGCCTACCAAGGCCACTCCCCCGGCCAGCGTGAGGAAATCGTGCCCAATGGCATGTTCGAGTACCTGACCATCGTCAGACACGAACGGATCTACATCACCCAGATCACGGGGTACTAGGCCTTGGCGGTAGCGCTGACGCGGGGCGCGGCCATGCCATGGTCGCGCCCCGCGCGCTCAGAGCCGCTGGATGATCGTTCCCGTCGCCAACGCGCCGCCCGCGCACATGGTGATCAGGGCGAACTCCCGGTCGGTACGTTCCAGTTCATGGAGCGCGGTGGTGATCAACCGCGCTCCCGTGGCGCCCACCGGGTGGCCCAGGGCGATCGCGCCGCCGTTGACGTTGACCTTGTCCATGTCGGCGTCGAAGACCTGGGCCCAGGACAGCACCACCGACGCGAAGGCCTCGTTGATCTCGACCAGGTCGATGTCCCGCAGCGTCATGCCCGCCTTGCCCAGCACCGCCCGGGTGGCGTCTATCGGCCCGTCGAGGTGGAAGTGCGGATCGGCGCCGACCAGGGCCTGAGCCACGATCCTGGCCCGGGGCCTGAGCCGTAGCGCCCGGGCCATCCGCTTGCTGGCCCACATCACCGCCGCCGCGCCGTCGGAGATCTGCGAGGAGTTGCCCGCGGTGTGCACCGCGGTCGGCATGACCGGCTTCAGGCCCGCCAGCGCCTCCGCGCTGGTGTCGCGCAGGCCCTCGTCCCGGTCGACCAGCCGCCACATGCCGCCGCCCGCGAGCTGTTCCTCCTCGGTCGTCGGCACCTGGACCGGATAGGTCTCACGCTTGAAGCGCTCCTCCGCCCAGGCCGTGGCCGCCCGCCGCTGGGACAGCAGGCCCAGCGCGTCCACCCGCTCCCGGCTCAACCCGCGCCTCTTCGCGATGCGTTCGGCGGCCTGGAACTGGTTGGGCAGGTCGACGTTCCACTCGTCGGGGAACGGCCTGCCGGGCCCGTGCTTGGAGGCGCTGCCCAGCGGGACCCGGGACATCGCCTCCACCCCGCAGCCGATGCCGACGTCGATCACACCGCTGGCGACCATGTTGGCGACGATGTGGTTGGCCTGCTGGGACGAGCCGCACTGGCAGTCCACCGTGGTGGCCGCCGTCTCGTACGGCAGTCCCATCGCCAGCCAGGCGTTGCGGGCCGGATTCATCGACTGCTCCCCGGCGTGGGTGACGGTTCCGCCGACGATCTGCTCGACGCAGTCGGGCTGGATACCGGTGCGGGCCAGGAGTTCGCGGTAGGTCTCGCCCAGCAGGTAGGCGGGGTGGAGGTTGCTCAGCGCGCCGCCGCGCTTGCCTATGGGGGTGCGTACTGCCTCGACGATGACGGGTTCAGCGGCCATGAATCTCGTCCTCTCCTCGGCTCCGGGCGTCCCGGCGCCCGGAACCCACGGCGGAACTAGTACGCGTTCTAGTTCTCCTCGCAGTTGTATTACCCGCGGTACGGGTGCGCAAGGGGCGACGCAGGCCAACGAGCGCTCATGGCGGGTAACGGATGCCGCGCGATCCCTTGCCAGTTGACGCGGCCGTCACTAGCTTCTACAGCCCATCTGACGAGCCGTCAGCTACGGAGTCGCCGATGCCCTGTCCCGCGCTGCCCGATGGCTTTGACTTCACCGACCCCGACCTCTACCACCAGCGGGTTCCACTGCCGGAACTCGCCGCACTGCGCGGCACCGCACCGGTGTGGTGGAACGCCCAGCGGCACAACATCGCGGGCTTCGGCGACGACGGCTACTGGGTCGTCACCCGGCACCAGGACGTCAAGGAGGTCTCCACCAGGCCCGAGACCTTCTCCTCCAACCTCAACACCGCGATCATCCGGTTCAACGAGTCGATGACCCGCGACCAGATAGACGTCCAGAAACTGATCATGCTGAACATGGACCCGCCGGAGCACACCCGGGTCCGCCAGATCGTCCAGCGCGGCTTCACCCCCCGCGCGATACGCGCCCTGGAGGACGCGCTGCGCGAGCGGGCCCGCCGGATCGTCGCCCGGGCCACTCGGGCGGGCAGCGGCGACTTCGTCACCGACATCGCGGTGGAGCTGCCGCTCCAGGCCATCGCCGAACTCATCGGCATACCCCAGGAGGACCGGGCCAGGATCTTCGACTGGTCGAACAAGATGATCGGCTACGACGATCCGGAGCTGGCCATCACCGAGGAGATCGGCCGCGACTCAGCACTGGAGCTGATCTCCTACTCGATGAACCTGGCCGCCGCCCGCAAGGAGTGCCCGGCCAAGGACATCGTCAGCGCACTGGTCGCCGCCGAGGACGAGGGCAACCTGGGCACCGACGAGTTCGGCTTCTTCGTACTGCTGCTGGCGGTGGCCGGAAACGAGACCACCCGCAACGCCATCACCCACGGCATGCACGCCCTGCTGGCCCACCCCGAGCAGTGGGAGCTGTACAAGAGCGAGAGGCCGAGGACCGCCGCCGACGAGATCGTGCGCTGGGCCACGCCCGTGGTGTCCTTCCAGCGCACCGCGACCCACGACACCGTGCTCGGCGGTCAGGAGGTGAAACGCGGCCAGCGCGTGGGCATCTTCTACTCGTCCGCCAACAACGACCCCGAGGTGTTCGACGCCCCCGAGCGGTTCGACATCACCCGCGACCCCAATCCACACCTCGGCTTCGGCGGCGGGGGGCCGCACTTCTGCCTGGGCGCCAACCTCGCCCGGCTGGAGATCGACCTGATCTTCAACGCCATCGCCGACAGCTCCCCCGGCATCCGGCTCGTCGGCGAACCGCGACGACTGCGCTCCGCCTGGCTCAACGGGGTGAAGGAGCTACGTGTCACATACACATGACCGACCGCTACCCAGGTCCGTCATATCCGACATAAAGAGGTGACAAAGCTCACCGAAAGATCACCAGTCAGCCGTCCGCCGGCTCTGTGTTTCCGCAGTTCGGAGCGGGGTTTCCGTAAACATCACCATGTCCGCGGGCTCGCCCACCGTCCTGTCAGCACTGTCTAAGGTCGAAGTCCGGCCATTTCCGAGACACGCGGTCCCACCCGGCCTCGGAACCCCGAGACAGGAAGCAGGCAGTCAGCGTGACCACGGCCACCCGATATACCGGCACGGAAGCGGCCACACGCCCCCGCAGCGCTCCGGACGTCACAGTCGTCGACCAGCGGATGGTCAAGCGCGCGGTCAGCGCCGCGGCGCTGGGCAACGCCATGGAGTGGTTCGACTTCGGTGTCTACAGCTACATCGCGGTCACCCTCGGTGAGGTCTTCTTCCCCTCCAGCAGCCCCACGGCGCAGCTGCTGTCCACCTTCGGCGCGTTCGCCGCGGCCTTCCTCGTCCGCCCCGTCGGCGGCATGGTGTTCGGGCCGCTCGGCGACCGGATCGGTCGGCAGAAGGTGCTGGCCATCACCATGATCATGATGGCCGCGGGCACCTTCGCCATCGGCCTGATCCCGTCCTACGCCACCATCGGCGTCGGCGCGCCGCTGCTGCTGCTCGCCGCCCGGCTGGTGCAGGGCTTCTCCACCGGCGGTGAGTACGGTGGCGCGTCCACCTTCATCGCCGAGTACTCGCCGGACAAGCGGCGTGGATTCCTTGGCAGCTGGCTGGAGTTCGGCACGCTGGTCGGCTATGTGGCGGGCGCGGGCATGGTGGCCGTGCTGACCGGGCTGCTCAGCCATGGCCAACTGCTCTCCTGGGGCTGGCGGATTCCGTTCCTGATCGCCGGTCCGCTGGGACTGATCGGCCTCTACCTGCGGCTGAGGCTCGAAGAGACGCCCGCGTTCGCGCAGTTGGAGCAGCAGGCCCGCGCCAAGCAGGTCGAGCAGTCAGCCAAGCGCAAGGGCACGTTGCGCGAGATCCTGGTGGGCCAGTGGCGCGCGATGCTGCTGTGCGTGGCGCTGGTGCTGGTGTTCAACGTCACCGACTACATGCTGCTGTCGTACATGCCCAGCTACCTCTCCGGGCAGCTGCACTACGACGCCAGCCACGGGCTTGTGGTGGTGCTGGTCGTGATGGTGCTGATGATGGCGGTCCAGCCGTTCGCCGGAAAGCTCTCCGACCGCTTCGGGCGGCGGCCGGTCATTGGACTGGGCTGCCTGGGCTTCCTCGTACTGTCCATCCCGGCGCTGCTGTTGATCCGGCAGGGCAGCCTGGCGGGGGTGTACGTCGGCATGGCCGCGCTCGGCCTGCTGCTGGTGTGCTTCACCGGTGCGATGCCCTCGGCGCTGCCCGCGTTGTTCCCCACCCGGATCCGGTACGGGGCGCTGTCGATCGGCTTCAACATCTCCGTGTCGCTGTTCGGCGGTACGACGCCGCTGGTGGTCACCGCGCTGATCAGTGCGACCGGCAACCCGATGATGCCCGCCTACTACATGATGGCCGCCGCCGTCATCGGCGGTATCGCGGTGGCCTGCATGCCGGAGACTGCCCGCAAGCCCCTTCCGGGCTCGCCGCCGGCGGTCGCCACTCAGGCGGAGGCGGAGGCGCTCGCCCGGCGGTAAGGCGGTTCTGACCGCGGTGGGTCCGGCACCGTCGCTCTCCACCGTCAGGGTTGCTCACCGCCGCGGTGTGAACTCTTCGGATCACGACGCCCGTTCCTGCGACCACGACCGGCTGCCCGAAGGCCGGTCGTGGTCGTCGCCACACAGCTGCCCGCTCAACTTACTGAGCAGATCGTGCAGATCACCCGTGGTGTGCTTGGGATCCCACCAGTCGCCGAGGAGTTCGGCCAGCACCTTTGTGCGGGCCTCCACCAGCCGTTCCGTGGCGCGGCGACCCTCGGAGGTGAGCACCAGCACCAGGCCCTCGCGACGGGTGAACCGCCGCAACTCCGTCTCGGCGGCGGCCTGGTAGACGATGTGCGGCGGAACGCTCGCCCGCTCCGCCAGCAGTTGCGGCGCGGCCGACCCGTAGCGGTTGATCCGCAACAGCAGCCAGCTTGAGGCGGGATGCAGATCGAGTCCGGCCAGGTCGGTGATCTTCTGGTAGAGGTCGCGGCGGCCCTCCTTGGTGCCCAGCGCGGACAGGGCACGGGCCACCTCTTCGCGGGAGGTCCGCTCGACCGGGTTGGAGGCGTAGGTCTCGCTGGCGTCGGGAGCCCGCACCGAGCCGCGCAGCGGCTGCTCCTTGAGGAACCACGCCAGTACGAAGGCCAGCGCCGCCACCGGTACCGCGTACAGGAACACATCGGTGATCGCCCCGGAGTACGCGTGCAGCACCGCCGCCCTGGTGATCGGCGGCAGCGCGGCGATGCTGTGCGGATCGGACTGGAGCAGCTTGGGGTCGAAGCCGGGTGGCACCGGCTTTCCGAGCAGCGCCGAACCCATCTTGCTGGCAAGCTCGTTGGCGAAGATGCTGCCGAAGATCGCCACGCCGAACGACGCGCCGATGGACCGGAAGAAGGTCGCCCCGGAGGTGGCCACGCCCAGGTCCTCGTAGCCGACGGCGTTCTGCACCACCAGCACCAGTACCTGCATCACCAGGCCGAGGCCGAAGCCGAAGACGAAGAAGTCCACGCTCATCGTCAGGGTGCCGCTGAACTCGGTGAGCCGGTGCAGCAGGAGCAGGCCGACGATGATCACGGCGGTGCCCGCGATCGGGAACACCTTGTACCGGCCGGTACGGCTGACGATCTGGCCGGACGCGGTGGAGGCGATCAGCAGCCCGAGGACCATCGGCAGCATGTGCACACCGGAGAGCGTGGGACTGACCCCGTGCACGACCTGGAGGAACGTCGGCAGGAAGGTCATGGCGCCGAACATCGCGAAGCCGATGACGAAGCCGATGACCGAGCACAGCGAGAACGTGCCGCTGCGGAACAGCCGCAATGGAAGTACGGGTTCCGCCGCCTTGCGCTCGATGGCGATGAAGACCGCCAGCAGCACGGCACCGAGCACCGCGAGCCCGATGATCTGCGGCGAACTCCAGGCCCAGGTGGTGCCGCCGAGTGAGGCGACCAGTACCAGGCAGGTCGCCACCGCGGCGATGACGGCGGTGCCCGCGTAGTCGATGACGTGCTTGGCGCGGTGCCGTGGGATGTGCAGCACGGCGGCGATGACGGCGAGCGCGACGACGCCGACCGGCAGGTTGATGTAGAAGACCCAGCGCCAGGTGAGGTGGTCCACGAACAGCCCGCCGAGCAGCGGTCCGAGCACACTGCTGGCGCCGAACACCGCGCCGAACAGCCCCTGGTAGCGACCTCGGTCGCGGGGCGGCACGATGTCGCCGACGATCGCCATCGACAGCACTATCAGTCCGCCGCCGCCCAGGCCCTGCAGGGCCCGGAAGCTGATCAACTGGCCCATGTCCTGGGCGAGTCCGCACAGCGCGGACCCGGCCAGGAAGATGACGATCGCGGCCTGGAACAGCTTCTTGCGCCCGTACTGGTCGCCGAGCTTGCCCCACAGCGGGGTGGCGGCGGTGGAGGCGAGCAGGTACGCGGTGACCACCCAGGACAGGTGCCGCATTCCGCCCAGGTCGCTGACGATGGTGGGCAGCGCGGTGGAGACGATGGTCTGGTCGAGCGCGGCGAGCAGCAGGCCCATGAGCAGCGCGCTCATCGCCAACAGGATGGTCCGCCGCGACTGGCCCTCGCCCGGCCCCTCGGCCGGGCGAGCAGCGGATTCATGGAAGGTTGCCGCGTCGTCCTGCGCCATGGACGCCTCCTCGCACATCGCTACGGGCGCTTTGCCCATCCTCACGCTCTTGGCCCCACCCCGCCTGTTGGGCGCCGCCCCGGGGCGTGGCGGCCACCGGCACCCTGGTGGTTTGGAGGCTCGCCCCGAAGAGAAGCCCGCCGCGGCGGCGGCCCCCCATGCCGCAGCCCGGCGGCGCGAAGCCGACCGCGATCCGGGCGGCGCCCCGCCCGGCTGGGCGTCTAAGCGGCGCCGGGGCGAGGTCCCGGGGCGTGGGAGGGTGGGCGGGTGGGTATCCCAGGCTTCGGCCCCGACCAGTTCCAACTCGTTCTGCTGCGGCGCATGGCGGACCACCAGCCCGGCCTGGTGGAAGACGCGCTGCGCGCCCTCGGCGCGACCCGGGCCGACCTGCGTGAGGCGCACCGCCGCTGGCAGGCGATGGTCCGCTCGCGTACCTTCCCGCACGGCGAGCGCCGCTACCTGGCCGTTCTCGGAGCCCCCGAGGCGACCGAGGAGCGGCGGATCGGGGATCTGAGCTGCCGCGCGCTGCTGTGGCCGCTGCCGCTGTGGCCGGACCTGCGGTACGAGGTGATGGTGGCCCCGGGCGGCCGGGTGTGGAACGAGTGGCTGGTGCGGGCGCCCGGCTCCCCGGCCCCCGTACCGCGCACCGCGGCCGACCTCACGCCGTGGTGCTGCACGGTCGACGAGGTGGCGCGCGCCTTCCCGCCCGCCCAGCCGCTGGAGGGCGACGCCCCCACACGCTGGCGGCTCGCCTTCACCGATCCGGCGACCGGCGTCCGCCACGTCGCGCACTTTACGTACGGGCTGTTGCAGTACCTGGACGAGTCGGCCTCGTAACCCTTTCGCCCGTGCCGGTCCAGGGCACACCGTGGGCGTATGACCCGAACCAGAAGGCCGTGGCTGCTGCTCTTTCTGCCGGTGTTCCCGCTGCTCGCACTGGCCCGGCTGCTGGCCCGCCGCCGGGCGCGGCCCGGACTGCGCGGCGGACCGGGCGGACCACCGCCCGCGGGCGTGCGGGAGCCGCGCCGCCCCAGGCCGTCACCGCCCGCGGCGGTGATCGCGCTTTCCGAGCCCGGCCGCAACGGCAGCGGACCACGCTGACCGGGGCCGTTGGCGGGACGCGGAACTCTTTTGTATCGTTGAGAAACAAAGTGGCTCCACCCGTTTCCCCTGACCGGCGGGTGGGGCCACTGCCCTTTCCGCCGAGGACGCCACCGAGCTGCGGAAAATCGCTCGAAGCAGGGCAGAGGCAGTCCCTATCGTGGCCGGGCCGACGGCCGATGAGGGCCTGTGCGCCCCGCGCGAGGAAGAGGATGTCAGGTGGATCACAACGGGTGGGTCGACGAGGGCTTCGGAGCCGTCGCGGAGGAGTTCCACCGCAACTTCACCGAAGGGCGTGAACTCGGCGCGGCCGTCACCGTGTTCGTGGGCGGGCGCAAGGTGGTGGACCTGTGGGGCGGCACCGCCGACCACCGCACCGGCCGCCCCTGGGAGCGGGACACCGTGGTCCCGGTCTTCTCCTGCGCCAAGGGTGTGGTGAGCGTCTGCGCCCATCTGCTCGCCCAGCAGGGACAGTTGGACCTCGACGCGCCGGTGGCCCGCTACTGGCCGGAGTTCGCCCAGGGGGGCAAGGAGCGGATCACATCGCGCATGGTGCTCACACACCGCGCCGGAATCCCGCTGTTCGACCGGAAGTTGACATTCCAGGAACTCGCCGAGTGGACCCCGGCGATCCGCGCCCTTGAGGAGCAGGAACCGCTGTGGGAGCCCGGCACCGCCCACGAGTACCACGCGCACGCCTTCGGCTGGATCATCGGCGAGGTGATCCGCCGGATCACCGGCCGCACCCCCGGCACGTACTTCCGTGAGGCCGTCGGCGACAAGCTGGGTCTGCGCACCTGGATCGGGCTGCCAGAGGGAGAGTTGCACCGGCTGGCCCGACTCGTCGAGGCGCAGGGGCGGCCTCCGATGCCGGACGCCGAATCGCTGATCGTCCGGTCGGTCACGGTGAACGGCGCGCTGGTCTTCCCCGGGCTCGACCATCCGCACGGCTGGAACTCCCGCGCGCTGCTGACCGCCGAGTTCCCCGGAGCGGGCGCGGTCTCCTCGGCCGCCGGCCTGGCCGGGCTGTACGCGGCGGCGGCCACCGGGCTCGACGGGGCGGCGCCGCTGCTCACCCGGGACACCCTCAGCGACGCCCTCGCGGAGCGGACCGGCGGGGTGTCGTGGTCGGGGTTCCCGGACCTCGGGGTGCGCTGGGGCACCGGGTTCATGCTGGACTCCGCACGCTTCCGCCCGCTGCTCGGCCCGCGGAGCTTCGGCAACGACGGGGCCGGCGGCCAGTTCGGCTTCGGTGACGACGAGTTCGGCGTCGGCTTCGGCTACGTCGCCAACCGGATGATCGGCCATGGTGACGCCCGGGCCAACGGGCTGATCGCGGCGCTGCGCAAGTGTGTGGGGGGCTGACGTCGGGTGCCTCGGGAGTCGCGCCCAGCAGACGGATCCCCGCCGTTGCGGCGGGATGAGCGTTGCGCCGTTTGGCGGTGCGGACCTGGTTTTGTATCGTAGGAAAACAAAGTGGCCCCGCCCGCAACCCCTGACCTTCGGGCGGGGCCGCTTGTCCCGTCCCGTCCGACCCCAGGAGTGCGGCATGTCCACGACGATCGGTGTGTTCAAGGCCGCGCTGCTCGACATGGACGGCACGCTGGTCAACTCCGATGCGGTGGTGGAGCGTTGCTGGCGGAGCTGGGCGGACGAACACGGGCTTGACCCGGTCGAGGTGATGAAGGTCGTGCACGGCCGCCAGGGCTACGCGACGATGGCCGTGCTGCTGCCGGACCGACCGATGGCCGAGAACCACGCGGACAACGCCCGGATGCTGGCCCAGGAGACCGCCGACACGGAGGGCGTGGTGCCGATCGCAGGCGCGCCCGCGTTCCTGGCCGCGCTCCGCGACCTGCCGCACGCCCTGGTGACCTCCGCCGACGCGGCCCTGGCCCGGGCCCGGATGACGGCCGCGGGGCTGCCGATGCCCCGGGTGCGGATCACCGCGGAGTGCGTGAGCGCCAGCAAGCCCGACCCCGAGGGCTTCCTCAAGGGCGCTGCCGAACTGGGATTCGCCCCCGCGGACTGCGTGGTCTTCGAGGACTCGGAAGCGGGCGTCACCGCGGGCCTGGCCGCCGGTATGCGGGTGGTCGGCGTGGGGCCGCGGGCCGCCGCGCTGAATGTGACCGCACACATCGACACCCTGGACCAGATACGGGTGGAGGCCGCCGAGGACGGCGGCTTCGCCCTCTGGATCGGCTGAGCGGCGCATCTCGGCCGAACGGCGGCGGCACACCCGTCCGTGTGCCGCCGCCCCCGTACGTCAGCCGGCGATCGCCTCGTAGAGGCTGAACCCGGCCATCACCACCATCACCGCCGCCGCGACCTTGGTGATCAGCGACAGCGGCACCCGCCGCATCAGCGCCCGGCCGCCGACGATGCCGATCCCGGCGACCGCCCACAGCGCCAGTACCGCGCCCACGCCGACGGAGAGCGGACTGCCGTAGCGGGCGGCCAGGTTGGCGGTCATGATCTGGGTCAGATCGCCGAACTCGGCGACCAGGATGAGCATGAAGCCGCTGCCCGCGACCCGCCAGAAGCCCTGTTCCCTGGGCGCGTTGACGCTCTCGTCGTCGTCCTCGTCCTTGTGCCAGAGGATCATGGCCGCGCCCGCCAGGAAGAGCAGGCCCACCACGCCCTGCACCCAGCGGTGCGGCAGCAGCGTCAGCAGGCTGCCGGCGGCGATGGCGATCACCACATGGACCGCGAAGGCGGCGGCGATGCCGCAGAAGACGTGGCTCGCCCGGAAGCGGGTGCCGAGCATCAGGCTGGCGAGCGCCGTCTTGTCGGGCAACTCGGCCACGAAGATTACGCCGAAGACGATCGCGGCGACGGTGAGGCTGAACACGGGGTGGAGGCTCCTGGGGCACTCAGGCGCCGCGCCGGGCTTCCTCGGGGAGAGGGGTCGCTTCGGCACGGCAGCGTCGGACACTGCGGCCGAAGGTCTCGCTGGCGCGGTACGTACCTGACGTACCCGCCTCCGGGCGCCGGCCGAAACCTCGCGGTTCGGCAGTATGTCGACGGTCCGGCGTTGAGCTACTCCCCTTCTGCTGGGACCAGCCTAACCGGTCACCTGCCGGTCCCGTCCCGGGTGAGCAGACCGCGGGCCACCAGTTCCAGTACCACCGTCACCGCCACCGCCTGCACGGCGAGCAGCGCGATCAGCACGAACAGCTGGACCACGCCCGCCTTCAGGGGTGACGCGCCGCCGATGAGCATGCCGACGAAGGCGCCGGGCAGCGTGACCAAGCCCACGGTCCTGGTCTGGTCCAGTCCGGGGACGAGCGCGGTGGCGGCGGCCGGCCTGGCGATCTCCAGCCGCGCCTCCCGGTCCAGCAGTCCGATCGCCAGCCCGGCCTCCACCTCGCCGTGCCGGGTGCGCAGCTCGTCCAGCGCGCGCTGCCCGGCCAGTACGGTGGCGGTCAGGGCGCCGCCGATGAGGATTCCGGCGACGGGGATGAGCGCCACGCCCTTGAGCGGCACCAGGCCGACCACGACCAGCAGGGCGACCACCGGCAGCGCGCCCGCGGCCACCGGCGCGGCCGCCCACCACCAGGTGCGGTCGCGGGTGATGCGGCGCCCCGCGGTGCGGGCCGCGACCGCGTACATCACGAGGACGAAGCCGAGCAGCGCGGGCAGATAGCGGACCACCCAGCCGATCACCAGGGCCACGGCGGCGAGTTGGACCACCGCGCGCAGCCCGGCGAGGGCGATGGCGCGCGCATAGTTCTCCCGGTCATCCCTGAAACGGGCGTAGAACGCCACCGTGGTGGCCGCGACGAGCAGTGCGGCCAAGACGACGCCCAGCGTGTTGTTCACGGGGAGCAGGGTGGCGGAGGAGGCGGCGGCGAACACCGCCCCACCGTATGGCGGATCACCCTCGGGCGACATACTTGAAACTTGCAGTATTTAGTTAGTAGCGCCTAATCTCGAACCCTGTTCGGTTCCGTCCCCCCACCGACCGCAGGAGAACCCATGCCCTTCACCGAGACCGCCAAGCCCCACGTCCTAGCACTGTTCCGGGTCGTGGTCGGCGTGATGTTCGCCAGCCACGGCGCCGCCTCCCTGTTCGGCATACTCGGCGGCGCCGCGGGCACCCACGGCGGCACGGTGGCCACCGGCGTCTGGCCGTACTGGTACGCCGCGGTCATCCAGCTGGTCGGCGGCGCGCTGGTGGCGCTGGGCCTGGGCACCCGGGTGGCGGCGCTGATCAGCTCCGGCTCGATGGCGTACGCGTACTTCACCGTGCACACCAAGGTGGCGCTGTGGCCGCTGCAGAACGGCGGCGAGCCCGCCGCGCTGTACTCCTGGGCGTTCCTGCTGATCGTCTTCACCGGGCCGGGCGCCTGGGCGCTGGAGTCGCTGTTCACCGCCCGGCGGACGCGTACCGCCGGGGTCGCCGCCGCCTGATCGGGCGAACCGCGTGGGACTCACGGCGACCCGGCGGTCGCTGTGAGTCCCTTATGAGAACAACGTCACGCCGCCCCGCGCGATCAACCCCGGAGCCCCGCGCGTACGCTGTACGGCTGTGGCGCGCAGACCGCCCGCCCCGGCAGTCCGTGCGGACCAGGAGAAACGACGGTGCTCGATCGAGTGGGTTCACTTGTCGACTCGCCATGGGCGCTCCTGCTGGTCGGGCTCTCCGTGCTGCTCGATGTCTTCCTTCCGGTGCTGCCCAGCGGCGTGCTGCTGATATCCGCCGCCACCGCGGGCACGGCCGGCTCCAACGGGGCCAAGGACTTCCAGGACGTCGTCGAACTGCTGCTGTGCGCGTCCGCAGCGTCCTGCCTGGGCGACCTCGCGGCGTACCGGCTCGCGTACCGCGGCGGTGACTGGCTGGATCGGCGCCTTGAGCGTTCCCGGCGGCTGTCCTCAGCGCAGGAGCGGCTGGGCCAGGTACTGCTGCGCGGCGGCGGTGCGCTGGTGGTGCTGGCCCGGTTCGCGCCCGCCGGGCGCTCCGTGGTGAGCCTGGGCGCGGGCGCGGCCCACCGCCGCCCTGCCGAGTTCCTCCCCTGGTCCGCGCTGGCCGGTCTGGCCTGGGCCGCCTACGGCGTGGGACTCGGCTACGTGGGCGGCAAGTGGTTCGGCGCCACCTGGCTGGCCACCGTGGTCTCACTGATCGCCCTGTTCGGGGCGGGCGCCGTCGCGGCGTACGTCTTCCGCCGGGAGCGTGAGCAGGACCCGGTCTCCATCGAGGCCTAGCTCACCACGGCCCCGGATCCGCGGGGCCGCCCCCGGGATCGGGGAAGTCGTCCTGCGCGTACTCATGGCGCGCCTCGGCGAAACCCGCACCGCCGTACGGGCCCTCGCGGCGCACGTCGAAGTGGACCTCCGCGATCAACCGCCCCTGGCCGAAGTCGAATTCGGGGAAGACCGAGTCACCGAACCGCTCCCGCAGCCGCTGCTCCACCGCCGCCTGGCTGGTGAACAACTCGCGCACCACCGCGTCGGCGTCGCCGGTGTCGTCCTCGACCTCCCACAGCGTCGCGCTGCCGCCGTCCGGCAGCAGGAAGACGTGCTTGACGGTGCGGTGGCCGCGGGTGCGGGTCGGCCCCTTGGAGAAGCGCATCGAGTGCAGGTCCACGCAGTGCATCAGCGCGCCGCGCAGCCGCCGCAGCAGCGCCGGGTCCAACTCGGCCGCGTTGTGCGCCCGCGCCAGCAGCCGGTCGAGATGACTGTCCGGATCGTCGTCGTGCGGCCCCGCGGCGTCGCCGCCCGATCGCGTGTTGTCCATGTGGCCCTCCCGCGCCTCGCTCCGCCATTCCCCGCCGAGCGCTTCGTACACTTTTCGCACACACACCGTAGCGGGTCAACTGCCGTGCGTGTCCGATGTTCGGTCCAAGTGCTTCAGGACGGCTTGATCAGCCGGGTCTCGTAGGCGAAGACCACCGCCTGCACCCGGTCGCGCAGTTCGAGCTTGACCAGGACCCGGCTGAGGTGGGTCTTCACGGTGGCCTCCGCCAGGTGGAGCTCCGCGGCGATCTCCGCGTTGGACTTGCCCCTGGCCACCTCGGTGAGGATCTCCAACTCGCGGGCGGTCAGCCGGTCGAGACGGGAGTCCACCGGGCCGTCCGGCGTGGGCAGTTGGTGCGCACAGGTCTCCAGCAGCCGACGGGTCACCCGGGGCGAGACCACCGCGTCACCTGCGGCGACGGTGCGGATCGCCGCCAACAGCTCCTCCGGCAGCGCGTTCTTGATCAGGAAGCCGGAGGCGCCCGCGCGCAGCCCGGCGAAGGCGTACTCGTCGAGGTCGAAGGTGGTCAGGATCAGCACCCGGGTGTCCGGGCAGGCAGCGATGATCTCCTCGGTCGCCTCGATGCCGTCCTTGCCGGGCATCCGTACGTCCATCAGCACCACGTCCGGCCGCAGTTGCCGGGCCAGCCGCACCGCCTCCGTACCGTCGCCCGCCTCGCCCAGCACCGCCAGATCGGGCTGCGACTCCAGCACCAGGTTGAACGCGACCCGCATCAACGGCTGGTCGTCGACGAGCAGCACTCCGATCGTCACGACTCCCCTTCCACGTCCGCCGGTTCCGGATCCTCCAGCTTCAGGCAGGCGGCCACCCGCCAGCCCCCGCCGGGCAGCGGCCCGGCCTCGACCTGTCCGCCGTAGGCGGCGACCCGGTCCCGCATCCCGTCGATCCCGTGCCCGCCCTCCCCGGACGACGGCACGGGGTGGCCGTCGTCGCGGACCTCGACCTCCACCCGGTCGCCGGGGCAGCTTACGCGGACCGAGGCGCGGACACCGGCGGCGGCGTGCTTGAGGGTGTTGGTCAGAGCCTCCTGAACCAGCCGGTACACGGTCAGCTGGGCCGCCGCCGGTACCGACGCCACATCGCCTTCGACCCGCAGCCGCACCGGCAGCCCCACCGCGCGGACCTGGGCGGCCAGCCCGTCCAACTGGCCGATGCCGGGCTGCGGATGGCGCAGCGCGTCGGGTTCGTCGGCGCGCAGCACGCCGAGGAAGCGGCGCATGTCGGTGAGCGCCTGCCGTCCGGTGCCGGAGACCTGCTCCATGGCCGCGGCGGACTTCTCCGGTGCGCGGGTGGCGGCGAAGGCGGCGCCGTCGGCGAGCGCCACCATGACCGACAGGCTGTGGGTGACGATGTCGTGCATCTCACGGGCGATCCGGGCCCGTTCGCCCGCCACCGCGAGTTGGGCGCGCTGGTCGCGCTCGCGCTCCAGCCGGGCCGCGCGGTCCTCCAGCGCGGCCAGGTACGCGCGGCGGTTGCGCATGTTGGCGCCGATCATCCCGGCGGCCAGGGCCAGCGCGCACAGCCCGACGAACGTCTTGGCGCCGCGTTCCGGGCTCGACCAGCGCACCACCGCCAGCAGGTTGCCCAGCGCGATCACCCCGGAGGCGGCCAGGGTGCGGCGCCGGGGGCAGTGCGCGGCCACCGTGTAGAGGGCGACCAGCAGCGCCACGTCGCCGGGCAGTACGCGCCCCGCGTACAGCCACTGCACGAGGGCGACGGCGGAGATCACGGCGAAGACCACGAGTGGCGCGCGCCGCCGCCAGGCCAGCGGCAGCAGCAGCGCCAGCTGGTAGCACAGCAGCTCCGGATGGCGGCCGAACATGAGGTGCATGGGCGCCGAGGCCACCAGCGCCAGCAGCGCCGTCAGCAGGGCGTCGCCCACCACCGGGTGACGCCCGGCGAACGTGCGCAGGGCGGAGCCCCAGGGCGGCAACTCCGCCCCGGGGCCCTGGACTTGGTCGTACCGCGTCACGCATCCCGCCGCTTGAGCAGCACCGCCGCGATCACCACGGTCACGGCCACGTAACCGGCGAACAGTCCGGCACCGGTCCATGGCGCGAGCTGGTGGGGTTCGGCGTGCAGCACGGTCAGCGCCTGCCCGGCGTTGCTCGGCAGGTACGGGCCGATGTTGTCGACCCAGGAGGACGGCAGCGCGTGCAGGATCAGCGGCAGCACGAACAGCATGCCGAAGACGCTGGCGATGCCGCCCGGCGTGGACCGGGTCACCGCGCCCATGGCGACGCCGAACAGCCCGACCAGGGTGAGGTAGATCGCCGTGCCGAAGACCACCCGGGGCACACCGGGCGCCGACAGCGTGGTCTGGATGTGCTGGGAGGCGAGCATCGACTGTCCGGCGAAGAAGGACAGCAGCGAGGCGATGGATGCCAGCACCAGGGTCACCCCGCCGAACACCGCCATCTTCGCCCACAGCACCGGAAGCCGCTTGGGCACCGCGGACAGGGTGGCGCGGATCATGCCGGTCGAGTACTCCCCGGTGATCACCAGTACCCCGAGCACGCCGATGGCGAGCTGCGCGAAGACGTAGCCGTCGATGCTGCGTCCCGCGGCGTCGAAGGCGGCCCGCTCGGCCATGGGCAGGTGGTTCCAGCGGTTGGCGGCGGCCCAGCAGGCGAGCAGGGCGATGCCGATCATGGCGGCGACCGCGATCAGCAGGGTGAGGTAAGTGGAGCGCAGCGAACGGAACTTGATCCACTCCGAGTTCAGGACCCGGCCCAGAGTCACCTTCCCGGTGCGCGCGGGGGCGGAGTCAGCGCCGAGGCCCGAAGGGCCACCGTTGAGGGTGGTGGTGGGCGACGGGTGGGCGGTGCTCATGCTGCGGTTCCTTCGGTCACGTTGGCGCGGGTGGCGGAGGGGACCGCCTGGTACTCCACCGCGTCCCGGGTCAGTTCCATGAAGGCCTCTTCCAGCGAGGCCTGCTGGGTGGCCAGTTCGTACAGCACCACCTGGTGCTCGGCGGCGGTGATGCCGATCTGCTCGCTGCTCAGCCCGGAGACCGTCAGCACACCGGCCTCCTCGCTGGTGATCGTCACGTCGGGCCCGGCCAGCCGCTCGCGCAGCCGCTCGGCGTCGGGGGTGCGGACCCGTACGGTGTTGGTGGACGCCTGCTGGGTGAACTCCTCGACCGAGGTGTCGGCGATCAGCCGACCGCGGCCGACGATGATCAGGTGCTCGGCGGTGAGCGCCATCTCGCTCATCAGGTGGGAGGAGACGAACACCGTCCGCCCCTCGGCCGCGAGACTCTTCAGCAGGTTGCGGATCCAGAGAATACCCTCGGGGTCGAGTCCGTTGACCGGCTCGTCCAGGATCACCGTCGCCGGGTCGCCGAGCAGGGCGCTGGCGATGCCGAGTCGCTGGCCCATGCCGAGCGAGAAGCCGCCCGCCCGCTTGCGCGCCACGTCGGCGAGGCCGACCAGTTCGATCACCTCGTCCACCCGCGAGCGCGGAATGCCGGTGGTGGCGGCGAGGGCCAGCAGGTGGTTGAAGGCGGTGCGTCCGGTGTGGATCGCGCGGGCCTCCAGCATGGCGCCGACCTCGTGCAGCGGCGCCGCGTGGTCGGCGTAGCTCTTGCCGTTGACCAGCGCGCTGCCGGAGGTGGGGGTGTCGAGGCCGAGCAGCATCCGCATGGTGGTGGACTTCCCGGCGCCGTTCGGACCGAGGAAGCCGGTGACCACGCCGGGCTTGACCTGGAAGCTGAGGTCCTCGACCGCGGTCTTGGGTCCGTAGCGTTTGGTGAGTGCGGTGGCTTCGATCATGCTGCTTCCTCGTCGGCGTGCGCCTCCCCCAGACGGGTCCGGCTGCGCCACCACGCTAGGCGGCCGCGCCAAGCGGCACGATCCCCGCCGGACGGAACCTCAGGCCGCCGGGCGTGCGCCCGGGGGCTGACGTGTGTACTCCGGAGGGTGTACGCAGGCCGCCCGATGCGCCGGTACGCCGCTCAGGCGTGCGCAGGGGCTCCGCCGAGTTGGTGGTCGGCGAAGTTCAGCGCCTCGGTGACCAGTCGCCGCAGGTGCCCGTCAGGCATCCCGTAGATCACCCGGCGGCCTTCCTTACGGGTGGTGACCAGGCCGGACAGCCGCAGTCTGGCCAGGTGCTGGCTCACCGCGGGACGGGCGGCGCCGCAGCGTGCGGTGAGTGTGCTGACGTCCGCCTCGCCCTGCGACAGGCAGTGCAGCAGCGCGAGCCGGGTGCGGTCGGCCAGCAGCCCGAGCACGGTGGCGGCGTGGGTGAGTTGCTCGGCGCTCGGGTTGCGCGGATGCGAACCATGCGCAGCTGATAGTTGCATGCGTGCACTCATACGCACACAATGGCGCATGGAACCGCTCCGCGTCCACCACCATGCCCCGGGAGATGCCCATGAGCGAGCATGAGCACCACCACCATCACCACCACACCTCCGGCATACGGCACCGCGTGGGCCATGTCCTGCGACCGCACTCGCACGCGACGACCGACAAGGTCGACCAGGCGATGGAGGCCTCCGCCGAGGGGATGCGCACCCTGTGGATCTCCCTGGCGGTACTGGCGCTGACCGCCGCGCTCCAGGCCGCGGTGGTGGCCCTCTCCGGCTCGGTGGCGCTGCTCGGGGACACCGTGCACAACGCCGCCGACGCCCTGACCGCCGTACCGCTCGGCATCGCCTTCGTCCTCGGGCGGCGGGCGGCGAACCGCCGCTATCCGTACGGCTACGGGCGCGCCGAGGACCTGGCAGGTGTCGCCATCGTGCTGACCATCGCCGCGTCCTCGCTGTTCGCCGGATACCAGGCGGTGGACCGGCTGATCCATCCGCGGGCGATGTCGCATCCGGGCGCGGTCGCGGCGGCGGCGCTGATCGGCTTCGCGGGCAACGAGCTGGTGGCCCGCTACCGGATGCGCACCGGGCGCAGGATCGGTTCCGCCGCCCTGGTCGCCGACGGGCTGCACGCCCGCACCGACGGCTTCACCTCGCTCGCGGTGCTGCTCGGCGCGGGCGGTGCGGCGCTGGGCTGGCCGGTGGCCGACCCGGTGGTGGGCCTGCTGATCACGGCGGCGATCGCGCTGGTGCTGCGGGACGCGGCGCGGGAGGTCTACCGACGACTGATGGACTCGGTCGACCCGGCGCTGATCGACCTGGCCGAGACCGCACTGGCCCGGACCGACGGGGTACGGGCGGTGGGCGCCGTCCGGATGCGGTGGATCGGGCACGCCCTGCGCGCCGAGGCCGACATCGTGGTCGCCCCCGAACTCAGCGTGGTCGCCGCCCACGCGGTCGCGGTACGGGCCGAACACGCCATGTTCCACGCGGTGCCCAGGCTCACGGCCGCCACCGTGCACGTCGACCACGCGCCCGTGGGCGCCGGTGCACACGATCCGCACGATGAGCTGGCCCACCACGCCGCGTGAAGCCCAGGGTTGGCCGGTTAACCTCTTTGCATGGACGCGCAAGCTTCGTCACGGGAATCGGATGGCCGGAGTTCGGACGGACCGCATGGCGACGGGGTCGAGGAAGCGGTCGCGGTGCTGAAGGCGGTGGCCGACCCGACGCGCTTCCGCCTGCTGTGGGCGCTCAGCCAACAGGAACTGCCGGTGGGCAGGTTGGCGGAACTGGTCGGCGCCCACGTCGCCGCGGTCTCGCAGCACCTGGCGAAGCTGCGCACGGCGGGCCTGGTGGCCTCCCGCCGGGACGGCACCCGGATCTTCTACCGCGTCTCCGGCGAACACGTCCGGGGGCTGCTGGAGGAGGTCGTGGTGGTCGCCGCCTCCAGCGGTGACTCCGGCACCGGGCCGGGCGACTCCGGCCCCGGCTCGGCCGCCGAACCGGCCCCCGCGCCGCGCGCCCTGCGCTGGCCGAGGGCGGTGGGCCTGCGCCCGGTGCGCAGGCCGACGTAGGCCCGGGTCACCCGTCGACGCGGGCGAACTGGCGCGGCCCGGCGTCGTACTCGTACAGCTCCGCGTACCGGCCCCAGTCGGTGGCGGTCTCCAGTTGCTGGGCCACCTGCTCGCTCGTGTAGTGATGGGCGAGCAGGTCCCGGACGAACCCGTCCCGCAGCAGGCCGCCGGCGGACTTGCGCACACTGGTGGCGATCAACCGCACCAGCGGCACATCCCACACCGCCTCCGCGAAGATCTTCTTCGACTGCCGGACATCGGCGCCCGCGAACCCCACCCCGCGCGGCGTCAGCAGCAGGTCGTTGTCCTCGACGAACGCCATGCCCAGCGCCTCCAACGCGTCGACCAGCGGCAGCAGATCGTCCACCGCCAGTCCCAGGTCGTCGGCGAGGTCCGCCAGATCGCAGCGCCCGTCGTGCTGGGCGAGGATCTCGGCCAGCCCGGACAGCCCGTCCACGCTGGCCCGCGGCAGCGGCGCGGTGGCGATGGTGCGCCGCCCGTCCCCCGCCTCCGCGGGCACCGGGCCCCTCGGCCGCAGTGTGTCCGTCGGCCGCCCGGTCATGGTCTGGTACAGCGTGTCGACCATCTCCTGGAAGGCCGCCGAGTGCCGGTCGCGGGGCCGCTCAAGCGGCACCGGGAACGCGGCCCGCAGGGTGCCGGGATGGGTACCGAGGACGACGACCCGGTCCGCCATCAGCACCGCCTCCTCGATGTTGTGGGTCACCAGCACGATGGCCCGGGTCGGGAACTGCCCCGACTCCCACAGCTCCATCAACTCACCGCGCAGGTTCTCCGCGGTGAGCACGTCGAGGGCGGAGAACGGCTCGTCCATCATCAGTACGTCCGGCTCGACCACCAGCGCCCGGGCGAACCCCACCCGTTGCCGCATGCCGCCGGACAGCTCCTTGGGGAACGCCGACTCGAAGCCGTCCAGGCCGATCAGGTCGATCGCCTTGACCGCGGCCTCGGCCCGCTCCCGGGGCGGGACCCCGCGGGCCTCAAGGCCGACCTCCACGTTCTGCCGGACGGTCAGCCAGGGCAGCAGCGCGAACGTCTGGAACACCAACGCGGTACCGGGGTTGGTGCCGGTCAGCGGCCTGCCACGGTAGGAGACGGTACCGGAGCTCACCGGGATGAGCCCGGCCAGGCAGCGCAGCAGCGTGGACTTGCCGGAACCCGACTTGCCCAGCAGCGCCACCACCTCGCCGTCCCGTACGTCCAGGTCGACACCGGCCAGCACCGGCAGCTCACCGTCGGCGCCCGCATAGGACTTGGTCACCCCGCGGGCGGACAGCAGGATCTCGCCACAGGCACTCGGCGCGGCCATCGCGGCCTCCTTACGTACGGTCTCGCTCCCCTCCATCGTCACCGATCACCCCATGCTGTACCGGGTCTCCGCCAGCCGGTACAGCCGCCGCCACACAAGCCGGTTGAGGGCGACGACGTACAGGCTCATCACCGCCACCCCGGCCAGCAGATGCGGGTAGTCGCCGGCCGCGGTGGCGTGCGCGATGTACGCGCCGAGCCCGGTCGCGGTCAGCGTGCTGCCGCCGAAGCTGACCACCTCCGAGACGATGGAGGCGTTCCAGGCGCCGCCCGAGGCGGTGACGCCACCGGTGACGTACGCCGGGAAGATGCCGGGGATGATCAGCCGCCGCCAGCGCTGCCAGCCGCGCACCCCGAGGTCGTCCATCGCCTCGCGCAGATCGGTGGGGATGGCCATGGCGCCGGCGATGGTGTTGAACAGGATGTACCACTGGGCGCCCAGCGCCATCAGCAGGATGCCGCCGACGTTCAGGCTCAGCCCGGTCCGCAGGAAGAACCAAGTGGCCAGCGGGAAGAGGAAGTTGGCCGGGAAGCTGGCGAGGATCTGCACCAACGGCTGGGCGATCCTGGCCAGTCGGGGCGAGAAGCCGATCTTCACGCCGACCGGTACCCACACCACCGTGGCCGCCACCAACAGCACCAGCACCCGCCCCAGGGTGGCCAGCCCGAGCAGCAGCGGCGTGCCGAACACCCCCAGTCCGGTGTGCTGCCGGAGGTAGCGGCCGAGGTCGAACAGGCCCCAGCCGATCACCACGGTGGCGGCGGTCCCGAAGGCCAGGTCGCCCGCCCTGCGGCGTACCGGGCGTACCAGCAGCGGGCGGTCGTCCACCCCGAACACCCGGCCCGCCCGGCCCGCCGCCCGGGCGGCGGGGGCCAGCACGCGGCCGAGCAGCCGGGGCCAGTGCGAGCGGCGCAGCAGGTCGAGCACCACCGACCGCTGTACCTCGGTGGCCTCCGCCTGCTCGTTCTTGAACCGCTCCGCCCACGCGGTCAGCGGCCGCCAGAAGAAGAAGTTGACGCCGACCACCATCACCGTCATGGTCAGCACCGCCCAGCCGACCTTCCCCAAGTCGCCCTCGGCGATCGCCGCCCCGGCGTACGAACCCACGCCCGGCAGCGCGTAGCTGTGGTGGGAGACGCTGATCGCCTCGGAGGCGACCAGGAAGAACCAGCCGCCGCCGAAGCTCATCATGCCGTTCCACACCAGCCCGATGGCACCGGACGGCAGCTCGATGCGCCAGAACCGCATCCAGCGGGTGAAGCCCAACGACCGTGACACCTCGTCGAGTTCACGCGGCAGGGTGATCAGCGACTGGTAGAAGCCGAACGTCATGTTCCATGCCTGCGAGGTGAAGATCGCGAAAATCGCGGCGCACTCCAGACCCAGCAGCGAACCCGGGAACAGGGCGGTGAAGCCGGTGACGGCGATGGTCAGGAAGCCGAGCACGGGTACCGACTGCAGGATGTCCAGCGCCGGGATCAGGATCCGGTGCAGTCGCCTGCCGCGGGCCGCGGTGTAGGCGTACAGCAGCGAGAAGACGGTGGACACCAGCAGCGCGGCGAACATCCGCAGCAGGCTGCGCGCCGCGTAGTAGGGCAGGTTGGCCGGGTCGGTGCTGACCGCCGCCGTCCGGCTGGGGGTGAACGACACCGCCGTACCCCGGCCCACCCGCAGCACCACGTACAGGCCGACCAGTACCGCCCCGGCCACCAGCAGGTCCACCCAGCTCGGCCTGGTCAGCCGGCTGACCGCCCGGACCGGCGCCGAACGCGGCATCACACGCCCACCCGCGCCGCGGCGGCGAGCAGACCCCGCCGCGACGGCGAGCGACCACGACGCCGTGCACCGGCGGTCACGCCACCACCACAACCCATCACAGCCACTACGCCGACGGCGCCTGGATGTAGTCCTCCAGGCGGGCGACGGCGAAGCCTTGTTCCTGGATCCGCTTGAGGAGGTTGCCGAACATCTCGGTCATGGTGGTGCCCTTGAGCTCACCGGGCCCGCGGAAGTGGGCCAGGATGATGTCGCCGGGGCGCAGCTTGTGGTCCGCGGCCTGGTACTGCATGTCGTTTATCTGCATCGACTCGCGCCACCACACGATCGCCCGGGGCCCGCACTCGCCCACCGCGGTCTTGGTGTTCGCGTTGTACGCGCCGTACGGCGGCCGGAACAACAGCGGCGCGGTGCCGTACTGGTGGGTGAGGATCTTCTGGTCCCCGCACACCTCCTCCTTCTGGCGGGCCAGCGGGACGGTGTTCATCACCGGGTGGTGCAGGGTGTGGTTCTGGATGTGGTTGCCCATCTCCTGCAGCGGTTTGAAGTACCCGTAGCCGTCCTTGATGGCGTCGTTCATCAGGAACATCGTGATCGGCACCTTCAGGTCCCGCATCATCTCGATGAACTTCGGGTCCTTCTCCGCTCCGTCGTCAAGGGTGACGAAGACGACCTTCTGCGCGGTGGGGATGTGCGCGAGCACCGGAACGGTGCCGGTGGCCGAGAGCTTGACGGGCTTGTCGGCGGGCGGTTCCGGGGCGGCGGGCAGCGGTGACAGACCCCACTTGCGCCATGCCGCCGTGTCCACGGCCGGTGCGCTGCCGGACGCGCTCGTGCCGACGGCGGCCGAGGGCGGTGCCGCGTCGGACGAGGAGTGCGCCGCGCCGCAGCCGCCGGCGGTCACGGCCAGGGTGACCGCGCCCGCCAGCGCCCCGTAGAACCTGCTCCGCCCGTGGTGCCGCTTCACCGCGCTGTGCTCCCGAATGTGCTGGTCGTTTGCTGTTTCGCCACTCGGGAACGTTACCGGTACTCAGGGGCGGGGAATGTTGCGCAGGTTGGAGCGGGCCATCTCCAGCATCGTGCCGACCCCGCCCTCCAGTACGGTGCGGCCCGCGGAGAGCGCGAAGCCCCTGACCTGGTCCGCGGTGATCCGGGAGGGGATGGACAGCGCGTTGGGGTCGGTGATCAGCTCGACCAGCGCCGGGCCCGGCCGGTCCAGTGTCTCGCTGAGCGCGTCGCGGACGGCGTCCGGCCGCTCCACGCGCACCGCCGGGATGCCGACGCCACGGGCGATGCTGGTGTAGTCGACCGGCGGATGGTCGGTCTGGTAGCTCGGCAGCCCGTCCACCATCATCTCCAACTTCACCATGCCCAGCGAGGAGTTGTTGAAGACCACGGTCTTGATGTTCAGATCGTGCTGTCGCACGGTGATCAACTCACCGAGCAGCATGCTCAGCCCGCCGTCTCCGGAGAGCGAGACGATCTGCCGTCCGGGATCGGCGAAGGCCGCGCCGATGGCGTGCGGCAGCGCGTTGGCCATCGTGCCGTGGCTGAACGAACCGATCACCCTGCGGCGGCCGTTGGGGCTCAGATAACGCGCTGCCCACACGTTGTTCATCCCGGTGTCCACGGTGAACACCGCGTCGTCGGCGGCGAGTTGGTCCAGCAGACTGGCCGGGTACTCGGGATGGATGGGCAGATGGCTTTCGACGTTGCGGGTGTAGGCGCCGACCACCTTGGTCAGCGCCCGTTCGTGCTTGCGCAGCATGTCGTCGAGGAAGCGCCGGTCCCGCTTGGCGTCCAGCAACGGCAGCACCGCCCGCAGCGTGACCCCGACATCCCCGTGCACGGCGAGTTCCAGCGGGGTGCGCTTGCCCAGCTTCCGGGCGTCCCGGTCGACCTGGATGGTGTGCGCCTGCGGCAGGAACGCGTCGTACGGGAAGTCGGTGCCCAGCATCAGCGTCAGATCGGCCTCGTGCAGCGCCTCATGGCAGGCGCCGTAGCCCAGCAGCCCGATCATGCCGACGTCGTACGGGTTGTCGTACTGGATCCACTCCTTGCCGCGCAGCGTGTGGCCGACCGGCG
Source organism: Streptomyces silvisoli (assembly GCF_029269905.1). Lineage (NCBI taxonomy): Bacteria > Bacillati > Actinomycetota > Actinomycetes > Kitasatosporales > Streptomycetaceae > Streptomyces > Streptomyces silvisoli. The sequence continues at coordinate 188,570 of NZ_JARJBC010000002.1, read as the reverse complement.
CCTTGACCGCCTCGGCGAGCCGCATCACCTCGGTGTGCGAGTCGCGCACCCCGGCCCCGCAGAACAGGGCCACCTTGTCGGCCTCGTTGAGTGCCTCGGCCAGCGTGCGGACGGCGGTCTCGTCGGGGTGGACGACACCGGGCGCCGCCGGCGGTGAGGGCCGCCCGGTGGGATGGGCGGCGGGGCGGTCGGCGATGTCACCGGGGAGCACGAGCACGGAGACGCCCGGGGTGGCGATCGCGTGCTGGACGGCGATCCGCAGGATGCGCGGCATCTGCTCCGGCTGGGAGACCAACTCGCAGGAGTCGGCGGCGTCGGCGAACAGCTTCTCGGGGTGGGTCTCCTGGAAGTAGCCGGTACCGATCTGCCCGGCCGGGATGTGCGAGGCGATGGCCAGCACCGGGGCGGCACTGCGCTGGGCGTCGTACAGCCCCTGCACCAGGTGGGTGTTGCCGGGCCCGCAGGATCCCGCGCACACCGCGAGCCGCCCGGTGATCTGCGCCTCGGCCGCCGCGGCGAACGCGCCCGCCTCCTCGTTGCGTACGTGCACCCAGTCGATGCCGTCGGTGCGGCGGACCGCGTCGACCAGCGGGTTGAGGCTGTCCCCCACCACACCGTAGATCCGCTCGACTCCCTCTTGCCGCAGCACGGAGATGAACTGGTCCGCGATCTTGGGGGTGGCCAAGGTGACGCCTCCTCGCGAGATGACCGGGGCAGGATCGTGACCGACCCTACGCCGGGTGGCGCACGGGAGCCGTGCTTACGCGGCTAAGCGAGTGGCGGTCCCACCGGGCCCGGTCGCGGCGGGCGTCCCCCCGGGCGCGGTCAGTCGGAATGGCCGTGCGGAGCGGTGCGGGCCATGTGGCGCTGCGGAAACTCACCGCCGGTCAGCGCGAGCAGCGGTGCGGCCTTGACCGCGGTCTCCTCGAACTCCTGCTCGGGATCGGACAGCGCGACGATGGCACCTCCGGTGCCGTAACGGATCCGGCCGGGCGTGAGCACGGCGGTACGGATCACGATGCTCAGGTCGGCGGCGCCGGTGAGCGAGAAGTAGCCGATCGCGCCGGAGTAGACGCCGCGCGGGCCTTCCTCGAGCCGGTCGATGATCCGCATGGTCCGGATCTTGGGCGCACCGGTCATCGACCCGCCGGGGAACGCCGCACGCACGCAGTCGACGGCGGTGCGGTCGGCGCGCAGCCGCGCCCTTACCGTGCTGACCAGTTGGTGCACGGTGTCGTACGTCTCCACCTCGAACAGTTCGCGCGCCTCCACCGAACCGGTCTCGGCACAGCGGCCCAGGTCGTTGCGGACCAGGTCGACGATCATCAGGTTCTCGGAGTGGTCCTTCTCGTCAGTGGCCAACTCCCGGCGCAGCGCGGCATCCCGCTCGGGGGTCGCCCCGCGCGGCCGGGTGCCCTTGATCGGACGGGACTCGGCGCGCCCGTCGGCGGTCACGCTGAGGAACCGTTCCGGCGAAGTACTCAGCACCGAGACGCCGTCGAACTGCAACAGCGCGCCGAACGGCGCCGGTGACGCCCGCCGCAGCAGCCGGTACGACTGCCAGGCGTCGGCGACCGCCTCCACCTCGACCATGTTGGTCAGGCACACCTCGTACGTCTCACCGGCCGCGATCTCCTCCTGCGCGATGCCGATCAACTCCAGGTAGCGGTCCCGGTCATGGCGCAGCCGGACGGCGTCCGGCGCGGCGGGCCGCGCCACGGGCACGGCGGTACGGCCGATCAGCCCGCCGAGCAGCGCGGCGGTCTCGTCCAGCCAGGCCCGGGCGGGGCCGGGCGTGCCGGGCCGAGCGAGGGCCAGCAGATGGGTGGTGCCGGTGGCGTGGTCCACGACCACGCCACGGTCGGCGAAGACCATCACGGCGTCGGGCTCGGACGAGCGGTGCGCCTTGCGGCCGCCGCACTGCGCCTTCAGCTCGTAGCCGAGGTAGCCGACCCAGCCCAGCGCGAAGCCGCACGGCGGCAGGCCGTCGGGGGTGGACAGATCCGTGGCCCGCAGGTCCTGGTCGAGCCAGTCCAGGAAGTCACCGGTGACCAGGTGCTCGCCGTCCTTGGAGTGCACGGTCAGGGTGCCGGTCCACACATCGGCGGTGGCGACCCGGGCGAGCGGCCCGGAGGCGTCGCCCATGATCGAGAAGCGTCCGGCTCCGGCGTCGGGACGGCTGCTGTCCAGCCAGAACGCGTACGGCCGGTCGCGAAAGACCGCGTCGTAGGCGGCCTCGTCGTCCCAACGGGTGGGTATGGACTCCACCAGGAGTTCGTAAGTGGTGGTCCCGGCCGGTGCGGTCGGGGCGGCCGCCGATCGGGGCGCGGGCACCGGGAGCGCTCGGGGTGCGTGGTGCCGCCGTACGAGTTCCGCGAAGTTGCGCAGCAGGCGGTCGCCGTACTGGGTGCAGATCGACTCGGGGTGGAACTGCAGGCCCCACATCGGCCGGTGCCGATGCCGGATGCCCATCAGCACCCCGTCCGGGGTGTGGGCGACGGCCTCCAGCTCGTCCGGGAGCGCGGTGACGGTGAGCGAGTGGTACCGGACCACCTCGAACGGGGAGGGGATGCCGTCGAAGATGCCGGTTCCGGTGTGCAGCACCGGCGAGGTACGGCCATGGCGCGGTTCCGGGGCGCGCTCGACGGTGCCGCCGAAGCCGGCGGCGAGGCCCTGGTGGCCCAGGCAGATGCCGAGCAGCGGCAGCTCGCACCGCTCGATGACCTCACGGCAGATGCCGAAGTCCGCCGCGCGCTCCGGGGTGCCGGGGCCTGGGGAGATCACCACACAGTCGAACTCCGCGAGCCGTTCGATCCGCCATTGCGGATCGTCGTTGCGGATGACAACGGGTTCCCGGCCGGTAGCGGCGGCGATTCCGTGCACCAGGTTGTAGGTGAAGGAGTCGTAGTTGTCGATCAGAAGCGTGCGCATCGTGCCGGGATCACCTCAAGACCCCATTTTCCCACGTCCCAGGGGGTCCGGAAGCGGCGGGGGCGGCGAAGGGCCGCCGCCCGCCGCGAAACCTCCCGACCACGGCGGCGAGCGTCCCGCGGCGCGGCCCGGCGACCACCAGGCCCGCCTCAGCCCACGCGACCCCGAGCGCACCCACCCCGCCGCACCCGCGAATCTCTCTCCCCGCCGCAATGGCGAGCGCCCCCACAGCGCTGGCCCCGCGGCGCCGAGCCCACCCCAGCCCAACGACCCACACCCCGGCACAGGCCGAAAGGCCAACCGCGCCCAACCCCCAAATCCACCGGAAAGGCAATAGACTTGGGCGACATGATCGAAGCCGTCGTCTTCGACATCGGCGAGACCCTGGTCCACGACGACCGCTACTGGGCCTCGTGGGCGGACTGGCTGGGCGTTCCCCGCCACACCCTCTCCGCGCTGATCGGCGCGGTCGTCGCACAGGGCCGCGACAACGCCGACGCCCTCCGTCTGCTGCGCCCCGGCATCGACCCGCCCGCCGAGTACGCGGCCCGCGAAGCCGCCGGACGCGGCGAACACCTCGCAGAGACCGACCTCTACCCGGACGTCCGTCCTACCCTCTCCGCCCTGCGAGCGCGGCGGATCGGCGTGTTCGTGGCGGGCAACCAGTCCGCCAGGGCAGCCGAGTTGCTACGCGCCCTCGATCTGCCCGCCGACGCGATCGCCACCTCCGGCGAATGGGGCGTGTCCAAACCGCACAGGAAGTTCTTCGACCACGTCATGGCCCTCACCGGCCGCGCCCCACACCGCACCGTCTACGTCGGCGACTACCCCGCTGTCGACATCACCCCCGCCCGGGCCGCGGGCCTACGCACCGCCCACATCCGCCGCGGCCCCTGGGGCCACTTGTGGGCCGACACCCCAGAAGCGGCAGCCGCCGACTGGCGCATCGACTCCCTGACCGAGCTGACCACGATCACCGAGATCACCGCGCCCTGACACCCGCCCGGCCGCCAGCGGCACCCGCCGAGTCCCACTGGCGAAACCCACTCTGACCGGTCGGTCAGACATCTGGCCGCCCGGTCGGAGCGCCTCGCGGCATGGGAGAATGCAGCGCGTCCAGAGCCACGGGAAACGGAACTCGCCTTGACCCAGCAGCACGTAGCACGGCCCACCGACCTACAGGCCGACTGCGCGAACTGCTTCGCCCTGTGCTGCGTGGCCCTGCCCTTCGCCAGGTCGGCCGACTTCGCGGTCAACAAGGACGCCGGCCAGCCGTGCACGAACCTCCAGGCCGACTTCCGCTGCGGCATCCACACCCGCCTACGCGACAAGGGCTTCTCCGGCTGCACGGTCTTCGACTGCTTCGGCGCCGGCCAGAAGGTCTCCCGGGTCACGTTCGGCGGCCAGGACTGGCGCCAGGCCCCGCACACCGCGCGGCAGATGTTCGACGTGTTCCCGGTGATGCGCCAACTCCACGAACTGCTCTGGTACTTGACCGAGGCGCTGACGCTGCCGCAGACCCGGCCCGTCCACGCCGACCTGCGCCGCGCGCTGGACAACACCGACCGCCTCACCCGGAGCAGCGCCGAACAACTCGCGGACCTGGACATCGCGGCACACCGCGCCGACATCAACGCCCTGCTGCTACGCACCAGCGAACTGGTACGGGCGGACGTCCCCGGCCGCAAGAGGAACCACCGCGGCGCGGACCTGATCGGCGCCCAGCTGAAGGGCGCCGACCTACGCGGCGCGAACCTGCGGGGTGCCTACCTGATAGCCGCCGACCTGACCGGCGCCGATCTGAGAACCGCCGACCTCATCGGCGCGGACCTCCGAGACGCCAATCTGCACGGCGCCGACCTCAACGGCGTCATCTTCCTCACCCAGCCCCAACTCAACGCCGCCAGGGGCGACGCCACCACGAACCTTCCCCCCGCGCTCGCCCGCCCAGCCCACTGGCGGTAAGCCTCCCCCACCGGGCACGGGCCGCCGACACAACGGCCACCCCCCATCTATGATCAACACACTTCAGCGGTATCCGGGGGGATGGTCATGCACGTCAGCTCAGTCATCAGGATCGCGATCCCATCAGTGCTCCTGGTAGGGGCACTGACTGCCTGCTCCTCCGGTACGGCCCGGCCCTCTGGAGCGGGCCATCCCTCTGGAGCGACGACGGCATCCAGCGCTCCGTCCACCGCCCCAGCCACTACTGCCACTAGTCCATCCCCCACGGGCTCCTCAGCAGCACCGGTAGTACCAGTCGCAGAGGTCCGCGATGCCTTCGCCGTACTCCAGGCCACCTACAGCGACCCCGGCTGCGCCGCCTCCGAGGGAAACTGCGAGTACTTCCTGAAGCGAATACTGGACAACCTCAACGCCCTCGACGCCTCCATGAAGGCCACTCCCGAGGGTCCCGCCCACTTCAAACAATCCCTCGCATGGGTCAACCAGATGCGGACGACCCTGGCTGGCGATTTCTCCTTCCCCAATCTCAGGAAGCACCAGGCACTGTTGACCGGCACCCGCGACAGGATCAACACCTGGATGCAGTCCCACCCGGAGGACTACCGCTGACGCCCCGGCGAACGGCGAAGCGCCTGCCCCCGTTCATCCGCTGCTGGCCCTGCGCACCGCGTGTGCCAGCTCCCGATGGGCGATGCCCGGGGCATCGGCCGCCAAGTAGAGGCGCCGCGCAGTTAGTTGGGAGCCGTTCGCCAACCGCAAGTCCATCGGCTCGATGAGATCCAACGCGATCTCGGCGGAACCGGCGACGGTGCACATCACGTCCCCGTCCCGGTCTGGTACCTGCCGCACCCCACGCCCCTTGGCCGAAAGCATCTCCCGCCGAACGGCACGAATGGTGTTGAGCGGCACCGCGATCTCGTCGTACAGCCCGGCCCGGATGTGCAGCGCGCCCGAGGTGAGCCGATGCGGGTTGCGCTTGGTCAGCGCCGCGAAGATGGTGGACAGATCGATCATCAGGGCCATCCACAGGTAGTGGAACGGCCGCAAGGCGGGCGGTATCACCGACATGTCCATCATGCCTTCGACCAGCACCTCGACACCGACCAAGAGGAACACAGTGCTCCGCAGTGTGGAGGAGTGCCCGATCACGACGTCCCCAGGTCGGGCGACAGGCCGCCAAGTCAGCCAGCCGATCAGGTCCTTCACCGTCCGGCCGACCCAGCCCCCGTGCCGGTCCACCTCAATCGCCACGCCCATGCATTTCTCCCCCGCCCTCGCCCTTGATCGATAAGAACACGCGAACCCGCCTGTTGCCAGAGGGATTTGGGGCACTGCACCCAACGATGTAGCCGCGGACCCCGCTCGGGGGTGGAGATCCTGAACCAGGAGCTCGCGGCCGACTACCGCAGGCTGGCTGAAACGTCGCCCCATCATCATGGCGGCCGCTACGTGTCCGCGATGCACAACCGGAAGCGGTCGAGGCAGCCTGGCCCCCCGAGGCGCGCCTCTTGAGCGTCGAGTTCCCCGACCTGGACCGATCCAAGGAACGGTACGCCTCCCGGGGGCGCAAAGACACTGAAGGTACGAAGGCCCCCAGCCTTCGCGGCGGATGTCAAAAGCCCCGAAGCTTGATCGCTTCGGGGCTTGTCTGCTGGTGGGCACAGACGGATTCGAACCGCCGACATCTGCTTTGTAAGTTCGTCCGTAGCGGGCCAGCAGTAGGAGCACATCGCCCACCGTTGCCACGAGCCGTCCCGCCCAAGTAGTTCAAGGATCGCCAATGTCCGACGATGTTGCCGTCACCCGCTGCCGTCAGCCACTGGACTCAGCGGTGCCGCCTCGCCTCAGCCAACGGTAGGCAGCCACGTTAGCGGGCGCGGAGGCCGATCAGGCGCGCGTATGCCTGGCGCAACCTTGTCGCAATCGACAGCCTGCACCGGTAGCTCCCACTGCGCGCCCTTGTAGCAAGTCTGTTGGTGAGTCAACGTCAGATTGGAGCAGTTGCAGTTGCCTCTGACAGTGCCACTAGAACGAGGGAGAACCAGATGATGGAGCCGAGTGCAGGCTCGGACTGGTCGCGAAGCGTCTTCGGTGAGTTGGTGGTGCCGCTGTCGAAGATGATCCCAGAGTGCATAGTCAGGGCGCACGAACGAGCACGAGACGGGCACCGAGGCGTAGGGACACAGACGCTGGAAGCGTACGGGCATGGCCTATACGCCTCACAGTACGAGGAGCTTGCGAGTGGCTTGACCCAGCTTCCCAGCGCCACAGCAGTGCGCCTCCAAGCGCGCACTGTGATGGTTGTCGCCAGCCATGTGCTCTATCCGATCCGCTATGCCAAACGGAATGTGCCAGTCACCGTGGCTCGTCTACGCCGCGCGGTCGGTCTCCGAGCTGACCTAATTCGACGCCATGGACCCGACCCCATGCAGCGAGAACTGGACCTGGGACTTGATGAGCTACAGCAACAAGAGTTTCACAAAGACCTAAGCCAACTCGAACCGGACATCGGGCTGGTCTTATTGGCCTACGCGTGTGCCATGGACACCGGAGTCATGCGCCTTGAATGGGGGGACGCGGAGCTACGCCGCGGAGACCGTCACTTGCTTTGGCACCATCATGAGCCCCTTGACCTCCCTGATGCACAGCGATCAGCTTGACGACAAGCGTGGAGACGGAGAAAGCACTTAGAGGAAGCTGATCACGTTCGAAATGCCCGAGGGAGCTTCTAGAGTAGCGTAGAAGCTCCCTCGCGATCATAGTGCAGTTCCGTGCTCAATCATCACCAGGCCAAGGAGGCGAGGGCTGGCCACCAGGCTCGATCCCAAAACGCCTCATTTGCTCCGCACTAGAATATCCCTCCACCTTCTCAACAATACCAGCAAGGTTCCATAGAACCGAAGAGTACCCTCCGTCCAACGCTCGACGATAAAACCTTATGGCACCTTGCCAATCTGCGCGTTGCGCACACGCGACACCGAGATCACGTGCTGCGACTTCATCACCGAAATCCATCGCGTGATGTAAAAGCTCCTCAGCACCACGCTGATCTCCCGCTTCACTCCTGCCTACCGCTAAGGCATTCAGCGCGTAGACGTCCCTCGTTTCGAAGGCCCTTGGCAGGAGAGTTTCCGCGTCAGCGAGTCGCCCTCCAGCTACACGAATTTTTACGAGTTCCGACAGCAGATTAATCTGTTTTGCCGAGGCTAGGCGGACAAGGCGCTCCGCACCGTCAGTATCGGATCGACGCTCCCGGATTTCCAGCAGTTTCGAAATGCCCCAGTGGCTGGCACTGGAAGCTTCACCTAGGGTGGCCTTCTCCGCTCGCTCACCTTCCCCTCGTTCCTCCCACGCTTCAAGGAAGATTTCGGTGTGCAACTTCTGGAAGCCTGGGGTTCGCTTACCAAACATCAATTCTTCGGCTTCCCGAAGCTTTCCCATACTTATCAGAATCTCGCAGAGTCGTCGCACCGCACACGCTGGATCAACGCCAAAAGCTCGGCGCAGGATTTCGAGTTCTCCCGGCGTGTCGCCATCCTCTTGCCGCATTTCACTAAGCTTAAGGAGGGCCCAAATGTGGTTACAATCGACCGCGTTCTGCAATACAACTTTAGCCGCATCCGATTTTCCTTGCTGCCGCAGATGCCGCCAAAGCTCTTCTTCCCTTTCCGTGTCACCGCGCGCCGCTCCTTCGCGTAGCCTCTGCTCCTTTCTTTCTGCGCTCTCGGATCGGCGCTGAAATGCCTGCAGCAAGTCCATTGCGACGCGGCAACCGGCAGCGTGAGCCTGTTGGAGGAGTATCTCCACGTCAATGGCACCCTCTCCGTCGCTCCAGATACGAGACATGGCAAGGTCCCATTGTGCATCAGGGTCCCCTGCTTCAGTGGCGAGCTCCGCATACCTCCGCGCCATAGAAGAGTCTCCCTGAATATCCAGGATCTTGGCTAGCCTCCGCAGCGACCAGGCATCGTTGATGGCGGCAAAAGGGCGTAATAGTTTTTCCGCGACCGACCAGTTGCCGATGCTAAACCGGTACTCAGCCGCCATTCTGAGGACGTGCGGAACTCGCGCTGCCGCCACGCGCTCAACAAGGTTATCCGCATAAGAGAAATCACCAGCAACATCCTTGATGTGGGCGACTGGAGCCAACGCATTAAAATTCCCAAAATCTGCCGCACGCTCCGCAAAGAGAGCTTGATAGCGAATACGCCCTCTCCGACTCGCAGAATTTGCGAGCGTCACTAGATCATCGGGATTCGAATTATTTTGCAAGATGGCATCCCACCAGCTCGCCGGTGGGCATGTCAGTTGCCGACGAGCAACGAGATGTTGGTGGAGGTAATCGGCGATGTTGTAGTGATCCGGAAGAGCTCCGAAACCCGTGGGGTTAGGGGTCGGAAGAAGTGCCGCAGTGACCCCTTTTATCATGCGACACGCCTGTTTAATAGATTTTTCGTACCAGTCAGGCGTAGCGCGGGCACGCTGAATTGGTGTCAGGTAATCTAGGGCAGCGTCCCGCAACAGACTTCCGCGTAGAGGCGAGCTCACACCTAGGCGAATGGCATCGCTTGCGGCTACGATCAGAGCTCTCGTGCACGCATCAATTACGTGTTCATAATAATCGACAAGCTCTGGACCGGCTGCCAAGGTTTGCGTAATCCTTGCGTCCGGACTTGTCTGCTCCGCATGAGCCAATGAATGGTCTGTGTAAGCGCACGTACGTAGGGCACGCAAGGACTCGTCATCGAAGGAGTCAGGCACACACAGGGGCATCACCGGTCCGAGTAGGGATCTAGAGTGTGTGTGTTGATCGTGCCCGTACTCCGGAGTCTGGGTCAGATCGTCATAGTATTTGGGCCACAACGTGGCGATTATTAATACGGGGCCAGGCTCTTCCAATTGTGTGCGCAATGCGGCTGCTGCAGCCTCACCAGAGGATCCCGTGAGATAATTCTGAGCTTCGTTTAGCCAAAGCACAGTGCGCGGCGTGAGTGCACGGGCGGCCAGTACAGCTAGCAAGCTGTCCGCAGTTTTAGGGAAGACCAGTTGCCAACCTTCGAGACAAGCACGGATTCCCTCAAAAGCGGTGCGAGTCTTTCCCGTACAGGACTCGCCACGAATCACAATTAGGGCCGTCCCATTTCCGGCCGCAATTGAACGCAGGCGCTTTCGCAGCACACGGTCATGCCGCCTTTTAATATAGGTGGGAAGCGTGAAATCAGCCATTGCTCCAAGGTCATCGGTGCCTGGGATGGCGGGGTGAACTCCAAGCTGCTCGGCGGTCCACAGCTCCAGCGGGCGTGGTTTGTCGGTCAACGCGGCGTATCTGGCGTTGCTTTCCGAATGGCTTAGCGCGTCCACGGCTTGGGCTCGTAGAACGCCCACACGTACCCTCGCGGCTCGTTGCCGAGCGACGGACCGATGGCGCTCTTTCCAGGCGACTGCGTCCAACAGGCCGTCGGGACATTGAACCTGGGCTTGATCAGCAACCATACGTAGTTGCTCAATCAGGGCGATAAGACGGTCTTCCCGATGAGGGAAGGTACTCCCCTTGAGCCAGTTACTCACTGTGCTTGGCGACGTTCCGATGGCGCGAGCCAGCGATCTAGACGTCCGTCGCTTAGCCAGGCGGGTCTCATAGAACTGGTTGAGGCGCCGCAGGTCTGCGTAGAACTCCTTCTCTGGGTCCTCGCTCTGTTCTGCTCTCACTCGGGCTCCCGACTTGGTCACTGTCCAAAGCGCTCGGTTTGGACACCTGAGAAGCGTAGGGCTCGACCAGCGCAGACGCACTGTAATCGTCCAATCTTCCGTGGGAGGCTGCTGGACAGGTTCGTGGACAAGCACTCTCTGAGACGTCGCCTAACGGAACCGCCAAGGGCACAGTCGAACGGAGACTTGCTTCGTGAGCATCACCCAAAACATGCGTCACGGGGTCGCGCACGTAGTCGCAACCGCAAGCCCAGCAGCTGCTGTTGTGCTCGTTGTGTTCCTCTGCCTCTACGCTGGAGTAATCCTTCCAGCTGTTTGGTCTCGGTACCCCTACCGTCGGGCTGCCGCCCGAAAGGTCCTGGCCGCTCTCCTCGATCACTCTGCCCGCATCCTGCGGCGACGCGGGCTCTCGTGACGGAGCGCAGGATGGGCGGGACAGCCCGAAGCGCACCTTCGGCCTAGGAAGTCAGAGGCTGGAACGTAACGGCCGGGTCTCTTCGTATTGAGCTGGACACGCTCGTAGCGATGTCGGCGCGAGGACCGGCTGCCCGCCCCATCACCGGCTCTGTACTGTGAAGCAAGCCCCCACAACCAGCAGGAGGCAGCACGCAATGCGTGGTCTCGGAGATCACCTCACCATCGGCGAGCGGATCGCGTTCTACCGGAAGCGTCGCGGCTACACGCAAGAGGTGCTGGCTGGACTTGTCGGCCGTAGCACCGACTGGTTGGCGAAGATTGAGACTGGCCGCAGGAAGCCGCCGCGGATCGACATGCTCGCAGAGCTGTCCCGCACCCTCCGTGTCCCTCTCGGAGACCTGCTTGGACAGGCCGTGCTCGTGGAGGACGAGAGGCAACAGGACGACGTACCGGCCGTGCGAGACGCCCTCATGAGCCCGCGTCGACTTTCGCGTCTCCTCTTTGGGCCCGAAGCTGATGTACAACTTCCGACTCCCGCGCCGGTCGCCGTACGCGTCGAACAGGCATGGAACGACTATCAAGGCGGTCGGCTCGGCAGCGTGATCGCGGCTCTCCCGGCACTGCTCCAGACGGCGCAGGAACTGGAGGACCGTGCTGCTCGTCGGGGCGACGACCGGCGCGACTGCTGGGCCGTGTCGGCTCGGGCCCACCACTTGGCGGCAACGACGCTTGCGAAGATCGGGGAATCGGATATCTCGTGGCTGGCCGCCGAGCGTTCGATGAGAGCCGCCGACGAGTCTGACGACCCGCTCGTTCTGGCATCGGCTGCACGTTCCGGCACACATGCGCTGCTCGCCAACGGCCGCTATGACGATGCCCTGGAGCTAGGCAATACGACGGCCGCGTGGCTGTCGCCCCAAGTAGCTGAGAACGACCCGGCAGCACTGAGCTTGCTCGGAATGATTCACCTGCGCGCGGCGGTTGCCGCAGCACGCCACCAGGATCGACCGAGCGCGACCAGTCTGTTGGCCCGCGCCGAAGAACTCGCGGGCGCTCTCGGCTCGGACGAGAACTACTGGCAAACCGGCTTCGGGCCAACGAACGTGCTGCTCCACCGGCTCTCCGCCGAACTCGACCTGGACAACGTCTCGTACGTCGTGGAGCACGGACAGATCAACGTGGACCACATGCCACAGGAGCGCAGCGTGTCTCACCGCATCGACTTCGCTCGGGCACTGTCGCTTGCGGGCCGCGGAGACGAAGCATTCGCAGAGCTGCGGACTGCGGAACGGACATCGCCACAGCTCGTGCGTAACAATCCCAGGGTGCGCGAGACGCTGCGGGACCTGATCAAACAGTCCCCGGTGACCGGTGGCTCTCGTTCATCCGAGGTGTTCGTAATGGCTCAACGATGCAGGGCGGTGCAGTGAGTTCAAGCAAGCGCGGGGTGCTGGGAGTCGTTGGTTCAGCGGCCGGTGGGTTGGAGGCGGTGCGCACCGGCCTGGTCGAGCCTGCGATGGAGCGCGGTTGGCAGGTGGCCGTGACGCTGACGCCGACAGCGGGCGACTGGCTGCGGGTAAACGGCGAAGCAGAGCGGCTGGAGAGGCTGACTGGTTTGCCCGTCCGCGACGCACCGCGACGTCCCGACGAACCCCGTCCGCACCCGGAAGTCGACTGCTACGTCGTCGCCCCAGCGAGTGCCAACATGGTCGCGAAGTTGGCGACAGGAATCATGGACAATCAGGCGCTGACGCAGGTTGGTGAGGCGCTGGGCACCAATGACCTGCCGGTGGTGGTCTTCCCGCGCGTGAACGCCGCACACGCTCGTCATCCGGCATGGCAACGACACATCGACAGCCTGCGGGCGGGAGGCGTTCACCTCGTCTACGGACCCGACGTGTGGCCGCTGTACGAGCCCCGGGAGGCACCGTCGGGGCGTGAACTCCCGTGGTTGGCCGTGCTCAACGCCGTCGATGAGGCAACGAGGTAACGGGGCGTCAACGCATCTGACCAGCAAGGAAAGAGGACCCGGACAGATTGTCCGGGTCCTCTTGTGTGGGCACCCGCATGCTCATTGGCATGTCAGGAAGCAATGAGTGCCGCACCGCCGAGCTGGGCATGAGCGCCGCTGAATTGGCTTTGATCAAAGCCAGCTTGCGCGAGGCCCGCGCCAAGACGGAATCCCTGCTGGGCCGTGCCGACAAGCTCACCGGGCAGGTGGTTTTTCATCGCCTCCGACAAGCCTCTCCAGCCGGTCCATCCGGTCGCCGAGCTGCCGGAGCGCCTCGTGAATCGTGCTGAGTTCCGAAGCCAGCGCGGTGAACGCTGGGCTACTGCCCGATTCGGTACCAAGGGGCACAGCTGGGTCGCGGACGAACGTTCCGCGCCCCTGCTGGGTGATGACAAGCCCCTCGGCACGAAGCTGGCCGTACGCGCTTTGCACGGTCATGAGCTGGACGCCGAGCTTCTTCGCGAGACCGCGGGCTGCGGGCAGCCGGTCATTGGGGCCGTACACCTCGTTCGCGATGTCCTCACGGAACTTCGCTGCGATCTCCTTGGCCGTCGGCTTGTGCGCCCCAGGGCTTAGGTCCATGCCACGAGCGTAGCTGTCCTAGGTCAATCCGAGTTCGGTAGATCGGCTTGACAGCAAGATTGACCTGGGTCAATCTGGAATCGCTTTCGCCCGGCCCCGAGGAGCGGTTCCCGAAAGCGTCTGCTTGACCTGCGTAAACGCGCCTGAACGTCCTGGAAACGGGGCGGGAGGGGAGCGGTCGTTGTTTGAGAACTGCACAGTGTGCCGCCCCAGCCACCTGCACACGGGTGGTCGATGGGGCCGCCTCCAGCCCAGCGGCATCGGGCTCGGGAGGCCACCTCCAACCTCCGGCAAGGGTTCGGGAGGTTGCCCGGAGCGATCCGGGCCGCACGCCGCCGCCCCGTGGATAGGGCGGTCCGGGGCCACCACCTCCCCGGGGCGAAGAAAGGGGCACTGCTCACTGACCCGTCGGGAGTGAGCAGGGGCCGCACCGCGAATCCCCAGCCGTCAGGCCGGGCTGCAAGCGGGTGGCTACCGATCACCTGAGAACCGGACCACCTGAAAGGGGACCCCTGCCATGGGTCGCCGACATACCCAGGGCGCCGCCGTACTGGACCGGCACGACGGCGACCCCGACTGAGTCACCCCGGTGAGATCAACCCAGCCGCAAACGGCGGCTCCGGTTGCGCGAGCGCGCACGGTCCTCGACAACGCCACCCGGCGTTGCCGAGGGTCGTGGCTGCTCGCCCCGAGTGGTCAACACGCCAGCGGCGCCCAGGGCTTAGGCCCCCTGAGCGCCGCACTACAGGACCTGCATCGGAGGACCTGTGATCACCAGTCTGACAGACCAAGAGCGCGACGCGCTCTCCCGCAAGAACGCCGACGCCAACAAGCGCAGCGAAGACGACGCCCGCGCGAGGGGTGGTCGGCGGTGAGTGAACACGAGCGCGACGAACGCGAGCCTCTGCCCGTCCGCGTGCCGCGCCCGCATCCGCACCAGGCGGAGCGGCTGAGGACTGAGGCGGACGCCCGCCACACAGCCGCACTTGCCCTGGCTACCCGCATCCGCACGCACCGGATCTGGTGACCAGCGCGCAGCGCTCCCGGGGCGGTCGCCTCTCGCCAATGACCGCGACCGCCCCGGCTCTTCGTTCCCTTCGACTTCTGGAGATTTCTATGCGTACGTTCATCGCGTACCACGAGGCAGTCAGCGCCTCGGAGTTCATTGAACTGGCCGTCGGTATCGTGCCAGAGCTCTGGCTGGGCCAGGACAACGAGAGCCCCGAGGAGCGCGCGGCTCGCCACGACGCGGCTCGCGACATCCTCGCCGACGACCCGGAGTTGTTCGACCGCGTCACCCGCCTCGTACCGGAACTGATCACGTCCCGGGCGCTGCCCAAGGTCGTCAGCCTCCACCGCCGCATCCAGCGCGCGGAGGTGGCCGCCGCATGAAGGCGCAGATGTCTTCCAGGGGCGATAGCTGGTGCCTGTACGTCGTCCTGTGGGGAACCGCCTCGCGGTGGCCCGAACGCTGCTGGGGCTCTGGCGCCGCGATCCCCACTCCCGTTCAACGCGCCGAAGCTCTCCGTGAGTTGGGGTACGAGGTCGCACCCGGCGCCACGTGGGAGTGGTACGAGATCAACGCAGTCCCGGGTGACCCGTCATCGCCGGTCGAACTGATCGCCCACATCAGGGTTCAGTCGACCCCGTCTTCGGATCGGGGTGCGGCATGAGCGCCGTCACTGATGCTTTGGCTGCGGTGGGGGCGGTCGGCTGGTCGGAGGCCGCCTGGATGCGGCACCGACTCAACAGGGCCCGACGGGATCCATTGACCGCGCTGCCGCTGCGTCCCGCCTTTGAGCGCCGCGCGGCCCGCCTGATCCGCCGTGGCCCGGTCGCGTCGGTGGTCATCGACCTGGACGGTTTCAAGGCGGTCAACGACACCTTCGGGCATGCGGCAGGTGACGCGGCGATCCGCGAGATTGGTGCGCGCCTCGCGGAGTGGGCTGACGGGCTCGGAGTCGTCGCCCGTCTGGGCGGGGACGAGTTCGCCGCCGTCCTCCCGCTGGGTGACTGGGATCTGTGGGTGGAACTGGTCAGCCTGCACGAATGGCTGTGCCAGCCCGTCCCGTTTGACGGCCGCTCGCTGGTGCTGGGGGCTTCCATCGGCGCCGCGTTCACACTGCCGGGCCGCCCTGCGGGCTACGCGAGTCTGATGCGGCGGGCGGATGAGGCCATGTTCGAGGCCAAGGGCAAGGGCGGCGGTTGCCTGCTGACCGAAGCCCCGACGCCCGTCATAGCGACCGTCAACGGCTGCCGCGCCGGACGACCCGGAACCCACGACGCCCGCCATGCCGAAGGAGGCGCGTGGTGATCACCGACTGTTCAAAGGCTCGCCGGAACCGGGTGCGGTCGACGGCCGTCGACGGGGCGTCGACGCCCGTCACCGTCGAGGGCGTGATCACCGCGTTGGCAGGTGCGCTCACGGTGGTGCTGACGGCCGCGGCGTTCTGGCTGAGCTACGAGCACCTGCAAGAGGTCGCCGCCCGTCATGGCATGGGTGACGCCGCCGTGCGGTCGTGGGCGTGGCCCGCCACCGTCGACCTTTTCATTGTCATCGGCGAATTACTCATCCTGCGGGCGTCGTTGGCCCGCCGGGTGGACGGGTGGGCGGTCGCCCTGGCCAGCATTGGTTCCGGCGGTTCCATCGCGTTGAACGTGGCGGGCGTGGGAGCGCAAGCCCAGCCCATGGACTACGTGGTGGCCGCCGTGCCACCGGTCGCCGCCTTGCTCGCGTTCGGTGCGCTGATGCGGCAGGTCCACGCCTACCTCGCCCGGCGGGTGGTGACGCCCGTCGAGCCCCCGTCGACGCCCACAACGGTGACCGTCGACCAGCGACAGGTTGACGACGCCGCGCCGGAACACGTCGAGGCGGCGCCCGTGCCGGAGTTGCCGCCGTCCGCGCCTGCCGTCGAGGCTCGGTCGACGGCCGTCGACGTGTGCCCGCCGGTCGTCTACGCCAACCGCGTCGACGGACTGGTGCGGGCCTTGTTCGGGACACTGGGCGCCCAGCCGACCACGAGCCAGATGACGGCCGCCATGGCCGCAGCAGGGCTGGGCGCGTCGGAGTCGACAGCCCGTACCGCCCGCGGCCGGGTCAAGAACCGCGAACCGCACCTGGCTACCCTCCCCGCGTCTATCGCCAGTTGACCGCCGTGCGGTTCTACGACCCCACCGGCGCCAAGTACGGCATCCCCACCTACCCCTACCGCCTCGCCCCGGACGGATACGCCACCCGCCGCCAACTACGCGCCCAGGGCCTGCGCCCCGGCGGGCAGGACATCGCCGCACAGGTCATGTGGCGGACGCGCCGGTACGGGCGCCGGGTGCGGGTGGCGTACCTGTACCGCGTCGACGCCGCCTTGCCGGTCAGGACGATGACCCCAGCGAAATGGGCGGCGCTCGCCAAGGCGAACGCCGCCCGCCGCCTCTGCCCGCGCTGCGACCGCGACGCGGGCTACACCCTCCCCCACCTCGCTCGGCATCTGCGCCGCTTGCGCGGATGCGCCCGACCTCGCCGCATGAATCGAATGGAGAGTTGCTGTGAGCAGCCAGACCGCTGAAGCACCGGCCACCGAGCAGACCACTGCCTACTTCTGGATCATCACCGCGCAGACCGCTGGCGGCGTGTTCACCACGGTCTCCAACGTCTTCGACGCGCCCGGCGGCATGACGCGCAATGAGATCTACAAGCAGGTGCGCGCGTACCTGACGACGCAGATCGGTGAGGAGTTCACCGTCTTGTTCTGGTCGCTGGAACCCAACCAGCTCTGACATCCCGCCCGTTCCTGACGGCGCCCCCGACTTGCTTCCTACGGCCCGGCCGGGGGCGCCGCCTTTGCACTCCTGGAGAGGAGTAGCACCAGCATGACCGACGCCACCATCACCCCGGGCGAAGTCCTCGACGCCGACCCGGATGACGACCTGACCGAAGTCGACCCCGCCGACGGCCAGCCGGACCTGTCCCCGTCGCAGCCGTCGACACCAACGCCGCACGTGCCGGGCGGCATCCCAGGGGTGCCGTTGGCGGTCATCGGCGCGAACACGATGACCGCCGCGGCGTCCGCCGCCGTCATCACCGCCGGTGCCCCGGCAACGGGACTGGCCGCCGCCGGGGTAGCCGTAGCCGCGACCGGCGCTGCAGCGCTGCGCCGCCGCGCCGCCGACAAGAGGGCCGCCGTCTCCCGCACGGGGAGCAGGTCACAGGGCGGCAAGCGCGCTGGATCCGGCCGCGGGTCGTTGGCCTCGACCGGGTCCCGGGCGCGGCACGGAAGCACCGGCGCCGGTGGCCGCGGGGCGGGCGGGCGGTCTGCCCGCGCAGGCTCCCGCAGTGGCAGTGCTGGACGGGGCGGTGCTCGATCGTTGCGCGCCTCGGGCCAGGCCGCCAGGCGACGTGCGGAACAGGCTGGCCGCGCGGCGGCTGGCCGCGCCGGAGCGATCAAAGCCGCCCGCAACGCTCGCACCGCTACTGCGCCCAGCCGGGGACAACAGCGCCGCCAGGACACCGCCGATCGGCGACGGTTGGCCGACAACCGGCGCGCCGCCAAGGACGCCAGGAAAGCCGAACGCCGCGCCGCCAAACGCAACACCCCGGCATCAGGCCGCACCGGATCGGCCGGCGGATTGAGCCGAGGGAAGTCCCCGCGGCGTGGCGCGACCAACGGCCGCACCACGCCGCCCCGGCAGGACCGGCCCAGGTCCCGCGACCGCAGGGCTGGGACTGGCAGGCTGGCCGGGCGGGAGCGGTTGCGGCAAGCCAGGCGACGGCTGCGTGCCAAGTCCCGCGCCGTGCGCGATGAGCGCAACTCCCGTCGGCTGGGCCGCATGCGGCAGGTACGCAAGCGGGCCCGGGCCAGGGCGCGGTTGTGGCGGCGGCTGACCGCATCCGCGGTGCGCTGCTACACCCGCAAACTCCTCGCTGCCGCTATCAGCGTGCCGTTCTTCACGATCGGCCTGATCACCCACCCCCTCGGCCGGTGGCTGGGCTGGCGCTGGCTCCAGTACCCGGGTCTACGGGTGTACCGGCGGCTGGCCAATGCAGCGAACCGGGCCCGCGCCGACCGGGACGCTGCGATCCGCGAGGAGTACGACGCGGCCGTCCAGGCCGCCAACACCGACGACACCGGCGGGGGCGGGCCGATCGCCTCGACGGTCCGCCGCGCACCCCGCAACCACAACGCCCACCCAGGGGGCACCAGCACAGGAGGAGGCAACAGCATGGCCGACAGCCCCGGTTTCTTGTTCACCGAGTCCGCCAGCGAGATGGAATCCGCAGCTCAGGCGTACGACCCGGACGGCATGATGCACGTCCACGACACCATCCAGGGCTTCCCCAACGCCCTGGAGTCCGTCGCCAACACCTTCGCGGTCCTGGCGCAGAAGTCCGACGACGAGTTCCCGCTGGAACCGCAGGTCGGCGCGGCGCTGGATGAGATCTACAAGGCGCTGCAGCACGCCATCGACGCCGCCGAGGAAGCGTTCAAGACCTTCCGCGCGGTGCATGAGCAGGACATCCGCCGCCATGAGGAGCCGCGCAACAACGCAGAAGAGAAGTGGGACACCACCAACAACTAGATGTGCCACCTCGTGAAAATTGGTGCCGCTCAGATGACCATCACCGTTGTTCCGATGGCCTTCCGGGACGCGTGCGAGTACGTCGATCGTGTCCACCGCCATCACACCGCGCCCCAGGGCCACAAATTCTCGCTGGGAGCCAGGACGGCAGACGGCCGTCTGGTGGGAGTGGCCATCGCCGGGCGCCCTGTTGCCCGCGCCTTTGACGATGGCCTCACCGTCGAGGTCACTCGGCTGGCCACCGACAGCAGCCCGAACGCCTGCTCAGCGTTGTACGGAGCCGTCTGGCGTACCGCCAAAGCCATGGGCTACCGGCGGGCCATCACCTACACCCAAGACGGCGAGAGCGGCGCAAGCCTGCGCGCAGTTGGATGGCGCCGCGCAGCTGACCGCCCCGCGCGAGCTGGTTGGGACGCCCCCAGTCGCCCCCGCCGCAGACTCAGAACCGAACGAGTGGCGCGCACCCTCTGGGAAATCACCGCGAAGGACGCGCCACCCCTACCCCCAGCGAGTGACGAAACGCGTGACGAAACCCGGCGCGCACGGCGCCGCTGCTCTGCTCCAGCGTGCAGGCGCCCGATCACCCCAACAGCAACCGGCCGCCCCGCCCGCTACTGCTCGCACGCATGCCGCCAACGCGCCTACCGACAACGTCTCACGACGACACCAACGTCCTGAGACACCACAACTGGACAGCGCCTCCGCCAATTTGCCAGGCCCGTCCACCCAACTGGTGTGGCAGGCCTGGCCTCTTCTACCGCCAGGAGTTGGACGTGACACCGAAGACGACCGCGGACCGCGAGCGCCGGGCCGTGAAGTCCTTGGACCTGAAAAGCACCCGCCGCACCCCGGGTGACGACAGTCTTCTGCCACCTGTGGACTGGGCCAAGGGGCACGGTCCGGTCACCGGGGCGCTGTCGGCGACGACCGGCGCGGCGGCGGTCGCGCTGCTGGGCACCGCCACCGGCATGCCCGACGGGTGGCCGCTGGTCATCGGCGCGGCCGGGGCGCTCGGGCACGGCATCGGCCACAGCGTCCACCGCAAACTGACCCTTCGCTCCGCGGTCGCCCGCGCCGCTTCCTGGCTGGTCGCGGGCGGCTGGACGACCTGGGCCATGGCCCACGGCCCCCTGTCCTGGGCCGCCGCCGGATCCCTTGCCGCCGTCGGACTGGGCACCTGGGCCGCCGCCTCCCACACCACGGCGTGGGAGGAGGTGACCGAGGAGGAGCGCTTCAGCGCCGAAGCCAAGGCCGCAGCCGCCGACCTGGACGCCCGCCGCCGCATCGTGGCCCGCGAATGGCAGGAGCGGATCAAGCGCGTCTGCGCCGTCGACGTGACCGTGGTCGCGGTGGAGTTCTGGCCCACCGGCGCCGGGTTCTCCCTGGAAGCCGAACTCCCCGCAGGCGGCATCACCTGGGACCGCATCAACGCCCGCAGCCGCGGCTTGGCCACCGACGCCCGCCTCCCGCTGGGCTGCACCGTCCGCGTCGAGGAAGGCGCGGCCCAGGGGCTGGTGGTCCTCGACATCATGACCAAGAACGTCCTGAAGGAGGAGAAGCTCTACCCGGAGGACTACAGCCCCCTGTCGATCCTGACGGGCATCCCCTGGTGCATGCGCCCCAACAGCGAAGAGATCCGCGTCTTCCTGCGCGAAGCCT
The DNA here is from genome assembly GCF_029269905.1 of Streptomyces silvisoli. Lineage (NCBI taxonomy): Bacteria > Bacillati > Actinomycetota > Actinomycetes > Kitasatosporales > Streptomycetaceae > Streptomyces > Streptomyces silvisoli. Next base: position 167,722 of record NZ_JARJBC010000002.1, on the reverse strand, counting down.
GTGCGCTGCTGCTCGGCCCGCCCGGATCAGGCAAGTCCACGTTCCTCGACGTGATCTTGGCCGGGTTCGCCCGGTGCACCGATGTGGTCACCTGGGTCATCGACCTGAAGATGGGCGCCATCGGCCTGTCCTGGGTGATTCCCTGGTTGGAGGCACAGGGGCTGATCCCGCCGCACGGCGAGAAGGCCCCGGACGGCACCCGGCCGGGCGTGGACTGGCTGGCCTCCACCCCGAAGGAAGCCGTCCGCCTCCTCAAAGCCGCCCTGCGCATCGGGGACGCGCGCCAACTGCGGTACCAGGCACTGATGATGCAGAAGAACACCACGCTGCTACCCGTCAGCCCGTCCCTGCCGCAGATCATGATCGTGGTGGACGAGGGCGCCGAAGTCCTGGCCCACCTCAACAGCCGACGCGATCCGGAGAAGCGGGAGTTGGCCCAGCTCATCAAGCGCGGCATGCGCACGCTGCGGGCCATGGGCATCCGCTTCGTGCTCACCGCCGTCGACGGGAACGTCTCCGCCATCGGTGACACCGAGGTCAAGCGGTTCTCCCCGGTCGCAGTGGCACTGACCTCGGGTGAACAGGCCGGGCACAACGTGGCCAAGCTGTTCCCGAACGCCCGTATCGACAGCTCCCAGCTGAACGAGAAGGGATCCGGCGTCATCGGCGACGCCGGTTCCACCGGATTCGCCCCCACGGAGTTCAAGGGCTGGAAGTCCCAGCCCAGCCTGGCCCGCGCCGTCACCCTCGCCACCAACGACCGCCGCCCCGAACTCGACCAGGTCTCCGCCGAAGCCGCGGGCGACGACTACGCCCGCCGCTGGAGCCAAGAGCGCGCCGGATGGCTGTGGGCAACAGCCACCAACAGCACCAGCACGTCGGACGCGACCACCGCCTCAGCTACCACCGTCGTACTCGACAAACCTGAATCTCCCACACCAGGCGATGGAGATAGCCGCAAGACGCTGGGCCTGTCCTACCAGCGCCGGGACGACCACGACCCCGATGCCCTGGCCGCCCGACTCATGGCAGACATCGACCGCACGTACGGCACCACCGACGAACCCCCGCGCGACAGCGGTACGCCGCAGGACGGTGGCAGCGGTGCTCCGCGGCGGCGGCCGACGCTGGGCCTGTCCTACGAGCGCAACACCCCTTCACCGCCCAACACCTCCGGCGGCGACCAGCGCGAGCCGATCGGGGAGGGACCGGACTGGCTGGCCCAGGCCATCGACGCCATCGAGTCGGCAGGCGCCATGGGCATGAAGCCGTCCGCAGTCGCCGACCACGTCGGCCGCTCCCGGCTAGCCGTCCGCAACGCGCTCAAAGCCGCCGCGGAACGCGGCGAGTTGGTCTACCGGGACAACGGACCGCACTCGGTCTACGTCCACCCGGACCACGCCTGACGCCTCACTGAGAGCTACTGGCTACTGGTTAGCGGCAAGTTGCCACTAACCAGTAGAACGCCTCTCCAGCGCCGACAGCGGCCCGTACAGGGCGCTTTGCAGTAGCCACTAACCGGTAGCCACTAACCACTACGGCTACACAACGTAACCAAAGCCGGAGCGGCCTTCCCTCTCGGAGGGCCGCTCTTGGCATCCACATCCACCGTTCCCGCATCGACAACCGGGAGGTACTCCCGTGGCCATACCCGCAACCCTCGTCTTCCTCGTCCTGGCATGGATCCTGCTCCGCACCGGATACGTCCGCTTCGGATCCGCCCTCGTGTTCGCCCTGTTCGGGTTCTTCCTCGCCTCCACCGGCATCGCGCCCACCGTCAACCACGCCATCACCAGCGTCATCGACTGGGCCAACTCCCTCGTCCACTAACCACCCTTCGGGAGCCATCCCATGGAGCCGTACCCGCCCCGTACAGACCGACCACCGCCCGCGCTGACGCCGGATGCGGTCACCCTGCCGCCGGGCTACATCGCCGCACTCGACCACAACGGCCGGATCATCGCCATCCCCACCGCCCCCGACCAGCCCACCAGCCCCGCGGATACCCCCGACGTGCCGACGGAGCGGCCGTCGGTGAGTCTGCCGCCGGTCGTCGGGCAGGTCGTTGTACTCGGCTCGGTCACCGTGCTCGCCGCCTCCGGCGCGTTCTGGATCGCCGCCGCGGCGCTACGCCAGGCCCACCCCGTGCTGCCGGATGCCGTCGAGTGCCTGAAGTGGGCGGTCATCTTCGTCGCCGTCGTGGTCGCCGGTGTCTTCGTCGCCAAGGTTCGTAGCCGTACCGGCGGCACGACCAGCTTCAGCGTGTTCAACACCACCCGGCACACCACCGTGGGCCGCCAAACCGTCCGGGGCCGCAACAACCGGCTCACCAACCGCTTCTGAAAGGACGCGAGTTCATGACCGCCACTCGCACCCCAGCCCCAACATGCGGTCGCTGTCGCAAGCCCTTCGACCCCAGCGACACCCGATTCGACGGCTCAGCCCGACACGGGGACACCCCGTGGTGCCGTCGCTGTGTCGACCGCTGCCACGAGTCCACCGACGCTTTTCACATCTCCGAGGTATGCGACCCAAACCGCCGCTGAGCTGCACGTCGCCGTCCGGGGGCTAAACGCCCCTACCCCGGAGCACTGACAGAGCTGGAGAACCGCATGCCCACCAAGCCGGACCCCGCGAAGAAGGCCCAGGCCGCCGCCGAAGCGATCCGCACCCTCAACCACATCACTCTGAACGGCAAGCTCACCGCACCGCAGATCAGCAGCACCGTGCAAGCCCTCACCGCCCTCACCGACCGGATGCCCCAGACCCTGCTCCAACTCGCCGACCAGCTGGACCAGCGCGCCCGACAGGACGAGATCTGCATGGATACCGGCGAACACCCCGCCAAGCCCGTCTCCACAGCCCTGGCCGCTCTCGCCACCGCCACGGGCTGCCTGGCGGAACTGTCCAACGCCCTGCACCAGGCCGCAAGCCCCCTGTTCAGCATGGCCCACCAAGACGCCGCAGCCGCCCGCACGAACCGCTGACCTCACCGGCCCCGTCACACCCCGCTTCGCACTGAACTCATTCGAGAAAGGGCAGGTCCCGCATGTCTGCTGGAGAGACCCCGCTCACGATCGTCGGCAACCTGACCGACGATCCCGAACTGCGCTTCACCCCCAGCGGCGCCGCCATGGTGAAGTTCACCGTCGCCTCCACCCCCCGCGCCTACGACAAGACCAGCGGTCAATGGCGCGACGGCACGTCGATGTTCATGCGCTGCACCGCCTGGCGCGCGCTCGCCGAACACGTCACGGAGACGCTGCACAAGGGAACCCGCGTCGTGGTCACCGGCCGTCTGCGGCAGTTCGACTGGACCACCGACAACGACGAGAAGCGCTCCATGCTCGCGCTGGAAGTCGATGACATCGGCCCCAGCCTGCTGTTCGCCACCGCCCAGGTCCAGCGCGTCAACCGCACCATCGCCCCGGCCGCATCCGGCGATGCCTGGCAGGCAGGGAGTGCTTCCCCGGCGGCTCAGCAGGGCTCCAGCGAGCCGCCGTTCTAACGCCGCCCGGGGCGGTCGCCTCTCGCCAAAGACCGCGACCGCCCCGGCTCTCCGTCCCTTCGACAGAACAGGAGCACCCCCAGCATGACACCTGACCATTCCTCCGCGCTGGCGCGCGGCATGGATCCAGGCACCGGCCACCTACGGACCGCGCTGGAACTGGCAGCGGCCAATGTGCCGGTACTGCCCTTGCGGGAAGGCAAGGGACCGTTCGGGAACTGCCGCGCCTGCGCACGGTGCGTCTGCGGTGGGCGCCCGAACATGAAGAGTGCGGGCCCCTGCCAATGCCCCGATGTGTGCCACGGCTGGGCAGCAGCCACCACCGACACCACCGTCATCACCTCCCGTGCGTGGGCTCGGGCCTGGCGGCAGGCCGCCGCCGTGGCCTACCACCCCGCCGGAGCCGGACTGACCGTGGTGGACCTGGACGACCCCGAGGCTGTTGCCTGGGCCCGCCAGACCCTGCCGCTCACCCGCACCGTGACGACAAACCGCGGGGAACACTGGATCTACCGAGGCACCATGCCGTCGGCCAACTCCGTGCGGCCCGGTGTCGACATCAAGTCGCGTATGAACTACGCCCGCTGGCTCGGGCACGGCAGCGGAACGATCGTGGACCTGCTGCCCGCTGTCCGCGCCCTGATCGTGAAGGAAGAGGCCACCCCCGCCCGCGGGCCGGTGGCCTCTTCGTCCCCCACGTGCGCCACCTGGGACCGGACCGTGGCCACCGGATGCCGCCACACCGAGGCGTACATCCATACCGGTCTGAAACGCGGCCTGGCCAAGGTGAGCAGCCACACCCAATCCGGCGCCGGATCACAGGCGTTCGGGGTGGCCCGCTTCCTGGCAGCCCAGCACACCCACTGCCCTGGACCGTGCGGCCTGGACGGCATCGGCCAGCAGATCATCAGCGCCGCCATCGCCGTCGGCGTACCCGAGGCATACGCGCAACGAGCCGTGGCCAACGGACTCAACGCCGGTGCCGGGAGCTTCCAATGACCCGACACCTCACCAACCCACCGGCACTTACCCGCGCCGACCACGCCACAGGATCGGCTCCCCCGCGCGGCCAGAAAAAGGCCGCCCGCCAGGGCGTCCTTTCAGCCCTTCCCCGCGTACCGCACCCGAGCGCCCCGGCCGAAGGTGATGGGCGCGTCCCCGTGGCGTGGCTGCGGATTGCCGCACCCACCTCGTGGATGCGGGTTTCCGTGGCCGAGTCGTGGTGCTCCTGCGGCCGTTACCGCCGTGCACAGGGCAAAGCCGACGTCCTGCGGCTCATCGCCAACCACACCGCCCACCGCGAGCACTGCCCGCTCCGCAAGCCCGACGAAAGGAGGAACGCCGCATGACCACCGACCCCATCGACGGCGCCGCTCTGCTGGACGAAGTCGAGCGATTCCACCGCCGCTTCAACGTCTTCCCCCGCGAAGCCGCCTACGTCGCCGTGACCTTGTGGGACGCGCACGCGCACCTGATCGACGCGTTCGACGGCACCGCCCGCCTCGCATTCCTCTCACCCGAGCCTGGATCGGGCAAGTCCCGCGCCCTGGAGATCGTCGAAACGCTCACGCCCCGGGCGACGACAACCGTCAACGCCTCACCCAACGCTCTGTTCCGTCTCGTCGAGCTGCCCGAGGGGCGGCCCACCCTGCTGTTCGACGAGATCGACACCATCTTCGGGCCAAAGGCCGGAGATAACGAGCCGGTGCGCGGGTTTCTCAACTCCGGCTACCGGCGCGGCGGGAAGATGCTGCGCTGTACCGGCGACGGTGCCAACCAGACCCCGGAATGGTTCTCCTCCTTCTGCGCCGTCGCCATGGCCGGCCTCGGCTCTCTACCCGACACGATCCTGACCCGCTCGGTCATCATCCACATGCGCAAGCGCGCCCCCAACGAGACGATCGAACCCTATCGGCGACGGATCCACGAACAGCAGGGCCACGCCCTGCGCGACCAGCTCGCCGACTGGGCCGCCACGGTCGCCGACCAAGTCGCCCAGGCGTGGCCGCAGATGCCTGACGGCGTCACCGACCGACCAGCAGACGTATGGGAGCCACTCCTAGCAGTCGCGGATGCGGCTGGCGGGCACTGGCCCGAGCGCGCCCGCGCCGCCTGCGTCGAACTCATCCAAGCTTCCATCGACCAGGACGAAGCCTCCCTCGGGGTGCGGCTGCTGACCGACCTGCGCGACCGCGTCTTCTGCGGCGCCGACCGCATGCCCACCGCCGCCATCCTCGAAGTCCTCCACGGCCTCGACGATGCCCCCTGGGGCGATCTCAACGACGATGGCAAGCCGATCACGTCACGCGGTCTGTCCAAGATCCTCGGCCAGTACATGACCCCCGGCCACAAGCCGATCAAGCCCCGCGGCATTCGGATGGGGAGCACCACGCCGAAGGGCTACTACGCCGAAGACCTCGACGATGCCTGGGCCCGCTACTGCCCCCCGCCACAGAGAATCCGCAACATCCGCCACACCGCAACATCGCAGGTCACAGGGGGTGAATCTGTGGCGGATATCGCGCGTGTGGCGGATACGAAGCGCCACACGGCTCCAGAAATCGACGCTCGCGCTCTGCGCATCGCCCACTGAACCGACCCCGCCCACCGGAGCCGCCGCACCCCGCGTGCGGCGGCACCTATCCGCCACAAAACCGCTATCCGCCACAGATCCAAGCCGCTGACCAGCAATGTTGCGGCGTGGCGGATGTTGCGGATTCCCCAGAAGGGGCCCGCCCAGCCTCCTCTGTCTGTGCCAGGCCGCCCAGCTGCGGCGGGCCCCTCCCGATGAACCGCGACGAAGCGCCCGCCATGGGCGCTCTTACCTACCCACACCGCCCGTGAAGGGACGCCCATGTCCATACCCGAAGGACTAACCGTTCCAGAGGTAATGGCCGCGCTGCGCCTCAGCCGCAGCACCGTCTACGACCTCATTCGTTCCCGTGAACTCGAAAGCTTCAAAGTCCGCCGATGCCGCCGCATCGCCCCCGAGAGCCTGCGGGCCTACCGCGACAAGCAGATTGAGGAGAACGCCGCCTGATGGCCCGTAGGAAGAACCCCAACGGCGCGGGAAGCATCTGGCTGCGCAAGGACGGCCGGTACGAAGCTCGCGTCTACGTCCCCCAGCCCGATGGCACCCGTAAGCGTAAGACCGTCTACGGCGCCACCTGGGATGAATGCGACACGAAGCGCCAGGAGTTGGTCAGGCGCGGCCGGCAGGGGATCCCCACCCCTACCCGTTCAGCGAAGCTCTCCGAGTGGCTCCCCTACTGGCTTGAGGAGTTCGTCAGGCCAGAGCGTAAGAAGACCACGTACGCGAAGTACGAGACGCACGTTCGCCGTTACCTCGTCCCCTTGCTGGGGGCGAAGCGCCTTGAGTCGCTGGGTGTTCCGGACGTGCGGCGAATGATCGCGTCCGTGTCCGCGCAGGCGTCGCCAGCAACAGCGAAGGAATCACACCGAGTTCTGAGAAGCGCCCTTTCAGCCGCGTGCCGGGAGGAACTGATCAACCGCAATGTCGTCCAGTTGGTGCCAGCGCCCCGTGTGCAGCCCCGCGAACTCAAGCCGTGGACTCTGGACGAGACTCTGACCTTCCTGGAGGCAGCACGGACAGATCCTCTCTACACGGCATTTGTGCTGGCCGTCGCCCTTGGCATGCGGCGCGGTGAGATTCTCGGCTTGCGCTGGAGCGATATCGACCTGGAGCGCCGGACCTTGACCGTTCGGAATCAACTCCAACGCGTACAGAAGGAGTTGTACGAGGACAACACGAAGAACCGGCGCACCCGCTCCATCCCGCTGCCTCTCATGTGCATCGCTCCCCTGCGCTGGCAGCGTCTCCGCCAACAGGAGCAGCGGACCCTCGCCGGTAGTCGATGGCAGGAGGGCGACTACGTCTTCACGACGCGGACCGGTCGCCCTGTCGAGCCGCGGAACATCAGTCGGTCCTTCGAGCGGATCACGGGTGCGGCCAGCCTCCCGAGGATCCGACTGCACGACACACGGCACGGGTGCGCGACGCTGCTGTTCGCAGCAGGAGTACCGCCACGGGTGGTGATGGAGATCCTCGGGCATTCGCAGATCGCGGTGACCATGAACATCTACACCCACGTATCCGACAGCAACCGCCGTGAAGCGATGGGCCATATGGACAGGCTGCTCAAGCGGCGGCGGCGCACCGACTGACCCGGTTGCCGTCAAGTTCTACCGTCAACGCCCCCGCAGCGCTGAGCTGCGGGGGCGTTTTGGCTGGTGGGCACAGACGGATTCGAACCGCCGACATCTGCTTTGTAAGAGCAGCGCTCTACCGCTGAGCTATGCGCCCTCGCGTCCTACCGGCGCGGGATGGACAGATTACCCTGTCCTGGCCCCTGGTCGACAAATCCCGGGGCGGAGCCCTACCAAGGGTTGGGGGCGGGCCAGCCGATCTTGGGGGCTCGGGTTCGTCGGTTCGAGGGGGCGGTCGTCCCGCGAGCCATGTAAAGCTGCCCGTGTCCATCCGAAGCCGTAGCGTCGCGCTGGCCGTCGTGTCCGCTGGGGCGCTGGTGATGGTGGGCGGGCTGGCGCTCGCCGGGCATCCCGAGGGCGCGATGGCCCGGTGCTGGGGGCTGCGTGACGCGGTGGTTCGACGCGACCACCTCCTCGGCGCATCACCGCGAGCCACCTGCGCACGTCGACCTACCGCAGACCCGACCAGCGGCCCGCGTGGTCGCCGCGCACATCGACGTACCGCAGGACCCGGCCAGCGGCCACCTGGTCGCCGCGCACAGCGGCAACGGCTGCGGCGCGGGGCGCAGTGCGAGCTGAGCTGCCCCGGCAGCTGTGTCCGCCGGGCCCCGGTGGGAGGATGTCCGCGGTACCCGGCCGGACCAGCGGGAGAGGGATGTGACGACGGCACGTTCGTGGTGGCGGCGCGGGGAGGACAACCATCGCGCCGAGGCGCAGGCGGCCAAGGAGGCCGCCGCCGAGGCGTTCTACGAGTTGGACACCGCCCAGCGCGAACTGCGCATCGCCATCGAGACGATCACCGCGGTCGACCGCAGCCCGGCCGGGCGCAAGGCCGCCGGCGACTTCGAATCCCTGGGCCGGCGGATCGACCAGGTCAGCAGCGGGTACATAGCGGCGGTGGACGCGCATGACCTGGACGCCGTCGACCTCGACCTGGCCACCGCGACCCGGGCGCGCAACGCGTTCACGCTGGCCAGCGACGACATCCTGAGGACCCGCTCGGAGCTGGACCGGTTCGCGCAGGGTCTGAGCGGTGTGCTGGCCCGGGCGGAGAACGAGCTGGCCCGGTTGGCGCCCGCCGTGGAGCGGGCCCGCCAGTCACTGCTGGCGGCGGCCAACGCACTGGACGCGGTGCGCGCCTCGGGTCTGGCCGCGGATGACCTCGCCGCCCGACTGGCCGCGCTGGGGCCGGAGTTGACCAAGCTCAACCAGGGCGCGGCGGCGCACGGCGTGCAGGGGACGATCCGGCGGGCCGATGACACCCGCCGGGCCGCCGAGGAGATCCGCGCCGAGGCGGAGCGTTTGCCGCAGCGCGCGGCGGAGGTCGACAAGCGGCTGGTCTCGCTGCGTACCAGGGCGCAGGCGCTGGCCACCCGGGCCGCCCAGGTCGGGCCCACGCTGAGCGAGCTGCGCCGCAGGTTCAGCGTCGCCTGCTGGCAGGACCTCCAGCAGGTGCCGGACGAGGCGGCGGCCGCGGTGGCCGCCGCCGAGCGGAAGCTGGCCGAGGCGCAGGCCGCGCGGGACGAGCAGCGGTGGCCGGACGCGACCGCCGCGCTGAGCGCGGTGCGGGAGCTGCTGGGCGAGTCCGACGCGGCGGTCGCGGCGGCCGGTGACCGGCTGCGGCGGCTCAACGAGGTCAGCCGGGATCCGCGGGCGGAGATCGACAGGACGCGGTTCGTGCTGCGGGACGCGCAGCGGCTGGTGATGCAGGGGCGTACGACGCCGGAACCCAGGCACGCCCGGCCGCTGGACGAGGCGGTGGAGCGGCTGGACCGCGCGGTCGAGGGGCTCACCGGGCGGCATCCGGACTACTGGGCGTTCCTCACCGAGATGGACGCCGTGCGGCAGGTGGCGGAGCGGGTCGTCGCGAACATCCGTGAGGAGCGGGCCCGCACCCGTTGAGCGGGGTTCGCTTCCCGCCCACCCCTGCGCCCGCTGAACGGCGGTTCTCCCCGTCCGCCCACCCGTTTATCCTGCGGGCATGCCTCGTTATGAGTACCGTTGCCGCGCCTGTGGCACCACGTTCGAGTTGAACCGGCCGATGGCCGAGTCCTCCGCGCCCGCGAGCTGCCCGGACGGGCATGAGGACACGGTCAAGCTGCTCTCCACCGTCGCGGTGACCGGTGCCGCCGCGGCCACGCCGCCCAGTGGCGGGGGTGGCGGCTGCTGCGGAGGCGGCTGCTGCGGCTGAGCTGGCCGCACCGGCCGGATGGGCGGATGCTGGAAGTCAGCACCAGCGTGAGCGGCGCGGAAGAGGCGCGTGAGCGCGGGCTGGCAACCGCATCCTCCCAAGGAGCCGGGCATGAAACTGGACGATCATCTGCCGGTGGATCACCGGCTCAGCCAGGTGTACCGGATCGGTGCGGGGCTGATGGGCCTCGTGCTGGTGGCCTTCGGGATCCTGGGCCTGCTCAACCACGTCGGGTTCTTCTCGCTGCACGGCCAGCGGGTCGCGGGGCTGAGCTCGAACGGCGCGCTCAGCGTGCTGTCCATAGTGATCGGCGCGCTGCTGTTCGTGGGGATGGTCATCGGCCGCAACTTCGCGTCCACCCTCAACATGGTGCTGGGCGTGCTGTTCGTGCTCAGCGGCTTCGTGAACCTCGCGGTGCTGGACACCAAGGTCAACTTCCTGGCGTTCCGCATGCCGAACGTGCTGTTCAGCTTTGTGTTCGGGCTGGTGCTGATGACGTTCGGGATGTACGGGCGGGTGCACAGCCATCTGCCGCACGACAACCCGTACTGGCGGCTGCGCAACCCGGAGCGCGCCGCCCGTGAGGAGGCGGCACGCGAGGCGGCCGTCTCCGGGCGCCAGCAGGTCAGGCCCCGGTCCTCCGGGCCAACGTCACTCCGTCCGCAACAGTGAGCAGTACCGCCTCGACGCGTTCGTCGGTCAGCACGAGTTCGTTGAAGGCCCGCATGGCGGCGGCCCGGCCGTCGCTGTTGGTGTCGGTCACCACCGAGCCGTGCAGCAGGGTGTTGTCCGCCACCAGCAGACCGCCGGGCCGGGTGCGGCGCACCAACTCCTCCCAGTACAGCGGGTAGTTCTCCTTGTCGGCGTCGAGGAACGACAGGTCGATCCACGGCTCGTCGTCCGGCAGCGCGCGCAGGGTGTCAAGCGCGGGGGCGATCCGCAGGTCGACGCGGTCCGCGACGCCCGCCTTCGCCCAGGCCTCGCGGCCCACCGCGGTCCACTCCTCGGAGATGTCGCAGGCGATGATCCGGCCGTCCTCCGGCAGCGCCAGGGCCATGGACAGCGTGGAGAAGCCGGTGAAGGTGCCGACCTCGACGATCCGCCGGGCGCCGACCAGCCGTACCAGGAAGCTCAGCAGCGGTCCCTGCTCCTGCGCGGTCTGCAGGCCGGCGTCGTCCGCGAACCGGGTGTGCGTGAAGTCGACCAGCTCGCGCTGGACCGGGTCGAGCGGCGGGTTGTGCTCCAGCACGTATGCGTAGAGTTCCGGCGTTAGGGGCGGGTTCTTGCTCTCGGTCACCAGACGCTCCTCAGTGGTTCACGCTCGTGATTACCGTTGCGTAGGGTTACGCCATGTCGACCGTTTCTGACAGCTTGATCGATGCGGCGGTGGCCCTGGTGCCCAGCATGGCAGGCCGCAGGGCGCTGTTGGGGCTGGCGGGTGCGCCCGCGGCGGGCAAGTCGACGCTGGCCCAGCGGCTGGTGCGCGGTGCGACCCAGCGGCTTGGCGTGGATTCGGTGGGATATGTCCCGATGGATGGATTTCACTTGTCCACTGCGCAGTTGGACCGGCTGGGACGGCGCGGGCGCAAGGGCGCTCCGGACACCTTTGATGTCCACGGCTATGTACACCTGCTGCGGCGACTACGGAACGTACCGCAACACCCGGTCTACGTACCGGACTTCGACCGTCGGCTGGAGGAGCCGGTCGCGGCCGGTCTGGTCGTGCCGCCGACCGCCCGGTTGGTGATCACCGAGGGCAACTACCTCGCCGACGACGGCGAGGGCTGGTGTGAGGTGCGCGAACTGCTGGACGCGCTGTGGTACGTGGACACTCCGCCCAGGGTGCGCGAGGAGCGGTTGCTGCGCCGGCATCTGCGCGGTGGCCGCACGCGGGAGCAGGCGCGGGAGTTCATCGCGGCCAGCGAGCGGCCCAACGCCGAACGCGTGGAGCGGTCCAGGGCCAACTGCACCCGCGTGGTGTACCCGGTGCCATAGGTCCCGGGTACACCACGCGGTGCTATAATCCCGTGCCCTCCACCCACGCCGCCATCCGCCGGAGGATCCCCTCCCCCGCCGCGGCGCCGACCGCGTCGAGGGCGGTGACGTGCGCGGCCTGCCACCCGGCGTCGGCGAGTTCGCCGTGCCCGGGGCGCCAGCCCTTGTCGGCGGCGAGCAGCAGGTCGGTGTCGAGCAGCGAGTCCCCGGCGGCCAGTACCCGGGCCGCGCCGGTGCGCCGTACCACCTCGGCCAGGGCGGCGGACTTGGTCAGCGGCTTGGGCACCGTGTAGACCTTGCGCCCCTGGAGCGAGACGGTCCAGCCGCGGGCCTCCGCCCAGCCGGACAGTTCCTTCAACCAGCCCTCCGGCAGCCGCTGCCGGTCCACCACCAGGTAGGCGAACAGGTCCTCGGCCACCCGTACGTTGTGCAGCCAGTCGCGGTCGGCGGCCCGCGTCAGCTGGTCGAGCACCTCGCCGAGCGAGGCGCACACGGACTCCAGTGAGCGCCGCACCTGGTGGTGCCAGTCCCGGTCGGTGCGGCCGTCGACCAGGATGTGCCCGCCGTTGGCGCAGATCGCGAACCGCGGTTCGGTGCCCGGCAGATGCACCCTGCGGTACTGCTGCCGGGTGCGGGTGGTGACCGGGACGAACTCGGTGACGGCGGCCAGCTCCGCCAGCAGCGCCGCCGCGCGCTCGGTGAGGTAGCTGAGCGGCCTGCCGTGGCACACCTCCACGCACAGCAGCCGCGGCGCCTGGTCGTCGGGCATGGCGAGGGCGAGGGCCTGTGCCGAGTAGATGAGGGTGCGGTCGAGGTCGGCCGCGATCAACGTGCCGCCGGGGGTGAACGTCATCCGCGCACCACCGCCCTGCCGTCCGCGCCGACCGCCCCCGCGGTGTACCTCGGGTGCACAAGGCCCACGCAGCGGTACGGGCCGATCGCGTCGTCCACCTCCTCGACCGGCACCCCGCGCTGGTCGGCCAGCAGCCGTATGTGGTCCAACTCCGGCCCGGCGTCGCGCTGTACCAGGATCCGCCAGGGCACCCGGCGCAGCAGCACCCGGGTGGCCTCGCCGACTCCGGGCTTGACCAGGTTGGCCTCGCCGATCCCGTACTCCGCGCTGATCCGCTGGACCGCGGCCCAGCCCGCCCAGGTGGGGGTACGGTCCCGCTCCCCCGCCTCCTTGACCTCGGTGACGACGGTGTCCACCACATCGCCGAAACGCTTCGTCACGGTGTCCAGGAACAGCCCGGAAGCGTCCACGTCGGCCAACTCCCGGTAGAACTTGGCACCGTGGAACTGGCCGGGCCCGATCAGGTCCGGCCGCAGCACGGTACGTGAAACCAGCCCCGTCACCGTTGAGTTCAGACAGGCCGAGGGGATCAGGAAGTCCTCGCGGGTGCCGAAGGTGTCCACACAGCGGCCGGGGTCGGCGAGCACCGCGAGCCGCGGATCGAACTCCTCGGGCCAACCGGAGCGCCGCAACCCGGCGATCGCGGCGCCGAGTTCACGGCAGATGGCGCCCTTGCCGGTCCAGCCGTCGACGAAGACCACGTCCGTCGGATCATGCCGCTCCGCGATCCAGCGCAGCGCGGTGGTGTCGATGCCCCGGCCGCGCACGATCGACACGGCGTAGTGCGGCAGCTCCAGAGCGTGTGCCTGCTGCGCCCAGCGGCGCATCAGCACGCCGACCGGCGTTCCGGCGCGGGCCAGTGAGACCAGTACCGGTGCCGGTGAGCGCTCGCTGAGCACCGTCTCGGTGACGACGCCGACGGCCCGGGCGATCCGCTCCGCGGACCGGGCGAGCGCGGTGCGGAACAACCGCTGGTACTCGGCGCTCGGCTGGTACTCGACGGGCAGCGACTCGGCGTAGTGCGCGCCGTTCTGCACCGCCTCCTCGCGCTCCTCGATCGGCCGTTCGAGCGCCACGTCGGAGAGGTCCTTGAGCAGCCAGCCGACCTCGTCGGGGGCGTAGCTGGAGAACGCCGGGCCGCGCAGGGGTTCACAGGGCATGGTTCCGGTCCTGCCGTTGGGGGGTGTGCTTCCGTGGGAAGGTGGAGTGCCGGTGGGAGTGGTTCTGCCGTTCGGGTACGTACGAGGGGATGGCGGCGAGCAGCAGCCGGTCGGTGTGGGCTGCGAGCCGGGACAGCAGTCCGTCGGGCGCCGTCAGGCGAGGGGTGTCGCCAGCGGAGTCCACGACGACGGCGATCGCGTCGAAGCGTCGCACACCGTGGGCGCTCGGCGCCACGTTGTAGGCATAACGTTCACCCGCACCGTCCAACGGGTTGTCGTGCGTGGGGAAGGCGATACGGGTGTGCAGTGGGTAGCCGGGGTCGTCAACGGCGAGTGCCGGGGAGCGTGTGGTGGACGAGAAGTACACCTCCACGCCGTCGACGTCGGCGTCGAGTGCCGCCGCCAGCCGTAGCGGGGTGTACATCAACTCCTCGCAGCCGAGCACCAGGACGCGGCGCGCACCGCGCGGCAGTGCGCTGCCGAGACGTTTCGCCATGCCCGGTAGCGACGCTTCGAGCAGGGCCCGGTGCCGGGGCGTGAAGCCGTGCCGCCCGCCGTCGGGCAGCCCGGGCGGCCAGCCGAGCTCGACGCGCGCCACGGTGCCCGGCGGCCAGGCGGCCGTGCCCGGCGGCGCCGTGCCGAAGCGGCGCACCAGGTGCGCGGCACGGGTCAACACATCGGCGGGTAGCCGTACTTCGCCGGTGGCGAGGGCCAGCACGTCGAGGCGGACGCCGAGTTCGGCGGCGTGGCCCTCCAGCCGGGCGCGGTCCAGCGGGCCGCGCAGGTCGGCCAGCGCGGCCACCACGTAGTGGTCGCGCGGATAGCGGGCGTGCAGTGCCCGCACCGTGTTGAGCAGGGTCCTCCCGGTGGTCAGCTCGTCGTCCACGAGTACCAACGGGCCGCCGCCGGCGAGCAGTTCCGGATCTGCGGGCAGCAGCAGATGGCGTACGGCGTGGCTGTGCTCCTCCTCGAACCGCCCCACGAGCGGGACCGAGGGAACCGGCCGACGCGTCGAGTGCAGATACGGGGCGCACCCAAGGCCGTCCGCCACGCACTGGCCGAGCCCGGCCGCGGCCTCCGCGTAGCCGAGGACCACGGCACGCGACGCGCTGTGCTCGCCGAGCAGCGCCAGCACCCGGCGGCCGAGGGCCAGCCCGGTCTCGTAGACGACGTCCGGGCGCTGCGGTACGTACTTGCCGAGGACGTTGGACACCAGCAGGTGGGCGCGCTTGTCGTTCACCCGCACCGCGAGACCGAGCAGCCTGGGCAGTTCCGGTGAGCCGGTGAGCGTGACACCGAGGTGGTCGGCGGTCCACCGACCGGTCCAGACGGCGGTGGCGGTGCTCATGCGGGCTCGTCACCCAAGATGTTGCGGAACGCGGAGTTCCGCGCGGGTGGCGCGGCGGGTCCATGGTGGCGCATACAGCTCCCGGGTAGTTGGTGTGCGGTGGTTGGCGGATCGTCGCCCTGCCACGCGTGGATGATCATCGCACGCAGCCGCTTGGCAAAGTCTTGACCATCGGGTGTCAGATTCGCATCAACGGGTGACCGGCTCCGCATCAACCGCTGACCGGCCACCGGAACCACGTTCGGCACGCACCCGCGTTGTCCGGCCGTGGGGCGGGAGGGCAGGATTACCGGTATGACGCACGCGATGGTGAAGGGGTCCAACGTCCCGCTTCAGGCGTCCGCGGTCCGGGCGGTGCTGCGGTGGAACACGGGCGCGGGTGTGCCCGACGTGGACGCCTCGGCGCTGCTGCTGGGCGGCGACGGACGGGTGCGCTCGGACGCGGACTTCGTCTTCTACAACCAGCCGCGGCATCCGTCCGGCCTGGTGAGGCACCGCCCCAAGCGGCGCGAGGGGCACGGTCTGACGGACAGCGTCGACGTCGAACTCGCCGGGCTCGAAACCTCGGTGGACCGGGTGGTGCTGGCCGCCTCCGCGGACGGCGGGACGTTCGGCAGCGTTCCCGGGCTGCGGCTGCTGCTCCTTGACCTCGCGGCGGAAGAGGACGCGGAGCCCATAGCGGCCTTCGACATCGCGCCGGACACCGGCGGCGAGACCGCGATGATCTGCGGTGAGCTGTACCGGCGCGGTACGGGCTGGAAGTTCCGCGCGCTGGGGCAGGGGTACGCCACCGGACTGGTGGGGCTGGCAACGGAGTTCGGCATCGCGGTGGACGACGCGGAGGCTCAGGCGCCCGCGGCGCCCGAGCCGACGGGCGCGTCGCCCTCCGCCGCACCGCCCCCGGCGGAGGCTTCCGCCGCGACGGCGGCTACGGGGACCGCCCCGGCGTCCGCGGAGCCCAGCGTTCCGCTGCCGCCCCTGGTGCCGCCCATGCCCAACTCCCAGCCCGCCTACGGCTATCCGCAGCAACCGGCGGCCCAGGCAGGCGGCTACGGATATCCGCAACAGCCCGGCGGCTATGGCTTCCCACCACCCGCTGAGCCTGCCGCCACCGCGCAGCAGAGCGGTTACGGCTATCCGCCGCATCCGGCGTACGGATATCCGCAGCAGGCCACCGTCGCCCAGCAGGCGGCGGCGCCGACCGTTCCGGCGATCACGTTGCCGCCGCAGGGGCCGCAGTTCCAGAACGGACGGTAGGCCTCGGCCCCTCGGGCGCCGCCAGGCTCAGATCTTGGACTTGTAGCCGCGGCCCCACTGCAGGCCCCAGCCGTAGAGCCGGTCCAGTTCGGACTGGAAGCCGTAGACGTACTTCACCTCGCGCCGCACGGTCAGTTCGCCCTTGTTGTTCTCGATCAGCACCACCGCGCAGGAACGCGCTTCCGGGGCACGCTCGGTGAGGGCGATCTCGATACTCGGGCCCGCGCTGGGGTAGAGCGTGACGACCGCGTGCGTGCGGTCGAAGGCCGGGGTGCCGTCGTAGATGTAGACGAACACCAGCAGCCTGCGCAACTGGTCCTTGTGGTCGAGGTTGATGTATATCGTCTCGCCGGAGCCCGACCCGAACCGGTCGTCGCCGCTGAGCTGTATGTACGGCGCCTCGTTGAAAGACCCCAGGAAGTTGCCCAGCGGCTGGACGACCCCCTTCTTGCCGTCCGCCAGCTCGTACATACAGGCAAGGTCGAGGTCGACGTTGACCATCGCGGGCCCCTGCGCCTGCACCAACTCCGGCCTGAACAGACCGAACGGCTTGCGGAACAGACCGCCTCGTTCGCGGTTCATGTCGTTGAAGTCCGAAGTCCGCATCGACCAGGTGAGGTTGACCCGCAGGTTGCCGTGGGCCGAACCCTGGTGGTTGAGCGAGACGACCTGGTTCCGCTTGGTCAGCGTGACCGTGTGCGCGATCCCCATGTCGAACTGGGGTGACTTGTCCCCGCCCCGCAGGAACTGCCATACGCCAGCCATGTAGCCCTCCCCTGCCGTGGCCAACGTCCAGGCTCAGACCCCCGAGGGGATCTCCGCCTGTTCCTCCAACTGTTCGGAGCCTTCCCCGAGTCGACGGTTGCGTACCACGGACGACAGGAACGAGGCGAGGATCAGTACGACGCCCACCAGACCCGTGACGACCTCGTTGACCTCGTGCTTGATGGTGACGAGCAGGATGACCGCGAGCGCGCCGATCGCGTAGTGCGCGCCGTGTTCCAGGTACACGTAGTCGTCCAACGTGCCCTTGCGCACCAGGAAGACGGTGAGCGAGCGGATGTACATCGCACCGATGCCGAGGCCGAGCGCCATCATGAAGATGTCGTTGGTGATGGCGAACGCCCCGATGACGCCGTCGAAGGAGAACGAGGCGTCGATGACCTCCAGGTAGAGGAACATGAAGAGCGCGGCCTTACCGGCCAGGCCGATCGCCGAGGCTCCCTTCCGCGCGGGGGCGGCCGACGGCTCGCCGTCCTCCGCGTCAGCCTCGGCGCCTTCGGCATCCTCCTCCAGGCGCCCCTCGAAGTAGCCGGAGACGCCGCCCACCACGAGGTACGTCACCAGTCCGGCGAGCCCGGCCAGCAGCACCGTCGCCGACTTGTCGGCCGTACCGCCGCCCTGCAGCGGGACCGAGGTGGCCACCGTTGTCGCGGCGACCAGCAGTGCCACCAGGGCGACGATCACCGGGAGGGTCTCCAGCTTGCCGACCCTGGCGAGCGGCCGCTCCAGCCAGGCCATCCAGTGGATGTCCCGGTCCTCGAAGAGGAAGTCCAGGAAGATCATCAGCAGGAACACCCCACCGAACGCCGCGATCGCCGGATGGGCGCTGGTGACCAGGTGCTCGTAGCGGTCCGGATCGTTCACCGCCACCCTGACCGCCTCGATCGGCCCGATCCTGGCGGTGATGGCGACGACGACGACCGGGAAGACCAGCCGCATACCGAAGACGGCGATCAGCACGCCGACGGTGAGGAAGATCTTCTGCCAGAAGGCGTTCATCTTCCGCAGGATTCCCGCGTTGATCACCGCGTTGTCGAAGGAGAGCGAGATCTCCAGGATCGACAGAATCGCGACGACCGCGAGCCCCTGCCAGCCCCAAAGGATCCCCGCGAACGCCAGCCCGGCGACGGTTATGGCAAATGACCAGCCGAACGTTCTGACGAGCACTGGCAATCCAATCCTTGGTGGTCCCGGTGCAGGCGGCTGCACGCATTTTTACGAAACGTTGACCCCAAAGTCTAGGGCGATGCCCCGCAGGCCCGATGCGTACCCCTGGCCCACCGCACGGAACTTCCACTCACCGCCGTACCGGTAGAGCTCACCGAAGATCATCGCGGTCTCCGTGGAGGCGTCCTCGGTCAGGTCGTAGCGCGCCAACTCGCGGTCGTCGGCCTGGTTGACGACCCGGATGTAGGCGTTGCGCACCTGCCCGAAGGCCTGCGAGCGGACCTCGGCGTCGTAGATCGAGACGGGGAAGACCACCTTGTCGACGCGGTCCGGAACCTTGGTGAGGTCCACGAGTATCGTCTCGTCGTCGCCACCGCTGCCCCCGACCAGTTCGTCGCCGGTGTGCTCGACCGAACCCTCGGGACTCTTGAGGTTGTTGTAGAAGACGAAGTACTCGTCGCCCAGCACCCGGCCGCCCGAGCACAGCAGGGCGCTGGCGTCCAGGTCGAAGTCCGCGCCGGTGGTCGACCTGGCCTCCCAGCCGAGGCCGATCATGACGTGTGTGAGGTTCGGCGCTTCCTTGCTGAGGGATACATTGCCCCCCTTGGCGAGCGTGACACCCATGTGGTTCGTTCCTCCCCGATGCTTCTGGTTCCCCCACGGGTCCGGCGCCGCGGTGGCACGGTGCGCGGCGCCGGACGAGGTGGCGTCAGACGTTGACGCCGAAGTCCTGGGCGATTCCGCGCAGGCCGGACGCGTAACCCTGGCCGATGGCACGGAACTTCCACTCGCCGTTGTTGCGGTACAGCTCACCGAAGACCATGGCGGTCTCGGTGGAGGCGTCCTCGGTCAGGTCGTAGCGCGCCAACTCTCGGTTGTCGGCCTGGTTGACGACCCGTATGTAGGCGTTGCGCACCTGGCCGAAGCTCTGCTGGCGGTTCTCCGCGTCGTAGATCGAGACCGGGAAGACGACCCGGTCCACGTCCTGCGGCACCAGCGCCAGGTTGACGTTGATGACCTCGTCGTCGCCCTCGCCCTCACCGGTGAGGTTGTCCCCGGTGTGCTCGACCGAACCGTCCGGGCTCTTGAGGTTGTTGTAGAAGACGAAGTGCTGGTCGGTGAGGACCCTTCCGGACGCGTTCGTCAGCAGCGCGCTGGCGTCCAGGTCGAAGTCCGCGCCGGTGGTCGTCCGGGCGTCCCAGCCGAGTCCGACCTGCACCGCCGTGAGGTTCGGCGCCTCCTTGGTCAGCGAGACGTTGCCGCCCTTGCTGAGGCTGACTCCCACGAGTCCTCCCAATGGTCCGAGGGGACGTCGAGCGCGCTGCCCCCGTTGGTGCGTATACGTACAACCGGATCAACGCCCTGATCCTAGTGACCGGTTCCCCGGCTGGGGAGCGCTCACGCGGCGCGCCACGAAGCACGCCGCGTGAACACGTCACAGCTCGGCGAGCGCCTTGGTGTACTCGTTCAGGTCACGGGCGTCCGGCAGCGCGTTGACGACGGTCCAGCGGACCACGCCCTCCTTGTCGATGATGAAGGTGCCGCGCACGGCGCAGCCCTTCTCCTCGTCGAAGACGCCGTACGCCCGGCTGGCGGCGCCGTGCGGCCAGAAGTCGGACAGCAGCGGGTACTCCAGGCCCTCCTGCTCGGCGAAGACCCGCAGGCTGAACGGGGAGTCGTTGGAGACCGCGAGCAGCTGGACGTCGTCGTTGACGAACTTGGGCAGCTCGTCGCGCAGGGCGCACAGCTCGCCGGTGCACACGCCGGTGAAGGCGAACGGGTAGAACAGCAGGACGACGTTCTTGTCGCCCTTGTAGTCGGAGAGCCTGACCAGCTCGCCGTGCTGGTTCTTCAGCTCGAAGTCGGGGGCCTTGGAGCCGACCTCAATGGCCATGGATGCTTCCCTTCCGATCTCGCTTGCGCGTCTCACCGGTGCCGTTGCGCCGTTCGTGGCGCGGCGGCACGGACAGTCTCGCACTGCCGGTGATCGGGGCCGGCGGCGCCTTGGCCCACGGCGGCGGGTGACGGGCGGGCCTGGCGCCGCCCTGGGCGAGGGCGACAGGCGGCGGGACGCGTCGCGCCCCCGGCAGCGGTGGGCTGGCGGGGGCGCGCGGGATGCGTCGGGGTGGGTGGTGCGGTGGCGGGGCGCTCAGCGCTTGGGGGCCACCAGTCGGCTGCCGGTCCAGTCCTTGGCGGCGCTGATGCTCTTGCCCTGGGACAGGCCGGCGGTCTTCGCCGCCTCGCTGATGTCACTGGGCTCGACGTGGCCGTCACGGCCGGTCTTGGGGGTCATCAGCCACACCACACCGCCGTCGTCGTCCATCAGACCGATGGTGTCCACCAGGGCGTCCGTAAGGTCGCCGTCCTCGTCACGGAACCACAGCAGGACGGCGTCGGCCACGTCGTCGTAGTCCTCGTCGACAAGATCCTGTCCGATGATGGCCTCGATGCCCTCACGGAGCTCGTGATCGACGTCGTCGTCGTAGCCGATCTCCAGGACCACCTGTCCGGGCTCGAAACCCAACCGGCTCACCGGGTTGGTCCGCTCCTCCGCGTGGCCCGCGGTCGCGCTCACGGATTGCCTCCTGACTTGGGGATGTCTGTCGGCCCCGCGCGTGTACGGGGCGATGGCCGTAGTCCACACGCAGCGGGCGGATCGCGCAAGTACCCAGCTACCGATCCCGCCCAAACGTTGACGTGTCGCCTCACATCGCACCGCCGTCTGTGACCCCTGTCACGGCGTTTTGCCGGGGTTGCGACGTTAGGACGTCGCATCGGGGCCGGGCGGTCCGAACGGAAGCCCGCTTCCGGGACGGGTGTCCGACCGGGCCCCGACTGGGCGTAGAGTTGCGATTTGGCCCGCCCGTCGCCCTCCCCCATGGCCTCAACGGCATGGGAGGTACCCCCTCCCAGCCTCGTACCGGAGGCGCTCGCGCGCCACTGCGCCAACCGTCGCGGGTCTCGACCCGTCTCACCAAGTGGTAGTTACCACTCAGTAGAGATGACGGATCTCCAGCCGCGGTACACGATGGAGGCGGCGCGACACAGCAGAGCACTACCTAGTAGCGAAGGAACAGCGTGGCTTCCGGATCCGATCGCAACCCGATCATCATTGGCGGCCTTCCCAGCCAGGTCCCGGACTTTGATCCCGAGGAGACGGCGGAATGGCTCGACTCGCTCGACGCGGCTATTGACGAACGCGGCCGTGAGCGTGCCCGCTACCTGATGCTGCGGCTCATCGAGCGCGCTCGCGAGAAGCGTGTCGCCGTGCCGGAGATGCGGAGCACGGACTACATCAACACCATCGCGACCAAGGACGAGCCGTTCTTCCCCGGCAACGAGGAGATCGAGCGCAAGATCCTGAACGCGACCCGGTGGAACGCGGCCGTCATGGTGTCACGCGCCCAGCGCCCCGGTATCGGCGTCGGCGGTCACATCGCGACCTTCGCCTCCTCCGCCTCGCTGTACGACGTGGGCTTCAACCACTTCTTCCGGGGCAAGGACGACGGCAAGGGCGGCGACCAGATCTTCTTCCAGGGGCACGCCTCCCCCGGTATCTACGCGCGCGCCTACATGCTGGACCGGCTCTCCGAGCAGCAGCTGGACGCCTTCCGGCAGGAGAAGTCCAAGGCCCCGTACGGCCTGTCCAGCTACCCGCACCCGCGGCTGATGCCGGACTTCTGGGAGTTCCCGACCGTCTCGATGGGCCTCGGCCCGCTCGGCGCGATCTACCAGGCCCGGATGAACCGCTACATGGAGGCGCGCGGCATCGCGGACACCGCCGACTCGCACGTGTGGGCGTTCCTCGGCGACGGCGAGATGGACGAGCCGGAGTCGCTCGGCCAGCTGTCCCTGGCCGCCCGTGAGGGCCTGGACAACCTGACCTTCGTCGTCAACTGCAACCTGCAGCGGCTCGACGGCCCGGTGCGCGGCAACGGCAAGATCATCCAGGAGCTTGAGTCGGTCTTCCGCGGCGCGGGCTGGAACGTCATCAAGCTGATCTGGGACCGCAGTTGGGACCCGCTGCTGGCGCAGGACCGGGACGGCGTGCTGGTCAACAAGCTCAACTCGACGCCGGACGGCCAGTTCCAGACGTACGCCACCGAGACCGGCGCGTACATCCGCGAGCACTTCTTCGGCGGCGACCACCGGCTGCGCAACATGGTCGAGAACATGACCGACGACCAGATCCTGCACCTGGGCCGTGGCGGTCACGACCACCGCAAGATCTACGCGGCGTACAAGGCGGCCAAGGAGCACAAGGGCCAGCCGACCGTCATCCTGGCGCAGACCGTCAAGGGCTGGACCCTCGGCCCGAACTTCGAGGGCCGCAACGCGACCCACCAGATGAAGAAGCTGACCGTCGAGGACCTCAAGCGGTTCCGTGACCGGCTGCACCTGCCGATCTCCGACAAGGAGCTGGAGTCCGGCCTGCCGCCGTACTACCACCCGGGCCGGAACTCGGAAGAGATCCAGTACATGCACGACCGCCGCAAGGAGAACGGCGGCTACGTGCCCACCCGCGTGGTCCGCGCCAAGCCGCTGAACCTGCCGGACGACAAGGCGTACGCGGCCGTCAAGAAGGGTTCCGGCCAGCAGTCGATCGCCACCACCATGGCGTTCGTCCGACTGCTCAAGGACCTGATGCGGGACAAGGAGATCGGCAAGCGCTTCGTGCCGATCGCGCCGGACGAGTACCGCACCTTCGGCATGGACTCGCTGTTCCCGTCCGCCAAGATCTACAACCCGCTGGGCCAGACCTACGAGTCGGTCGACCGCGAGCTGCTGCTGGCGTACAAGGAGTCGCCGACCGGGCAGATGCTGCACGACGGCATCTCCGAGGCGGGCTGCACCGCCTCGCTGATCGCCGCGGGCTCGGCGTACGCCACGCACGGCGAGCACATGATCCCGGTCTACGTCTTCTACTCGATGTTCGGGTTCCAGCGCACCGGTGACCAGTTCTGGCAGATGGGCGACCAGCTCGCTCGCGGTTTCGTACTGGGTGCGACCGCCGGTCGCACCACGCTGACCGGTGAGGGTCTGCAGCACGCCGACGGCCACTCGCAGCTGCTGGCCTCGACCAACCCGGCGTGTGTCGCGTACGACCCGGCCTTCGGCTTCGAGATCGCGCACATCGTCAAGGACGGTCTGCGCCGGATGTACGGCCCGGACAGCGAGGACGTCTTCTACTACCTCACCGTCTACAACGAGCCGATCCAGCAGCCCGCCGAGCCGGAGAACGTGGACGCCGACGGCATCCTCAAGGGCCTGTACCGGTACAAGGCCGCCGAGGGCGGTTCGATCCCGGCGCAGATCATGGCGTCCGGTGTGGCGGTGCCGTGGGCGGTCGAGGCGCAGCGGATCCTCGCCGAGGAGTGGAACGTCAAGGCCGACGTGTGGTCCGCCACCTCCTGGAACGAGCTGCGCCGCGACGCGGTCGCCGCCGAGGAGCACAACCTGCTCCACCCGGAGGAGGAGCAGCGCGTTCCGTACGTGACGAGCAAGCTGTCCGGCGCCGAGGGTCCGTTCGTGGCCGTGTCCGACTGGATGCGGTCGGTTCCGGACCAGATCGCGCGCTGGGTGCCGGGTACGTACCAGTCGCTGGGTGCGGACGGCTTCGGCTTCGCCGACACCCGCGGCGCGGCGCGCCGGTTCTTCCACATCGACGCGCAGTCGGTGGTGCTCGCGGTGCTGACCGAGCTGGCCAAGGAGGGCAAGATCGACCGTTCCGCGCTGAAGCAGGCGATCGACCGCTACCAGCTGCTCGACGTCGCCGCGGCCGACCCCGGCGCCGCCGGCGGTGACGCGTAACCGTCACCCGTAAGCGAGAGCCCCGGCCAGCCGCCCTTCAACGGGCGGCTGGCCGGGGCTCTTTGGGCTTCGGCGGTCAGATGTGCACCCCGCCGCCGGCGGCGTCCGCGTTGGAGCCCCGCTTGGTGAACACGGCCACCACCGCGGCAACCGCCGCGACGACCGCGGCCACCGTGAAGGACAGGCCCATCCCGGAGATGAAGGTGTCGTGTGCGACGCGGCTGATGGTGCCGGCCAGCGGGGCGGGCGCGTGCGGCGGTACCGGCGCCACGCCGACGGCCACCGCGTCGGCGGCCTGCTTCGCCTGCGCGGGCGGCAGCGCGGGCAGCCCGGCGGCGGCCCAGTGGCCCGGCAGCTGGTTGTCCACCCTGGCCGCCATCACCGCGCCGAGCACGGCGGTGCCCAGCGAGCTGCCGACCTGCATCGCGGCCTGCTGAAGGCCGCCGGCCACCCCGGACAGCTCCAACGGGGCGTTGCCGACGATGACTTCGGTGGCGCCCACCATGACCGGCGCGAGTCCGAGACCGAGCAGGGCGAACCACAGCGAGGTGGTGCCGGTGCCGCTGTGCGCGGTCAGCCGGGACATGCCGATCATGGCGGCGGTGGTGAACAGCATGCCGCCGACCAGCGGGATGCGCGGCCCGAACCGGGTGATCAGCGCACCGGCCACCGGTGAGGCGACGATCATCATCGCGGTGAGCGGCAGCAGGTGGACGCCGCTGGACACCGGGCTCATGCCGTGCACGTTCTGCAGGTAGAAGGTGACGAAGAACAGGCCGCCCATGAAGGCGAACGCCATCAGCACCATCAGGACGGTGCCCGCTGACAGCGGCACCGAGCGGAACAGTCCCAGCGGGATGAGCGGTTCGCGGGTCCTGGTCTCCCACAGCGCGAAGACCGCGAACAGCACAACGGCCCCGCCGATGAACGCCCAGGTGCTCAACGAGCTCCAGTGCCAGGCGGGAGCCTTGATCAGACCCCAGATCAGGCAGAACATGCCGGCCGACAGCAGCAGGATGCCGGGAATGTCAAAGGACTTGGGCGCCTTCTCCGCGCGCATGTCCTTGAGGATCAGCAGGCCGAGCGCCAACGCGATCGCGCCGACCGGCACGTTGATGAAGAACACGGACTGCCAGTTGACGTGCTCCACCAGCAGGCCGCCGATGATCGGCCCGGCGGCGGTGGAGGCGCCGATGACCGCACCCCAGATTCCGATGGCGGTGTTCAGCTTCTCCGCCGGGAAGGTGGCCCGCAGCAGTCCAAGCGCGGCGGGCTGGAGCAACGCACCGAACAGGCCCTGGAAGACGCGTAGCGCGATCACCATGGCGACGCTGCTGGACAGGCCGATCAGGCCCGAGGTGAGGGCGAATCCGGTGATGCCGATCAGGAACGTCTGGCGGTGGCCGAACCGGTCGCCGAGCTTGCCCGCGGTGATCAGTGCGACGGCCAGCGCGAGCAGATAGCCGTTGGTGATCCACTGCACGTCGGCGAGCGAGGCCCCGAGGTGCTGCTGGATGGCCGGGTTGGCGACCGCGACGATCGTGGCGTCCAGCGCCACCATCATCACGCCGATGGCGACCGAGAACAGGGTCAGCCAGGGATGGCCGCGCAGCGACCTTCTGGGCGGCGGTATCTGGTCCGCCAGCTGGTCAGTGACAAGGGGTGCTTGGCTCATGGGCGCGAGATTATGTCAGCAGCTGACATTTGACAAACGAGTTCACCTGACGGTAACTGACAGATACGGCGCAGGTATGGTGACCTGCCACAACACGAACAGGAGGTGGCCGCGGATGACAGGAATCACGGCGACGACGCAGCCCGCTCCGGGCGCCTCCGGCCTCCGGGAGCGCAAGAAGCAGCGCACCCGCGACGCCCTCACCCGGGCGGCGATGGAACTGTTCACCACCCGCGGGTTCGAGGGCACCACGGTGGACGAGATCGCCGAGTCGGTGGAGGTCTCGCAGCGCACCTTCTTCCGCTACTTCCAGAACAAGGAGCACGCGGCGCTCGCCGTCGAGGAACTGATCGAGGGCCACTTCATGGCCGCGCTGCGCGAACGACCGGCCGCGGAGCCGCCGTTGGAAGCGCTGCGCAACGCGGTGCTGAGCACCTGGGACGACGTCAGCACCGCGATCCACGAGGTGGTGCCGCTCGACCTGTACATGCGGATGTGCCAGGTGGTCGAGACCACCCCCGCGCTGCTGGCCGCACGGATGCGCGGACAGGCGGAGATGGAGCAGCGGCTCGTCGCCGAGATCGCCCGGCGCGAGGGCCTGGACCCGGTGCTGGACCTGCGCCCACGGGTGCTGGTGGCGGCGTTCGGCGGGGTGATCCGGGCGGCGTCCGGGCACTGGGGGAAGTGCGCCGACGACAGCGTCGAACAGATGCGGCGCAGTGTCGAAGAACACATCAACACGATCGGCCCGGCACTCACCGGCGGATGGCGTGCGCCGGGTGCTTAGCATCACACCCGCACTGAGTCCCTGTCACCCCTGTGCCACTAACGGCCGCTTGTGGCCGATATAAACGTGATCTGAGTCACCGTATTCACGGTCGGGCCCGTCTTTCTCCTATCGTGGCCCCCGGTGAATCTCTTCGACGAGCGCGCCGGCGCTCCCTCCTCCCCTCGATCCCTCGGCTGGTACTGGCTGCGCGTCATCGCGCAGGACCTGACCTCGCCGGGGAGAGCGGCGTTGGCCGTGATGGTCGTCTTCGTGCTGCTGGCGACGAGTGGCTGGACCGCCATGCGCCACCAGAAGCCACCGCAGGATCCGCGGGCCACCGCGGTGTCCGCGTGGCTGCACGGCTCGGTGGCCGGACGCCGGCTGCCGAACCCGGACACCGCCAGCGCGGCGGCCATCTCCCGGTTCTTCGCCTCGTTGAGCAACGCGCAGGCGCGGCAACTCGCCGACCGCTATCCGCTGGTCGTCGGCAACCTCAACGGCGCCCCCGTCGAACTGCGCTACCGGGCCAACCAGCAGGCGCTGGGCGAGGCCGAGCAGTGGCAGCTGAAGCGCTCGAAGGCCACCGACCTGACCGCCGAGGGCCGCCAGTCCGCGCTCCAGCTCGCGCACCGCTTCGGCTCGCTCCACGACCCCGGGCGGCAGATCCTCGCCTTCGACCCGAGCGGACGCGGCCGGGTGGCCGAGGTCTTCGGCGACCTGGAGACGGCACAGCGCACCGCCGTGGTGGTGCCCGGTGTCGACACCGACATCCTCTCGTTCGAGAAGTCCGTCAAGCCGTACTCCACCCCCGACGGGATGGCCGAGGCGCTCTACAACTCCGAGCGGGCCACCGACCCGTCGGTCCGGACCGCGGTCATCGCCTGGGCGGACTACACGACGCCGGAGGGCGTCGGCCTGGACGCCTCCACCGGCGCCATGGCCGAGGCGGGCGCGGTCCGGCTCAACGGCATGGTCCGGGCACTGCCGCAGAACACCAGCGTCCAACTGTTCTGCCACTCCTACGGTTCGGTGACCTGCGGGGTGGCCGCCTCCCGGCTGCCGCAGCAGAAGGTGACGGACATCACCGTCTACGGCAGCCCCGGCATGCGCGCGGACAATGTCGCCGGGCTGCACACCCGGGCCCGCGTGTGGGCGACGCGGGACGACACCGACTGGATCCAGGACGTCCCGTATCTGGAGGTCGCCGGTATCGGCCATGGCACCGACCCGGTCTCCAGTTCGTTCGGTGCCCGGGTGATCTCCGCGGCGGGCGCCCAGCAGCACACCGGGTACTTCGCCTCCGGTACGGAGAGCCTGAAGAACTTCACCCGCATAGCGTTGGGCGAGTACGAGTCGGTGAGCTGTGCCACAAGCGACACCTCGTGCCGGGCGGGCGCCGCGGCAGCCTGACCGGCACGCAGAAGCGGAAGGGTGTCGGGGCTTCCCCGACACCCTTGCGCTTTCCGCTGGTTGGCTACTCGCGCGCCGCGGAGGTGAAGGACATGTCCGGGTAGCGGTCACCCGCGACCTTGCCCGCGATCGGCTCCAGCAGCGCCAGTTCCTCGTCACTGAGCGTGATCCGGGTGGCGGCGGTGTTCTCCAGCACCCTGGACCGCTTGCGGGTGCCCGGGATCGGTACCACCGCCAGGTCCCGCACCCGAGCCTGCTGCTGCACCCAGGCCAGCGCGATCTGGCCGAGCGTGGCGCCGTGGGCGGCGGCCACCCGGCGCACCGGCTCCAGCAGCTCGGCGTTGGCCTTGGCGTTGTCGCCGGTGAAGCGCGGCTGGAACTTCCGGAAGTCGTCGCTGGACAGCTCCTTCGAGGCGTCCGCGAACGCGCCGGCGAGGAAGCCCCGGCCGAGCGGCGAGTACGGTACCAACGCCACACCCAGCTCGGTGGCGGCGGGCACCGCGGACTTCTCCACGTCGCGGCTGAACAGCGACCACTCCGACTGGAGCGCGGCGATCGGGTGCACCGCGTGCGCCTCACGCAGTTCGGCGCCGGTCACCTCGGACAGGCCCAGGTACCTGACCTTGCCCTCGGCCACCAACTCGGCCATGGCGCCGACGGATTCGGCCAACGGCACCTGCGGATCGCGGCGGTGCATGTAGTACAGGTCGATCACGTCGACGCCCAGGCGGCGCAGGCTGCCCTCGACGGCCTCGCGGACGTACGCCCGGTCGTTGCGGATGCCGCGGTAGTGCGGATCGTCCGCCTTGCGGACGATGGCGAACTTGGTGGCCAGGGTGATCTCGTCGCGGTGTGCCTTGACGAACGGGGCGATGAACTCCTCGTTCGCGCCGGACCCGTATACGTCGGCGGTGTCGAACAGCGTGACACCCGCCTCCAGCGCCGCGTCCAGGGCGTCCCGCGCCGCGGCCTCGTCGGTGTCCCCGTAGAACTCGCTCATGCCCATGCAGCCGAGGCCCTGGACACCGACCTGCGGGCCGTTGGTGCCGAGCGCCACCGTGCTGATCTTCTCGATGCTCATGAAACCTCAGTGCCTCTCCGGCGCCGGCGTGGCGCCCGCATACAAGTCGATCTTGTAGTCGAGAACGTCGAGGGTGTCGCGCAGCTCCGTGATCCGGCGGCGTACGTCCTCTCGGTGCGCCACCAGCAGCTCCAGGCGCTCGGGGTAGGTGTGGTCGCCCTCGCGCGCCAGCTCGGCGTAGCGGACCATGTCCGCCACCGGCATTCCGGTCAGCCGCAGCTTGCCGACGAAATCCAGCCAGTCCAGGTCACGGTCCGTGTAGCGGCGCTGCCCGGTGTGCGAGCGGTCGACGTGCGGCATCAGGCCGATCCGCTCGTACCAGCGCAGGGTGTGGGCGCTCATCCCGGTGTAGGCGACGACCTCGCTGATCGTGTAGCGGTCGTGGCCCTGCGGGCGTGTTCTGGCCATCACCTCAAAGCAGCTGGTCAGCGCGTTCCGTTCGGTTTCCACGACCGTCATGCCGTACACCCCTCCGGCTGCCGTCTTCTCGATCTCCCGACGTTGTCCACGCTAGAGACTTTGAGTGCACTCTAGGCAAGCCCGGCCGCTCGGGGCCCTGGGATGAGCGTTGGCCTGGGCAAGTACGCTCGCCGTCATGGAGAGTCTGCGGTTGATGGAGAACTGGCCGGTGCCCACCGCGGCGGCGGCCGTGGTCCGGGCGGACGGCCGGGTGGCCGGGTCGTACGGACCGACGGGGCACCGCTTCCGGCTCGCCTCGGTCACCAAGCCGCTCACCGCGTACGCGGCACTGGTCGCGATCGAGGAGGGCGCGGTCGAGCTGGACGAGCCCGCGGGCCCGCAGGGTTCGACGGTACGGCATCTGCTGGCGCACGCCTCGGGGCTGGCTTTCAACGAGCACCAGGTGCTGGCCGCGCCGGGCACCCGCAGGCTGTACTCCAACGCGGGCTTCGAGGTGCTGGCCGACCACATCGCCAAGGCCACCGACATCGCGTTCGCGGACTATCTGCGCGAGGCGGTGCTGGAGCCGCTGGGCATGGCAGCGACCGAGCTGACCGCCTCCCCGGCGTGGGGCGCGCTCTCCACGGTGGACGACCTGGTCCGGTTCGCCGCCGAGCTGCTCACCCCGCGGCTGATCGCGCCGCAGACGCACGCTGCGGCGACGGCGGTCGCCTTCCCCGGGCTGAAGGGTGTACTGCCCGGGTACGGGCACCAGAACCCCAACGACTGGGGGCTCGGCTTCGAGATCCGGAACCACAAGTCCCCGCACTGGACGGGCGGTTCGTCCTCGCCGCGCACCTTCGGCCACTTCGGGCAGTCCGGGACGTTCCTGTGGGTGGACCCGGTCGCGGGCGCGGCGTGCGTCTGCCTCACTGACCGGGACTTCGGCGAGTGGGCGCACCCGCTGTGGCCCGCGCTGACGGACGCGGTGCTCGCGGAGCTGGGCTAGCCGTAGCGCGGCACACCGTGCATCGCCCAGACCAGGTACTCGGCCGGGCCGTCGCAGTACGCGGTGAGCCCGGCCGCGTCGCTGATCCGCGCCGAGTCCCCGGGCCCCAACGTCTCGCCGTCCAGCCGGAGTTGACCGCGCACGACGTGCACGTACACGAACGGGGCTTCCGGTAGCCGGGCGGTCCCGGCGCGCACGCCGAGCAGCGCGCCGGGCTGGCGCAGCGGGCTGACGTCCTGGCCGCGGGTGATCTCGTACGCGGGCGGGGCGCCGAACTCCGCGGGGTGCAGCCACATCTGGAGGAACCTGAGCGGTCTGTCCGGGGACGCGTTGCGTTCACTGTGCAGGACGCCCGTGCCGGCGCTCAGGCGTTGGATCTCGCCCTCGCGGACGAGGGCGCGGTGCCCCGCGTCGTCCTCGTGGCGCAGCTCACCCTCGATGACCCAGGTGACGATCTCCACGTCGCGGTGCGGGTGTTGGGAGAAGCCGGCGTTGGGGGCGAGGTACTCCTCGTTGCAGGCGAGCAGCAGCCCGAAGGACACGTTCTCCGGGTCGTAGTGCCCCCCGAAGGAGAACGCGTGCCGCGTCTCGATCCCCTGGGCGGCATCCCCGCCGGGATACCGGTCCCCCGCCCGCCAAACAACTCCCATCCCACCCACGCTACGCCCCTCCCACCCCCTCTCCTGCGGCGGGCTTCTTCGCCTGCGGCGAGCTGTTCCCACCCGCTCGCCCTTTCCCGCCTCCGGTGACTCTCCGTCGCCGCCCAGGAGGCCGAAGGAGCGGCGGGCGGCGCTCCCCAGCCCCGCGCCGCCGTAACGCACCCACGCGCCCGGACACCCAGCCGCCTCCGCCGCAGGCTAAAAGGGCGAGCGGGTGGGAACACCCCGCCGCAGGCGCAACGGCGCCAGACCCCACAACGCACCGCACCCGCACCCCAAGCGCACCGCGAGCACCCTCGCGCGCAAGCGCACCCGCACCCGAGCATCCCCCGCGCGCAAGCGCACCCGCACCCGAGCAGCCCCGCGTGCAAGCGCACCCCGCACCGCAAGCCGCCCCCACCACCGCGGCGCAAGCCGCATCACCCCAGCCCACCCGGGCGCAAGCCGCCACCCTCGCGCCCCCGGGCGCCAGCCGCCGCCACCCCCCGCGCCCCCGGGGCGCAAGCCGTCGCGGCCGGCCCCCATGGCCGGCCGCGTACCGCTTTCCGCTCGCCGGAGGCGATAAGGCAGGCTTGTCCCGTGCCCGAGTCCACGCATTCCCCGCAACCCCCGAAGTCCCAGCGGAGCGAACACCCGCACAGCGCCACCCTGCGCCGCCTGGAGCAGTCCTCCGGCAGACTGTCGGCCGCGGCGATCGCGCGCATGGACGAGCAGTTGCCGTGGTACCGCGCGATGCCGCCGGAGAACCGTTCCTGGATCGGGCTGGTCGCCCAGGCCGGTATCGCCGCCTTCACCGAGTGGTTCCGGCACCCCGAAGCACCGCAGGCCATCAGCACGGATGTGTTCGGCACCGCGCCGCGCGAGCTGACCCGGGCGATCTCGCTGCGGCAGACCGTGGAGATGGTGCGCACCACCATCGAGGTGATGGAAGCGGCGATCGACGAGGTCGCCGCCCCCGGCGACGAGGCCGTGCTGCGCGAGGCGCTGCTGGTCTACGCGCGGGAGATCGCGTTCGCCACCGCGCAGGTCTACGCCCAGGCCGCCGAGGCGCGCGGCGCCTGGGACGCCCGGCTGGAGTCGCTGGTCGTCAACGCCGTGCTCTCCGGTGAGGCGGACGAGGGAGTGCTGTCCCGGGCCGCCGCGCTCGGCTGGAACTCACCCGACCGGGTGGTCGTGGTCCTCGGCACCGCACCCGACGGGGACAGCGAGTTGACGGTGGAGGCGATCCGCCGGGCCGCCCGGCACGCCAAGCTGCAGGTGCTGACCGGGGTGCTGGGGCACCGCCTGGTGGTCGTCGCGGGCGGCTCCGACGACCCGATCCGCACCGCCAAGGACCTCATCGGCCCGTTCGCCGCAGGCCCGGTGGTGGCCGGTCCCGTGGTGGGCGACCTGCTGGCCGCCACCCGTTCCGCGCAGGCCGCCGCGGCCGGGCTCAAGGCGTGCGCGGCCTGGCCCGACGCCCCCCGGCCGGTGCTCGCGGACGACCTGCTGCCGGAGCGGGCGATGGCGGGCGATCCCGCGGCTCGTGAACAACTGGTGGAGGAGATCTACAGACCACTGGAGGAAGCGGGCTCGGCGCTGCTGGAGACGCTCAGCGTCTACCTGGAACAGGCGTCATCGCTGGAAGGCGCTGCCCGGATGTTGTTCGTTCATCCCAACACCGTCCGCTACCGGCTACGACGTGTGACGGATGTCACGGGATGGTCACCTTCCGATGTACGCTCCGCGTTCACCCTGCGGATCGCCCTCATCCTCGGCCGACTCTCCAGCGTGAATCACCAGGATTGAGTTTTTGTGGGACACCCACAAATCGCCTGACCGTTCTTGGTCCCTGTCCTCACCGGCGGTGACCACCCGACGCGAGAGAGAGTGTGAAGGTGCTCGTACTCGTAGCTCCCGGCCAGGGCGCCCAGACGCCCGGCTTCCTCAGTCCCTGGCTCGAACTCCCGGGCGTGGCCGACCGGTTGAACTGGTGGTCCGCTGTCGCCGGACTCGACCTCGTGCACTACGGCACCAAGGGCACCGCGGACGAGATCCGCGACACCGCCGTGGCGCAGCCGCTGCTGGTGGCCGCCGGACTGGTGTCCGCCCTCTCGGTCTTCCCGCACCCGGTCGACGGACGCCGCCTGGTCGGCGCGGTCGCCGGGCACAGCGTGGGCGAGATCACCGCCGCCGCCGGTGCCGGCGTGATCACCGCCGAGTCCGCCATGGTGCTGGTACGGCAGCGCGGCCTGGCTATGGCGCAGGCCGCCTCGGTCACCGAGACCGGCATGTCCGCGGTGCTGGGCGGCGACCCGCAGGACGTGGTCGCCAAGCTGGAGTCGCACGGACTCACTCCCGCCAACATGAACGGCGCCGGCCAGATCGTCGCCGCCGGAACCATGGAGCAGCTCGCGGCGCTCGCCGAGGACAAGCCCGAGGGCTCCCGGGTGCGCCCGCTCCAGGTGGCGGGCGCGTTCCACACCCACCACATG
Source organism: Streptomyces silvisoli (assembly GCF_029269905.1). NCBI lineage: Bacteria > Bacillati > Actinomycetota > Actinomycetes > Kitasatosporales > Streptomycetaceae > Streptomyces > Streptomyces silvisoli. The sequence goes on along the minus strand of NZ_JARJBC010000002.1, from coordinate 133,946 downwards.
GCGCCCGCGGTCGCCACGCTGGAGGCCCTGGTGCCGGGTGTGTCGGTGCGCGACCCGCGGACCAGGTACGTCTCCAACGCCGACGGCCAGGTGGTGCACAGCGGCGCGGAGATCATCCGCCGAATGGTCAAGCAGGTCGCCGGTCCGGTCCGCTGGGACCTGTGCATGGAGACCTTCAAGGCGCTCGGCGTCACCGCGCTGATCGAGGTGTCCCCCGCCGGCACCCTCACCGGGCTGGCCAAGCGGGCGCTGCCGGGCGTCAGGACGCTGGCGCTGAAGACCCCGGACGACATCGACGCGGCCCGCGAGATCATCGCCGAGCACGGTGACCCGGCGGGCAACCCGCTGGAGCACGGCCCGACCTGGCGGCTCGCGGTGGCCCCGTTCAAGGGCACCGTGGACACCGGGACGGTCAAGGCCGGTGACGTACTTGAGCCGGGCGCTACGGTGGCGCACGTCGCCAACAACCGCGACCGGCAGGCGGTCACCGCCGAGCACGGCGGCACCGTCGTGGAATGGCTGGTCGAGGACGGCGACCCGGTCGCCCCCGGGCAGCCGCTGCTGCGCATCCACCCCGCGGCCGAATGAACCTGACGAGCCGACAGGACATCGGCCAACCGATGAGGAGCCCCACAGCATGACCGCGAAGATCAAGCCGAGCAAGGGCGCGCCGTACGCCCGTATCCTCGGCGTCGGCGGCTACCGGCCGACCCGCGTGGTGCCGAACGAGGAGATCCTCAAGTACATCGACTCCTCCGACGAGTGGATCCGCACCCGCTCCGGCATCTCCACCCGGCACTGGGCGAACCCGCAGGAGACCGTCGCCGAGATGTCGATCGAGGCCGCGGGCAAGGCCATAGCGGACGCCGGTCTGACCGCCGAGGACGTCGACGCGGTGCTGGTCGCCACGGTGTCGCACTTCAAGCAGACCCCGGCCATCGCCACCGAGATCGCGCACCGGCTCGGCGCGGGCAAGCCCCCGGCGTTCGACATCTCCGCGGGCTGCGCGGGCTTCACCTACGGGCTGACGCTGGCCAAGGGCATGGTGACCGAGGGCTCGGCGAAGTACGTACTGGTCATCGGTGTCGAGCGGCTCAGTGACCTCACCGACAAGGAGGACCGGGCCACCGCCTTCCTGTTCGGCGACGGCGCGGGCGCGGTCGTGGTGGGCCCGTCCGAGGTGCCCGCGATCGGCCCGACGGTCTGGGGCTCGGAGGGCGACAAGGCCGAGACCATCAAGCAGACCCTGCCGTGGGACGTCTACCGGGCCGCCAACCCGGAGGACATCCGCTTCCCGGCGATCACCCAGGAGGGCCAGGCGGTCTTCCGCTGGGCGGTCTACGAGATGGCCAAGGTCGCCCAGGAGGCGCTGGACGCCGCCGGTATCACCGCGGATGAGCTGGACGCGTTCATCCCGCACCAGGCCAACATGCGGATCATCGACTCGATGATCAAGGCACTCAAGCTGCCGGAGCACGTCGCGGTCGCCCGCGACATCGAGACCACCGGCAACACCTCGTCGGCCTCCATCCCGCTCGCCATGGAGCGGCTGTTGGCGACCGGCCAGGCCAAGAGCGGCGACACCGCACTCGTCATCGGGTTCGGGGCGGGTCTCGTGTACGCAGCCGCTGTCGTTACCCTCCCCTAGGCAAGATCCCCGCGGTCTCGCACTCCGCGAGCCCGTGTCATCACCACCGTAGAAAATCGAAGGAGCGCCACAGATGGCCGCCACTCAGGAAGAGATCGTCGAAGGTCTCGCCGAGATCGTCAACGAGATCGCCGGTATCCCGGTCGAGGACGTGCAGCTGGACAAGTCCTTCACCGACGACCTGGACGTCGACTCGCTGTCCATGGTCGAGGTCGTCGTCGCGGCCGAGGAGCGCTTCGACGTCAAGATCCCGGACGACGACGTGAAGAACCTCAAGACGGTCGGCGACGCCGCCAAGTACATCCTGGACCACCAGGCCTGATTGACCGCAGGTTGACGCGTCTGTCGCCACCCCGGAGTGGCGCCCGCGTTGCCTTCACCCTCGATACGTGGAGACAAGAATTCCAGTGAACCCGACCAATCGCACCGTGGTCGTCACCGGTATCGGCGCAACCACACCCTTGGGTGGCGACAGCGCATCGACCTGGGAGGCGCTGCTCGCCGGACGCTCCGGCGTGGCGCCCCTGAAGCAGGAGTGGGCCGCTGACCTACCGGTCCGCATCGCGGCGGAGATCGCCGTGGAGCCCGCTGAGATCCTGCCCCGGCCGCTCGCCCGCAGGCTGGACCGTTCCGCGCAGTTCGCACTGATCGCGGCGCGTGAGGCATGGGCGGACGCCGGCTTCACCGGCAAGGCCGGTGACGACTCCGCCGTCGCCCCGGACCGCCTGGGCACCGTGGTGGCCTCCGGCATCGGCGGCGTCACGACCCTGCTCGGCCAGTACGACATCCTGCGTGAGCAGGGCTTCCGCAAGGTGTCCCCGCACACCGTGCCGATGCTGATGCCGAACAGCCCGTCGGCCAACGTCAGCATCGAGCTGAACGCCCGTGCCGGTACCCACACCCCGGTCAGCGCCTGCGCCTCGGGCGCCGAGGCGATCGGCTACGCCATCGAGATGATCCGCACCGGCCGCGCCGACGTGGTCGTGGCGGGCGGCACGGAGGCGGCGGTCCACCCGCTGCCGATCGCCGCGTTCGCCAACATGATGGCGATGTCGAAGAACAACGACGACCCGCAGGGCGCCTCCCGCCCCTACGACGTGGCCCGCGACGGCTTCGTGCTGGGCGAGGGCTCGGGCATCGTCGTCCTGGAGTCCGCCGAGCACGCCGCCAAGCGCGGTGCCCGGGTGTACTGCGAGGCGATCGGCCAGGGCATCTCGGCCGACGCCCACCACATCGCGCAGCCGGAGCCCACCGGCCGTGGCATCGCCGACGCGTTCGGCAACCTGCTGGACAACTCCGACCTGAAGCCCGCGGAGATCGTGCACGTCAACGCGCACGCCACCTCTACGCCGCTGGGTGACGTCGGCGAGCTTCGGGCGCTGCGTTCCGTCTTCGGCGACGACGTCGACCACATGGCGGTCTCCGCCACCAAGTCGATGACCGGCCATCTGCTCGGTGGTGCGGGCGGTGTGGAGACGGTGGCCACCGTTCTCGCGTTGCACAACCGCCTGGCTCCGCCGACGATCAATGTGGACAACCTCGACCCCGAGGTCGACGCGGACATCGTGCGCGCTGAGCCGCGGGCCCTGCCGGAGGGCAGCATCGCCGCGCTCAATGACTCGTTCGGCTTCGGCGGTCTCAACGTCGTCCTGGCGTTCCGCAAGAGCTGATCGGCAGGGCCGGGCGGCCCCGGCGGCGACGCCAGGTCCGCCCGCGCCCTGACCCGAGGAGCCAACGGATGGCCAGCGAGGCCCGCGACAGTGATCCGCGTAATCCGCGGCTGCGTCTGCGGGCCCTGCTGGATCCGGAGGGCTACCAGGAGGTCTCGGCCTACGACGAGTCGGGCATGCTCACCGCGATCGGCACGATCAACGGGATGAAGGCGGTGGCGTTCGCCTCCGACCCGACCGTGCAGGGCGGTGCCATGGGCGCCGAGGGCTGTGACCATGTGGTCCGCGCCTATGACCGGGCGGTGGCCGAGAACTGCCCGATCATCGGGATCTACCACTCGGGCGGCGCCCGGCTCCGGGAGGGCGTCGGCTCGCTGGACGCGGTCGGTCGGGTCTTCCACGCGATGATCCTGGCCTCCGGTCGGGTTCCGCAGATCTCGGTGGTACTGGGCCCGGCGGCCGGCGGCGCGGCGTACGGACCCGCGCTGACCGATGTGGTGGTCCTGGGGCCGGACGGCCGGATCTTCGTCACCGGCCCCGAGGTGGTGCGTACGGTCACCGGGGAGAGCGTCGACATGGCGCGGCTCGGCGGCCCGGAGCCGCACGGCCGCCGCTCCGGCGTGGTGCATGTGCTCGCCGACTCCGAGCGGGACGCGCTGGACAGGGCCCGCTGGCTGGCCGAACTCCTGGGCAGTCCGAGCGAGTTGCGGCTCGACCAGGTCGAGGACCGGGAGCTGGGCGGGCTGCTGCCGGAGTCCGCGCGGCGCGCCTATGACGTACGGCCGCTGGTGGACGGGGTGTTGGACTCCCCCGGAACGGAACTGCACCCGAAGTGGGCGCCGAACATCGTCACCTCACTGGGCCGGCTGGGCGGCAAGGCGGTCGGTGTGGTCGCCAACAACCCGCTGCGGCTCGGCGGTTGCCTGGACTCGCTGTCCGCGGAGAAGGCGGCGCGCTTCGTGCGGATGTGTGACGCGTTCGGGGTGCCGCTGGTGGTGCTGGTGGACGTGCCCGGCTATCTGCCGGGCGTCGGCCAGGAGTGGGACGGCGTGGTGCGCCGTGGTGCGAAGCTGCTGCACGCGTTCGGGGAGAGCGTGGTGCCGCGGGTCACCCTGGTCACCCGTAAGGCGTACGGGGGCGCGTACATCGCGATGAACGCCCGCGCCCTCGGCGCGACCAGGGTGCTGGCCTGGCCGCAGGCCCAGGTCGCGGTGATGGGCGCGCTGGCGGCGGTGCGGATCCTGCACCGGCGACGGCTCGCCCAGGTCCCCGACGAGCTGAAGGAACAGATCGAGCTCGAACTGGCCGCGGAGCACGAGATCGTGGCGGGCGGCCTTCCCAAGGCGATGGAACTCGGCGTCGTGGACGAGGTGGTCTCCCCCGACACCACCCGCTCCGCGATCGCGCGGGCCATCCACGAGGCACCGGCCCGCCGGGGAGCGCACGGCAACGTCCCGCTCTAGCGCTGCCGCCGGGCTCAGGCGACGTCGGCGCCTCCAAGCCCCGGCTCCCGCCGCCAGCCGAGGCGCCTTCGGCGCCGCCGGTCTCCGCTGTGGCGGTTATCGCCGTCGCGGCGGCTGGCACGAAGTCGCCGCCGCGTCGGCGAGTCAACGACCGCGACCGATAGCCGAGTCCGGCGCGGACGGCGAGCGGCCACAACGGCCGGTCCGGCGGTGCCGAACCGGCCGTACCCCGAACGACCAACACCGAAAGGCGTCAAGGGCGGCTAGCCCTCGAAGCTCGCCAGGTATGACGCCGCGCCGTCCTTGCCGCCGTGTCCCTGTGCCTCCGCGCGGCGCAGGCGCTCGACTCCGGCGGGCGCCAAGTCCAGCCGTACACCGGCCTGTTCGGCGGCCTCCGTGATCAGTCGGGCGTCCTTTATGGCCGCCGAGACGGTGAAGCTGGGCGTGTAGTCCTCGTTCAGGATGGCCTTGGCCTTCATGCGCAGGTAGCCCGAGTCCAGCAGGGTGCCCTCCAGTGCGTCCAGGAAGCGCTGGGGGTCGACTCCAAGGCCCTTGGCGAGCGCCAGCGTCTCCGCGGTGCCGTTGATCACGGTGAGCACCCAGTTGTTGAAGACCAGCTTGAGCTTGCTGGCCGCCCCCTCGGCGCCGTCCTCGCCGAGCCAGAGCGTACGGCTGCCGATCGCGTCGAAGACCTGGTCGGCGACTGGCCTGGCCGCCTGCGGCCCGGCCGCCAGCACCTGCAACTGGCCCTGCTCGGCAGGAGCCTTGGTGCCCAGTACCGGGGAGTCCACGAAGTACACCCCGTGCTCCGCCGCCAGTTCGGCCAGCGGCGCCAGCGCCGCGGGCCCCACGGTGCTCGACTGCAACCAGACCGCGCCGCGCCGAAGCTCGGGCGCGGCCTCCCGCATCGCGGCGAGGACGCTGGGGCCGTCCAGCAGGATGGTCAGGACGGCGTCCACCCCCCGCACCGCGTCGGCCGGATCGTCGGCCACATAGGCGCCGTCCGCGGCGAGCGGCTCCGCGCGCGAGCGGGTGCGGTTCCACACCCGTACGGTGTGACCGGCCCTGAGCAGGTTGCGCGCCATCGGCGCGCCCATCGTGCCGGTACCCAGTACCGCTACTGAAATCGTGTCAGCCATGCTGATCACGCTACGGCTTGGAGCCGGTGCGTGGTCAACGGCATAGCCTGGCGGTTAGACCACCTGGTGCAACCAGCGCACCGGCGCGCCCTCGCCCGCGTACCGGAACGGCTCCAACTCGTCGTCCCACGGCTTGCCGAGCAGCCTGGCGACCTCGCCCTCCAGGTCCGCCTCGCCCCGCATCGACCTGGCCAGTGCGGCGCGCAGCCGGTCCTCCGGGATGAGGATGTCGCCGTGCATTCCGGTCACGGCGTGGAAGATGCCGAGCTCCGGCGTGCTGCTGTACCGCTCGCCCTCGGCGGTGGCACAGGGTTCCGCGGTCACCTCGAAGCGCAGCAGATGCCAACCCCGCAGCGCCGAGGCGAGCTTCGACGCCGTACCGGGGTCGCCATGCCAGGAGAACTCGGCGCGCCAGGTGCCGGGCGCGGCGGGCTGACGGATCCAGTCAAGGCTGACGCGCACACCGAGCACGCCCGCGACAGCCCATTCAACGTGCGGGCACAGCGCGCGGGGTGCGGAGTGCACGTAAAGAACTCCACGTGTCGTCACCGGGACCTCCAGTGTGGGACGAGGTTCGCCTTCCCCAGCGGCCTCACGCCCGATCCAGTGGCTCCGCAATAGCGACAGCACCAGACATTCTGCACCATTTTTAGCAAACGGGACAAGAACTGATCGTTCGCACCCAAACCTCTGTCGACCACCTCTTCGCCACCGAGCCGACTTCGGCGCGGTAGAACCGTCAGGGAAAAGCTACCGTGCACCGTCCTTTCGAGGGTGACGTACCGTCGGGCTCAGACAGATATCACCCGGTCATCCGAGAGGACAACGATGCGAGAGGCCCAAGGTCGCGGCAGGACACGCGGACGGTGGGCCGGACGCGGTGTCTCGGCCGTCCTCGCCGCCGCTGTCCTACTGCTCACCGGCTGCGCAACGGGCAGCTCGGGACCGCCGCACGCGCACGGCAGCCCGACTCCGCCAGGGCACCCGCACCCCGCGTGGAACCCGCACCCCGAGTCGGTGGCCGCGCTCGGCGACTCCATCACCCGTGGCTTCGACGCCTGTTCCCTGCTGGCCGACTGCCCCGAGGTGTCCTGGGTGACCGGCACCCGCTCCGATGTCGCCAGCCTGACCGGAAGACTGCGGGGCTCCCGCGTGGGCGGTTCCTGGAACTTCGCGCGGACCGGTGCGCGAATGGCCGAGCTGCGTGACCAGATGGCCCAGGCGGCGCGGCAGCGGCCCCAGTTGGTGACGGTGCTGATGGGTGCCAACGACGCCTGCGCCCGCTCGGTGGACGGGATGACGCCGGTCGCCGAATTCCGGGACCAGTTCACCGCGGCGATGGAGGCGCTGCGCCGCACCTCACCGAAGACCGAGGTGTACGTCTCCAGCGTTCCCGACCTGCTCCGGCTGTGGTCCGTCGGGCGGCGGAACCCGGTGGGCAGGGAGATATGGAAGCTGGGCATCTGCCCGTCGATGCTGGCCGACGCCGCCAACACCGGTCCCGACGCCACGGCCCGACGCGCGGCGGTACGGGACAGGGTGGTGGCGTACAACGGCGCGCTGGGCGAGGTGTGCGGACGGTACCCGCTGTGCCGGTACGACGGCGGCGCGGTCTTCCAATACGCCTTCGGCACGGGCGAGTTGAGTACCTGGGACTGGTTCCACCCCAGCGCACAGGGGCAGGCGCGACTGGCCCGGCTCGGCTACGCCGGGGTGACCAGGAGCTGATCCGGCGGGCCGGGGCCGGGTAGCCTCACGGCATGCGACTGCCCGAGGACGAGGCGTGGCGCCGGTTCGCCGCCGCCAGGGTGCTGCGGCTGGCCACGGTCGACGAGCGGGGCCGCCCGCACCTGGTCCCGGCGGTCTTCGCCGCGGTCGACCGTACGGTGTCCATGGCGGTCGACCACAAACCCAAGCGCCACCAGGACCTGCGGCGGCTGCACAACATCCGCGCCACGCCCCAGGTCTCGCTGCTGGTGGACCACTACGAGGAGGAGTGGCGCCGCCTGTGGTGGGTACGGGCGGACGGCACCGCACGCGTCCTGGCCGAGGGCGAGGACCGTACCGAGCCGGTCCAGCGGCTGGCCGCCAAGTACCCGCAGTACGAAGGCCGGTTGCCGCAGGGACCGGTCATCGTCGTCGCCGTCGACCGGTGGACCGGCTGGGCGTTCAGCGAGTAGCGGTGTACGGGCGCCACTCGGCCAGCAGGTCCTTGGCGGCCTGCGGCGCCTTGTCGGGTGCTCCCGCGTCGAACGGCGGCTGCGGGTCGTACTCGATGAGCAGCTGCAACGCCTCGGCGTGGGTGCGGTCCGCGATGCGCTCCACCAGGGCGAGGGCCATGTCGATGCCCGAGGAGACCCCGGCGGCGGTGACGATCCGGCCCTGGAAGACGGTGCGTCGCGGGGTGTACGTGGCGCCGTAGGACTCCAGGATGGCCCCCGCGCTCCAGTGGGTGGTGGCCTCCAGGCCCCTGAGCAGCCCGGCGGCGGCCAGCAGCAGCGAGCCGGTGCACACCGAGGTGGTCCACTGCGCCAGCTCGTGCAGCCGGCGGATCTGCTCCAGCAGCGGTTCGTCGTCGAGTCGGCGGCGGGCACCGGGACCGCCGGGGACCAGCAGGACGTCGCAGGAGTCCAGGTCAGCCAGCGCGGCCTCCGCGAGCAGCGCGGGGGTGCCCCCGTCGGGGCGTACCGGCCCCGGCCGCTCGGCGGCGAAGACCACCTGCGCGTCCGGCAGTCCGTGCAGCACCTCGTACGGGCCGATCGCGTCGAGTGCGGTGAAACCGTCGAAGACCGGGATGACGATGCGCATGGGCGCTCCTTGTGCGGTGGTTCAGCGGACGGTGGAGAAGTGCTGCCGGTACTGGCCCGGGGTGACGCCGAGGGTGTGCTTGAAGCGTCGGTGCAGGGTCTCGGCGGCGCCGAAGCCGCAGGCCCTGGCGATCGCGTCGACGGTGATGTCCGTGGTCTCCAGCAGCGCGCGGGCCGCCTCGACCCGCACGGTCTCCACGTAGGCGGCCGGAGTGCGGCCGGTCTCGGCGCGGAAGACCCGGGTGAAGTTGCGTTCGCTCATACCGGCCCTTTCGGCCAGCACGCGGATCGTCAGGTCGTCGGCGAGATGGTCGGCGACCCAGGCCTGAAGCTCGCGCAGCGGCTCGCGGGTCGGCCGCTGCGCGGCGAGCTGGGTGCTGAACTGCGCCTGACCACCCGGGCGTTGGACGAACATCACCAGTCGCCGGGCGATGGTCCGGGAGACCTCGGACCCGTGGTCCTCCTCGACCATGGCGAGCGCCATGTCCATGCCGGCGGTCACTCCGGCGGAGGTCCATACGTCACCGTCGCGCACGAAGATGTGGTCCGGGGTGACCGTCACTTCCGGGTACTCGCGGGCCAGCGGTTCGCAGTACGCCCAGTGGGTGACGGCGCGCCGTCCGTCCAGCAGCCCGGCCCGGGCGAGCGGGAACGCGCCGGTGCACACGGAGGCGACGCGGCGGGCCCGGCCTGCGGCGTGCCGCAGCCAGCCGATGAGCGCCGCGTCGTCAGCGGCCTCCCGGTACCCGGGGCCGCCGACGACCACCAAGGTGTCCAGCGGTCCCCCGCACCGCTGGACAGTCCCTGTGGGCACGACCTCGACCCCGTGGCTGGCCCGCACCGCCCTCTCCCCGGAGGCGACGACCTCGACCGCGTAGCCCCCGGCCTGCCCGAAGACCTCATGCGGCCCCGTCAGGTCCAACACCTGGAACCCCGGATAGACGAGGAAGACGATGCGGCGCTGTGTCACCCGTCCATGCTCACGGCCGTCCGGCAATGGCGGCAAGGCCACGGATATGACGATCCCGGCCACGACCGCAGCCGCGGAGCCCGGGCGGGGGGCCGCGGGGATGTGGAGGCGAACCCTGTAACCGGCCGGCGCGGTGCGCACGGTTGAACAGGTAAGGGGCGTGCTCCATGGAGCACGCCCCTTACCCCCGCGATGAGCTGACCGTCAGTCGACGGACAGGGTCACCTCGATGTTGCCGCGCGTCGCGTTGGAGTACGGGCACACCTGGTGCGCCTTCTCCACCAGCGACCTGGCGGTCTCGGCGTCGACGTTCGGAATGGACGCCGAGATGTCGACCCGGAGGCCGAAGCCGCCCGCCGCGGTCTTGCCGATGCCGACCTTGGCGGTCACCGTCGAGCCGGAGATGTCCGCCTTCTCCTGGCGGGCGACCACGCCGAGCGCGCCCTGGAAGCAGGCGCTGTACCCGGCGGCGAACAACTGCTCCGGGTTGGTCCCGGCGCCACTGCCGCCCATCTCCTTGGGCGGGTTGACCACGACATCAAGCTTGCCGTCGTCGCTGGAGACCCGGCCGTCCCGGCCGTTCTCCGCGGTCGCCACGGCGGTGTAGAGCACGTCGATGGACTGGATGGACATGCGCAATATCCTCCTGGTGGTGCGCCGCGACTCGCGCCCACGGTCGCGACGGTCTGGTGCTGAGCCTAGGCGAGCGCGGCGGGCGCCGCGCGACACCCCCCTGGCCGTCCGGGTCAGTCGGCGAGCTTGACGACCATCTTTCCGGTGTTGTCACCGCGCAGCAGGCCGAGGAACGCCTCCACGGCACTGTCGATGCCGTTGACCACGGTTTCCCGGGAGTGCACCTTGCCCTCCCGGAGCCAGCCGCCGACCTCCTGGATGAACTGCTCCTTCAGGTCGCCGTGGTCGGCGACCAGCAGTCCTTCGAGGCGCAGCCGCTTGCCGATGACCAGCGCCAGGTTGCGCGGGGCGGCGGGCGGCTCGGTCGCGTTGTACTGCGCGATCATGCCGCAGATGGCGGCGCGGCCGTGCACGTTGAGCGAGCTGATCGCGGCCTCCAGGTGCTCGCCGCCGACGTTGTCGAAGTACACGTCGATGCCGTCCGGGGCGGCCTGCTTGAGCTGCTCGGCGACCGGGCCGCTCTTGTAGTTGAACGCCGCGTCGAAGCCGTGCTCCTCGACCAGCGACTTGACCTTCTCGTCCGACCCGGCCGAGCCGATGACCCGGGAGGCGCCCTTGAGCTTGGCGATCTGGCCGACCAGGCTGCCCACCGCGCCGGCGGCGCCGGAGACGAAGACCGCGTCGCCCTCCTTGAAGGCGGCGACCCGCAGCAGTCCGGCGTAGGCGGTCAGCCCGGGCATGCCCAGGACGCCGAGGTACTTGGACAGCGGCGCGGCGTCCGGGTCGACGGTCGTGGTGTGCTTGGCGTCCAGCACCGCGTACTCACGCCAACCGAGCCCGTGCAGCACGTGGTCGCCGACCTTGAGGGCCTCGGCCTCGGAGGCGATCACGACACCGACGGCTCCGCCGTCCATCGGCTGGTCGAGCTGGAACGGCGGCGTGTAGGACTTGACGTCGTTCATCCGGCCGCGCATGTACGGGTCGACCGACATGTAGAGGTTGCGGACCAGCACCTGACCGGGGGCGAGCGCGGGGATCGCGCTCTCACGCAGAGCGAAGTCGGTGGGCTTCGGCCAGCCCTGCGGGCGGGCGGTCAGGTGCCATTCGCGGCTGGTCGTGGGCAGTGCAGACATGGGGGGTGCTCTCCTTCCGCCACGGCGTGGCCGCCAAGGCAAAGGTTCAGGTTCTGAATAAACCATGCTCCTGGATATTTCATGTTGTCAAGTAAATGGGTACCCTGGTGCCATGGCAGCACGTATCGATCCCCTGACCCGGGAGGTCGTCGACCTCATCGGCACCGTCGTCTCCCGCTACTACTCGGAGTACGACGCGGCAGCGAGCAAGCACCAGCTCACCGGCGCGCAGGCCCGGGTGCTGGGGCTGCTCGCCCTCGAACCGCTGCCGATGCGGCGGATAGCGGAACAGCTCAAGTGCGAGCCGTCGAACATCACCGGGATCGTGGACCGCCTGGAGGCCCGCGGCCTGGTCGAACGCCGCCCGGATCCGGCCGACCGACGGGTCAAGCTGGCCGCGGCGACGGCGGAAGGCAGGCAGACATACGAGCGGCTGCGCTCCTCGCTGGAGTTCGCCCGGGAGCCGCTGGCCCAGCTGTCCGCCGCGGAGCGGACGGCCCTGCGGGACATCCTGCGGCACATGCTGGGCCTGGAGGCCTGAGCCCCCGGGCTGGGCCGCGGTGGGTCCGGCGCCGCCGGGCCACGCCATGAGGGTCGCCCGCCACCGCGGCGCTCGTTTGTTGGGGGCAGGCCCCCGAACCCCGTAGGGCTCGTGCGGCTAGCGCCGTGCGCGGGAGTTGCCGAAGAGGACTCGGTAGATGATCAGCAGGATCAGCGAGCCCGCGATGGCGGCCACCCAGGTCTTGAGGTCGAAGAACTGGTGCGGAATGGGCCGGTGCAGGAACTTGGCGGACAGCCACCCGCCGAGGAACGCACCGGCGATGCCGGTGAGCGTGGTACCCACGAGGCCGCCCGGATCGCGTCCGGGCAGCAGGATCTTGGCTATCGCCCCGGCGAGCAGTCCCAGTACGATCCAGCCGACGATACCCATGTTGCTGCCCTGCCTTCTTCTCTTCGTTGCGCGCGGCCACGGAAATACGGCCACACCCCCACAGACGCGACGGCCAGTGGCCGCGGTTGCCATGACCGTCTGCCCGTAATCCGCCTGTTCATGCGCCGTGGCGAACTCGGCACGCGGGGCGGTCAGTTGGCGTGGCGCCGCCGAACCCGGCCCTACGCCCGGGGCGTTCGGGCGTCGTAGCGGGCGAAGCCCGGCCAGCGCAGGGCCAGTAGGCCGAGCACCAGCACGCAGGCGAGACCGCCACCGACCACCGCCACGGTGGGCGAGGCCAGGTTGGCGACGGAACCGGCGAGGAAGTCGCCGAGCCGGGGGCCGCCCGCGACCACCACGACGAAGACGCCCTGCAACCGGCCGCGCATCTCGTCCGGCGTCGCCGCCTGCAACATCGTGCTGCGGAACACCATGGAGACGGTGTCCGAGCAGCCAGCCACCGCCAGGAACACCATCCCCAGCCACAGTTGCCGGGTGAGCCCGAAGACGGCCACCGCCGCGCCCCAGGACGCCACCGCGCACAGGATCGCCAGACCGTGCCGGCGGACCCGACCGAGCCAGCCGGAGAACAACCCGCCGAGCACCGCGCCGATCGCTGGCGCCGCCACCAGCAGGCCGACGGTCCGGGCACCGCCGCCGAACCACAGCGCCGCCACGGCCGGGAACAGCGCCCGGGGCTGAGCCAGCACCATGGCCGCCAGATCGGAGAAGAACGTCATCCGCACATTGGGCCGGGTGGCCAGGAAGCGCAGCCCGTCACGCACCGAGGCGCGCCGCCGCCCGACGTCGGGGCGGATGGCGGGCAGCCGCCACATGGCGTAGAGCGAGGCGGTGAAGGCCGCCGCGTCGATCAGGTACGCGGCCTGGTAACCCCACAGGCCGACGATCAGGCCGCCCAGCGACGGCCCGGCCATCAGGCCGAGATTGCTGGTCAGCGACTGCAACGCGTTGGCCGCGGGCAGCGCCCTGGCGGGCAGCAGCCGGGGGACCATCGAACTGCGGGCGGTGGAGTTCACGGCGAAGCAGATCGCCTGCGCGGCCACGATCGCGTACAGGAACCACACGTGGTGGAAGCCCACCAGCGCCGCCACCGCCAGCGCGACGGACAGCGCGGTGGCCCCGCCGGCGCTCGCCAGGCCCAGCTTGCGGCGGTCGACGGTGTCCGCGACCGCGCCGCCGTAGAGCCCGAAGACCACCAGCGGCACCAGCGAGCACAGGCCCACCAGGCCGACGCAGAAGGTGGACCGGGTGACCGCGTAGACCTGGAGCGAGACCGCCAGCGCGGTCATCTGCTGGCCCATCCAGGAGATCGTGTTGCCGAACCACAGACGGCGGTACGCGGTCGATATCCGCAACGGCGTCAGATCGGCGAACAGCCGGGGCCGCACGGTACCCGCGTCCGGCGCGTCGTCGGCCGACGGGCCGTCAGAGGGGCCGTGGGCCCGGTCGCGTATCGAAGTCACAGGTCACGCTAGCAATCCGGGTCCGGCGTGCTCCGTACGGGTTCCACGTATGTCCGCCGCGCACCGTTCGGCAGATTGTGTGATCCTCTGTCAGATAACGGGTCAGATGCCGGATTCCCGCACCGGACCCTGGAACATTCCGACAAGGCAGCCATTCACGGAGGTCGCCATGGAACGCTCCCAGGACTTCGAGCCCGCAGGACCCGCCGAGCCCGCCGGCCGGCAGCCGCGTCGCGCCCCTTCGAAACCGGCCGTCGCCGCGGCGCTGCTGGCGCTGCTGGCGGGCGCGTGGCTGATGCACGACGGATCGCAGTCGAGCCAGCCGCCCGCTCCCAAGGCGTCCGACGGTCTGCCCCCGGGGCGGCACGGCGCCGTCTCCTCCACGCCGACCGTCCCGCCGATGCCGAACTCCGCGCCGCGGCGGGTCCGCATCCCGGCCATCCACGTGGACGCGCCGCTGATGAACCTCGGCATCGGCGCCGACCACGAACTTCAGGTGCCGCCGGACAGCGACCGCAACCTGGCGGGCTGGTACACCGGCAGCGCCCAACCCGGCGCCCTGGGCGCCGCGGTGCTGGCCGGGCATGTCGACACCATGGCGGGCCCCGCGGTGTTCTACAACCTCGGCTCGCTGCACAAGGGCAACACCGTCGAGGTGGCCCGCGCCGACCACCGCACCGCGGTGTTCACCATCTACGGCATCGAGGTGTACGCGAAGGAGGGCTTCCCCACCGAGAAGGTGTACGCCGGCACCCCGGCCCCCGAGATCCGGCTGATCACCTGCGGCGGCGGATTCTCCAGGAAGACCCACAGCTACACCGGCAACGTGGTGGTGTACGCCCGACTCACCGGCACGAGATAGTCCCGACCGGACGGGTTGGACGCGCCGGAGGGCCCCGGCGTACGGTGCCTGCTCGCGCCGCGCGGGCAGGACGGGAGATGGTACGGAACCATGTGGCAGTGGTTGGTGCACGCCTACACCTCCCGGATCGTACGGACCGGGCGGCAGCCGCTGTTCCTGCTGCTGACCGGTCTCGTGGGCTCGTTCGTGTTCATCCGGTTCAGCGTGCGGATGATCCGGCGCGGGGTGCGCTGGTGGCCGGGGAACGTCGCGCCGGGCGGACTGCACATCCACCATGTGGTGTTCGGCCAGGCGATGATGCTGCTCGGCGGCGTCGGGGCGTTCACCATCCGCCCGGACTCGTCGCTGGCCCGCAACGTGCTGGCGGTCGTCTTCGGTGTCGGCTGCGGCCTGGTGCTGGACGAGTTCGCGCTGGTGCTGCATCTGGAGGACGTGTACTGGAGCGAGGAGGGCCGCAAGTCGGTTGACGCGGTGATCCTCACCGTCGCGATGATCGTCATGCTGCTGCTCGGCTGGGTGCCGTTCACCGGGTTCACCGGCCCACAGGCCGTCAGCAACCTCAGCACCGTCGCGGTGTTGCTGGTGTTCGTGGTGATCTGCCTGCTCAAGGGCAAGGTGTGGACCGGGCTGCTGGGCGTGCCGCTGCCGCCGCTGGCGGTGATCGGCGCCATCCGGCTGGCCCGGCCGACCAGTCCGTGGGCGCGTTGGCGCTACTACTCCCGGCCGCGCCGACTGGCCCGCGCGGAACGGCGGGACGCCCGGTTGCACCGGCGGCTGGACGCGGTGCGCACCCGACTGTACGACGCGCTGGCCGGTGCGCCGCATCTGGAGCGCCCGCAGGTCAGGGCCGCCGAGATGGTGCGCAAGGCACTGCCCACCCGGCCGTCCACCGCGGATCTGGGGCCGTCCAGGCTGGAACGCTGGGTGCGCCCGCTGAGTTCGCCGTGCGCCACGGCGGTGGTCTGGTACCTGCGGCTGGCGGCCACCTTCGACGTGGTGGCGGGCCTGATCGCCCCCTTCCGCAACCGGGTGCACCGGGCCAACAGCGGGGACTTCTTCACTCCGTTCCTGGTGACCGCGGGCTTCACGGCGGCGGCACTGGCCGCGCTGCTCGCGGTGATGCTGCGGCGCCGCAAGCGGGCCGCGTGGATCGTGGCGCTGGTGCTGTCCACCGGCAACGCGGCTTTGTACTGGCTGGCGTTGGGGGTGGTGCCGGAGGTCCGGGCGCATCCGTTCAACTGGGCCTCGGCCGGGCTGACCACCGCGGTGCCGCTCGCCCTGCTGATCGCCGAGCCGGTCTGCCGGGTGCGCGGGGAGCGCGGCAACATCGCGCGCGGGCTGGCCTATCTGGTGCTCGGCGGGGTGGTGGCGGCGGGGCTCGGCACGGTGCTGGTGCACCAGACCGACCATCCGCCGACGGCGGACTGGGCGGCCTGCTTCCGCTACGCGGTACTGCGGATCTTCACCGTCTCCATGCTGGTCGACCTGCCGGAGATCAGCGTTCCCGGCTGGACCGACCTGCTGATCAACGTCATCAGTGTGGCGTTCTTCCTCCAGGTGCTGCGGGCCTTCTTCCGCTCGCCGCGCGGCCGGGCCCGCCTGCTGCCGGAGGACGAACTGCGGCTGCGCACGCTGCTGGACGAGTTCGGGGACCTCGACTCGCTCGGCTACTTCGCACTGCGGCACGACAAGTCGGCGTGCTGGTCGGCGGCTTACGACGCGGCCGTGCTCTACCGGGTGGCCAACGGGGTGGCGATGGCCTGCGGGGATCCGGTCGGCGATCCGCGCGGCTGGCCGCAGGCGATCGAGACCTGGCTGAAGGTGGCCCGTACCCACGCCTGGGTTCCGGCGGTGACCGGGGCGAGCGAGGCCGCCGCGGCGGCGTACGAGCGGTACGGGCTGAAGGTGCTGGCGTTCGGTGACGAAGCGGTGGTCGGCGCTGCCGGGTTCAGTCTGGACGGCGACGCGATACGGCCGCTGCGGCGGGCGCACGAGGTGATCCGGGCCGCCGGTTACACGGTTGTGGTGCGGCGGCACCGGGACATCCCGGGGCCCGAGATGGCGCATCTGGTGCATCTGGCGGACGCCTGGCGGCACGGCACGTCGGACCGGCTGTTCACCATGGCGCTTGGGCGGTTGGGCGCCGCGGCGGACGGTGACTGCGTGCTCGTCGAGTGCCGTGACCCCAATGACCGCACCTGCGCGCTGCTGAGTCTTGTGCCCTGGGGGCGGACGGGGCTGACGCTCGACCTGATGCGGCGCGACCGCGAGTCGTCCGGGGAACTGGTTCCCTACATGATCGCGGAACTGCTGCTACGGGCCCGGTCGGAGGCCGCACCGGTGGCCGGGCTTGAGCGGGTGTCGCTGAACTTCACGGTGTTCCACACCGCTGCGGAGCATGGGGGGCCGGGGACCGGGTGGGTCTTCCGGGTACACCGGGGCATCGTTCAACTGCTGGCGCGAAAGCGGCGGTTGGAGTCTGTGCAGCGGGTGAACGCGGTGTTCCATCCGCGGTGGCAGCCGAGGTACCTGCTGTACGAGCGGGCGACCGAGCTGCCGAGGATCGCTGTCGCGAACGCGGCGACGGAGGGCTTCCTGACCACACCGCGCCTGGGCCGCGGCACGCTCCCCGGGTAGGTCCCCCACCCGAGGGGCCTGCCGGGGCGTCCCCGCAGCCGACAACGCGGGCGGAGCCAGCAGCCACACCGGCGCGCACCCGGCCCACAACCGGCAGAGCGCAACGGCAGGCGAAGGCCGACGTCAAGCGGGTGGGCGGGCGGGGGCCCGCAACGCCAGCGCAGGCGAACCGGCGAACGGGCGGGCAGCCCCCTAGCGATCCGTCTCGTCCAACTGCTCCGCAAGCCGGAACAACGCCGGAAGCGCCGCCCGCACAACCTCCCGCTCCTCCTCGTCCAGCGCCCCCAACGCGGCGTCCAACCGCCGCTCGTGCGCCTCGGCCCATGCCGCCAGCTGGGCCCGCCCGGCGTCAGTGAGGGACACCGCGGAGGCCCGCCGATCGGCGGGGTCCACCGCGCGGGCCACCAGACCCGCATTGATCATCTGGCCTATCAGGCCGGAGACCGTACTGGTGGCGAGCCGCTGCCGCGTCGCCAGATCCCCGATCCTCGCGGGCGAGTGCTCGGCCAGCACCTGCAGCAACTCCACCTGCGCCATGGGCAGTTGCTCCCATGGGTAGTCGGTACGTATCGACGCCCGCAGCGCCCGCCGCAGCCGGGTGACGGCCTCGGTGAGCAGTCGGGCGTCCTGACCGGGCGCTGGCGTCACGGCCTGGGGCTCAGGGGATCGGGGCTGGGGCGGCATGACTAGACCCTAGTTGCTGCGGCCTGCGGCTCGGCGCGGGCTGAACCACGCCGCCACCACCGCCAGCACCGCGGCGCCGAGCAGCAGTACGACGGCCAGCCGCGCCCCGTACTGCGCGGAAAGGTGCAGCGCGAGGGTCACCAGCGCCACCCCGAGCGCGGTGCCGAGCCCACGCGCCATGTTGACCAGGCCACCCCCGGTACCGGAAGAACTGCTGGGTACCGCCCCCATGATCAGCGTGTTGTTGGCGGGCGTGAACACCCCCAGCCCCAGCCCCAGCACCGCCAGCAGCGGCGTCAGCCACACCTCGTCCAACGGCACGGCGAGCAGCGCCGCCAGCGTCCCGGCGCACAGCGCGGCGCCGAGCAGGCACCGCCCGCGGTCGCTCATACCGCGCGGCAGCAGCCGGTCCGCACCGGTGGCCGCCACCGCGAACCCGGCGGGTAGCGCGGTCAGCACCAGCCCGGCCGCCAGTTCGGAGGAGCCCGCGCCGGTCAGTACCACCGGCACCAGGACCAGCGGCCCGAACAGCACCAGATAGCCGCACAGTGCCCCGGCCAGCCCGGCCGCCACCGCCCGCAGCCGGAGCAGCGCCAGATCGAGCAGCGGTGCGGCGGCCCGCCCCTGCCGTACGGCGAAGCCCCAGCCCGCGGCCAGCGCGACGGCGAACAGCACGGCCGCGCCCCAGCCGGGCACGGCGAGTCCCGAGGCGGCGGATACGCCGAGCAGCCCGGCGGTGGAGGCCAGCGCCAGCAGCGCGAGCCCCGGCCAGTCGAAGCTGCGCACCCGGTTGCGGCCGCGCGTCCTGGGCAGCAGGTAGTGGCCCGCGACCAGCGCCACCAGGCCTATCGGCACGTTGATGCCGAACACCCAGCGCCAGCCGAGGGTGGAGACCAGGGCGCCGCCGACGGTGGGGCCCAGCGCCAGGCCGAGCGCCTGGGCGGCGGCCTGCACGCCCAACGCGGTCCGCATCCGGTCGCGCGGCGCGCTGGTGGCCACCAGCGCCACGCTGTTGGCCTGCATCATGGCCGCGCCGACCGCCTGCACCACGCGGAAGCCGATGAGGGCGCCGAGCGTGGGCGCCAGGCCGCAGGCCGCGGAGGCGGCGGTGAACACCACGAACCCGTAGAGGTAGAGCAGCTTGCGCCCGTGCGCGTCGGCGAGTCGGCCCACCGGAACCAACAGGGCGACCAGCGCGAGCAGATAGGCCAGCGAGACCCATTCGACCGCGGCCAGCGGGGCGCGGAACTCGGTGCGCAGACTGCCGTAGGTCAGGGTGACGATGCTGGCGTCGAGTTGCCCCATGAAGGCGCCGAAGCACACGGTGGCGACGGCCAGCCACCACGCGCCGGGCCGGTTGCGTATTCGGTCCGGCCGGGGGCGTTCATGCAGCAGGAACGCGGGCCAGGGACGGCGGCGCGGCGGCGCCGGGGTCAGCGGACCGCCCATGGCTCCTCCTCTCCTCACGGCGTGGTGTCCGACACCGCCAGGTTACATCGGTCTCCGAAATATTCTGCCGCCGATATATGACGGATACAGGAAGTCGCGGGTCAGTCGCGGACCGCGACCTCGCAAGCACCCCTAGCCCACCCCTAGCAACCCCTACATCACCCCGAATACCGCAAGTGATAAGGCGGTTGACCATTCGCTTCTCGCTCAGACGTGCGGTGGCCTTGGGTAAGATCCGCCGCACAGGCCGTGATCCCCCGCCCCCGTCCCGAGGATCTGATGACACGACACATACCGGAGGCGGTGTTCTGGTGCCTCCTGGCCGGTGCACTGGCCGTCGTGGTCCTGCTGATACGCCAACGGCAGATCAGTGCCCGGTTGCGCCGAACCGTCGCCTCGCTGGAAGACAGCGTGCGCTCTCGCGACGAGGAAGTCCGCCATCTGGCCACCGTCAGACTCCCCGCCCTCGTGGAGGCCGGACCGCACCAGCCCGCCGGAGCGCCCGGACTGCTGCACGGACACCTCGCCGGGTCCGACTACGCGAACAGCCTGAAGACGGTCTCCGACCTGTTCAGCCGGGCCGCGCAGAACGCGCAGGCGCGCGCCGACCAGTCGGCGAAGGCCGCGCTGATGGCCTCCATGCGCGCCCTGCAAGGCCTGGCCAACGAACAGCAGTTGGCCATCTCCGAGATGCAGGAGCGGCACGACAACCCCGACGTGCTGCAGGACCTGTTGGCGATCGACCACACCAACTCCCAGTTCGGCCGCCGCGCGCAGGCCATCTCCGTACTGTGCGGCTCCTGGCCGGGCCGCCAGCGCGCCGCCTCCTCGCTGGAGGACGTGGTGCGCGGCGCCACCTCCCGGATCCGCGACTACCGCCGGGTCGAGGTGCACGCCCAGGTCGACGTCGCCGTGGTCAGCCGGGCCGTCGAGCCGGTCGTGCTCACCGTCGCGGAGTTGCTGGACAACGCCGCCCGCCACTCGCAGCCCAACACCACGGTGCAGGTCAACCTGCAACCCGCCCACAACGGCACGGCCATCGTCATCGACGACGCCGGTGTCGGCCTGATCGAGCAGGAGATCCGGCGCGCCACCGAGTTGTTGACCGGTGCCGGGCAGAGCGTGGACATCACCCGGCTCGGCGACCCGCCGCAGTTCGGCTTCGCCGCCATCGGGGTGCTCGCCGCGCGCTACGGGTTCAGCGTCTCCGTCGACACCCGCTCCCCGTACGGCGGGGTGCGGGCGGTGGTCTTCCTGCCCAGCGCGCTGCTCACCCAGTCGCCCGACGACAGCGCCGACTCGGTGCGCACCCGTCCGCCGTCCACCGCCAGGCACGCGGCGCCGAAGCGCCCGACCGGCCCGGTGACGGTCCCAGAACGCCTTCCGGAATACGACGGCCCCCACCCGTCGGGCGCCGAGCCGACCCCCGTGTACGCCTCGACCGCGGGCGGCCTGCCCAAACGCCGCCGCAGGCAGCCGCTGGCCGAACCGGCCGCGGCGGCCGAGCGGCCGGCGCCCGAGGCCCCGCAGGGCCGCTCGGCGCAGGACGCCGCCGCGATCATCGGGGCGTTCGCCCGCGGCACCCGGTCCGGCCGTGCCTCCTCATCGGACCACGAAGGGAATCCCCACACATGAACGGACTGCACGAGACCTCCAACGACCGGCTCGGCTGGATGCTGGACGACGCACTGGCCGTCCCCGGCGCCCGGCACGCGATCCTGCTCTCCGCCGACGGAATGCTGCGGGCGCACTCCCAGGGCATCAGCCGGGACGAGTCGGAGCGGCAGGCCGCCGCGCTGGCCGGGCTCCAGTCGATCAGCCGCTCCACCGCCGAGTTCTGCGACGACCCGGACACCGGCTGGCGGCAGACGCTGATCGAGTTCGTGGACGGGTTCGTCTTCCTGGTGGCGGCCGGTCCCGGCGCGTACCTCGCGGTGTCCGCCGCCGCCGATGTGGACATGGAGGCGGTCACGTTCCGCATGCACAAGCTGGTCGACCGGTTGGGCAAGGAGTTGACCAGCCCGCCGCGGCAGGACGTCGGCAGGACCGCATGACCTCGCCGGGCAAGAGGCGGGGGCTGGTGCGGCCGTACGTCATCACCGACGGGCGCGCCCACCCGACCCGCAACACCCTCGACCTGGTCACCCTGGTGATCGCCGCCGGCGGTGCGACCGGCGGCTTAAGCCCGGAGAAACGCCGCGTCATGGAGCTGTGCCGGGGTGGCTCGCTGTCCGTCGCCGAGGTGGCGGGGCATCTGCGGATCCCGGTGAGCGTCACCAAGGTGCTGCTCAGCGACCTGGTGGACAGCGGCCACATCATCACCCGCTCCCCCATACCGTCCGCCGAACTCCCCGAACCCGAGATCCTCCAGGAGGTCCTCGATGGGCTCCGCGCTCGCCTCTGACGGCGTCTATCTGCCCGAGACGGTGCGGACCGCCGTCAAGCTGCTCGTCGTCGGGCACTTCGCCGTGGGCAAGACCACGTTCGTGGGCACCCTGTCGGAGATCCGGCCGCTGCGCACCGAGGAAACGATGACCCAGGCCGGTGCGCTCACCGACGACCTGGCGGGCGTCCCGGACAAGACCACCACCACGGTCGCCATGGACTTCGGCCGACTCACCCTCAACGACCACCTGGTGCTGTACCTGTTCGGCGCTCCGGGCCAGCGGCGCTTCACCCAGCTGTGGCGGGACATGACCTACGGCGCGCTGGGCGCCCTGGTGCTCGCCGACACCCGGCGCCTTGAGCACTCCTTCGACGTGATGGGCCTGCTGGAGGAGCACGGCCTGCCGTACGCGGTCGCCGTCAACCACTTCGACGGCGCGCCGGCGTACGCCGAGGAGGAGTTGCGCGAGGCACTCGACCTGCTGCCCGAGACCCCACTGGTGACCTGCGACGCCCGCGACCGCAGGTCGTCCACCGAGGCACTGATCTCGCTCGTCCAGTACCTGTACTCCCGCAACCGCCAGGAGAGCGCGTGACCATCCGTCCCCCGGACGACGCCCTTCCGCCCCCCGGCTGCCCGGCGCACCAACCCCGGCAGTCCGCCTATCCCACGTACCCCACCGGGTCCGGCGCCACCCCGCTGTACGGCGCCGACTTCGCCCGCGACCCCGGCCGGGTCTACGACGGGCTGCGCCGCCAAGGCCCCCTGGCACCGGTGGAGTTGGCGCCCGGCGTCGACGCCACCCTCGTCCTCGGCTATCACGCCGCGCTGCATGTGCTGCGCAGCACCGAGACGTTCGGCAAGGACGCCCGGCGCTGGCGGGCGCTGGCCGAAGGGCGGGTGTCACCGGACAACCCGGTGGTGCCGATGATGACCTGGCGGCCCAACGCCCTCTACGCGGAGGGCGATCGGCACCAGCGGCTGCGCGGTGCCATCGACGACGCCCTGGCGAAGGTCGACCCGCATGCGCTGCGGGGCTATGTGGAACGCAGCGCCGACGCCGTCATCGACCGGTTCGGCCCGACCGGGCAGGCGGACCTGCTCGCCGACTACGCCCGGGTGCTGCCCCAGTTGGTGATGAACCAGATCTTCGGCTGCCCGCCGGAGCTGGGCGAGCGGATGATGGAAGGCCACCAGGGGATCTTCGACGGGGTGGACGCGGAGAAGGCGGACGCGCTGCTCACCGAGACCCTGATCACCCTGGTCGCGCAGAAGCGGAAGCAGCCGGGAGCGGACCTGATCTCCTGGCTGATGGCCCATGAGGCGCGGCTGACCGACGAGGAGATGATCCACCAGCTCGTCGTGCTGATGGGCGCGGGCAACGAGCCGATGCACAACCTGATCGCCAACGGCCTGCGGCTGCTGCTGGCCGACGACCGGTTCGCCGGAAGCCTGGGCGGCGGCGGTCTGCCGGTGGAGGACGCGCTCGACGAAGTGCTCTGGACCGACCCGCCGATGGCCAACTACGGCGTGCACTACCCGTTCTACGACACCGAGGTGGCCGGGTACCCGCTGCGTGAGGGCGAGCCGGTGGTCATCAGCTTCGCCGCCGCGACCACCGACCCAACCCTGGCCACCGACCACCGCTCAGGCAACCGCGCCCACCTCGCGTGGAGCGCGGGACCGCACTCCTGCCCGGCCCGGCGTGAGGCGCGGATCATCGCCTCGGTCGCCATGGAGCGGCTGCTCGACCGGCTGCCGGACATCGAACTGGCCGTTGCGGCCGAGGAGTTGCAGTGGCGGCCGGGCCCCTTCCAGCGGGCGCTCACCGCGCTGCCGGTGCGATTCCCGCCGGTGGCCGCACCGCTGCCACCGGCAGTACCGGCGACGCGCTCGACGCCTTCCGCCCGCGAGCCGATCCCGGCGGCCGTACCCGTTTCGCCGTCCGCCCTGCCTGACGAGACCCCTGGAGACAGACGTTGGACAGCCAGCCCCATGTCATCGACCCCGCAGGCCGCGACATCGCCGGAGAAGCGGCCAGGATCGCCCAGCACGGGCCGGCGACGCGGGTGGAGCTTCCTGGCCAGGTGGTGGCGTGGTCAGTAGGCCGCATCGACCTGCTCAAGCGGCTGCTGACCGATCCGCGGGTGTCCAAGGACTCCCACCAGCACTGGCCCGCCTTCGTCAGCGGTGAGATCCCGCCGGACTGGCAGTTGTTCACCTGGGTCGCGGTGACGAACATGTTCACCGCGTACGGCGACGACCACCGCCGGCTGCGCAAGCTGGTCGCCCCGGCGTTCACCGCGCGGCGTACCGCGGCGCTGCGGCCGCGGATCGAGGAGATCACCGCGGGGCTGTTGGACCGGCTGGCCGCCGTGCCGGACGGCGAACCGGCCGATCTGCGCGAGGAGTACGCGTACCCGATCCCGATCCAGGTGATCTGCGACCTGTTCGGCGTCCCGGACCACCAGCGCGATCCGCTGCGCAGGGCGGTGGACGGGGTGTTCGCCACCACCAACACACCCGAGCAGGCGCTGGCCAACTACAACCTGATCTACCAGATCCTGCGGGAGCTGGTGGAGATCAAGCGGGCCGAGCCGGGCGACGACATGGCCAGTGTGCTGATCGCCGCCCGCAACGAGGACGACGGCACCCGGCTGAGCGAGGACGAACTGGTCGACACCCTGCTGCTGGTCATCAGCGCCGGGCACGAGACCACCGTCAACCTCATCGACAACGCGATCCACGCGCTGCTGACCCACCCCGAGCAGTTGGCACTGGTCCGCTCCGGCCGGGCCTCCTGGGACGACGTGATCGAGGAGGCGCTGCGGTACCGCGCTCCGGTGGCGCACCTCCCGCTGCGGTACGCGGTGGAGGACATTGAGCTGGAAGGGGTGCGGATCGCCAAGGGCGAGCCGATCCTGGCCAACTACCAGGCGGCGGGCCACCACGGCGAGCGGGCCGACGCGTTCGACGTCACCCGCGCCGACAAGGAGCATCTGGCGTTCGGGCACGGTGTGCACTTCTGCCTGGGCGCACCGCTGGCCCGGTTGGAGGCGGCCATCGCGCTTCCGGCGCTGTTCGAGCGGTTCCCCGATGCCCGACTGGCGGTACCGGCCGAGGAGTTGGAGACCGTGCAGTCGTTCATCTCCAACGGGCATCGCGCACTGCCGGTCCTACTGGGCGGTTGAGAGCGACCGGCGCGGCTCGGGCACGGGCTGCCCGGGCCGACTCTTCCAGGCCAACGCCACCGGAATGCTCCGGCCGACTGTCAGACGTACGTAGGCGCGCGGTCCCCGGCCCCAGGTGGCGGCGTCCACCCTGAGGGGCCGACTACGCCAAGTGGGGACCGTGCCGCCCAGCTCCAACTGCCACTGATCCCGTAGGCCCGTAGAGGCCGCCCCAAAGGCCCGGGGCCGCCGCACGGCGGCCCGGCCCGGCGCGGAACTCCTGGGCGACCCGAGGACCGCGCTCGACCTGGGGCCGCCGGAGGGCGAGAACGCGGCCTTCCTGGCCCGCGCCGGCGTCGAGGTGACCGCCGTGGGCTTCTCGCCCGTGCAGGTCGACCGGTCCCGCGAACCGTGACCTGACGACATAGAACGGCCCCGTCCGCGTGCGTTCCCCCGTCGCGCGGGCGGGGCTTTCTGCCGCGTGGGCTCGTAGCGCCGAGGCGACCGTTCGAGGAGGTTGACGCGGTTACGCCGTCGGGAGACTGGACCGTGATCGTTTGCACTCCGGCGGAGCATCGGCGGAGCTAACGATCTTCGAGTGCCCCCCGGAGCCATCCGGGGGACCTCTCGGCGTGGCTCCATCGCAGGTGAAAACGGTTCTGCACGATGGAACCCTGGTGGGGCGTGTGGGACTCGAACCCACGACCGACGGATTATGAGTCCGCTGCTCTAACCGGCTGAGCTAACGCCCCGTACGGCGTGCCGTGCTTTGCCGTGCACACCGTCTGCCGCAGCATAGCCGCTCATACGATCTGTCGCCCTCACGGGTCACACACGCACGCCTGGGAGGACTTCACCCGCCGGGGATCGGTTCCCAACCATACGAAAAGGACCCCTAACGGGGTCCTTGAGTGGTGCTCCCCCGACTGGACTCGAACCAGTAACCTGCCGGTTAACAGCCGGCTGCTCTGCCAATTGAGCTACAGGGGACCGAGCTCCCCCGACTGGACTCGAACCAGTAACCCTTCGGTTAACAGCCGAATGCTCTGCCAATTGAGCTACGGAGGAATGCTCTGTGTGCCTCGAACGCACCCGCATCCGGGCCTCCCCGGCGGCGTGCGCTCGCTGCGACACATACATTAGCGCAAGCAGGGGGGTGCTCCGCCAACCGGTGTCGCCGGGGTTGTCGCACGGCTACAGCGGGTAGGCGCCGAGCGCCGAACCGTTGCATGCTGGCGAAGCGCACCAGGTACGCCAGAACGAGGGAAGGGTGGAGCCATGCGCTATCGGCTGACGTTCATCGCCGGAGCCGCCGTGGGCTATGTGCTCGGCGCGCGCGCCGGGCGGGAGCGGTACGAACAGCTGCGCAAGACCGCCCGGCGCATCGCGCAGAACCCCGCGGTGCGGAACACCGTGGAGTCAGCGGGCCAGCAGGGCATGGAGCTGGTCGGGAAGGCCGCCCACAAGGTCTCCCACCGGATCGACGGACGACTGCCCGCCTCGGTGACCGAACGGTTGCGCTCGCTGCGCGAGCAGCGGGCGCCGGGCGAGGACGACTGGGGCACCAGCAACACCTGATCCCTGGATACGGCATGATCTGGCGCTATGGGGATAGTCGCCGGTTTGGACAGCTCGACCGCGGGAACCACGGTCGTCGTATGTGACACCGACACGGGTGCCGTGCTGCGGCAGGGGTATGCCCCGCACCCCACCGAGGGAGACGGCAAGCAGACCGAGATCGACCCGCAGGCCTGGCTGCTCTCGCTGGGCGAGGCGGCCAAGGACGGGCTGCTTGAGGGGGTCCAGGCGATCGGCGTCTCGGGCCAGCAGCACGGGCTGGTCGCCCTGGACGCGGGCGGGGTGCTGGTCCGTCCGGTACTGCTGCGCAACGACCGGCGGGCCCAGGTCGCGGCGGCCGACCTCACCGAGGCGCTGGGCGGGCCCGGGGGCTGGGCGGAGGCGGTCGGCTCGGTTCCCGAGGCCGCCTATCCGATCTCCAAGCTGCGCTGGCTCGCCCAGCACGAGCCCGCCTCGGCGCAACGCACGGCGGAAGTACTGCTTCCGCACGACTGGCTGGTGTGGCAGCTGCTGGGCCGTCCCGCGCGCCGCATCACCGACCGGGGTGACGCCTCCAGCACCGGCTACTGGTCGGCGGCCACCGGCGGCTACCGCACCGACCTGGTGGAGCTGGCGCTCGGCCACCGGGTCCGGCTGCCCGAGGTACTGGCACCCGCGGAACCCGCCGGGCACACCCCCGAAGGGCTGCTGATCTCCGCCGGGACCGGGGAGAACATGGCGGCCGCGCTCGGCCTGGGCCTCGGTCCGGGCGACGCGGTGGTGGCGCTGGGCGCCTCCGGGACCGTGTTCGCGGTGCACCACGAGGCGCTGACCGACCCGTCGGGCCTGATCACCTCGCTCGCCGACGCGACCGGCCACCACCTGCCCGTGGTGCAGACCCGCAACGCGGTACGGGTACTGCGCGGCGCCGCCGATCTGCTGGGCACCGATCTGTCCGGCCTGTCGGAGCTGGCGCTGCGCTCCACTCCGGGGTCGTACGGGCTGGTGCTGCTGCCGTACCTGGAGGGCGAGCGCACCCCGCAACTTCCGCACACGGCCGGTCTGTTGGCGGGGCTGCGACGCGAGAGCATGAAGCCAGAACACCTCGCGAGGGCCGCGTTCGAGGGAATGCTGTGCGGGCTCGCTGACGCGCTGGACGTGCTGCGCGGGCGCGGGGTCGCGGTGCGCCGGGTCTTCCTGCTCGGCCCCGCCGGTGAGCTGCCCGCCGTACAGGCGATGGCGCCCGGCCTGTTCGGGGTGCCGGTGGTGGTGCCACCGCCCGCCGACTACGCGGCGCTGGGCGCGGCCCGGCAGGCGGCCTGGGCGCTGGGCGCCCAGCGGGGTTCGGTGTCGCCGCAGGAGCCGCCGCACTGGGCGTCCGCGGTGCTCTCGGGGAGCCGGGGGGCCGAGCCCGGTGCGGACGACCTGGCGGTCGGCTCCTCCGTGAGGCAGCAGTACCGGGCGGTACGGGACCAGACGCATCCGGGGGCGTTCGCGGCTCTCTAGCGCCTTGCGGCATCGGCCGGTTCGGACACCGCCAGCCCGCGGCCTCGCGGCCGCTCGCCGTCGCGGGGGTCGAGGGGCAGGACCGCAGGCCCCAGCGCATCAGTCCAGATATCCCCGCAACTGGTCGGCGAACGCGTGGTCGCGGAGCTTGTTGAGGGTCTTGGACTCGATCTGGCGTATCCGCTCACGGGTCACGCCGAAGATCCTGCCGATCTCCTCCAGGGTGCGCGGGCGGCCGTCGACCAGCCCGTAGCGCAACTGCACGACCTTGCGCTCGCGTTCACCGAGCGTGGACAGCACGGCCTCCAGATGCTCGCGCAGCAGCAGGAAGGCGGCGGACTCGACGGGGGACGCCGCGTCGCCGTCCTCTATGAGGTCGCCGAGCGCCACATCGTCCTCCTCGCCGACCGGCGCGTGCAGCGAGACCGGCTCCTGGGCGAGCCGCAGCACCTCGGTGACCCGCTCCTCGGTGAGGTCGAGTTGGGCGGCGACGTCGGCGGTCGCCGGTTCGAAGCCGCGTTCCTGCAGCAGGCGGCGCTGGACCCGCACCACCCGGTTGATCAGCTCGACCACATGGACGGGGACCCGTATGGTGCGCGCCTGGTCCGCCAGGGCGCGGCTCATGGCCTGGCGGATCCACCAGGTCGCATAGGTGGAGAACTTGTAGCCACGCGCGTAGTCGAACTTCTCAACCGCCCTGATCAGGCCGAGGTTTCCCTCCTGGACGAGATCGAGCATGGTCAGCCCGCGCCCCACGTAGCGCTTGGCGACCGAGACGACCAGTCGCAGATTCGCCTCGATCAGGCGGCGCTTGGCCATCCGGCCCTGCACCACCAGCTGGTCGAGATCGCTGGCGAGCCGTGAGTCCAGGTCGGTGGCGCCGCTCAACTTCTCCTCGGCGAACAGTCCGGCCTCGACCCTGCGGGCCAACTCCACCTCCTCCGCGGCGGTCAGCAGCGGAATGCGGCCGATCTCCCGGAGGTACTGGCGGAACAGATCGGCCGACGGCCCGGAGACCTCGGCCGGATGAGCACGTTCCGGCTCCGGCTCGTCGCTCTCGTCGCTCTCGTCGATCAGCGGCTCGGTCTCGGGGTGCGCTGCCGCATGGCTCTGCGCGGGCACCCGCTCCGGTGCGGGCTCCAACTCAGGTTCCACGGGGACGAGTTCGACAGCACTGTCGGCTTGGGGGGCGAGGATCTGCGTCTGCACAGGAACGGCCTCCACACTGAGCGCGGTCACGGACTCGGAGGCGTGCGGCAGTGGAACGGTCGCGGCCCCGCCGCTGTCCGTCCGGGAGTGCACCGTGAGCGGATGGCCGGGGGGTTCTGGCGTTCCGCGCTCCGAGGACTCAGGCACCGGACCCAGTGTGCGGTACGAGACGCCTCGACTACGAGGGGTGTGCGGTCAGTTTCTTCGGTTCTCGTTACCCGCAGCGCTCGCACGGCTACGATTCACAGGCCCGCGGCACCCTGGTCGCGCAGCCGGTTGCCGTACTGCTGCAGCGCCCACAGCTCGTTCTGCACGGCGCCGGTCTGGGCGGCGTCGGCCCGCGGGCCGAGCCGGGCGAGGTTGGCGCGCAGCTCGCTCTCCCGCCGCTTGACCGCGGCCAGCCGCACGCTGACCAGCACCTCTCCCGCGTAGATGTCGGGCGCCTTGTGCATCACCGGCTCGACGGCCAGCTCGGTGACCATCGCCCGCACCGAGTCGTCGGGCACCGCGTCCCTGACCCGGGTGAGGTAGTCGCCGTCGGCCGCCGCCACTCCCCCGGCCTCCGCGACGGCCCGGCGCACCGCGGCGTAGGGCGCCGCGGTGAACTCGTCCTCGCCGTAGGCGTCGAAGGCCGGGGCGACCAACTGGGGGTGCTGTAGCGCCAGTTTGAGCAGCTCGCGCTCGACGCGGTGGTGCGGGCTGCGCAGATCGAGCCGGGGGCCGGTGGGCCGGGGCGCGGGCTGCGGCCCGGCGGGCGCGGAACGGGCGGCGGGGCGCTGCCGGTCCGGCTGACGGCCGCGCTCGCGCTGCCAGCGGGCGAGTTGGCTGACCCGGCGGACCACGAAGTCCACCTCCAGGATGCCCAGCATTCCGGCGAGTTGGACACCGTACTCGTGCTGGATGGCGGCGTCCTTGATCCCGGCGACGATGGGCGCTGCCTCTTCCAGCGCCGCCGCGCGGCCCTCGGCGGTGTCCAGGTTGTGCCGGGCGACGGTGGACCGGATGGCGAAGTCGAACAGCGGCAGCGCCTGGTCGACCAGGTTGCGCACCGCCCCGTCGCCCTCGGCCAGCCGCAGCTCGCACGGGTCCATGCCGCCGGGGCTGACCGCGATGGAGGTACGGGCGGCGAACTTCTGGTCGTCCTCGAAGGCACGCAGCGCGGCGCGCTGGCCGGCGGCGTCCCCGTCGAAGGTGAAGACCACCTGTGAGCCGGAGTTGTCCATCAGCACCCGGCGCAGGATCTTGATGTGGTCCTCGCCGAAGGCGGTGCCGCAGGTGGCGATGGCCGTGGTGACGCCCGCGAGGTGGCAGGCCATGACGTCGGTGTAGCCCTCGACCACCACCGCGCGGCCGGTCTTGCCGATGTCCTTCTTCGCCAGGTCGATCCCGTAGAGGACGTGGGACTTCTTGTACAGCGGGGTCTCGGGGGTGTTGAGGTACTTCGGCCCGTTGTCGTCCTCGCGCAGCTTGCGGGCGCCGAAGCCGATCACCTCTCCGGTGATGTCGCGGATCGGCCAGATCAGCCGGCCGCGGAACCGGTCGATGGGGCCGCGGCGGCCGTCGCTGGCCAGTCCGGAGAGCAGCAGCTCCTTGTCGGAGAAGCCCTTGCCGCGCAGGAAGCGGACCAGGTGGTCCCAGCCCGCCGGGGCGTAGCCGACGCCGAAGTAGGCGGCCGCCGCCTGGTCGAAGCCGCGCTCGGCGAGGAACTTGCGGCCGATCTCGGCCTCGGCGCCGCCGAGCTGGTCGACGTAGAACTGGGCGGCGACCTTGTGCGCCTCCACCAGCCGGGTGCGCTCGCCCTGCTGGCGGCCGGGGGTGTAGCCGCCCTCCTCGTAGCGCAGGGTGATGCCGGCCTGGGCGGCCAGTCGCTCGACCGTCTCGGCGAAGGAGAGGTGGTCGAGCTTCATGACGAAGTCGAGGGTGTCACCGCCCTCTTGGCAACCGAAGCAGTAGAAAAGCCCCTTACTTGGACTTACCTGAAAGGAGGGGGACTTTTCATCATGAAAGGGACATAGTCCCTTGAGGTTGCCGCCACCCGCCGGACGGAGTTGAAGGTACTCGGACACCACGGCGTCGATCGGGACCGCGTCCCGAACCGCCTTCACATCCTCATCCCGGATCCTGCCCGCCACGACTGAATTCTACGGTCGGGATACGACAGCGGCGTCCCGCGCCTCCCTCCTGGAGCGGAGCCGTTGATCACTCCAGGAACCCGGGCAGCGGGACACCCGGGTCCGCGAGGCGGTCGGGGTCGACGGTACGCCCGGAGCGGATCAGCTCCTGCAAGGTGTCCGTCACATCCCAGACGTTCACGTTCATCGCGGCCTGGACCCGGAACCCCTCGCCGCCCTGCCCCAGCCAGAAGGCGATGAACTCCCGCTTGCCGACATCCCCACGGCACACCACCTGGTCGTAGCTGCCCGGCGCCACGTGCCCGGAGAACTCCATGCCCAGGTCGTACTGGTCGGAGAAGAAGTACGGCACCCGGTCGTACGAAACGTCCTGCCCCAGCATCGAGCGCGCCGCCGCGGGGCCGCCGTTCAGCGCGTTCGCCCAGTGCTCCACACGCAGCCGCAGCCCCAGCGTGGGGTGTTGGGCGGCGGCGCAGTCACCCGCCGCGTAGATGTCCGGGTCCGAGGTGCGCAGCGCGGCGTCCACCGCGACGCCGCCGCCGTCCGCCCGGGCGGCGAGGGTGAGCCCGGCCGCCTCGGCGAGCGCGGTGCGCGGCGCGGCACCGATCGCGGCGAGCACGTCGTGCGCCGGGTGCTCCTCGCCGTCGTCGGTACGGGCGGCGAGCACCATGCCGTCCTGGCCGACGATCTCGGTCAGCTTCGCGCCGAAGTGGAACCGGACGCCGTGCTCGCGGTGCAGATCGGCGAAGACCGCGCCGAGTTCGGGGCCGAGGGCGGCGTACAGCGGGGTCGACTCGGGCTCGATGATGGTCACCTCGGCGCCGTACTCGCGGGCGGCGGCGGCCACCTCAAGGCCGATCCAGCCCGCGCCCGCGATCACCAGGTGGCCGTTGTCCCGGCCGAGCGAGGTGAGGACGCCGCGCAGCCGCTCGGCGTGCGCCAGGCGGCGCAGGTGGTGGACGCCCGCGAGATCGGTGCCGGGGATGTGCAGCCGCCGTGGCTCGGCGCCTGTGGTGAGCAGCAGCTTGTCGTACGTCAGCGCGGTGCCGTCGCCGAGGGTGACGGTCCTGGCGACCCGGTCGAGGTGGACCACCGGCTGGCCGAGGTGGAGCTCGATGTCCGCGCTGGCGTACCAGGCGGGTTCGTGGACGAAGACCGAGTCGCGGTCGTCCTTGCCCAGCAGATAGCCCTTGGACAGCGGGGGGCGTTCATAGGGGTGGTCGCGTTCGTCGCCGATGAGGATCACCCGGCCGGTGAAGCCCTCGGCCCGGAGGGTCTCGGCTGCCTTCGCCCCGGCCAGTCCGGCTCCGACGATGACGAACGTCTGATGTGCGTCGACCACTGTGCGCCTCCTCGCGCGGAATCCCCCGGCGAATCCGTCCTCAGGGAGCGTCCCGCACCGTACGGCCCACGTGAAGGGCGCCGCACCGTGAGGGTGCTTGGCCTGTGATCTCCATGGTGCAGGGCCGGGGGGCGATGGTCACCCCCCGGCCGCGGTTCGCTTCTACCCGGCACCGCGCCCCGGGGGCTTCGGGGGGGGCCGGTGGTTTCGGGCTGCGCCGCCCGCGACACGGCCGGGACGGCGCGCGGTCGTTGCCGCTGGCGGGAGGGGTTGCCGCCCGGGGGCCCTGTGCGGTGCGGGTGGTTGTGGCCGCGAAGTCCCTACGCGGCCAGGCGGTGGTGGAGGGTCAGGGCCGCGGCGTCCGTCAGGGACGCGATCTGGTCGATCACCACCCTGAGGCGGGCCCGGTCGTCGGGAGCCACCTCGTACATGCCGCGGAACTGCGGGTCGAGGCCCTCGGGGGCCCTGGCCACCAGCGCTTCGGCCAACTCCGCGATGACGACGCGCTGTTCGGCCCGGCGCCTGGCCTGGTCGGCGCGTTGCATCACATAGCGGTCGGCCACCGCCTTCAGCACGGCGCACTCCAGCCGTACGCTCCGGGGCACCACGAGCTGCGCCACGTACCGGGTGAGGCGGCCGGGGCCGTAGGCGTCCCGGGTGGCCCGCTCGGCCGCCAGGCAGAAGCGGCCGATGAGCTGCGAGGTGGCGTCCTTCAACCGGGCCTGCGCGAGGGCGGAGCCGTCGTAACCGTGCGGCCACCACTCCTGGTCCAGCAGCCGGTCCAGCGCCTCCGCCAGTTCGTCAGGCGCCGCGTCCCGCGCGTAGCGGCCCATGGCGACCGTGTAGATCTCCTGCCGCTCGGGCTCGGCGAGCAGCAGGTTCGGGTCGAGGTGCCCGGCCATCAGGCCGTCCTCGACGTCGTGCACGGAGTACGCGACGTCGTCCGACCAGTCCATGACCTGCGCCTCGAAGCACTGGCGGCCGGACGGGGCGGACGCCCGCAGCCAGTTGAAGACCGGCTCGTCGTCCTCGTACACCCCGAACTTGCGGGAGGCCGGGTCCGTGGGGTGACCGCCCTGACGCCAGGGGTACTTGGTGGCGGCGTCCAGCGCGGCCCGGGTGAGGTTGAGGCCGACGCTGGAGACGCGGCCCGCGCCATCGGTGGTGAACCGCTTGGGCTCTATCCGGGTCAGCAGCCGCAGCGACTGCGCGTTGCCCTCGAACCCCCCGCAATCCTTGGCGACTTCGGCGAGCACCTGCTCGCCGTTGTGTCCGAACGGCGGATGGCCGAGATCGTGCGCCAGGCAGGCGGTCTCCACCAGGTCGGCGTCGCAGCCGAGCGCCGCCCCCAACTCCCGGCCGACCTGGGCGCATTCAAGGGAGTGCGTCAGCCGGGTGCGCGGACTGGTGTTGACCTCGGGCGTCGCGGCGGCCGGGTCGACCACCTGAGTCTTGCCCGCCAGCCGCCGCAGCGCGGCGGAGTGCAGCACCCGGGCGCGGTCGCGCTGGAACGCCGTGCGGCCCGGCCGCTTGTCCGGCTCGGGCACCCAGCGCTCGGTGGCCGCTTCGTCGTATGGGGCGCCGGTGGTGGCCGCCACCGGGTGGTTCCAGTCCATACTGCGACGGTAACCGCAGCCACTGACAGCCGCGCCCGCGCGTCGCCGCGCCGGACCGGTTCCGGCCTCGTCAGGCGGCCGACCGGGCCCGCGCGGTCTCGTCGGTGCGCCGACCGGGCGGGGCTATCCGGGTCAGCTGCGCGCTGAGCTGCCGGGAGACCAGGGACATGAGCTGCGCCGTACTGTCGAACACACCGTCGAAATCGAAGTCGGAACCGGACTCGGGCTCGGGCGTCACATCCGTCATGGCTCAAGTCTGCCGACGGCGAGTTGCGTCGGCGTTGCGCCGACGTGTCCTCCGTGAAGCGCCTTTTCCGGTAAGGAGGTTGGGCCGGCGGGAGGGGCGCCGCTACCCCGGAGCGCCGGGAAGGCGCCGCCGGCGCCAGTCCCCGCCCCGGACGGGGACGCCGTCGGCCCGCAGGGCGCGGGCCGTCGCGGTGCCGGCCAGGTAGACCCAGGCCGGGCGGACGTGCCCGGCCGCCACGCGGACCTCGCGGGCAAGGCGATCGTAGAGGTTGCCGGGCGCACCCGGCACGTACTCCTCAAGGCGGTCCAGATCCGCCAGCACCGCCTCGTACACCTCGGGCAGCGGATCGATCAGCTCACCGCGGATCTCGCCGCCGCCCGGATCGTCCACGGCGTACGGATAGCCGGGCCCCTCGTACAGCAGCGCACCGGGGAGTACGGCGGGCGTCTCGGCGGCGGTGCGGCCGAGCAGCAGCCCGTGGTTGGCCTCGCCGGGACGCAGCGTGCCGTACACGAATACGGGCAGGCGGCCAGCGTCCATGGTCCGTCATCATGCCACCACCGGAACCGGCCCGCGCCGCAGCGGCGTCGGTGATCCCCGGTGAACGACGACAACGGGGGTCATGGGGATGCGCGAACGCATACGTGCGCTGCTGCCGAGGACGCGCAAGGGGGGCGGAGCACCGCCCAACTGACCGCGGCCGCTTGTAGGTTGGCACTGCTGCCCGCCACCTGGATGTACACGGCGCCCGACCCGCGTGCGCGACGTCGGCGAGGTCCCGGCGGCGCCCGTCGCGGTGGTCTTCGGCGCGGGTCTGGTGAACGGCGCGCCGTCGCCGTACCTGGCCCACGGTGGCGCTGCGCACGGCGAACGCGGCGGCCCGGCGGCGCTAGCGGAGCAGCAGGAAGAGGAAGACGACCACCGCCAGGGCCACCGGAACGCCGATGACGAACATCGGCCCGACCCACGGCCGGTCCAGCGGATCCGGCGGCGGCGGCGCGTACGGCGCGATGGTGACCAGCGGCTCCTCGGGTTCCTCTGCCTCAGACGCCACCCGGGAATCCTACGCCCAGCACCGCCGGCCGTCCCGGGCCGCGCCCCAGGTCGCCGCGGGCGCCTCCCGGGAGGCGTGACGGAATGCGTACGGAGCACGAACACAGCAGCGGATTCCATTACACGAATTGCACACTCCGGTGGCGCATGAAATTGCGCCGGGAGGGTGAACGATAGGAACTTCTCCTTGCGCCGGGAGTTGTGCAGTCTGCTCCGGTAGTGGGGCGCTCCAGGATCGGAAGGAAAAACTCGCGTGATCAAGAAGATTCTCGCTACAGCTGCGGTGGTCACTTCCATCGTTGGTGTCTCTGCCGCGCCGGCGATGGCCATCGGCGACGACCACGGCCCCAACTCCGCCAACGGCAACGGCTCGGAGCAGAGGTACGGGAACACGACCACGGGCGGCTACATGAGCCCGCAGATCGGCCTGGTCCAGGGCACGCTCAACAAGCCGTGCATCGCAATCCCGATCAGGAACGTCCAGGCCAACGTTCCCATCGTCAACCTCGTGCCCATCAACGTCCAGCTGCAGGACATCATCAACCAGAACGGCAGCCAGATGTGCACGGAGAACTCCAGCTTCAGCCAGGGCGATGCCCCGCTGTCGCACATCCTGGACAACATCCCCGTTCTGTCCGGGAACGGCGCGGCCAACCACTGACCGTCTCATCCTGGGAGCTCCCTGGCCGCCGGCTTTCCGTCGGCGGCTGGGGGTCCCCGGTTTTTGTGACGCGTACCGCATAAGCAATCACGCAATAAGCGGACTAACCGCGCCTGACAGCCTGAGGGCCTGTCCGCGAATTAGTTGCGGACAGGCCCTCGGGCTGTCTGGAATAACCGTCGCCGCTAGTCGCCGCTACGGCTGCTGGACGCGTGCCGAAAGCTGCTTGTCCAGCCAGAGGATGACCTCGGGGTACTCGGCGCGCCAGGTCTTGAAGTTGTGGCCGCCCTCGTCGCGGATCAGCGTGTCGATCCTGGTGGGCGCCTTGGCCTTCGACACGAACTTCATGGTGGGACCGTAGTTGTCCTCGCCCTTCTTGCTGCTGGTCAGCAGGAGCGAGACCGGCGGGGCGGGCAGGTGCTCCATCCGCCAGATCAGGTCGTTCTCCCGCTTGACCTGGGCGCTGCCCGCGTAGAGGTCACCGGTGTCGTGGTCCTGCCGGGCGAAGTAGTCACCGGACAGGCTGGCGCCCGCGCCGTACCGGGTGGGGTTGGTCATGGGGAACTTCAGCGCGCAGTAACCGCCGGTGGAGTCGCCGACGGCGCCCCAGGTGCCGGGGGTGTCGCTGGTGCGATACTGGCTGGCGATCGCCATCGGCAGGTCCTGGTTGAAGAAGGTCAGCGCCTGCGGGCCGCCGGGGACGTCGGTGCAGTTGGTGTCCCGGCCCGGCACGATGGCGGGCCGCACCATCACGTAGATGGTCGGCTTGATCTTCTTGGCCACGATGTCATCGGAGACGGTGCGCGGGATCTTCAGCCCGGTGATCAGGTTCTTCGCCACGCCCGGGTAGCCGGTGAGTGCGACGACGACCGGGAACTTGTCCTTCTCGTGGCCCTTCTGGAAGTACTGCGGCGGCAGGTAGACGAAGCCGTCGGTGGTCAGCCCGGAGGACGGGCCGCGGAAGGTGACCGCCTCGACCTCACCGGCCTTGGACTTGCCGCCCTTGAGCCCGGCGTCGGTCTTGCCCTGGACGACCAGGCTGACCGGGCGCCCGTCGGTGGTGTGGCCCGCGTCCACGAGCTGCTGGCCCTCGGGGCTGCCGAGCAGGTCGTTCCACGAGGAGTAGAACCCGAAGTTGTTGTTGGCGGCGACGAGGATGACGCCCAGGATGGCGACCTGCGTCGCGGCGATCAGCCCGAGCCGACCGAGCCACGGCACCGGACCCCGCTTGGCGGCGCGCGGCCACAGCCATAGCGCGGCGGCGACCACCGCTACCGCGATGATCACCAGCACTATGAAGAACACTTTGGACGTGAGTCCCACGGTCGTCGCTCTCTCTTCAGGCTTCGGGCAGTCCTTCTCAAGAGAAGAGACGGAAATCCGTTCGGATTGGTTTACTCCACTTTGCAGCGAGCTTTCCCCACCTTTACGGTCCGCCCCACCCGCACCCGGGGCTTTCACCTCATTCCAGACATACCCGGACGAACGCCTACCCGCGCGAGCCATTGGAGTTGGGTGACTGACCGATTGTCAGCCTCCGGGGATAGGCTCGACCACACATTCTCGGTTGGGAGGTGACCGATGCGGACGATCGCGCTGCCGCTGTGGGATCCGGCCGCCGGGCAGGGCCTGCGGCAGTTGGCCGAGCTGGGGCTCGCGCTGGTGCTCTCCACACTGATCGGCCTGGAGCGGGCGATCCGGCAGAAGAGTGCCGGGCTGCGGACCCACACTCTGGTCGGGGTCGGCAGCGCGCTGTTCATGGAGGTCTCCCAGCACGGCTTCAACGGCGTACTGGCCCTGGAACACGTCTCCTTCGACCCCTCGCGGGTGGCCGCGCAGATCATCTCCGGCATCGGCTTCATCGGCGGCGGGATCATCTTCGTCCACCGCCACACGGTGCGCGGTCTGACCACCGCCGCCACCATCTGGCTGACCTGTGGCGTGGGCATGGCCTGCGGCGGCGGGCTGCCCCTGCTGGCGGTCGCCGCGACGTTCGGGCACTTCCTGGTGATCCGCGGCTATCCGCTGATAACCCGCCGCTTCCCGAGCGTCTCCGCGGCCGAGCACGCCCAGCTGCTGCTCGCCTACCGTTCGGGCGGCGGTGTGCTGCCGCGCGTCCTGGAGCGGTGCACCGGAGAGGGCTTCCGGGTGGTGGACGTACGAGTGGAGCACGCCCCCTGGCTGGAGGACGAGGAGGAGCACGAGCGGCCCGCGGGCACCTCCGAGGTGCGGCTGTCCATCGAGGGCCGGGGCGAGGTGCACCATCTGGTCTCGGAGTTGTCCGAGCTCCCCGGCATCATCAGTATCTGGTCCCCCGCCAGCGACGCCACGGACTGACCCCGCCCACCCGAGCGGGCCGCCCCTACCGTGTAACGGCGTGATCGTTGACGGCCGGGCACGCGTCCCGGCCCCCGCCACCCGAACGGAAAGCCGCGATGCGACAGAGCCAGCCCGCCCGGGCCGCCGTCCGTACCGTGCTCGGTGACATCCCCGCCGCCGAGCTGGGCGTCTGCGACGCCCATGACCACCTGTTCTTCCGCAGCCCGCAACTGCCCGGCCAGGAGCTGGACGACCCGGAGGCGGCCACCCAGGAGCTGTGCGCCTTCCGGGAGTTGGGCGGGCAGGCGGTCGTGCAGTGGTCGCCGTTCGGCACCGCCCGCCGCACCGACGCGCTCCCCCAGGTCTCCCGCGACGCGGGCGTACACATCGTCGCTGCCACCGGCCTGCACCAGGCCGCCCACTGCGCGC
The DNA here is from genome assembly GCF_029269905.1 of Streptomyces silvisoli. Lineage (NCBI taxonomy): Bacteria > Bacillati > Actinomycetota > Actinomycetes > Kitasatosporales > Streptomycetaceae > Streptomyces > Streptomyces silvisoli. Next base: position 94,809 of record NZ_JARJBC010000002.1, on the reverse strand, counting down.
CCGGTGTGCTGGAGCGCGTGACGCACCGGCTCGCCGAACTCTTCGTGGCCGAACTGACCGAGGGCGTACGCCGGGACGAGGACCCGGACGGTCCGGCCGAACCGGTGAGGGCCGGCCTGATCAAGGTCGCCGGTGCCTTCCACGGGCTGGACGCGCACGCCCGCCAGGTGATGACGGCCGCAGCCGAGGCACACCACGCGACCGGCGCGCCGATCGCCGTTCACCATGAGCTGGGCACCGCGCCGCTGGACGTACTCGACCTGCTGTGCGGGCGGTTGGCGGTGCCGCCGACCTCGGTGGTCCTCGGCCACCTCAACCGCTCCCCCGATCTGCGGGTGCAGCGGGAGGCGGCGGAATCCGGTGCGTTCCTGGCGTTCGACGGGCCGTCACGGGCCAACCACGCGACGGACTGGCGGCTGTTCGACTCGCTGGTGACGCTGGCCGCGTCGGGCCACGCGGACCAGGTTCTGATCGGCGCGGACACCACGACCGCCGCGGCGCGGGCCGCCTCCGGTGGCGGTCCCGGCATGCCGTTCCTGCTGCGGGTACTCCGGCCGCGCATCGTCCGTGAGTTGGGCGAGGAGGTGGCGAACGCGTTCTTCGTCGCCAACCCGGCCCGCGCCTTCGCGGTGGAATGGCGCTGACCAATTCACGTGTTCGCAATGCGTGTCACACGCAACCGGGCGATACTTCTAGACCATGTCGGAGCCGCAGCACAGCACGCTTCCCGCGCTCTCCCGCCGCCGACTGCTCGGACTCGGCGGCGGCCTGGCACTCACCGGCGCGCTCGCCGCCGCCTGCGGGTCGAACACCGGCCGCGGCGGCGGTGGTTCGGGCAGTGGTCCCGCGCTGTCGCAGTGGTACCACCAGTACGGCGAGCCGAGCACCGAGCAGGCCGTACGCCGGTACGCGGCCGCGTACCGGCCGGCTGAGGTCACCGTCCAGTGGCGGCCCGGTGACTACGACCAGCAGACCGCCGCCGCGCTGCTCACCGATGCCGGTCCCGATGTGTTCGAGGACAGCGGACCGTCCATCGACCAGATCCAGGGCGGCCAGGTGGTGGACCTCACCGACCTGGTCAAGGACGTCCGCGCCGACTTCAACCCGGCGGTGCTGGAGCCGAAGACGTACCAGGGCAGGGTCTACGGCGTTCCGCAGGCCATCGACATGCAGATGCTGTACTACCGCAAGAGCCTGCTGGCCAGGGCGGGCGTCCAACCGCCGCGGACGCTGGACGAGTTGGTGGCCGCCGCCCACGCGCTGACCGGCAAGGACACCAAGGGCCTGTTCCTCGGCAACGACGGCGGCGCCGGTGTGCTCGGCCAGGGCGGCATCCCGCTGGTCGCCGCCGGGCTGCGGCTCGTCACCGACGACGGGAAGGCCGGATTCGACGACCCGGCCGCCGCGCTGACCCTGGGCAAGCTGCACACCCTGTACGCCAGCGGATCACTGCTGCTCGGCGCACCCGCGGACTGGTCCGACCCGTCGGCGTTCACCCAGGGGCTGACCGCCATGCAGTGGACGGGACTGTGGGCGCTGCCGCAGATCGGCAAGGCGCTCGGAGATGACTTCGGTGTGCTGCCGTTCCCCCAGGACGGCACCGCCGGAAGCCCGGCCGTGCCGGTGGGCGCCTACGCCTCGGCGGTCAGCGCACGCGGCAGGCACATCGACGCGGCCAAGGCGTACGTGAAGTGGCTGTGGGTGGATCGCACCGACTACCAGGAGGACTTCGCGCTCTCCTACGGATTCCACATCCCGGCCCGGCTCTCCCTGGCGAGGAAGGCGGCGAAGCTGCGCTCGGGCGCGGCGGCCGACGCCGTACGGTTCAGCACCGACCACGGGCACGCGCTTCCGCTGCTGTGGACGCCCAGGTCGCAGGTGGCGCTGACGGACGCGGTCAGCCGGATCATCAAGGACGGCGCCGACCCGGCGGCGCAGGTGAGATCGGCGGTGGCCACGGTCAACGCCGAACTGCGGCGCGTGCGCCGCAAGTCGGGCTGAGCGGATGCTGACCCGACTGCTCGGGCCGCAGCGGCGCTACCTGTGGTTCTGGGTGTTCACCGGCCCGTTCGTGATCGGGCTGACCGTCTTCGGCTACGTACCGCTGCTGTGGAGCGTCACGCTCAGCTTCTTCGACGCCCACAACACGGTGACGCCCACCCGTTTCGTCGGGTTCGCCAACTACACCGCGATACTGTCGGATTCGGCCTTCACCTCCAGCCTGGCCACCTTCGCGGTGTTCTCGCTGTTCATCGTCCCGGCGACGTACGCGCTCTCGCTCGCCCTGGCGCTGATGGTCAACCGGCTGCGGTTCGCCCGGGCGTTCTTCCGCTCGGTGTTCTTCCTGCCGACCGCCTGCTCGTACGTCGTCGCCTCGATGATCTGGAAGTTGTCGATCTTCAACGGGGTGCGGTTCGGGCTGGCGAACACCGTTCTCGGCTGGTTCGGCGCGGATCAGGTCGCCTGGCTGTCGACCACCCGTCCGCCCTGGTACTGGGTGGTGATCGTGACCGTACGACTGTGGTTGCAGGCCGGCTTCTACCTGGTGCTGTTCCTGGCCGGTCTGCAGCGCATCCCGAGCACGCTGTACGAGGCGGCGGCGGTGGACGGCGCCCGGCCGGGCTGGCAGGTCTTCCGGTACATCACCTTCCCGCAGCTGCGGGCCACCTCGGTGGCGGTGGTGCTGCTGCTGGTTATCAACGCGTTCCAGGCGTTCGACGAGTTCTACAACCTGCTGTCCACCGCCCGCGGCTATCCGCCGTACGCCCGGCCGCCGCTGGTCTACCTGTACTACGTGGCGCTCGGGCAGGGCCAGGACCTCGGGCTGGGCAGCGCGGGCGCGGTGGTGCTCGCGCTGATCATCGCGGTGGTCACGGTGGCGCAGGCACGCTGGTTCGGCCTCGGCCGCAAGGAGGCGTGATGGGCGACGGCTTGCGCGGGTTCGCGCGGGCGCTGCGGCTGGTCATCCTGGTCGCACTCGCCGCGCTGTTCCTGATCCCGTTCTACCTGCTGGTACGGAACGGACTGGCCGGCGAGTCCGACATCACCGGGGCCCACTGGACCTTCTTCCCCACACACGTGCGGTGGGGCAACGTCCGCGAACTGTTCGACGATCCTTCGGTGCCGATGCTGCACGCGCTGTGGAACTCCACCCGGATCGCGGTGGCGACCACCGCCGGAACGCTGCTGCTGGCCTCGCTGGCCGGATACGGCCTGGCCCGCATCCCGTACCCCTGGGCCAACCAGGTCTTCTACGGGATCCTCGGCACCCTGATGATCCCGTCGGCGGTCACCTTCGTCCCCAGCTTCGTGCTGGTCTCCACTCTCGGCTGGATCTCGACGCTGCGCGGGCTGATCGTACCCACGCTGTTCAGCGCGTTCGCGGCGTTCCTGTTCCGGCAGTACTTCCTGGGCTTTCCACGGGAGTTGGAGGACGCGGCGCGGGTGGACGGGCTCGGCTACTGGCGTACGTACTGGCGGGTCGTGGTGCCCAACTCGGCGCCGGTCTTCGCCGCGGTCGGCACCATCGTCTTCGTCGGCTCGTGGAACGCCTTCCTGTGGCCGCTGGTGATCGGCCAGGACCAGCAGTCCTGGACGGTGCAGGTGGCGCTGGCCACGTTCAACACCGGGCAGACGGTCAACCTGCACGAGATGTTCATCGCGGCGGCCGTGTCGATCCTGCCGCTGCTGGTGGTGTTCGTCGTGCTACAGCGCTTCATCGTCGCCGGAGTGGAACGCTCCGGAATCGACGAGTGAACGGCCCGGACCTAGGCTGATCACCGCGAGGCCGGGTAGGTGCCCGCCAAAGCCGAGCGACGAACAGGCTGGTGCGATGGGCTGGACCGCGAACGACATACCCGATCAGACCGGCCGTACCGCGGTGGTCACCGGTGCCAACAGCGGCATCGGCTACTGCGTGGCGCGGGAGCTGGCCCGGCACGGCGAACACGTCGTGCTCGCCTGCCGCAGCGAGCGGCGCGGACAGGCGGCGGTCGAGCGGTTGGTCCGCGAGGTACCGTCGGCCCGGGCCGCCTACCGCCATCTGGACCTCGCGGATCTCGCGACGGTGCGGGCGTTCGCCGGGGACTTTCCCGGCGAACGCCTTGACCTGCTGGTCAACAACGCGGGCGTGATGGCGGTGCCGTACGCCAGGACGGTGGACGGCTTCGAGACGCAGTTCGGTGTCAACCACCTCGGGCACTTCGCGCTGACCGGGCTGCTGCTGCCGCTGCTTCTGGCTACGCCGGGGGCCCGGGTGGTGAGCGTCTCCAGCGGGTTGCACGCCATCGCCAACATCGATCCCGGTGATCTCAACAGTGAGCGCAGGTACGGGCGTTGGATGGCCTACGGGCGGTCGAAGACCGCCAACCTGCTGTTCGTCCATGAACTGGCCGGCAGGTTGCGGGCGGCCGGATCCGATGTGATCGCCGCCGCGGCGCATCCCGGTTACGCGGACACCAATCTCCAGAAGGGCTTCGTTCGGCTCGGCAACCTCGTCGCGCAGTCGCCGCGGGCGGGGGCCCTGCCGACGCTCTACGCCGCAACGGCGGCGGGGGTGCGGGGCGACGCGTTCCTCGGGCCCCGGTTCCTGGCGTTTGGGGGCGCGCCGGGGCTCTCCTGGCGTGCGCCGTGGACCCGCAACGATGTCGCCGCGGAGCGGCTTTGGGCGGCGTCCGAGCAACTGACCGGCGTCCGGTACGAGGCTCTGGACTAGCCCACCCGCCCACCTGTTCGGCGGCGCGCCCGCCGGGCTTGGGTTTACGGCGGGGTGGGCGGGGCAAAGCCGCCGCGGCGCACCGCCAACCGCACGCTGAACGGTCCCGGGTGGGCGGTGGGCGAGCCGCGTAAAGATCCCGTCAGGGAAGAGGCAGTGCGTGCAAAGACGGCGCTAGGGAACCGGGGTGCGCCCCCACGCGCGGGAATTCTGAGATCTCCCGTACGGAGGTACCACGCCGCATGACCACCACAGCGTCGCAGTCCACAGATCACGCCACAACCCGCGAGCAGCCCCCTGATACCGGCGACCGCCACAAGCTGACCGCCCTGGGCGGCCTGGCCGCCCTCTCGCTGGACGCCATGGCCTCCGTGGCCTACGGCCCGGAGTCGATCGTGCTGGTGCTGGCCGCGGCCGGGGCGCACGGCCTGGGCTACACGCTCCCGGTGACCCTGGCGATCGCCGCCCTACTGGCGGTGCTCGTCGCCTCCTACCGCCAGGTCATCGCCGCGTTCCCGAACGGCGGCGGGTCGTACGCGGTGGCCAGGACACACCTGGGCCGCCGCACCAGTCTGGTGGCGGCGGCCTCGCTGATCCTGGACTACGTGCTCAATGTGGCGGTCTCGGTCACCGCCGGTGTCGCCGCGCTCACCTCCGCCTTCCCCGCGCTCTACGGCGACCGGCTGTGGCTGTGCCTCGCGGTGCTCGTCGTGGTCACCGCGGTCAACCTGCGCGGCATCGCCGAGTCGGCGCGGGTGTTCATGGTCCCGACCATCGTCTTCGTCGGCTCGATCCTGGCCCTCATAGTGGTGGGCCTGTTCCGCGACCATCCGGCGAGCACGGTGACCGCCGTCGGGCACAGCTCCGTGGTGGCCGCCAACGCCACCACCGTGGGCGCGCTGCTGCTGCTCAAGGCGTTCTCCGCCGGATGCTCCGCGCTGACCGGTGTGGAGGCGATCGCCAACGCCGTACCGACCTTCCGCACCCCGCGCGTCAAGCGGGCGCAGCGCACCGAGGTCGCGCTGGGCGCGCTGCTGGGCATCATGCTGATCGGCCTTTCGGTGCTGATCGGCCGGTTCCATCTACAGCCGGTCGAAGGGGTCACCGTCCTGGCCCAGCTGGCGGACGCCTCGCTCGGCCACAACTGGGCCTTCTACGTGGTGCAGTTCGCCACCATGATCCTGCTGGCGCTGGCCGCCAACACCTCGTTCGGCGGACTGCCGGTGCTGATGGCGCTGCTGGCCCGGGACAACCACCTGCCGCATGTCTTCGCGCTCAAGGCCGACCGCCAGGTGCACCGGCACGGTGTGCTGGCGCTGGCGGCGGTGTCGGCGGCGCTGCTGGTGTTCTCCGGCGGTGACACGAACACGATCGTGCCGCTGTTCGCCATCGGTGTCTTCGTCGGCTTCACCATCTGCCAGGTGGGCATGGTGATCCACTGGCGTGCGGAGCGGTCCTCCGGCTGGGCGGCCAAGGCCGCGCTGAACGCCTTCGGCGCGGTACTGACCGGTGTCGCGGCGGTCATCGTGACGGCCACGAAGTTCACCGAGGGCGCCTGGATCATCGTGGTCGCGCTGCCGCTGCTGGTGCTGCTGTTCGAGCGGATCCACCGGGCGTACACCCGGATCGGCGAGACACTGGGGCTGGGCCGCGTCCCCGAACCGCCGCGCCGCGACCGGTCGTTGGTCATCGTGCCGGTCTCCACGCTCTCCCGGCTCACCAGCGAGGCGCTGACCGCGGCGTCCTCGCTCGGCGACGAGGTGATGGCGGTGACGGTCACCGCGCCCGACCCGGAGGACCAGGCGCACACGGAGTCGCTGCGCCGCGACTGGGACCTGTGGAACCCGGGCGTGCCGCTGGTCGAACTGCCCTGCCCCCGGCGGGCGTTGGGCCGCCCGGTGACCCAGCTGATCCGCGACCTGACGGCCGAGCGCCCCGGTACCCGGATCACCGTGATGATCCCGGAGGTCGAGCCCGCGCACCTGTGGCAGCGGCTGCTGCAGAACCAGCGCGGCGCGGTCCTGGCCCACGCGGTCCGCAGGGACACCGACGCGGTCATCTGCAGGTTGCGTTTCCGCCTCGGCTGACGTCTTCGGCGGCGGGTACAGGGGTTGGGGGCGGGCCCCGGCTTCCCCGAACCCGTCTCATGGCCCGTGGAAGTACACGGCTCCCGGCCGCAGGCCGCCGGAGTGGGCGAGGAGTTGGGGGATCGTGACGAGGGTGTAGCCGCGGGCGCGGAGCGCGTCGATGAGGTGTGGGGTCGCCGCTACCGTGGCGGCGTAGCGGTCGTGCAGTTCCACTATGCCGCCGGGCCGGGCCTGCTCCAGCACCTGGCGTTCGATGAGGGGTGCGTCCCGTACCTGCCAGTCGCGTGGATCGTCGTTCCACATCACCACGGACAGCCCGGCCGCCCGGGCCAGCGCCCGTATCCGCGCGTCCTGCGCGCCGTAGGGCGGCCGGAGCATGGTCGGGGTGAGGCCGTCGGCCGCCGCGATCTGCCGTGCCGCGGTGGTGATCTGGTACCTGACCCGGGCGGAGGAGAGGCGGGTGAGGTCGGGGTGGCTGACCGTGTGGTCACCGATGGCGTCGCCGTCCCGGTACTGGCGCCGTACGTCCTGCCGGTAGCCGCGCACCTGCCGCCCGATCAGGAAGAACGTCGCGGTGGCGTGCCGCCCCTCCAGCACCCGTAGCAGCGGCGCGGTGTACGAGGAGGGGCCGTCGTCGTAGCTCAGCGCCAGGCACCTGGCCCGCAGACAGTCGACGCCCGCCACCTGACCGGGCGTGGTCCGCCCCCCGGAGGCGTGCGGCCCGCCGCCGCAGGCGGTGAGCACCGCGGTGAGGGCAGCCACCGCCAGCCCCGCCAGCCCCCGGGCCGCCAGGACCGGCATGGCACTCACCCCGCCTCCCGTCAGCACCGCCGCCCACCGCATATACACCAAAACACGCACGCACCGGTCACGCACGCCCGTGGAGGAACGCACCGGCCGGCCCCGCTTCCGGTCAGGTGCGCGAGCCGCGCTCCGCGCCCGGCGGGGAACGCACAGAGAAATGGAAAGGCGGCGCCCTCCGCACAGGGCGCCGCCTTCCAGTGAGGGATTTCCGGAAATGGCCTAGCGGTTGTCGCTTCCCTCGCCGCGCGACGCGGCGCGGCCCGCCTCCAGGCGCGCGACCGGGATGCGGAACGGTGAGCAGGAGACGTAGTCCAGCCCCACCTCGTGGAAGAAGTGGACGGACTCCGGGTCGCCGCCGTGCTCGCCGCACACGCCCAGCTTGAGGTCCGGCCGGGTGGCCCGGCCCGCCTCGACCGCGTGCCTGACCAGGGAGCCCACGCCGTCCCGGTCGATGGTCTCGAAGGGGCTGACGCCGAAGATGCCCTTCTCCAGGTACGCGGTGAAGAAGCTTGCCTCCACGTCGTCACGGGAGAAGCCCCACACGGTCTGGGTGAGGTCGTTGGTGCCGAAGGAGAAGAACTCGGCGGCCTCCGCGATCTGCCCGGCGGTCAGCGCGGCGCGCGGCAGCTCGATCATCGTGCCCAGCTTCAGGCCGAGGTCGACGCCGCTGCGGGCCTCGATCTCCGCGATGACCTTCTCGGCCTCCTCGCGGACCAACTCCAGCTCCTGCACCGTGCCCACCAGCGGGATCATGATCTCCGCACGCGGGTCGCCGCCCGACTCGCGCCGCTCGGCGGCGGCCTCGGCGATGGCACGTACCTGCATGGTGAACAGGCCGGGAATGACCAGGCCGAGCCGTACGCCGCGCAGTCCGAGCATCGGGTTCTGCTCGTGCAGCCGGTGCACGGCCTGGAGCAGCCGCAGGTCGTTCTCGTGCGGCTCCTTGCGCGACTCGGCGAGCGCCACCCGTACCGAAAGATCGGTGATGTCCGGCAGGAACTCGTGCAGCGGCGGGTCCAACAGCCGTACGGTGACCGGCAGTCCGTCCATCGCCTCGAACAGGTCGATGAAGTCCTGGCGCTGCAGCGGCAGCAGGGCGTCGAGGGCACTGGCCCGCTCGTCGTCGTGGTCGGCGAGGATCAGCCGCTCGACCAACTCGCGGCGGTCACCGAGGAACATGTGCTCGGTGCGGCACAGTCCGATGCCCTGGGCGCCGAACCGCCGCGCCCGGGCGGCGTCTTCGGCGTTGTCGGCGTTGGCGCGTACCCGAAGGCGGCGTACCCGGTCGGCGTAGGCCATGACCCGGTGCACGGCCTGGACCAGTTCGTCGGCGTCGTCGGCGCCCGCGTGCATCCGGCCCTCGAAGTACTCCACGACCGGGGACGGGACGACCGGCACCTCGCCGAGGTAGACCTTGCCGGTGGAGCCGTCGATGGAGACCAGGTCGCCCTCCTCGACCACCACCCCGCCGGGCGCGGTCAACCGCCGCCGCTTGGTGTCGACTTCGAGTTCCTCGGCGCCGCACACACAGGTCTTGCCCATGCCGCGGGCGACCACGGCCGCGTGCGAGGTCTTGCCGCCACGCGAGGTCAGGATTCCCTCGGCGGCGATCATGCCGTTGAGGTCGTCGGGGTTGGTCTCGCGGCGGATCAGGATGACCTTCTCCCCGGAACGCGACCACTTGACGGCGGTGTACGAGTCGAAGACCGCCTTGCCGACGGCCGCGCCGGGCGATGCCGCGATGCCCCGGCCGAGCAGTTCGGCGGTGGCTCCCTCGTCGAAGCGCGGGAACATCAGCTGGGCGAGCTGCGCCCCGTTGACCCGCTGAAGCGCCTCGGCCTCGTCGATCAGTCCCTGGTCGACGAGTTGGGTGGCGATCCGGAACGCCGCGGCGGCGGTGCGCTTGCCGACCCGGGTCTGGAGCATCCACAACCTGCCGCGCTCGATGGTGAACTCGATGTCGCACAGGTCCTTGTAGTGCGTCTCCAGCGTCTCCATGATCTGCATCAGCTCGTCGTAGGACGGCTTGTCGATGCGCTCCAGATCGGCGAGCGGCACGGTGTTGCGGATGCCCGCGACGACGTCCTCGCCCTGTGCGTTCTGCAGGTAGTCGCCGTAGACGCCCTGCTGGCCGCTGGCCGGGTCGCGGGTGAAGGCCACACCGGTGCCGGAGTCGGGGCCGAGGTTGCCGAAGACCATCGAGCAGACGTTGACGGCGGTGCCGAGGTCGTGCGGGATGCGCTCCTGGCGGCGGTAGAGCTTGGCGCGCTCACCGTTCCAGGAGTCGAACACCGCCCTTATGGCGAGGTCCATCTGCTCGCGCGGGTCCTGCGGGAACTCGCGGCCCGCCTCCTTGAGCACGATCTGCTTGAAGTCCTCGACCAGTTGCCGCAGGTCGGCGGCGTCCAGCCCGAGGTCGCTGCTGGCTCCCTTGGCCTGCTTGGCCTCGTCCAGTGCCTCCTCGAACAGGTCGCCGTCCACGCCCAGCACCGTCTTGCCGAACATCTGGACAAGGCGGCGGTAGGAGTCCCAGGCGAACCGCTCGTCGCCCGCCTGGGCGGCGAGACCGGCCACCGAGGCGTCGGACAGGCCGATATTGAGGACGGTGTCCATCATTCCGGGCATGGAGAACTTCGCGCCGGAGCGCACCGACACCAGCAGCGGGTTGTCGCTCTGGCCGAGGCGCTTGCCCATGCGCTGTTCCAGGTCGGCGAGGTGGGCGCTCACCTCGTCGCGCAGCTCCGCGGGTTCGCTGCCGGAGTCCAGGTAGACCTTGCAGGCTTCGGTGGTGATGGTGAAGCCGGGAGGTACCGGCAGACCGAGGTTGGTCATCTCGGCGAGGTTCGCGCCCTTGCCACCGAGCAGGTCCCTCAGGTCCTTGTTGCCCTCAGTGAAGTCGTAGACGAACTTCCGCGGTGTTTGCTGTTCCGACACTGGACCGACTCCTCGCCCACGGGGGTGTGCCCTGACGGCGGGGAGCGTACCCATCTCCAAGGCAGCGCAGTGCGTCTACGGCCATGTCATATGGGCGTAACCACTCGTCTGCCAGCAGATCGAAAGCGGAATGGCTCATCCGGCCTGCGATCCACACTTGCCGTCTGAGCGCTCATCCGCGTTTAGAACCTGAACACATGAGCGCGGAAGTCGCGGGTTTGAACCCCAGACGGCCACTCAGTGTGATGGTTGCGTACAGCCACTGAAGTTAATGCGCGTGACACCCCGTGCCATGAATTGGAGACATGACGGCACTCGATGCCACACGATCACGGTGCTCAAATGAGCAGGTGACTAATCATGCGTGGCGAGAATCACGCGCACACCCCCCGCTCTCGTCTCACATGTTGGACAGGGGGAGCGTGCCCGAAACACTCAGCCGCCGGAGGTGTCCAACTCCGCGTCGGCGCTCACCATCGCGCAGTCGTAGGGGTCCTTCAGCCAACCGTCCGGCAGCACAACCCGCTTGGTACCGGCGGTACGCCCGCGCGGCCCCTCGGCGCCCTCCGGCCACGGCTGGTCCAGGTCCAACGCGCTCAGATGCTCGTCCAGTTCGGCCAGCGAGGACGACATGGCCAGCCGCTGGCGCATCTGCGAGCCGACCGAGAACCCCTTGGTGTACCAGGCGACATGCTTGCGGAAGTCGACGACGCCGCGCTCCTCGTCGCCCAGCCACTCGGCGAGCAGTTCGGCGTGCCGCCGCATCACCTCGGCGACCTCCCGGAACGTCGGCCGGGCGCTGCCGCCCTCGCCCTCGAAGACGCCCACCAGGTCGCCGAACAGCCATGGCCGCCCGAGGCAGCCGCGGCCCACCACCACACCGTCACAGCCGGTCTCGCGCATCATCCGCACCGCGTCCTCGGCGCACCAGATGTCGCCGTTGCCCAGCACCGGGATCTCCGGGACGGCCTCCTTCAGCCGGGCGATGGCCGACCAGTCGGCGGTTCCGCCGTAGTGCTGGGCCGCGGTGCGGCCGTGCAGCGCGACCGCGGTGACGCCTTCCTCAACGGCGATGCGCCCGGCGTCGAGGTAGGTGAGGTGGTCGTCGTCGATGCCCTTGCGCATCTTGATCGTCACCGGCAGCGCTCCGGCGTTGCCCACCGCCTCCCGCAGGATCGCCCGGAGCAGGTGCCGCTTGAACGGCAGCGCGGAACCACCGCCCTTGCGGGTCACCTTGGGCACCGGGCAGCCGAAGTTGAGGTCGATATGGTCGGCGAGGTCCTCGTCCACGATCATGCGGACCGCCTTGCCGACGGTCACCGGGTCGACGCCGTACAGCTGGATCGAGCGCGGGCGCTCGGTCTCGTCGAAGTGGATCAGCTGCATGGTCTTCTCGTTCCGCTCGACCAGCGCCCGGGTGGTGATCATCTCGGAGACGAACAGCCCCTTGCTCCCGGAGCCGCGATCTCCCGGGAGTCGCCGCGAGCCGGCCCCCCAGCCGACGCCCTCAGCGAACTCCCGGCACAGTGTGCGGAACGGCGCGTTGGTGATCCCGGCCATCGGTGCGAGCACCACGGGCGGCGACACGGTGTGCGGACCGATCTGCAGGTTCGTCATCGCGGCGGGCTTTCCTTCGGACGGCGGACGGTACGGGCGATCTCCCATTGTCCCCCACCGCCGCGCCGGCACCGCTCAGACCGTCACCGGCACCCGTTCCCGCAGCTCCCCCTCCGTGACCGCCAGCTCGCGCAGCCGCTCAAGCCGGATACGGGTCTCCTCGTCCAGCGGGGTGTAGACCACCATGCGGGTGCCGCTGCGCGGGCGCAGCCACATGCTGGTGTGCTCCATGTTGAGCAGCCCGACCCGGCTGTTGAGGAAGCGCTTGGGCCGGTTGGACGGCGGGGCGACCTCGTGCTCCCGCCAGATCTCCCGGAACTCCTCCGACGCCCGCTCCAGCCGCTTGACCAGATGGGTCCACACCGGCTCGGCCAGGTACTCGCCCATCCCGGCGCGGAACTGGGCGGTGCAGCGGCGCATCACCTCGTCCCGGTCGACCACCGCCTCGCGCCAGGCGGGATCGGTGAACACCAGCCACATCACGTTGCGGTCCTCCGGCGGCAGGGCGTCCAGGTCGGCCACCAGCCGCCCGTAGACGCGGTTGTACGCGAGGATGTCGTACCGCCCGTTCATGACGCAGGCGGGCAGCGGCTCCAGCTGTTCCATGGCGGCCCGCACCGAGGGAGTCACCGTGGGGCAGTCCTTGCTCGGCACCGGGTCGGAGACCCCGGCCAGCACGAACAGATGGGCGCGCTCACCGGGGTCGAGCATGAGCGTACGGGCCACCGCGTCCAGCACCTGTGCCGAGACCTGGATGTCGCGGGCCTGCTCAAGCCACGTGTACCAGGTGACGCCGACCGCGGACAGCTGCGCCACCTCCTCGCGCCGCAGACCCGGGGTGCGGCGGCGCGAACCCGTGGGCAGGCCCACCTGGTCGGGGGTGATGCGCTCGCGACGGCTGCGCAGGAAGTCGGCCAGTTCGCGTCGGCGTACATCGGTGCTCACGCTCATGCAACCAGGGTGCCGTACCCCTGAGACGGTTGCCAGGTGCTTCCAATACCTGGATAACCACACTCTGGTACCCCTTTAAGCAGGCCAGCATCGTGGTGGCCGTGAAGACACAGATCGCACAGACCGAACTCCAGCCCTCCCGGGCCACGGTCCGGCCGACCGTCCGGCGCCTCGGCGGCCCGGACTCCGCGTCCCCGGTGCTCAGCCCGCTGGGCCTGCTCACCCTGCTGCTCGGCGCGGCACTCCCCATGATCGACTTCTTTATCGTCAACGTCGCGCTGCCCACCATCGAGCGCGATCTGCGCACCGGCCCGGCGCTGCTGGAAATGGTCGCGGCGGGCTACGGCGTGGCGTACGCGGTGCTGCTGGTGCTGGGCGGACGGCTCGGCGACATGATCGGCCGCCGCCGTCTCTTCCTCATCGGCACCGCGCTTTTCGCGCTCACCTCGCTGGCCTGCGGTCTGGCGCCGGACGCCTGGACGCTGGTGGGCGCCCGGGTCGCCCAGGGCGCGGCGTCCGCGATGATGCTGCCGCAGGTGCTGGCCACCATCCAGTCCACCACCACCGGTGCGCGGCGTGGCCGGGCGCTGGGCCTGTACGGCGCGACCGGCGGCATAGCGGCGGTGGCCGGCCAGATGCTGGGCGGCTGGCTGGTCGCCGCGGACCTCGCGGGCACCGGCTGGCGCTCCATCTTCCTGGTGAACGTCCCCGTGGCGGCCGCGGCGATGCTGCTGGCGCTGCGTACGGTCCCGGAGACCCGGTCGGCGAAGCCCGCGCGGATCGACGGCAGGGGCACGGTGCTGCTGGCCGCGACACTGCTGGCACTGCTGGTGCCGCTGATGGAGGGCAAGGCGGTCGGCTGGCCGCTGTGGTGCTGGCTGCTGCTGGCCGCGGCGCCGTTCGTGGCGGCCGGGTTCTGGCTGGTGGAGCGGCGCGCCGAGGCCTCCGGCGCGGACCCGCTGGTTCCGCCGTCGCTGCTGGCCAACCACGGGATGCGCAGCGGTCTGCTGGTGGCGCTGCCGTTCTTCACCGGATTCGGCGGCTTCATGTTCGTGATGGCGGTCGGGCTCCAGCAGGGGCTGCGGCTGGGCCCGGTGGGGGCGGGCAGCGCGCTGGCGCCGATGGCGGTGGCGTTCTTCACCGCCTCCCTGCTCGCGCCGCGGCTGGTGGTGCGGCACGGGCGCCGGGTGGTGACCACGGGACTGGCCGTCCAGGGCATCGGGCTGCTGGTCGTGGTGGCGGCGGCGCTGTCGTCGTGGCCGCACATGGGGCCGCTGGACTTCGCGCCCGGCATGGCGGTGCTCGGCTTCGGCCAGGGGCTGGCGATGAGCACGGTGTTCCGGATCGTGCTGTCGGAGGTTCCGGCGGACCGCGCCGGGGTGGGCAGCGGCGTGATGGTGACCACCCAGCAGTCCTCGCTGGCGCTCGGGGTGGCGACCCTGGGCACCTTGTTCCTGTCGCTGGCGTCCTCGGTCGGCATGCGGGACGCGCTGGTGACGGCGATCCTGGTGCAGGTGGCGGGCGGCGCGGCGGCGGTCGCGCTGAGCCTGCGGCTACCGCGTCAGGTGCGGTGACGACGGGGTACGGGCCCGCGGACAACGGCGGTACGGGGGTGATCGCCGTGATCCGCGGGCTCGTTGTCATACTGCCCTGCCACGATCTACCGCATGAGTGAAACGCAGCGGATCAGTCACGTCTCCGAGATGCGGGACCGGGAGGCGCTGGCCGCCCTGGTGGCCGGCGGGGCGGTGCCCAAGTACCTGATGTTCTGGGGCCATCGGCCCACGCGGGACGGAAGCGTCGGGCCGTCGTGCCTGAGCCAGTGGTGGCCCGCGGAGTTCGCTGTGGACGGCGTCCGGTATCCGACGGCCGAGCACTGGATGATGGCGGGCAAGGCCCGGCTGTTCGGGGACGAGCGGACCGCGGCGGAGGTGCTGGCCGCCGGGCACCCCAACGAGGCGAAGGCGCTCGGCCGCCAAGTGCGCGGTTTCGACGAGGAGTTGTGGGCGCGGCACCGCTGGGATCTGGTGGTCGAGGGGAACGTCGCCAAGTTCGGCCAGCACCCGGCGCTGCGCGACTTCCTGCTGGGCACCCGGTCGCGGGTGCTGGTGGAGGCCAGCCCGCTGGACCGGGTCTGGGGCATCGGCCTGGCGGCGGACGACGAGCGCGCCGCGGATCCGGCGCGGTGGCGGGGGTCGAACCTGCTGGGCTTCGCCCTCATGGAGGCCAGGTCGCGACTGGGCTGAGGTCGCGCCGATGCACACGCGATGACAAATATTGAAATCTGTCATCGCGCATGCCATTCTTGTCGTGCACCCCATCGAAGGAGCACCGCATGCAGACCCGCACCCTCGGCGCCACCGGCCCCACCACCTCGGCCCTCGGTCTCGGCTGCATGGGCATGTCCGCGATGTACGGCCAGGCCGACCGCGGTGAGTCCATCGCCACCATCCACGCCGCCCTCGACACCGGGATCACCCTGCTGGACACCGGCGACTTCTACGCCATGGGCCACAACGAACTGCTGGTCCGGGAGGCCCTGGAGAGCAGCAGGCAGGGCCGGGAGAACGCACTGCTCAGCGTGAAGTTCGGCGCCCTGCGCGACCCGGGCGGCGGCTGGTCCGGCTACGACGGCCGCCCCGAGGCGGTGAGGAACTTCCTGGCCTACTCGCTCCAGCGGCTCGGCACCGACCACATCGACGTCTACCGGATCGCCCGGCTCGACCCGGCGGTGCCGATCGAGGAGACCGTCGGCGCCATCGCCGAGGCGGTGCAGGCCGGACACGTACGGCACATCGGCCTGTCCGAGGTCGGCGCGGAGACCATCCGCCGGGCCGCCTCGGTGGCCCCGATCAGCGACCTGCAGATCGAGTACTCGCTGTTCTCCCGGGACATCGAACGGGAGATCCTGCCGACCTGCCGCGAGCTGGGCATCGGCGTGACCGCGTACGGCGTGCTCTCCCGCGGCCTGCTCAGCGGCCACTGGTCCCGCGACCGAAAGACCACGGCGGGCGACTTCCGCAGTATGAGCCCGCGGTTCAGCGGCGAGAACCTGGACCGCAACCTCGACCTGGTCGAGGCGCTGGGCCGGACGGCCGACAGCAAGGGTGCTACCGTCGCCCAGATCGCCATCGCCTGGGTGCTCTCCCGCGGCGAGGACATCGTGCCGGTGGTCGGCGCACGGACCCGCGACCGCCTCACCGAGGCGCTGGGCGCACTGGACGTCACCCTGGACGCGGCGGACCTGGCGGCGATCGAGAAGGCCGTCCCCGCCGGCGCCGCCGCGGGCGACCGCTACCCGGCCGCGCAGATGCACCACCTCGACAGCGAGAAGTAGTAGCCCACCAGAAAGGCTGGCCCTTCCATGCCGCCGGAGACGCTGACCCCCGACCGCATCCTCGAAGCCACCGAGGACGTGCTGCGCCGCTTCGGTCCCGCCAAGGCGACCGTGGTCGATGTGGCCCGGGCCCTGGGGGTCAGCCACGGAAGCGTGTACCGGCACTTCCCCAGCAAGGCCGCGCTGCGCGAGGCGGTGACCGAGCGCTGGCTGGACCAGTCGCACGAGACGCTGTCCCGGCTGGCGCGGGCGGAACGCCCCGCGCCGGAGCGGCTGCGCGGCTGGCTCGCGGCGCTGTTCGCGGCCAAGCGGGCCAAGGCGGGCGACGATCCGGAGCTGTTCGCCACGTACATGGTGCTCGCCGGCGAGAACAGCCAGGTGGTCGCCCGCCATATCGACACGCTGGTACGGCAGTTGGCGCAGATCATCCAAGAGGGCGTGGCGAAGGGCGAGTTGGGCCTGCCCGCCGACACCGATCCGCTGGCCGCGGCGCGCGCCGCATGGGACGCCACCGGCCGGTTCCACGACCCGGCCTACGCGGCCGACTGGGGTGAGGAGGGCATCGACCCGGCGTTCGAGGCCGTCTGCGCCCTGGTCCTGCGCGGGCTCGCGGCGTAGGCCGGCGCACAGCGAGCCTCTTTGGCCACTGCGGACACTAGTTGTACGATAGAAATAATTACATAAGTACAACTAACATTCCGGAGTGGCCGTGCCAGAGCTGAGCCGCAGACGACGCTTCCTCGTACTGGGCATCTGCTGCATGTCCCTGCTGATGGTCAGCCTCGACAACACCGTGCTGAACGTCGCGCTGCCGTCGATGCAGCGGGAGCTGCACACCACCGTCTCCGGTCTGCAGTGGACGATCGACGCCTACACGCTCGTGCTCGCCAGCTTCCTGATGCTCTCCGGCTCGACCGCCGACCGGATCGGCCGCCGCCGCACCTTCCAGGTGGGGCTGGCCATCTTCACCCTCGCCTCCCTGCTGTGCAGCCTGGCGCCGGGTCTGCCCTGGCTGGTGGGGTTCCGGATGCTCCAGGCGGTGGGCGGCTCGATGCTCAACCCCGTCGCGATGTCGATCATCACCAACGTCTTCACCGAACCGAAGGAACGCGCCCGCGCCATCGGTGTGTGGGGCGGCGTGGTCGGCATAAGCATGTCGGCGGGGCCGGTGATCGGCGGGCTGCTGGTGGAGACCACCGGCTGGCGGGCGATCTTCTGGCTCAACGTCCCCATAGGCCTGCTGGCGCTCACCCTGACCAGGCTGTTCGTCCCGGAGTCGCGCGCCCCCAAGCCGCGCCGGGCCGATCCGATCGGCCAGTTGCTGATGATCCTGCTGCTCGCCGGGGTGACCTACGCGATCATCGAGACGCCCGGCAAGGGCATCGGCAACCCGCTGATCATCAGCTGCCTGCTGATCGCCGTCGCCTCCCTCGCCGGTCTGCTCTGGTACGAGCCTCGGCGCGCCGAACCCCTGCTGGACCTGCGGTTCTTCCGCAGCGCGCCGTTCTCCGGCGCGACCGTGATAGCGATCT
The DNA here is from genome assembly GCF_029269905.1 of Streptomyces silvisoli. Classification (NCBI taxonomy): domain Bacteria; kingdom Bacillati; phylum Actinomycetota; class Actinomycetes; order Kitasatosporales; family Streptomycetaceae; genus Streptomyces; species Streptomyces silvisoli. The sequence goes on along the minus strand of NZ_JARJBC010000002.1, from coordinate 76,833 downwards.
GCGGGTTCGCCGCGCTGGGCGGGTTCCTTTTCCTCAACACCCTCTACCTACAGGACCTGCGCCATCTCGACGCCCTGCACGCGGGTCTGATGATGCTGCCGATGGCCACCATGTCGCTGTTCTTCGCCCCGCTCTCCGGCCGGATCGTCGGCTCCCGGGGGCCGCGGCTGCCGCTGCTGGTGGCCGGGACGGCGATGTGCGGCAGTGGAGTGGGGATGGCGCTGCTGTTCTCCGCGAACGTCTCGCTGGGCCTGGTGATCGGCGCGTACATCGCCTTCGGCATCGGCTTCGGGCTGGTCAACGCGCCGATCACCAACACCGCCGTGTCCGGAATGCCGCGCTCGCAGGCGGGCGTGGCGGCGGCCGTCGCCTCCACCAGCCGCCAGGTCGGCGCCTCCCTCGGGGTCGCCGTCATCGGCTCGGTGATGGCCTCGGGCGCGGCGGGCGGCTACGCGGCGGGCTTCGTGACGGCCGGCAGGACCGCCTGGTGGATCATCGCCGGGTGTGGAGCGGCCGTTTTCCTGATCGGTAGCATCACCTCCGGCCGCTGGGCACGCGGCACGGCGGACCGTGCGGCGGACCGCCTGAAGGCCGAGGAGATCAGGATGCCGGTGAACGCGTGATGGACGACAGAACGCAGACCGCCACACGGGTCTGGCACGACCTGAGAGTGCTGCTGCTGGAGCAGCACGACCGCCGCAAGGAGGTCGCCGAGGCACTGGGCATGAGCTTCAACCGGGTCAAGGCGCTACGGCGGATCGCCGCCCAGCCGCACACCCTGCGGTCGCTGGCCGAGTACATGGTGATCGACGCCCCCTACGCCACCCTGATCGTGGACGACCTGGCCAAGCGCGGTCTGGTGGAGCGCACCGCCAACCCGGCGGACCGCCGCTCCAAGCTGGTGCACATCACCCCGCGGGGCAAGGCCGCGGCCGACGAGGCCGACCGCATACTCGACACCCCGCCCGAGGCGCTGCTCGCCCTGCCGCCCGGGGACCTGGCGGCGCTGGACCGGATCGTCGACCAGTTGCTGGCCTGACGCACAGACGGCGAAGGGGCCGGAGGCTGTGATCCACAGCCTCCGGCCCCTTCGCCGTACGCGTCAGCAGCCGAGCAGACGGCCGCCCAGGTAGGCCTGTACCTGGTCCAGCGAGACCCGCTCCTGCTTCATGGTGTCGCGCTCGCGCACCGTCACCGCGTTGTCGTCCAGGGTGTCGAAGTCGATCGTGACGCAGAACGGCGTGCCGATCTCGTCCTGGCGGCGGTAGCGGCGGCCGATGGCGCCCGCGTCATCGAACTCGATGTTCCAGTTCTTCCGCAGGTCGGCGGCGAGGCCCTTGGCCTTCGGAGACAGCTGCGGGTTGCGGGACAGCGGCAGCACGGCGACCTTGACCGGGGCGAGGCGCGGGTCGAGGCGCATCACGGTGCGCTTCTCCATCTGGCCCTTGGCGTTCGGCGCCTCGTCCTCGTTGTACGCGTCGAGCATGAAGGCGAGCATGGCGCGGTTGACACCGGCCGCCGGCTCGATGACGTACGGGGTCCAGCGCTCGCCCGCCTCCTGGTCGAAGTACGACAGGTCCTGGCCGGAGGCCTTGGAGTGCGCGTTCAGGTCGTAGTCGGTGCGGTTGGCCACGCCTTCGAGCTCGGAGAACTCGGTACCGCCGAAGTTGAAGCGGTACTCGATGTCAGCGGTGCGCTTCGAGTAGTGGGAGAGCTTCTCCTTCGGGTGCTCGTACCAGCGGATGTTCTCCTCGCGGAGGCCCAGGTCGCGGTACCAGTTCCAGCGCTGGTCCATCCAGTACTCGTGCCACTTCTCGTCCTCGCCCGGCTTGACGAAGAACTCCATCTCCATCTGCTCGAACTCGCGGGTGCGGAAGATGAAGTTGCCCGGAGTGATCTCGTTGCGGAAGGACTTGCCGACCTGGGCGATGCCGAACGGCGGCTTCTTGCGCGAGGTCTGCTGCACGGCCGCGAAGTTGGTGAAGATGCCCTGCGCCGTCTCCGGCCGCAGGTAGGCCACCGAGCCGGAGTCCTGAGTCGGGCCGAGGTGGGTGGAGAGCAGGCCGGAGAACTGCTTGGGCTCGGTGAAGCCGCCCTTGTTGCCGCAGTTGGGGCAGTTGATGTCGGCCAGCCCGTTGGCGGGCATCCGGCCGTGCTTGGCCTCGTACGCCTCCTCCAGGTGGTCGGCGCGGAAGCGCTTGTGGCAGGAGGTGCACTCGGTCAACGGGTCGGTGAAGGTGGCGACGTGCCCGGACGCCTCCCAGACCTCGCGGGCGAGGATCACCGACGAGTCGATACCGACCACGTCGTCGCGCGAGGTGACCATGGAGCGCCACCACTGACGCTTGATGTTCTCCTTGAGCTCCACGCCCAAAGGTCCGTAGTCCCAGGCGGCGCGCTGACCACCGTAGATCTCGGAGCAGGGGTAGACGAAGCCACGGCGCTTGCTCAGGCTGACGATGGTGTCGATCTTGTCGGCGGCCACGGTGCTCTCTTCAGTACGACGAAGCTGTCAATGTGGGATCCGCTGCGGCCCAGCGAATAACTCAGGTTACCGGCGCCCGAGGGCTCCTGACCAAATCGGATTCGCTTTACGATCATCAACCACTGGCACAATGGGAGCGAGCCGGAACGAGGAGGACGAGACCGTGGCCACCGCCAACCCCCCCGTCCAGGGACGCGCCACCCGCCAGCGCGCTGCCGTGTCGGCCGCCCTCGCGGAGGTCGACGAGTTCCGCAGTGCCCAGGAACTGCATGATCTGCTGCGGCACCGCGGCGACTCGGTGGGCCTGACCACCGTCTACCGGACCCTGCAGTCGCTCGCCGACGCCGGTGAGGTGGACGTGCTGCGCACCAGCGACGGCGAGGCCGTCTACCGCCGGTGCAGCAGCGGCCACCATCACCACCTGGTCTGCCGCGGCTGCGGCAAGGCCGTCGAGGTCGAGGGTCCCGCGGTCGAGAGGTGGGCCGACGCGATCGCCACCGAGCACGGCTACGTGGACGTGGACCACACCATCGAGATCTTCGGCACCTGCGCGGAGTGCGCGCGGAAGTAGTCGAGGTGGTTCCGGGGGCGAGGCCCCCGGCTCCCCCGTCGCGAAGCCGCGCCCCGGACCACTTCCGGGGCTAGGCCCCCGAAGCCCCGAGTCCGTCCGGGTTCGGCACCGCTCCGCCGAAGCGCCGGTCACGGGAGGCGTACTCCAGACACGCCCGCCACAGGTCGCGGCGGTCGAAATCCGGCCAGAGAACGTCCTGGAACACCATCTCCGCGTAAGCGCTCTGCCAGATCAGGTAGTTGGACGTGCGCTGCTCACCGGACGGGCGGACGAACAGGTCGACGTCCGGCATGTCCGGGTAGTACATGTACTTGGCCAGAGTCTTCTCGTTGACCTTGGACGGGTCGAGTCGGCCCGCCTTGACGTCCGCCGCCAGCTTCGCCGCCGCGTCCGCGATCTCCGCCCGGCCGCCGTAGTTGACGCAGAAGTACAGCGTCATGACGTCGTTGTCCTTGGTCTGCTCCTGGGCGACCTGGAGCTCCTGGACCACGGACTTCCACAGCTTCGGCATCCGTCCGGTCCACCGGATCCGGATGCCCATCGCGTCCATCTCGTCGCGGCGACGCCGGATCACATCGCGGTTGAAGTTCATCAGGAAGCGGACCTCCTCCGGCGACCGCTTCCAGTTCTCCGTGGAAAAGGCGTACAGCGAGAGGTTCTTGACGCCCATCTCGATGCAGCCCCTGAGCACGTCGAGCACAACGCCCTCGCCGACCTTGTGGCCCTCGGTGCGCGGCAGGCCGCGCTGCTTCGCCCAGCGGCCGTTCCCGTCCATGACGATCGCGACATGGTTGGGCACCAGCTCGCCGGGGATCTTCGGCGGCCGCGCGCCCGACGGGTGCGGCTCCGGCGTCTGGTACTCGCGTCGGCCCCGGCCGAGGATCCCACGACGTGCCATGTGCGTTGTTCCCTACTTTCCTGTTTCTAGAAGGTCTGCGGGCTTCGCCCCAGGCCCGCGGCGTTCTCCACGAACCGCAGCGAACGCAGCCCGCGCTCCAGATGCCACTGCAGGTACGCGGCCACGATCCCGCTGCCCTCCCGGGAGTGGCGGTCCTCGCAGGCGTCCGCGGTCTCCCAGTCCCCGGTGAGCAGCGCGCCCAGCAGTTCCAGCGACTCCGGAGAGGGTACGACGCTGCCGGGTACCCGGCACTGGCCGCACACCACTCCGCCCGATGCGACCGAGAAGAAACGGTTCGGACCGGGCAGTCCGCATTTGGCGCAGGCCTCGAAGCTGGGCGCGTAGCCGTTGACCGCGAGCGAACGCAGCAGGAAGGCGTCCAGCACCAGCCGCGGATCGTGCGCCCCGCCGGCCAGCGTACGCAGCCCGCCGACCAACAGCAGGTACTGCTGCACGGCGGGTTCACCCTCGTGATCGGTGAACCGCTCGGCGGTCTCCAGCATCGCCGTACCCGCGGTGTAGCGGGCGTAGTCGGTGACGATCTCGCTGCCGTAGGCGGCGATCGACTCGACCTGGGTGCACAGCGGCAGCCCGCGGCCCACCAGTTCCCCGCCGCGGGCGAAGAACTGCACGTCGACATGGGAGAACGGCTCCAGCCGGGCACCGAACTTCGACTTGGTGCGCCGCACTCCCCTGGCCACCGCGCGCACTCGGCCCTGGCGCCGGGTGAGGATGGTGACGATCCGGTCGGCCTCCCCCAGCTTCTGGGTGCGCAGGACCACGCCGTCGTCGCGGAACAGGCTCATCGCCCGCCGCCACGGAGGCTCGGCCGGGGGTGCGGGGGCGGTCCCCCGGAAGAACGCAGCATGGAGCCATTGTCGCCTACGACGGGGTGCGGGCGGCGGCCTCCAGGAGTCGGTCGGTGTCCTCCGCGGGCAGCCGCAGCGAGCGGCCGACGGCGGCCAGCGCCTCGCGTTCGGCGGGCAGGTACGGACCGTCGGCGAGCGCGATGCGGGCGCCCTGGAGCAGCACCCGCTCCCGGCCCTGCGGGGCGAGGTGCCTGGTGAGCGGTTCCAGGGCCTCGTGCAGCTCGATCGACAGCCAGGTCCCGCAACCGTCCAGGGCGCCGGCCAGCGAGTCGTACGAGCCGGGCAGCCGCCCCTCGTCCGCGGCGAGCGCGGCCAGCAGACCGATCAGCTGGTCCTCGGTGCAGTCGCTGAACCCGGCCTCGCGCACCGCCTCCAGCGCGGTCTGCCGGGCCTGCCGGGATCCGGCGCCGCCCGCGGTGAGCACCGCGAGGGCGATGGTGTGCACCGCGTCCCGCAGCATCGCGGAGAAGCGGCTGCTGGTCGGCGCGTCCAGTACGTCGAGCCCGTAGCGGCGGTGGCAGACGCCGCACTCGGCGATGGTGCCCGCCGAGCCGCGGGACAGCAGCGGGATGCCCAGCACGGTGAACCGCCGCACACCGGTGCGGCGGCAGTAGTTGCGGTCGCCGCCGCAGTTGGGGCAGTAGAACTCACCGTCGCCCTCGGTGTGCCAGACGGTGCGCACCCCCCAGCCGAATCGGCCCCGACAGCGCGGTTCCAGCGATGGCAGGCCCACGATGCACCCTCCGGCGGCTCGTCCTGGCACGTGCGAACTTCCGCGATGTCCGATCGCGTTCCACGGCACGGGCGCCGGAGGCAGCGCAGCGCGGCTCAGCGCGGAAGTAACGCTCCGGCAACGGCGCCGTGTTGGAGTGATGTTAGCCACACAGATGACGTGCGGTCAGTACCGCGTACTCATCCGGTCACGAAAACGCGGTCCCGGCCGCCGCGTTGGTGGCCGGGACCGCGCGGGTCGTCCGTCGGGTCAGTCGCGGTACGCGCGGTTGACCGCCGAGACCACGGCCTTGATCGAGGCGCGCACGATGTTGGCGTCGATGCCGACACCCCACAGCACCTTGCCGTCGATCGCGCACTCCACGTAGGAGGCGGCCTGGGCCGCCGCTCCCTCGGTCTGCGCGTGCTCGGCGTAGTCCAGGACCCGTACGTCCACCCCGGTGGCGGCCAGCGCGTCGACGAAGGCGGCCAGCGGGCCGTTGCCGGTACCGGTCAGCACGGTCTCGGTGCCGTCCACCACCGCCTCGACGGTGAGCGCGTCGCCGCCGTCGTTGGTGGTCGAGGTCTGCGCGGAGCGCAGCGCGATCCGGCCCCAGGCGTTGTCCGGCATCGGCAGGTACTCGTCCTGGAAGACCGCCCAGATCTCGGCCGGGGTGACCTCGCCGCCCTCGGCGTCGGTCTTGTTCTGGATGATCTTCGAGAACTCGATCTGCATCCGGCGCGGCAGGTCCAGCTTGTGGTCGTTCTTCAGTACGTAGGCGATACCGCCCTTGCCGGACTGCGAGTTGACCCGGATCACGGCCTCGTAGGAACGGCCCACGTCCTTGGGGTCGATGGGCAGGTAGGGCACCGCCCACTCGATCTCGTCAACGCCCTTGCCCTGCGCCGCCGCGTCCGATTCCAGCGCCTCGAAGCCCTTCTTGATGGCGTCCTGGTGGGAGCCGGAGAAGGCGGTGTAGACCAGATCGCCCGCGTAGGGGTGGCGCGGGTGGACCTCCATCTGGTTGCAGTACTCGGCGGTGCGGCGGATGTCGTCGATCCGCGAGAAGTCGATCTGCGGGTCAACTCCCTGGGAGAACAGGTTCATTCCCAGGGTGACCAGGTCGACGTTGCCGGTGCGCTCGCCCTGGCCGAACAGGCAGCCCTCGATGCGGTCGGCCCCGGCCATGATGGCCAGCTCGGCGGCGGCGACCGCGGTGCCGCGGTCGTTGTGCGGGTGCACGGACAGGCAGACGTGCTCGCGGCGGGAGAGGTTCCGCGACATCCACTCGAACCGGTCGGCGTGCGTGCTCGGGGTCGAACGCTCCACCGTTGCGGGCAGGTTGAGGATGATCTCGCGGCCGTTCTCCGGCTGCCAGACGTCCATCACCGACTCGCAGACCTCCAGCGCGAAGTCCAGTTCGGTGTCGGTGAAGATCTCCGGGCTGTACTGGTAGCCGAAGACCGTCTGGTCGCCGAGGATCTTGTCGGCGTACTCCATCACCAGCCGGGTGCCGTCCACCGCGATCTGCTTGGTCTCCTCGCGCCCGCCGCGGAAGACCACCCGGCGGAACAGCGGCGCGGTCGCGTTGTACAGGTGCACGGTGGCGCGCGGCGCGCCGCGCAGCGACTCCACGGTGCGCTCGATCAGCTCCTCGCGGGCCTGGGTCAGGACGGAGATCGTCACGTCCTCCGGGATCGCGCCCTCTTCGATGATGGAGCGCACGAACGCGAAGTCGGTCTCACCGGACGAGGGGAAGCCGACCTCGATCTCCTTGTAGCCCATGCTGACCAGCAGGTCGAACATCGCCCGCTTGCGGGTCGGGGACATCGGGTCGATCAGCGCCTGGTTGCCGTCCCGCAGGTCGGTGGAGAGCCACCGCGGCGCCTTGGTGATCCGCTTCTCCGGCCAGGTGCGGTCGGGGATCCGCACGGCCTCGTACGGGCGGTAGCGGTGGATCGGCATCCCGGACGGGCGCTGGCGGACCGTGGCGGCGGTGATGGGCGTGGGCCTGCCGACGCTGTTGGGGGTGCTGCTCATGCTGTGAGGCTCCAGAGTCCTGTTGGCTCGGGCGGCCGACGGGGGCGGGATTCGCGCATCACCGAACTCCGCGGGGAGGGGGTCGGCCTCGACTACAGGCCCTCGCCGCGGCAGCTAAGAAGAAGCAGCCCGAAACGCATGGTGTGGGAAGCCTAGCCCGGCAGGCACCACGGCGCACAGGAGAAGCCCGGTTCCTCTCAGTATGCAAGACGGCGGGCCAACAGGGGGTAAACCCGAATCTTCCACTCGTTCTCGTCAATTACGGGCACGTACCGTGACAACGCTGCTACGCGATGCCAGATTGCGGGGCATGACCAACGTGCCTGCCCACCGTCCCGTCTTCTGCCCCATCGTCCCGCCGCACCTGCTGGAGTCGCTCGCCCGGCACGAGGATCCCGAAGTGCACGTTCCGGCGCGGTACACGCTGGAGCTGGACGCCGTGCACCGCACCCGGCGTCGGATCGGCGCCCCGGTGGCCGTCGAGTCCGCCGTCGCCGAAACGGTGGCCGACCGGCCGAACCGCACCATCTACGACGCCGGGCACGAGCAGACGCTGCCCGGTGCCAAGGTGCGCGCGGAGGGCGCGGGTCCGGTCAAGGACCAGCCGGTCAACCACGCCTACGACGGGCTCGGCGCCACCTTCGAGCTCTATCTGAAGGCGTACCGACGGCACTCCGTCGACGGCCGGGGCCTTCCCCTGAACGCCAGCGTCCACTACGGGCAGGGCTACAACAACGCCTTCTGGGACGGCAGGCAGATGGTCTTCGGCGACGGGGACGGGCGGATCTTCCAGGACTTCACCGGGTCCGTCGACGTGATCGGGCACGAGCTGACGCACGGCGTCACCCAGTACTCGGCGAACCTCCAGTACTTCGGGCAGTCCGGGGCGCTCAACGAGTCGGTCTCCGACGTGTTCGGCTCGATCATCAAGCAGTACGCGCTCGGGCAGACCGCCGACCAGGCCGACTGGCTGATCGGCGCGGACGTTCTCGCACCCGGGATCCACGGGGTCGCGCTGCGCTCGATGAAGGCGCCGGGGACCGCCTACGACGACCCGGCGCTCGGCAAGGACCCGCAGCCCGCCACCATGGACGGCTACGTCAGCACCTCGCAGGACAACGGCGGCGTGCACATCAACTCCGGCATCCCGAACCACGCCTTCTACCTGGTAGCCGCCACGCTCGGCGGGCACAGCTGGGAGCGCGCCGGGCAGATCTGGTACGACACCCTCACCGGCGGCCGGCTCGCGTCGGACGCCGACTTCGCCGACTTCGCCAGGGCCACCGCGGCGGCGGCGCACGCCCGGTACGGGGACGGGGAGGAGCACCAGGCGGTGCTCAAGGCCTGGTCCCAGGTCGGCGTGGCGGCCAGCGCCGCACTCCCCCGGCAGGCGGCCCCCGAGGGTGCGCCGTCCTCGTCGCAGGGGTAGGCGTAGAGCATGCGGATAGCGGTGACGAGAACCGGCGGATTCGCCGGGATCACCCGTCGGGCGGAGCTGGACACCACCGGCCGCCACGACGAGGCGCGGCTGCGGTCCCTGGCCGTGGCCGCCCTGTCGGACGGCCGACCGGACCGGCCGGCCGGGGTGCCGGACGGTTTCAACTACGAACTCGAGGTGGACGGCATCAAGGCGTACTGCGCGGACCCCCACCTGTCCGCACCCCAACGCGAGCTGATCGCAAGGGTGTTGGGCGAGCGGGCGTGAGGGCCCTCACCCCGCCTCCTTGAGCCTGGCGGCCGGAGTCGATGCCGCCCGCCGCCGGTCGGCTCAGAAACCCAGCTTCCGCAACTGCTTGGGGTCGCGCTGCCAGTCCTTGGCGACCTTCACATGCAGGTCCAGGAAGACCGGGGTGCCGAGAAGCGCCTCGATGTGCTTGCGGGCCTTGGTGCCGACCTCCTTCAGGCGGGCGCCCTTGGGGCCGATGATGATGCCCTTCTGGCTGGGGCGTTCGATGTAGATGTTGGCGTGCACGTCGACCAGCGGCTTGTTCTCCGGACGGCCCTCGCGCGGCAGCATCTCCTCGACGACGACCGCGATCGAGTGCGGCAGCTCGTCCCGTACGCCCTCCAGGGCCGCCTCGCGGATCAGCTCGGCCACCATGACCTGCTCCGGCTCGTCGGTGAGGTCGCCCTGGGGGTAGAGCGCGGGCCCCTCCGGGAGCAGCGGAACCAGCAGGTCGGCGAGGAGCGAGATCTGCTTGTCGCCCACCGCGGACACCGGAACGATCTCCGCCCACTCGATGCCGAGTTCCCTGCCGAGCTGATCGATGGCGATCAGCTGGGCGGCGAGCTGCTCGGAGTCGACCAGGTCGGTCTTGGTGACGATGGCGACCTTCGGGGTCTTCTTGATCTCCGCCAGTTCCTTGGCGATGAACCGGTCACCGGGGCCGAGCTTCTGGTCGGCGGGCAGGCAGAAGCCGATCACGTCGACCTCGGACCAGGTGGTCCGCACAACGTCGTTGAGCCGCTCGCCGAGCAGCGTGCGCGGCTTGTGCAGTCCGGGGGTGTCCACCAGGACGAGCTGGGCGTCCGGGCGGTGCACGATGCCGCACACGGTGTGCCGGGTGGTCTGCGGACGGTTGGAGGTGATCGCCACCTTCTGGCCGACCAGAGCGTTCGTGAGGGTGGACTTGCCCGCGTTGGGCCGACCGACGAAGCAGGCGAAACCGGCCCGGTGGGAGTTCTGCGGGGAATCTGTGCGAACGCTCATGCCGCCCATTGTCCCTGATGGGCGGCGATGGTCCGGCCGCGTCATGCCTCCAGACGGGTGCGCAGGTTACCGTCCGCCGCCGCCAGGAAGACGGGCGTGCCGGAACCGCCCAGGTCGCGGACGATCGCCTGGTCCTCGGCCGGGACGGCCTCCGCGTCGCTGACCACGGCCGCCGCCTCCAGGGACTTCGCGCCGCTGGCCACCGCCATCGCGACGGCGGTGGCCAGCGCGCTCAGCCTCAGCGAGGCCAGGTCCACCGTCCCGGCCACATACGTACGGCCCGTCTCGTCCCGTACCGCCGCGCCCTCGGGCACGCCGTTGCGGGCGCGCACCGAGCGGGCCAGCGTGATGATCTTGCGGTCCTCGGGGTCGATGGCTGCTGCGTCGCTCATGGAGCGAGCATACGGCGGACGTTGAGCCGACCAGCGGGCGGAGGGTTTCCCGACGCCCCTCCGGCGAGGACGGCCGCTGGAGCTTCTCTCGAAACGCGGCGAGCCGACCGGATGCGGAATCTCCTTCACCATCCGCCCACTGGGCCGCACGTCACCGCGCGCCGGCGGCTCCGCGAACTCCTCGCTGGCGGCGAACAGTTCGTGCGCCGCGACGCCGGTGAGTCGGCTACTCCCCCGAACCCCTCGAAACCTCGACGGGCTCCACCAACACCGTGCCGATCCGGTTCCTGCGGCCCGACGGGGACTCCGCCGTAAGGCGCAGTGCCCCCGGCGCGTGGGGCGAGTACCCGGCCTCCTCGGGCAGTTCCACCACCGCGCTGGCGCCCGGAATCGGCACCCGGCCAAGGGCCTTGGCGAGCAGACCGCCGACCGTCTCCACGTCCTCGTCGTCCAGCTTCACCCCGTACAGCTCGCCGAGGTCGCCGATGTCCAGCCGGGAGGTGACGCGGAAGCTGCCGTCGCCGAGGTCCTCGACCGGCGGCAGTTCGCGGTCGTACTCGTCGGTGATCTCGCCGACGATCTCCTCGAGGATGTCCTCGATGGTGACGATCCCGGCGGTACCGCCGTACTCGTCGATGACGACCGCGACGTGGTTGCGGTCCCGCTGCATCTCGCGCAGCAGGTCGCCCGCGTTCTTGGTGTCGGGAACGAACGTGGCGGGCCGCATCACCGTGGTGACGGGATCGTTCTCCGACTCGCGGTTGATGTGCACGCGCCGCGCCAGGTCCTTGAGGTAGACCATGCCGACCACGTCGTCCTCGTTCTCACCGGTGACCGGGATGCGCGAGAAGCCGCTGCGCAGCGCGAGGGTGAGCGCCTGACGGAGCGTCTTCGTCCGCTCGATCATGATCAGGTCGGTGCGCGGCACCATCACCTCGCGCACGATCGTGTCGCCGAGTTCGAAGACCGAGTGCACCATGCGGCGCTCCTCGTCCTCGATCAGCGAGTCCTGCTCGGCGAGGTCGACCAGGGCGCGCAGCTCCGCCTCGGAGGCGAACGGTCCCTGCCGAAAGCCCCTGCCGGGGGTGAGCGCGTTACCGATCAGGATGAGCAGCTTGGGCACCGGCCCCATGATGCGGGCCAGCGGCAGCAGCACGTACGCGGCGGCCGTGGCCGTGTTCAGCGGGTGCTGGCGGCCGATGGTGCGCGGTGAGACGCCCACCGCGACATAGCTGACCAGCACCATCACAGCGATGGCGACGGTCAGCGCCTGCCAGGTCCGGTCGAAGGAGCGCAGGCAGACCGCGGTGATGAAGACCGCGGCGGCCATCTCGCAGCCGACCCGCACCAGCAGCGCCACATTGAGGTAGCGGGTGGGGTCGGAGGCGACCGCCAACAGCTTGGCGCTGCCGCGCCGCCCGGCCCTGGCCGCCTCCTCCGCGCGGAACCGCGAGGTGCGGGCCAGGCCCGCCTCGGCACAGGCGGCGAGCCAGGCGATGACGACAAGAAGGACGCTTGCGATGATCACGGCGGTCAGTGGATGGTGGGGGCCGGGGAGGGCCCTTCGACGCCGCGCTCCGCGCGCCAGTCGTCCAGGATCGCCTTCTGCAGGCCGAACATCTCGGCCTTCTCGCCCGGCTCCTCGTGGTCGTAGCCGAGCAGGTGCAGCACGCCGTGGACGGTGAGCAGTTGCAGCTCCTCGTCCATCGAGTGCTGGGTGGCAGCCTGCTCGCCCTGCTTCTTGGCCACCTCCGGGCACAGCACGATGTCGCCGAGCAGGCCCTGCGGCGGCTCCTCGTCGTCCTTGCCCGGCGGACGCAGCTCGTCCATCGGGAAGGACATCACATCGGTGGGACCTGGCAGGTCCATCCACTGGATGTGCAGCTGTTCCATGGCGTCGGCGTCCACGACGATGATCGAGAGCTCTGACATGGGGTGGATGCGCATGCGCTGGAGTGCGTAACGGGCGACTTCGAGCACCGACTGCTCGTCGATCTCCCAGCCGGACTCGTTGTTGACGTCGATCGCCATGGTGCGGTGTCTTTTACTTTCCCTTGCTGGCCCGGCCGCCGCGGGTATGGCTGCCGTTGCGGTTGTCATAGGCCTCGTAGGCGTCCACGATCCGTCCGACCAGCTTGTGGCGGACCACGTCGGTGCTGGTGAGCCGGGCGAAGTGGACGTCCTGGACGCCGTCCAGGATCTCCACGACCTGCCGCAGCCCGCTCTTGGTGCCGCCGGGCAGGTCGACCTGGGTGATGTCGCCGGTGATGACGATCTTGGAGTCGAAGCCCAGGCGGGTCAGGAACATCTTCATCTGCTCGGCGGAGGTGTTCTGGGCCTCGTCGAGGATGATGAAGGCGTCGTTGAGGGTACGGCCGCGCATGTAGGCGAGCGGGGCGACCTCGATGGTGCCGTTCGCCATCAGCCGGGGGATCGAGTCGGGGTCGATCATGTCGTGCAGCGCGTCGTACAGCGGGCGCAGGTACGGGTCGATCTTCTCGTAGAGCGTGCCGGGCAGGAAGCCGAGCCGCTCGCCCGCCTCCACGGCGGGCCGGGTGAGGATGATCCGGTTGACCTGCTTGGACTGGAGCGCCTGGACGGCCTTGGCCATCGCCAGATAGGTCTTGCCGGTACCGGCCGGGCCGATGCCGAAGACGATGGTGTGCTTGTCGATCGCGTCGACGTACCGCTTCTGGTTGAGCGTCTTGGGGCGGATGGTGCGGCCGCGGCTGGAGAGGATGTTCTGGGTGAGGACCTGGGCGGGGGTCTCCTCCAGCCCGTCCGGTCCGCTGTCCTGCCGGAGCATGGCGATCGACCGCTCCACTGCGTCCTCCGTCATCGGCGCGCCGGTGCGCAGCACCAGCATCATCTCGTCGAAAAGGCGCTGCACCAGGGCGACTTCCGCCGAGTTCCCGGCAGCGCTGATCTCATTGCCACGTACATGGATGTCCACGGTGGGGAACGCCCGCTCGATCACGCGCAGCAGCGAATCACCCGATCCCAGGACGGTGACCATGGGGTGCTTGGCCGGTACGACGAAGTGTGCGCGCGCCTGCGGTTGCTGCTGCGTGGGTGTCTGTGTCATGGGCGAGGCTCTGCGGCCTTCTGGTCCCGCTTCCGTACTCGACATGCCTGTTAGGGCCTGGGGTTCAAGGGTACGACGCGCCGCGGTCAGGCCCGAGAGGTTTTCCGCCCCGGTTCCCAAGGACCGCTCGGACCGCCCGTCCGCGCAGCGCGAGCGCGGTGCGACGCAGGGCGGCCTTTTCCGACCGGATGACCCGGATCGACGCGGGCTGGACGCGCGGGATCCAGCCCGCGTCGATCCGGACGATCGCCGCTCGCCCTCCGGTAGCACTGGACGGGGTCACTACTGCTGCCGGAAGCCGATGGTCGGCACCGCGCGGCGCAGCGGCCAGGGGCGGGCGGCGGTGGGCAGCAGGTCGTCGAGGAAGGCGTAGCGGCGCAGCGCGGTGCGGTCCTGGTCGTCGTAGTGCTTGGCGTGCTGCCACCAGGCGGCGATCTCGATCCAGCCGGGGGCGGCGAGCGAGCCGCCGAACTCCTGGACGGACAGCGCCGCGGTCAGACTGGCGAAGGCGAGCCGGTTGACGAGCGGCCAGTTGGCGAGCGTTCCGGCGATGAACCCGGCCACGAACACGTCACCGGCGCCGGTCGGATCGAGGGCGTCCACGGTGAGCGCGGGCACCTCCGCGGCCTCACCGCTCGCCGAGTCAACCGCGTAAGCGCCCTGTTCGCCCAAAGTGACGACCGCCAGCGGCACCAGTTCGGCGAGCTTGCGGGCGGCTCGGCGCGGGCACTCGGTGCGGGTGTAGCGCATCGCCTCGGCCGCGTTCGGCAGGAACGCCTCGCAGTGCCGCAGGTCGGACAGGTCTCCGGGGTCCCAGCGCCCCGAGTCGTCCCAGCCGACGTCGGCGAAGATCCTGCTGCCGTGCCGGGCGGCGTGCCCGATCCACTCCTCCCGGCGCCCGGGGCTCAGGGAGGCCACGCAGGCCCGGGCGGGCGGCGGGCACACCGGCGCGGGCTCCTCCGGGGGCGGCGCCTCGTGGCCGTGGCTGACCATGGTCCGTTCGCCCTCGTACGCCATGGAGACGGTGACCGGAGAGTGCCAGCCGGGCACCCGCCGGGACAGCGACAGGTCGATGCCCTCGTCCTGCTCCAGGCTCTCCCAGCAGTAGTCGCCGTACATGTCGTCGCCGAACGCCGCCGCGAGCGAGGTGCGCAGGCCCAACCGGGCGAGCGCGGTGGCCATGTTGGCCACGCCACCGGGGCTGGAGCCCATGCCCCGGGCCCAGGACTCGGTACCGCGCACCGGGGCGCTGTCCAGGCCGGTGAAGATGATGTCCAGGAACACGGTTCCGGTCAGATACACATCCGTCGCCGGATCGGC
Source organism: Streptomyces silvisoli (assembly GCF_029269905.1). NCBI lineage: Bacteria > Bacillati > Actinomycetota > Actinomycetes > Kitasatosporales > Streptomycetaceae > Streptomyces > Streptomyces silvisoli. The sequence goes on along the minus strand of NZ_JARJBC010000002.1, from coordinate 61,751 downwards.
CGGGGTGCGGACCGCGGCGAGCGGGTCGAGGACGGGTTGGTCTGCCACCAGTGGCTCCTTCCGGCGTGCGCGTGATCGCGTGCTGCACACTGTGCCCCAGAAGAACGGGGTACGCGGTGAAGGCAGCATTACAGGACGCACGCCCAGGCTGCCGCCGGAAGGAGTCGAAGAGGGAACCGGTGGGCATCGCTCCCCGCGGCCACCGGCCCGCGGACGGCGTACTCGTTCCGCGCCCCCGCCGCGGGGGCGCGGAAGCGAACCGAAGAAGGAGGCAGTATGCGGCTGACGATTCTCGGCGGTGGCGGTTTCCGCGTCCCGCTGGTGTACCGGTCCCTGTTCGCGGAGCCGGGATCGCCGGGTGCCGTCAAGGAGTTGGTGCTGTACGACACCGACCACCAGCGGCTGTCGGTGATCGCCTGCGTACTGGCCGCACAGGCGCACAGCGCTCCCGGCGCGCCCATCGTGCGGATCGCCCAGAGCCTGGACGACGCGCTGCGCGGCGCGGACTTCGTCTTCTCCGCGATCCGGATGGGCGGCATGGCGGGCCGGGTGCGCGACGAGCGGATCCCGCTGGCCGAGGGCGTCCTCGGCCAGGAGACGGTGGGCGCGGGCGGCGTGCTGTACGGGCTGCGGATACTGCCGGAGGCGGTCAACATCGCCGAGCGCGTGCGGGTGGTGGCGCCGGACGCCTGGGTGATCAACTTCACCAATCCGGCGGGGATGGTGACGGAGGCGATGCACCGTGTGCTGGGGCAGCGGGTGATCGGCATCTGCGACTCGCCGGTGGGCCTGGTACGGCGGGCGGCACGGGCCGCGGGAGCCGATCCGGACACGGTGGGTTACGACTACGTGGGCCTCAACCACCTCGGCTGGCTGCGCCGGTTGGAGTCCGGCGGACGTGACCTGCTGCCCCAACTGCTGGACGACGAGGCGGCGTTGGCCTCGTTCGAGGAGGGCAGGCTGTTCGGCCCGCGGTGGCTGCGCACCCTGGGCTCGATTCCCAACGAGTATCTGCACTACTACTACTTCACCCGTGAGGCGATCGAGGCGGTCCGGTCCGCCGAGACCACCCGCGGTGAGTTCCTGGAACGCCAGCAGGCCGAGTTCTTCAGGCGCGCGGCGGCGGAGCCCGCCAACGCCCCCGAGCTGTGGGAGCGCACCCGCCTGGAGCGCGAGGTGACCTACGGCGCCGCGAGCCGTGCGGCGTCCGGCGGTTGGGAGCGGGACGCCGAGGACCTGGAGGGCGGCGGCTACGACCGGGTGGCGCTCGCCCTGATGCGGGCGATCGCCCACGACGAACGCGCCACGCTGATCCTCAACGTGCCCAACGCCGGGACGGTCGGGGTACTGGACGCCGACGCCGTGGTCGAGGTGCCCTGTGCGGTCGACGCGGACGGCGTACGGCCGCTGCCGGTCGCCGCCCCGGACGCCCACCAGGCGGGGCTGATGCTGTCGGTGAAGGCGGTCGAGCGGGCCACGATCGAGGCGGCGCAGACCGGTTCACGTACCGCCGCGCTGCGTGCGATGGCCACGCACCCGCTGGTGGACTCGGTGACGGTGGCCGCCCGCATCCTGGACCGGGCGGGCATCAAGTGACCCCGTCCGCCGGTCCGGTCCCTGGCCCTGGATCGCGGCGATGATCCGTGCCGCCCACTGCGCGGGGTGTTCGCGTCCCAGGAGCCGGGCGAGACGGGCCAGCCGGGCGCGGCGTTCCGCGGGGGCGAGGGTGACGGCCCGGTGGAGGGTGTCGACGAGGTCCTCGGGCGAGCCCGGGTCGGTGAGAAGTGCCGCGCCGCCCAGCCGCGCGGCGGCACCGGTATGCCGGGAGAGCACCAGCACCCCGCTCAGCCCGCAGGCGGCCTGGGCGGCGATGAACTCCTTGGCGGTGAGGTTCATGCCGTCCTGTAAGGAGGTCACCCAGAACACGTCGGCGGCGAGGTAGTGGTCGATCACCTCGGCGAACGGCAGGTTGTGCGGCAGGTACTCGACGGGCCGCCAACCGCCGCTCGCCCAGGCGCCGTTGACCTCGGTGACGCGGCGTTCGAGGGCGGCCCGGGTCATGTCGTAGGCGGTGATGCCGGGTTCCGGGGGCGGGCACACCAGCCGGAACCGCAGTCGGCCGCGCAGTCGCGGGCAGCGGGCCAGCAGCGCCGCCACCGCCTCGACCTTCTGCACCGGCGCCTTGGCGTAGTCCAGCCGCTCGACGGAGAGCACCAGCGGCCCGTCCTGCGCCGCGCGTCGCGGCATACGGTCGCGGGCCAGTGCCTCGATGGCGTCGCGGTCGATGCCCAGCGGATGCACGCCGAGTCGCGGCGGCCGGGGTACGCCCGCGAGGGTCCGCCGGAAGTGCTCGGCGAAGTCGGCGGTGTGGAATCCGGCCCAGTCCAGGCGGCCGAGGGAGGCACGGACCTCGGCGGCGTTGGGGAGCCGGTCGAAGACATCCGGCGGCGGGAACGCGGTGTGGTGGAACAGTCCGAGCCGCAGATCGGGCCGCGCGGTGTGCAGCAGTCCCGGCACCAGCCACAGGTTGTAGTCGTGCAGCCAGACCGTCGCGCCAACGGCGGCGTGGTCGCTGATGTGCTCGGCGAACCGCGTGTTGACCCGGCGGTAGGACGCCCAGGCGTCCGGGTCGAAGCGCAGCCGCTCGGGCTGGGACATCAGCAGCGGCCACAGCGTCTCCTTGCAGGCACGGTGGAAGTACCCGGCCCACTCCTCGGGGTCCAACCGCAGGAATGCCAGCGGCAGCCCGCTGCCGTGCCCGTCGAGGACGGGCGCGTCGTCGCCGTCGAGGACCGCGGCCGTCGCCCACACCGCCCCCGGGTCGCCGGTGAGCGCACTGCGCAGGGTGGGCAGGATGCCGTTCGGGCTTGACGGCTGCCGCCATCCGTCGGGCGTCCAGTGCACCGGCGGCCGGTGGTAGCCGACGACCAGCGGATACCGGCGCTCCACCCAGCCGCTTTCCTCCAGTCCCGCCAGCACACCGGCCGCTCCGGGCCGGTCGGAACACAGCACGGTGCCGTCCGCCGGAACCGCCGCGAGCAAGTCGGGCTCGGCGTTGCCGACCACCACACCGTGCGCGCCGAGCCGGAACAGCGACAGGTCGTTGAGCGAGTCCCCCGCGACCAGCACCGAGGTCATCGGCCAGTTCTGTTCGCCGGCCAGCGCCGCGAGCGCGGCGCCCTTGTCCACGCCCGGCGGCAGCACGTCGAAGTAGCGTTCCGCCGAGTACAGCCAGCCGCAGCCCAACTCCCGTACCGCGTCGGTGATCTCAGGCGTCAGCCGCTCGGGGGCGAGGTAGTACGAGCAGCGGGCGTCCTGCGCCACCCCGTCCTGGTAGACCAGTTCCGGGAAGCGGCACAGCGCGGCGCGCACCCGTTCGGCGCCGGGCCAGCCGGCCCGCAGCCGCCGCTGCAGCGCGGTGACCGGGGTCAGGTCGGCGCCGTCGATGACGCTCGCTCCGACGTCGGCGATGATCCAGCGCGGCCGGGGCAGCAGCGGGTCGCGCAGCGCCCCGCGGACCGAGGGCAGTCCTCGGCCGGTGGCGAAGACCACCGTGACGTCCGGGTGGTGGTCCAGCGCGGCGCGAAGCGCGCGCCGGTCCTCCGTACTGCCGCCGAGGAGTGTGCCGTCCAGGTCGGCGACGAGGATCTTCATACGGCGCCCGCATCGCGAATGAACACGAGCGGAACGCTATCTGAAGTGCGCGGTGGGTGACGGCGGTTCGGGTGCCCCAAGGGCCGCGGTCACCGGGCGAACGTGTGGGAGGCCACCTCCGCCAGGTAGTCGTGCCTGGCCCGGTCGTCCAGGAACGCCGCACGGAAGGAGTTGGCGGCCAGCATCCGCAGCGTCTCGTCGTCGAGGCGCAGCGCCTCGCGGATCGCGGTGAAGTTGTCGTCCACGTAGCCGCCGAAGTACGACGGGTCGTCGGAGTTGACGGTGACCAGCAGCCCGGCGGCCAGCATCGCGGGCAGCGGATGGTCGGCCAGCCGATCGACGCAACGCAGCCGCACGTTGGACAGCGGGCACACGGTGAGCGGCACCCGGTCCCGGGCCAGCCGCTCGACCAGCGCCGGGTCCTCAAGGCAGCGCAGCCCGTGGTCGATCCGCTCCACGCCGAGGACGTCCAGCGCCTCGGTGATGTACTCGGCCGGCCCCTCCTCGCCCGCGTGCGCCACCCGGTGCAGTCCGGCGTCCGCCGCGCGCTGGAAGACCTCCCGGAACTTCGACGGCGGGTTGCCGACCTCGGCGGAGTCCAACCCGACCCCGCAGATGCGGTGCAGATGCGGTCTGGCGGCCTCGAAGGTCTCCAGGGCGGACTGCCCGGACTCGTCGCGCAGGAAGCACATGATCAACCGGGTGCTGATGCCGTACCGCGTCTCGCTGCCGTCCAGTGCGCGGGCGAGCCCCTCGATGACCGTGCCGATCGGCACCCCGCGCGCGGTGTGCGCCTGCGGGTCGAAGAAGATCTCGGCGTGCCGCACACCCTGTGCGGCGGCGCGGGCCAGATAGGCGTCGACCAGCTCCGCGAAGTCATCCTCGGTTCGCAGCACGGCCATCAACGCGTAGTACAGATCCAGAAAGGACTGAAGGTCCTTGAAGGAGTACGCGCGGCGCAGTTCCTCGGTGGTGGCGTAGGGCAGGGTGACACCGTTGCGCTCGGCGAGGGCGAATGCCAGCTCGGGTTCGAGGGTGCCTTCGATGTGCAGGTGAAGTTCGGCCTTGGGCAGGGGCTTCGCAGGCATTCCGCCATCGTAATGTGCCGTCGATATGCTCGCGTGAGCACGCAAAGAGCTGTTCCGAGCGGGCCGGATCCGTCCCGCCCCCGTCTTCGAGGAGGTGCGCCCATGCACGCCCTGTCCACCGCGGACTTCGTCGTCCGGCTCATCACCGGCCTGGGTTGCGGCGCACTGATCGGCGTCGAGCGGCAGTGGCGCGCCCGGATGGCCGGGCTGCGGACGAACGCCCTGGTCGCGACGGGCGCGACGCTGTTCGTGCTCTACAGCGTGGCGGCCGGGGACACCGGCAGCCCGACCCGGGTGGCCTCCTATGTGGTCTCCGGCATCGGCTTCCTCGGCGGTGGGGTGATCCTGCGCGAGGGCGCGAGCGTACGGGGGCTGAACACGGCGGCCACCCTGTGGTGTTCGGCGGCGGTCGGTGTGCTGGCCGCCTCCGGCCGGCTGGCGCTGGCCGTGCTGGGGACGCTGGCGGTCATCGGCGTCCATCTGCTGCTGCGGCCCGCCGGGCGGCTGATCGACCGGGTGCCGCAGGACGACCCGGACACCGGTCCGGCGCACGCCACCGTGCATCTGGTCTGCGACCGGCGTGACGAGACGCACATCCGCGCACTGCTGCTTCAGGCACTCGGCGCGGTGGGGCTCGCCCCGACCGCGCTGCGGGCCCGCCGCGACCAGTCGGAGAGCACCCGCCTCCAGGCGGTGGTGAGCGTCACCGGCGACCCGGCCCGGGGCCTGGAGCAACTCGTCTCCAGGCTGTCCCTGGAGCCGGGGATCCGCGATCTCCACTGGCATCTGGCGGACTCGTCCGACGAGGACTCGTCAGCGGACGCGTAGGCCCTTGGGGCTTCACCCCCTGGTTTCGGGGGCGTTGGGGGTCTGCCCCCGGCACCCCTTCCACCACGACGGCGCGAACCCCGACGGACCGGACCGGCGGTTAGCGCACCGCGGCCTAGACCCGCTTGGGCACCGGGATACGGTCCAGGTCCCGGGCGATGGTCAACTCGCCGGTGAAACCGGCGGCCCGCGCCTGCTGGGCGAAGACCGCGGGATCCGGGTACCGCTGCGAGAAGTGCGTGAGCACCAGATGCCGCACCCCGCAGAACGCGGCGACCCGGGCGGCCTGCCCCACCGTCAGGTGGCCGTGCTCGGTGGCCAACGGCTCGTCCTCGTCGAGGAACGTCGACTCGATGACCAGCAGGTCGCAGTCCTCGGCTAGGGCGAAGACCGCGTTGCACAGCCGTGTGTCCATCACGAACGCGAACCGCTGCCCACGCCGCGGCTCGCTGACGTCCTCCAGCAGCACCCCGCGCAACTCGCCCTCGCGCTGCAACCGCCCGATGTCCGGCCCCTGGATCCCAAGCTCGGCGAGCCGCTCGGGCAGCATCCGCCGGCTGTCCGGCTCCACCAGGCGGTACCCGAAGGACTCCACCGGGTGGTCCAGCCCGCGGGCGTACAACGTGAAGCCCTGGGTGGTGGTCAACGCGCCGCCCTGCGCGATGGGTTGCTCGCGCAGCCGCACGGTCTCCCGGTACGCGGTGGCGTACCGCAGGCGTTCGAAGAACCGCTGTCCGCTGGCCGGGTAGTACGCGGTTACCGGGTGCGGAACGCGGTCGAGGTTGATGCGCTGGATGACCCCGGCGAGCCCCAGGCAGTGGTCGCCGTGGAAGTGGGTGACGCAGATCCGGGTGAGGTCGTGCGCGGCGACCCCGGCGTGCAGCATCTGCCGCTGAGTGCCTTCGCCGGGGTCGAACAGGATGCCTTCACCGTCCCAACGCAGCACGTAGCCGTTGTGGTTGCGGTGCCGGGTGGGCACCTGGCTGGCGGTGCCCAGGACGATGAGTTCTCGTTGTGACAAGGGACTGTCCCGCGGCGCGAAGCGCCCGTTGAGGGTGGTGGGCGACGGGTGGGCTTATCCGGGCGGCCAGTTGAAGCCGCGGCCGCCGAGTACGTGGGCGTGGGCGTGCCAGACCGTCTGGCCCGCGCCGGAACCGGTGTTGAAGACGATGCGGTAGCCGGTACCGTCCACCTTCTCGTCGGCGGCGACCGCGCCCGCCTCACGCAGTATGTCCGCGCACAGTTCCGGTGCCCCGGCCGCGAGGCTGGCCGCGTCCTGGTAGTGGGCCTTGGGGATGACGAGAACGTGCGTGGGGGCCTGCGGGTTGATGTCGCGGAACGCGACCGTCGTGTCGGTCTCCCGGACGATGGTCGCGGGCACGTCCCCGCTCACGATCTTGCAGAACAGGCAGTCGGCCTGCGGTTCTCCCGGCACGGATGTGTCTCCCTCGGGTGTGTGACCTACGGGGCGCATGCTACCGGGCGCGCCCCGTAGGGATGGTGGCGCGCCGGGCCTACGGGACCGTGGGCGGCGTCTTCGCGGGGGTGGCGGCCAGCGCCTCCAGCGCGAGGGCGATGGCGGTGTCCAGTTGTGGGTCGCGGCCCGCCACCCAGTCCTGCGGGGTCGGCACCACCTCGACATCGGGGTCCACGCCGTGGTTCTCCACGTCCCAGCCGTACCCCTCAAGCCAGATCGCGTACTTGGGCTGGGTGACGCCGGTACCGTCCACCAACTCGTAGCGCGAGTCGATGCCGACCACACCGCCCCAGGTGCGGGTGCCGACCACCGGGCCGATGCCCAGGGCCTTGATGGCGGCGTTGACGATGTCGCCGTCGGAGCCGGAGTGCTCGTTGGCGATCGCCACCACCGGGCCGCGCGGCGCGTCCAGCGGATAGCTGGACGGCCGTACGCCGCGCGGTACGTCCCAACCGACGATCCGGCGGGCCAGCTTCTCCACCACGAGCTGCGAGGTGTGGCCGCCGCGGTTCTCCCGCAGGTCGACCACCAGCCCCTCGCGGGTCACTTCGACCCGCAGGTCGCGGTGGAGCTGCGCCCAACCGGAGCCGACCATGTCGGGTACGTGCAGATAGCCGAGGCGGCCACCGGTCTGCCGGTGGACGTGGGCGCGGCGGTCCGCCACCCAGTCGTGGTAGCGCAACGGCTCCTCGTCGGCGATCGGCACCACGACGACCGAACGGGTCTCCGCGGTACCGGAGTTGGCCGGGGCGATGGTCAGCTCGACCGGTTTGCCGGCGGTGCCGACCAGCAGCGGCCCCGGACCGGTCAGCGGGTCCACCGGGTGGCCGTTGACCGCGAGCACCCCGTCCCCGGCGCGTACCGCGACGCCGGGCGCCGCGAGCGGTGAGCGAGCCGCCGGGTCCGAGGTCTCGGAGGGCAGCACCCGGTCGATCCGCCACACGCCGTGCCGGTCCCGGGAGATGTCCGCGCCGAGCAGGCCCTGGCGGCTGAGCGCGTCACCGTGTCCGCCGGGCGGCGAGACGTAGGCGTGCGAGGTGCCCAGTTCGCCCTGCACCTCCCAGAGCAGGTCGACCAGGTCGTCATGGGTGGCGATCCGGTCCAGGACCGGACGGTAGCGGTCCAGCGCGCCGTCCCAGTCCACCCCCGACATGTCCGGCCGCCAGAAGTGGTCGCGCATCAGGCGGCCGGTCTCCTCGTACATCTGGCGCCACTCGGCCGCCGGATCGACGGTGACCCGTACCCGCGAGAGGTCGACGGTGACGCTGCTGTCACCGTCCTCGTCGTCGGAGGCCTTGCTGTCGGCCGGGACCAGCCGCAGCTTGCCACCGCAGACCAGCAGCAGCCGCTCGCCGTCCCCGGTGACCGTGAAGTCGTCGACGTCCTCGGCGAGTTCCTCGGAGCGCAGCCGGTGGAGGTCGTAGCGCTCCAGCGTGGTGGCGGGCGGCTGGGCCTGCGGGGTGGCCAGCGCCGAGCCGAGCACACCGGAGAGCGGGTGCCGCAGCCACAGCACGCCGTCCTTGGCGGTGCGCAGCCCGGAGTAGCGGGCGGCCTCCACCGGGAACGGCACGATCCGGTCGGCGAGACCTTCCAGGTCGACCCGGGTGACCGGCGCCCGCTGCTCCTCGCCGCCCGCGTTGTCGCCCTCGTGCCTGTCGCCCTCCGGCTTCTCCTCGGAGGGGGCGCCGAGCGGGCGTCCGTGGCGCTGCGGGCCGAACGGGGACGGGGTGTCGGCGGCGAGCGTGATCAGGTGCGGGCGGCAGGCGTTGGGGAACGACAGGTCGAAGACATGCGCGTCATAGACCGGGTCGAAGGCCCGCTCGGACAGGAACGCCAGGTGCTTGCCGTCCGAGGTGAACGCGGGCGCGAAGTCGTTGAAGCGCAGCGGTGTCGCGTCGGCGGCGGCGAGCGTGGTGGTGTTGGCGATCCTGAGCTGCCGCAGCGGGTCGGGTCCCGGCTGCGACCAGGCGAGCCAGCCGGAGTCGGGCGAGAACGCCAGGCCGCTGGCGTCGCCGTACTCGCTGGTCGACACCTCCCGCACCTCGCCGGTCTCCCGCTCCACCAGCAGCACCCGCCCGTCGTGCGAGGCGACCGCGATCCGCCGGCCGTCCGGGGAGACGACGAGTTCCAGCACCCGGCCGAGGCGCCCCGCGGCCAGTCGGCGCGCGGTGCCGCCGGGCGGCAGACCGGTGGCGGGCGCGTACTCCAGGGCGTCCTCGCCCTCGGCGTCGGTCACCCAGACCACCTGCGGCGCGCCCTCGCCGCCCACCCGGAAGGTACGGGGCAGCCGGGCGCGCACCCCGGGCTCGGCGGCGAGCGCCCGGGCCGGTCCCTCGCGGTGGGTCAGCCAGTGGATCGTGCCGCGCACCTCCACGGCGCTGCCGCGGCCGGTGTGGTCGGGCGACGCGTCGCCGAGGTGGTGGGCGGCGCGGACCAGGTGCGGGCGCAGATCGGTGCGCTGTCCGCCGAGCCGGATGGTCAGCGGGCGCGGCTCGGTACCGCTCGACAGGTCGTCCAACAGGTGGAGCCGACCGGCGCTGGTGTAGGCGACGCGGGTGCCGTCGGTGGCCGCCTGACGGGCGTAGTAACCGTCCAACGGGGTGTGGCGCCGCAGGTCGGAGCCGTCGGGCAGGCTGGAGTAGAGGGCTCCGGTGCCTTCGTGGTCGGACAGGAACGCGATCCGGTCCCGCACCCACATCGGGCATTCGAGGTTGCCGTCCAACTCCGCGTGGATCCGCCGGAACTCACCGTCGCCGTCGGTGTCCAGCCACAACTTGCCGGCCGTACCGCCCCGGTAGCGCTTCCAGGCGGCGGCGTCCCGGCCCATGGTCACCGACTGCAGCAGCACCGCGGCTCCCGGCCCGAAGGCGAGGGCGCCGACCGGGCCGTACGGGAGGCGGCGGGCGGGGCCGCCGTCGACCGGGACCGCCCAGGCCCAGGTGCGGCGCAGCGACGCCTGCCCGTAGGAACTGGTCGCGACGATCTCGCCGTCCGGTGTCCAACCGCACACCGCGGTCCTCGAACTCCCCCAGTACGTCAGCCGGTTGACCGGCCCGCCGTCCAGCGGCGCCACGCACACCTCGGGCGCTCCGTCGCGCGTGGAGGTGAACGCGATGTACTCGCCGTTCGGCGAGACACACGAATGACGTACGGGCATGTTGTCCGCGCTGACCCGCCAGGCCCGACCACCGTCGAGCGGCGCCGCCCAGACGTCGTCCTCGGCTGTGAAGGTGATCAGATCGCCGTGCGGATGCGGATACCTGAGGTACGAAGGCTGCGTCACACCGGCCACACTAATACTGGGCTTTTACCAGCGGGTCAGCCCCTGGAAAACCGCTTCCGCATCACCCTCAGGCCCAGCGGCCGGTGCGACCCAGCAGCAGTGCGGTGGCGGCCACACCCGCCGTCGAGGTGCGCAGCACCGTCGGACCCAGCCGGTACGGCTTGGCGCCCGCCGCCGCGAAGGCGTCCAGTTCCTCGGGCGCGACGCCGCCTTCCGGGCCGACGACCAGCACGATGTCGCCCTCGGTGGGCAGCGGTGCGGTGGCCAGCGGAGCGCTGCCCTCCTCGTGCAGTACGGCGGCGAAGGCGGCGCCGGAGAGCAGTTCCACAACCTGACGGGTCGTCATGAGATCGTGCACGCAGGGCATCCGCAGCCTCCTGGCCTGCTTGCCCGCCTCGCGCGCGGTGGCCCGCCACTTCGCCAGCGACTTGGCGCCGCGCTCGCCCTTCCACTGCGTGACGCAGCGGGAGGCGGCCCACGGCACCACCGCGTCGACCCCGGTCTCGGTCATCGTCTCGACGGCCAACTCGCCCCGGTCGCCCTTCGGTAGCGCCTGGACGACAGTGATCCTGGGGTTGGGCGCGGGTTCGACGCGGGTTCGGGCGACCGCGACCTCCAGCCGGTCCTTGCCCTCGACGGCGGCCACCGTGCCGAAGGCACCGGTGCCCTCGCCGTCGGTCAGCACGATCTCCTCGCCGACCCGCAGCCGCCGCACCGAGACCGCGTGACGGCCCTCGGGGCCGGTGAGCGTGAGTCGGTCGCCGGTCAACTCGCCCGGTTCCACCAGGAAGACGGGAGCGGTCATGGGCGGCCCTTCGCCAACTGCTCACGGGCCGCGTCGAGTTCGGCGCCGAGCACGTCCACCAGACGGGCGGCGGGCAGTTCACGGACCAGCCGGTGGCCCTGCCCGGCCCACAGCGCCATCGCCTGCGGGTCGCCGGCCGCGGCGGCGGCCTTGCGCAGGCCCGCGGTGAGGTAGTGCACCTGCGGGTAGGCGGCCGGGGCGTACGGGCCGTGCTCCCGCATGAAGCGGTTGACCAGGCCACGGGCCGGGCGGCCGGAGAACGCCCGGGTCAACTCGGTGTGGGTGAACAGCGGATCGGTCAGCGCGCGCTTGTGCAGCACGTTGGCACCCGATTCCGGGCAGACCAGGAAGGCGGTGCCGAGCTGGGCCGCGCTGGCACCGGCCGCCAGCACCGCGGCGATCTGGCCGCCGCGCATGATGCCGCCCGCGGCGATGACCGGCAGCTGGACCGCCTCGCGGACGGCGGGGATCAGCGACAGCAACCCGGCACCGGCGCCGTCCAGCTGCGGGTCGTCGCGGTGCGTGCCCTGGTGGCCGCCCGCCTCGACGCCCTGCACGCACACCGCGTCCGCGCCCGCCCACTGGGCCGCCTGCGCCTCGGCGACCGAGGTGACGGTGACCACGGTGTACGTACCGACCCGGGCGAACCGGTCGACCACGGCGCGGCTGGGGCAGCCGAAGGTGAAGCTGACCACCGGGACGGGGTCGTTCGTGAGCACCGCCACCTTCGCGTCGAAGGCGTCGTCGGTGCCCGCGTCGGGATCGCCGAGCGCGGTGTCGTACCAGCTTGTCTCACCGGCGAGTTGCTCCCGGTACACCTCAACGGCCGCCGGATCGGCGGTGTTCGGCTGCGGCATGAAGAGGTTGACGCCGAACGGCCGCGAGGTCAGCGTGCGTAGCTGCTTGATCTCCTGGTACATCGCCTCCGGCGTCTTGTACCCGGCCGCGAGGAACCCCAGCCCCCCGGCCTCACTCACCGCCGCGGCGAGCTGCGGACATGACGTCCCACCCGCCATCGGCGCCTGGATGACGGGCAGTAGCGAAAGGTCGGTCAACGCGGCCATGGGTACATCCTGTCACGGCGGTACGACAACGCCTCGGGAGGGGCGGGGGACGAAGCCCCCGCCCCTCCCGCCTGACCAGACCGCGTCAGCGGCCGTTGAACGCGTCCTTCAGACGCGAGAAAAGCCCTTGCTGACCAGGCTGGAAGTGGCCAGCAGGCCGCTCCTCCCCGCGCAGCGCGGCGAGCCGCCGCAGCAGCTCCTCCTGCTCGGGGTCCAGCTTGCTCGGCGTCTGCACCTCCACGTGCACCACCAGGTCACCTCGGCCACCACCGCGCAGATGCGTGATGCCCCGCTGGTGCAGCGGAATCGACTGCCCGGACTGCGTACCGGGCCGGATGTCGACCTCCTCCAGCCCGTCCAGCGTCTCCAACGGCACCTTGGTGCCGAGCGCCGCCGCCGTCATCGGGATGGTCACCGTGCAGTGCAGGTCGTCGCCGCGCCGCTGGAACACCGAGTGCGGCAGTTCACGGATCTCGACGTAAAGGTCACCGGCCGGGCCGCCGCCCGGGCCGACCTCGCCCTCTCCCGCGAGCTGGATGCGGGTGCCGTTGTCGACACCCGCCGGGATCTTGACCGTGAGCGTTCTACGGGAGCGGACCCGCCCGTCTCCCGCGCACTCCGGGCACGGCGTCGGCACGACCGTGCCGAACCCCTGGCACTGCGGGCACGGCCGCGACGTCATGACCTGGCCCAGGAAGGACCGGGTGACCTGGGAGACCTCACCGCGGCCACGGCACATGTCACAGGTCTGCGCCGACGTGCCGGGCGCCGCGCCCTCACCACTGCACGTGGTGCAGGTGACGGCGGTGTCCACCTGGATCTCCTTGGTGGTGCCGAACGCGGCCTCGTCCAGCTCGATCTCGAGCCGGATCATCGCGTCCTGACCACGCCGGGTCCGCGACCGCGGGCCGCGCTGCGACGCCTGGCCGAAGAAGGCGTCCATGATGTCGCTGAAGTTGCCGAAGCCCGCGCCGAAGCCACCCGCTCCGCCCGCACCGGCGCCGGACGCCGACAGCGGGTCCCCGCCCAGGTCGTAGACCTGCTTCTTCTGCGGGTCGGAGAGGACCTCGTAAGCGGCGTTGATCTCCTTGAACCGCTCCTGGGTCTTCGGGTCGGGGTTGACGTCCGGGTGCAGCTCGCGAGCGAGACGGCGGAACGCCTTCTTGATCTCGTCCTGGCTGGCGTCGCGTCGTACGCCCAGGACCGCGTAATAGTCCGTGGCCACTTACGACTCCGCCAGGATCTGTCCGACGTACCTCGCCACTGCGCGTACCGCTCCCATCGTTCCGGGGTAGTCCATGCGGGTCGGGCCGACCACGCCTAGCCTGGCGACCGCCTCGTCGCCGGAACCGTAGCCCATCGCGACGACAGACGTGGAACTCAGGCCCTCATGGGCGTTCTCATGGCCAATGCGCACCGTCACGCCGGAGTCCTTTACCTCGCCGAGCAGCTTGAGCAACACCACCTGCTCCTCCAGTGCCTCCAGGACCGGGCGGATCGTCAGGGGGAAGTCATGGTTGAAGCGCGTCAGGTTCGCGGTGCCGCCGAGCATGATCCGCTCCTCGGTCTCCTCGACCAGCGTCTCCAACAGCGTGGCGAGCACGGTGGAGACCGTGGGACGGTCGTCGTGCTCGAAGGACTCGGCCAGATCCTGCACCAGCGACGGCACGTCCGAGAAGCGGTGGCTCACCACCCGGCTGTTCAGCCGGGCCCGCAGGTCCGCCAGCACGGTCTCGCCGACCGGCGCCGGGCAGTCCACCAGCCGCTGCTCCACCCGCCCGGTGTCCGTGATCAGCACCAGCATCACCCGCGCCGGAGCGAGCGAGAGCAGCTCCACATGGCGCACGGTGGACCGGGTCAGCGACGGGTACTGGACCACCGCGACCTGCCGGGTGAGCTGCGCCAGCAGGCGCACCGTCCGCGCCACCACGTCGTCGAGGTCCACCGCGCCGTCCAGGAAGTTCTGGATCGCCCGGCGCTCGGCGGCGGTCAGCGGCTTGACCCCGGCCAGCTTGTCCACGAAGAGGCGGTAGCCCTTGTCGGTGGGGATCCGGCCCGCGCTGGTGTACGGCTGGTGGATGAAGCCCTCCTCCTCCAGCACCGCCATGTCGTTGCGCACCGTGGCGGGCGAGACGCCCAGCCGATGACGCTCGGTGAGCGCCTTCGAGCCGACCGGCTCCTCCGTGCCCACGTAGTCCTGGACGATGGCGCGCAGCACTTCGAGTCTGCGTTCGCTGAGCATTGCGCACACCTCCAAGCAGTGGTCCCGTTGCGGGCCGTTCGGTCCCTCAGGTACTTCCCCCTGGCACTCATCAGCCACGAGTGCCAGAAATCCCGCAGCCAGTGTACGGCCGAGTAGTCAGGGCGCGGCAAGGGTGTGCCCCCACGCCGCCGCGACCAGCCGTTACAACCCGCCAGTACAGCCCGTCAGCCACGGTACCGCGCGCGTCGTCGGGCGCCCGCCGATAGCGTCGTCCCTGTGGATAACGCGGAGGGCAACGCGTCGCACGCGGCCGCGGGCGGCGAGGTCTGGGAACGGCTCGCACCGGGGATCGCCCGGCGACGGCTGCCGTTCCTCGATGTGACGATCGGCGTGGTGGTGGGCACGGACGACGTGCTGGTGATCGACACCGGCTCCACGGTGCGCACCGGCGCCGAGCTGAACCGGCAGGTGAACGAGTTGACCGGGCGCCCGGTGAGCCATGTCGTACTCACCCACGGCCACTTCGACCACGTCTTCGGCACCGCCGCCTTCTCCGGTGCCCAGGTGTACGGGGACATGGCGCTGGACGGCTATCTGGAACGGGAGCGCGAGGCGCTGCGGGCGGACGCGGTACGGCACGGCACGGACCCCGGGGAGGCCGCCGAGGCGAGCGCGGCGCTGGTGCGCCCTGGCCATCTGGTCGACAACTGGTACGAGATCGATCTGGGCGACCGCGAGGTGCTGCTCGTCCACCCCGGGCGCGGGCACACCGACCATGACCTGGCGGTGGTCATCCCGGGTACCCCGACCGTGGTCTTCTGCGGCGACCTGGTGGAGGAGTCCGGCGAGCCGCAGGCCGGGCCGGACGCCGTACCGGGTGCGTGGCCACGGACCCTGGACCGGCTGCTGGAGGTGGGCGGTGAGACGGCGCTGTACGTTCCCGGGCACGGCGCGACGGTGGACGCACGGTTCGTCCGCCGCCAACGCGACGCGCTCGCCCGGCGCTTCGGGGAGTCGTGACCGCGCGCGGATACCATCTGGCCCATGCGCAGCAGGAGTTATGGCCCGGATCTGACCCCGCCCTGGAAGCGGAGCAAGCCCGCGCCCGAGGTGGCGGCCGAGCCGGACCTGGTGGTGGAGGAGGCCGCCACCGGCTTCTGCGGTGCGGTGGTGCGCTGTGAGAAGACCGCGCAGGGCCACACGGTGACCCTGGAGGACCGCTTCGGCAAGCGCCGGGTCTTCCCCATGGAACCGCGCGGCTTCCTGCTGGACGGCAAGGTGGTGACGCTGGTCCGCCCGGCGGGCCCGGCGGCGCCGCGCGGACCGCGGCTCACCGCCTCCGGTTCGATAGCGGTGCCAGGCGCCCGGGCACGGGTCGCCCGGGCGGGGCGCATCTATGTGGAGGGCCGCCACGACGCCGAGTTGGTGGAGCGGGTGTGGGGGGATGACCTGCGCATCGAGGGCGTGGTGGTGGAGTACCTGGAGGGGATCGACGACCTCCCGTCCATCGTCGAGGAGTTCGCGCCCGGCCCCGACGCCCGGCTGGGCGTCCTGGTGGACCACCTGGTGCCCGGCTCCAAGGAGTCCAGCATCGCGGAGCAGGTGAGCGGCGCCGACGTCCTGGTGGTCGGTCACCCGTACATCGACGTGTGGGAGGCGGTGAAGCCGTCCTCCGTCGGCATCGCCGACTGGCCGAGGGTCCCGCGCGGCCAGGACTGGAAGACGGGCGTCTGCCGTGCGCTGGGCTGGCCGCAGAACACGGGCGCCGCGTGGCAGCGCATCCTCGGCTGCGTCCGGTCCTACAGGGACCTCCAGCCCGAACTGCTGGGCAGGGTGGAGGAGTTGATCGACTTCGTCACGGCGGTCAGCTGAGGGCCCGGGACGCTTCCCTCGATGAGGACGGGTCGGCCGAAGGCTGCGGCCGGGTCCGGCGGACCGGCCGTCGGACGATCAGTCCACCAGGTCGCGCACGACCGCGTCCGCGAGCAGCCGGCCCCGCAGCGTGAGCACGGCCCGGCCGGCCTCGTACGGTCCGGCCTCCAGCAGGCCGTCGGAGACATGGCGGGCCGCCGCACGAGCCCCGGCGGGCGCGAGCAGGGCCAGCGGGCAGCCGTCGACGAGGCGCAGTTCCAGGAGGATGCGTTCGACTCGGCGGTCCTCCTCCGCGAGGATCTCCCGTCCCGCCCCCGGCGAGCGCCCCTCGGCCAGCGCCTGGGCGTAGGCGCCCGGGTGCTTGGCGTTCCACCACCGCACTCCGCCCACGTGGCTGTGGGCTCCGGGGCCGGCGCCCCACCAGTCGGCGCCGCGCCAGTACAGCTCGTTGTGGCGGCAGCGGCCGGGCTCCGAGGCCGCCCAGTTCGACACCTCGTACCAGCCGAACCCGGCCCGCGACAGCGCCTCCTCGGCCATCAGGTAGCGGTCCGCGTGGACGTCGTCGTCGGTCATCGGGATCTCGCCGCGCCGGATCCGCCGGGCCAGCTGGGTGCCCTCCTCGACGATCAGCGCGTACGCGGAGACATGATCAGGACCGGCCGCGATCGCCGCATCCAGTGACGCCTGCCAGTCCTCGTCACTCTCACCGGGGGTGCCGTAGATCAGGTCGAGGTTGATGTGCTCGAAACCGGCCGCCCGTGCCTCACCCACACAGGCCTCGGGCCGTCCCGGGGTGTGGGTGCGGTCCAGGATCTTCAGCACGTGCTGCCGGGCGCTCTGCATACCGAACGAGACCCGGTTGAAGCCGCTCGCCCGCAGCTCCGCCAGATACGCCGGGTCCACGGATTCCGGATTGGCCTCCGTGGTGATCTCGGCGCCGTCCGCCAGCCCGAACTCCTCCCGGATCGCGGCCAGCATCCGCCCGAGGTCGGCGGCTGGCAGCAGGGTCGGCGTGCCACCGCCGACGAACACCGTCTCCACCTGACGCGGATCGTCGCCCAGCACCTTGCGGGCCAGCCTGACCTCTTCGACGAGCGTCTGCGCGTAGTTGTCCCGTGAGGCGAGCGCACCGCCGGAACCGCGCAGCTCGCTCGCCGTGTAGGTGTTGAAGTCGCAGTACCCGCAGCGGGTCGCGCAGTAGGGCACGTGCAGGTAGAAGCCCAGCGGCCGGTCGGCCGCGCCCACCAGGGCGTCGGCGGGCAGCGAGCCGTCGTGCGGTACGGGCTCGCCGTCGGGCAGTACGGATGGCATACGGTCATTGTCCCGTATGCCGCCCCGGTCCGGCCCGCGCGGAGGGCCGGACCGATCAGGCCTCGCGGGAGCCCTCGTACATCTCGTCGATGAGGTCCTTGAACTCTCGCTCCACCACAGGGCGCTTGAGCTTCAGGCTCGGGGTCAGCTCGCCGTGCTCGACGGTCAGGTCGCGCGGCAGCAGCCGAAACTTCTTGATCGTCTGCCAGCGTTGCAGGCCCTCGTTGATCCGGGTGACATAGCCCTCGACCAGTTCCCTGGTCTGCGGGGCGGCGACCACCTCCGCGTAGCCGCGGCCCGCCAGGTCGTGGTCCGCGGCCCAGCCCATGATGGTGGGCTCGTCCAGCGCGATCAGCGCGGTGCAGAAGTTGCGGTTGGCGCCGATCACCAGCACGTTGCTCACGAACGGACAGGCGGCCTTGAACTGGCCCTCGACCTCGGCGGGCGAGATGTACTTGCCGCCGGAGGTCTTGATCAGGTCCTTCTTGCGGTCGGTGATCCGCAGGAAGCCGTCGTCGGACAGCTCACCGATGTCACCGGTGTGGAACCAGCCGTCCGGTTCCAGCACCTCCTCGGTCTTCTCGGGCAGACCGTGGTAGCCCTGCATGATGCCGGGGCCGCGCAGCAGGATCTCGCCGTCCTCCGCGATCCGCACCTCGGTGCCGGGCAGCGGCTTGCCGACGGTGCCGGTGCGGTAGTTCTCGCCCGGGTTGACGAAGCTGGCGGCGCTGGACTCGGTGAGGCCGTAGCCCTCCAGGATGTGGATGCCCGCGCCGGAGAAGAAGTAGCCGATCTCCGGGGCGAGCGCGGCCGAGCCGGAGACGCAGGCCCGAAGGCGCCCGCCGAAGGCCTCCCGGATCTTGGCGTAGACCAGTTTGTCGGCGACCGCGTGCTTGGCGGCCAGGCCGAACGGCACCGAGGGGTTGCCGCTCGCCTGGCGGTTCTCCTGCGAGGTCTTGGCGTACTCGCGGGCGACCCCGGCCGCCCACTGGAAGATCCGGTACTTGGCGCCGCCGCCCGCACGGGCCTTGGCCGCCACGCCGTTGTAGACCTTCTCGAAGATCCGCGGCACGGCCGCCATGTAGGTCGGCTGGACCACCGGCAGATTGTCGATGATCTTGTCCACCCGGCCGTCCACCGCGATCACATGCCCCAGCTCGATGTGGCCCGCGGTGAGCACCTTGCCGAAGACGTGCGCCAGCGGCAGCCACAGGTACTGCACGTCCTCCGGCCCGAGCAGGCCGGTGGAGGCGATGGCCTTGGCCATGTACGACCACGCGTCCTGCGGCAGGCGCACACCTTTGGGGCGACCCGTGGTGCCCGAGGTGTAGATGAGGGTGGCGAGCTGCTCGGAGGTGATCCCGTCGACTGCCTTCCTGACGGCCTCCGGGTGCTTCTCCAGGTAGGCGGCGCCGCGCTGCTCCAGTTCCTCCAGGGTGAGCACCCAGTCGCCGTCGCCGTCCGGCACGCCGGCGGGGTTGATCACCACGACATGGCTCAACTCGGGTAGTTCCGAGCGGCGTTCACGCGCCTTGGCCAGTTGGGCGGCGTCCTCCGCGATCAGCACCCGGCTGCCGGAGTCGGCCAGGATGAAGCAGGACTCGTCGGCGTTGGTGCTGGGGTAGATCGTGGTGGTGGCGGCGCCCGCGCACAGCACCCCGAGGTCGGCCAGTATCCAGTCGATCCGGGTGTTGGAGGCGATCGCGACCCGCTCCTCGGGGCGCACCCCGAGGTCGATCAGCCCGGCCGCGATCGCATACACCCGCTGCGCGGCCTGCGCCCAGCTCAGCGAGCGCCACTGCTCCTGGCCGCCGTCCGGGCCGGGCACCGGGTAGCGGTACGCCTCGGTATCCGGGGTGGCCTCGACCCGCTGGAGGAAGAGATGAGCCACGGACGGCGGCCGACTCTCAATCGATGCCTGTGTTTCGGTCACGACAACCTCCGGGGCCCGCGTCATTGCCAGGTCATTGCTTGTGACTCATCGGTAACCTTCGAGCAGGGATCAGGTTAGACGCCAGGCACCCGGCACGTAAGGGTCTACGGGCGCTTCGTTCAATCCGTGACCAGCGGGATAGGTGCTAGATGCACGAAAAATGGGGCCGGTGGCATTAAGTCGCGCCAACCCGTTGAAACGGGCAAGCGCGGAAAAGGGCCCGCCGAAGCGCCCGGACCGGGACGTGTGAAAGGGCCCGGCGCGCCGACGCCGGGCCCTTGGGTGGAGATCAGTGGCGGCTGATGGACAGCCCCCCGGCGGGCAGCCCGCCGAGCAGCCGCTTGGAGGCGCGCTGGGCGGCGCCCTGCGGAAGGTGCTGGCGCAGGCCCTTTGTCCGGTGCTGGGCGAGGGCGAACAGTCCCTGCGGCTGGTGGTTGGGACCCGGCGCCTGGCCCGGCGGCGGGGAGTCGACCGCGTGGCACAACTCGTTCACCGCGTCACTGCCACGGGTGACCCTGGCGTCGTTGAACGCCTTCGGGATCCTGCCGGTGGACAGCAGCGTCCAGCCGACCTGGGTGACGTCCTGGGTGGCACAGGAGGCGCCGTTGTTCAGGTTCAGATGGCCGCCGTCGAAGCGGTTGGCGTCGTCGGCGAACGCCACCGGCGATGCCGCCCCGACTGCCAGCGCTGAGGCCGCCACTACGAAGATCGCCCGCTTGGCAACCGAGGAGTCAGTCACAGTGCAGTCCCTTCTCTCGCGCCGCGCCGTTGCGCCGCTGCCACCGTGCGTAACGGCCGGGCGGCCCGGCCGTTACGGTACGAATACGGCGTACGAGTGGGACGAGGGCCCGTCCGGTGCGCGGGCGCTGCCGAACGGACCCTGGCGGAGGGGCTACTTCTTGGCCTTGGTGTCGCCCTCGTCGGTGGACAGCGCCGCGATGAAGGCCTCCTGCGGCACCTCGACGGCACCGACCATCTTCATCCGCTTCTTGCCTTCCTTCTGCTTCTCCAGCAGCTTCCGCTTACGCGAGATGTCACCGCCGTAGCACTTGGCGAGCACGTCCTTGCGGATCGCGCGCACCGTCTCACGGGCGATGACCCGGCTGCCGATGGCGGCCTGGATCGGCACCTCGAACTGCTGCCGCGGGATCAGCTCGCGCAGCTTGCCCGCCATCCGCACGCCGTACGCGTACGCCTTGTCCTTGTGCAGGATCGCGGAGAAGGCGTCCACCTTGTCGCCGTGCAGCAGGATGTCCACCTTGACCAGTTCGGACGTCTGCTCGCCGGTGGGCTCGTAGTCCAGCGAGGCGTAGCCGCGGGTCTTGGACTTCAGCTGGTCGAAGAAGTCGAAGACGATCTCGGCGAGCGGCAGTGTGTAACGCAGCTCCACCCGGTCCTCGGAGAGGTAGTCCATGCCGAGCAGGCTGCCGCGCCGGGTCTGGCACAACTCCATGATCGCGCCGACGAACTCGCTGGGCGCCAGCACGGTGGCGCGCACCACCGGCTCGTAGACCTCGGCGATCTTGCCGGTCGGGAACTCGCTCGGGTTGGTCACCGTGTGCTCGATGCCGTCCTCCATGATCACCCGGTAGACCACGTTGGGTGCGGTGGCGATCAGGTCCAGACCGAACTCGCGCTCAAGGCGCTCCCGGATCACGTCCAGGTGCAGCAGCCCGAGGAAGCCGACGCGGAAGCCGAAGCCGAGCGCGGCCGAGGTCTCCGGTTCGTAGACCAGAGCGGCGTCGTTGAGCTGGAGCTTGTCCAGCGCGTCGCGCAGTTCCGGGTAGTCCGAGCCGTCCAGCGGGTACAGCCCCGAGAAGACCATCGGCTTGGGGTCCTTGTAGCCGCCCAGGGGCTCGGTGGCCCCCTTGTTCAGCCGGGTGACGGTGTCCCCGACCTTGGACTGGCGGACATCCTTGACGCCGGTGATCAGATATCCCACCTCGCCGACGCTCAGGCCGTCGGCGGCCGTCATCTCGGGCGAGGAGACACCGATCTCCAGCAGCTCGTGGGCGGCGCCGGTGGACATCATCTGGATGCGCTCCCGCTTGGAGAGCTTGCCGTCGACCACCTTCACATAGGTCACGACACCGCGGTACGAGTCGTACACCGAGTCGAAGATCATCGCGCGGGCCGGGGCGTCCGCGTTGCCGACCGGGGCCGGAACCTCGGCGACCACCTTGTCCAGCAACTCGGCCACGCCCTCACCGGTCTTGGCGCTGACCTTGAGCACGTCGGAGGGGTCGCAGCCGATGATGTGCGCCAGCTCGGCGGCGTACTTCTCCGGCTGGGCGGCGGGCAGGTCGATCTTGTTGAGCACCGGGATGATCGTGAGGTCGTTCTCCAGCGCCAGGTAGAGGTTGGCGAGGGTCTGCGCCTCGATGCCCTGGGCGGCGTCCACCAACAGGATGGTGCCCTCGCACGCGGCGAGCGAGCGGGAGACCTCGTAGGTGAAGTCGACGTGGCCGGGCGTGTCGATCATGTTGAGGACGTGCGTGGTCCCCGTGGCGTCACCGGTGGTCGGGGCCCACGGCAGTCGGACCGCCTGGGACTTGATCGTGATGCCGCGCTCACGCTCGATGTCCATCCGGTCCAGGTACTGGGCGCGCATCTGCCGCTGCTCGACGACGCCGGTGAGCTGGAGCATCCGGTCGGCGAGCGTCGACTTGCCGTGGTCGATGTGCGCGATGATGCAGAAGTTGCGGATCAGCGCCGGGTCGGTACGGCTCGGCTCCGGCACGTGGGTTGGGGTCGCGGGCACGCAGGGTCCTGATTCTCGACTCGTCGTCGACGTCTGTGGGCGGATCGATACGTTGCCCTCCATAGTCCCATGCACGACGGGTGGACAGCGGTTTGGGAGCCGTATGGACCTGCTGGTAGCCTGGACCACTGCGCCTCGTGCCCTCTGACCCGAGGCGCTCAGTCGATTCACTCAGTCAAACCTGAAAAGGCTCATTCGTGGCGAACATCAAGTCCCAGTTGAAGCGGATCAAGACGAACGAGAAGGCTCGTCAGCGGAACAAGGCTGTCAAGTCCTCGCTGAAGACCGCGATCCGCAAGGCTCGTGAGGCCGTGGCCGCCGGTGACCTGGAGAAGGCCACCGTCGCCGCCCGCGAGGCGTCCAAGAAGCTCGACAAGGCCGTCAGCAAGGGCGTTATCCACAAGAACGCCGCCGCCAACAAGAAGTCGGCGCTGGCCACCAAGGTCGCCGCTCTCAAGGGCTGAGCCTCCGCCTCACTCCGTCGGTAAGGACCCAGCGGACCCTCTCAACCGCTCCACACCGACCCCCTCCGCTTCACAGCGGTACGCGCCGCACGCGGCCTGCGTTCGCCACGCGGGTGCGGCGCACCAGTAGTAACGACCGAAGGCCCCGTTGCCGTCATTCCCCGACGGCGACGGGGCCTTCGCGTTGCCCGGGGACCGCGCCGGCTAGCGCCGGGAGCGGGCGGCGCGGGCGATGGTGACGACCGCCTTCTCCAGCGCGTACGCCGGGTCGGCGCTCGCGCCCTTGACAGCCGCGTCCGCCTCGGCGACCGCCCGCAGGGCGGCCGCCACCCCGTCGCCGGACCAGCCGCGCATCTGCTGCCTCACCCGGTCGATCTTCCACGGCGGCATGCCCAGCTCGCGGGCCAGATCACCGGGGCGGGCACCGCGCGGGGCGGTGGCCAGCTTGCCGATCGCCCGCACTCCGGAGGCGAGCGCGAAGGTGATGCCCGGCAGCGGCTGGCCCACGGCCAGCGCCCACCGCAGCCGCTCCAGCGCTTCGGCCGTACGACCGGTGACGGCGAGGTCGGCGACCTCGAAGCCGGTGGCCTCGGCGCGGCCGGTGTAGTAGCGGGCCACCACCGCCTCGTCGATCGTGCCGTCCACGTCGGCGGCCAGTTGCGCGCAGGCGGAGGCCAGTTCGCGCAGATCGCTGCCGATGGCGTCGACCAGCGACTGGCACGCTTCCGGCGTCGCCGACCGCCCCGCGGTACGGAACTCCGTCCGCACGAAGGCCAACCGGTCGGCGGGCTTGGTCATCTTCGGGCAGGCGACCTCACGCGCCCCGACCTTGCGGGCCGCGTCCAGCAGGCCCTTGCCCTTGGCGCCGCCCGCGTGCACCAGGACCAGCGTGATCTCCTCGGCGG
Source organism: Streptomyces silvisoli (assembly GCF_029269905.1). Classification (NCBI taxonomy): domain Bacteria; kingdom Bacillati; phylum Actinomycetota; class Actinomycetes; order Kitasatosporales; family Streptomycetaceae; genus Streptomyces; species Streptomyces silvisoli. The sequence goes on along the minus strand of NZ_JARJBC010000002.1, from coordinate 38,103 downwards.
GCGCGTCGAGATACGCCTTGACGTCCTTGACCGTGTCCGCCGACAGGTCCTGCGCCGCGCGCACCACCACGACCTTGCGCTCCGCGAACAGCGACGGACTGACCAACTCCGCGAGCGTGCCGGGCTGGAGCGCGTCCGGGGCCAGCTCCCGTACGTCGGTGTCGGGATCGGCGGCTCGGGCGGCCGCCACGACCTGTGCCACGGCACGGTCGATCAGCAGGTCCTCCTGTCCCACGGCGAGGGTCACAGGGGCGAGCGGGTCATCGGTCGACGTCTTCTTTGCCATCGCGGTCCAGCATCCCACGGGCCACTGACAGTCCATCCCACACCTGCCGGAAGCCCCACCGCGGCCGTACCCGACAATGTGGCCGTGAGCATTGTTCGACATGTGTTGGTACTCCCCGACCGCGACGTGGCGGAGGAGGTGGCCGAAGAGGCGGCGGAGCGCTTCGGCCTTGAGCAGGAGCCGCAACTGGTAAGGGAAGCCCTGGCGGGCGAGGACGACGCCGAGGACGCCCAGTGGCTGGTCGTCATCGAGGACACCGAAGGGGAACTCGACCTCGCTGCCCTCGACACCCTCGCCGAGGAGTACGACGGCTGGCGCGAGGAGGAATAGCACCCGCCACCCCGGCGACCTCACACCGAGACGCGAACGGCCGCCGGGGGTTCCTCTTCCGGTTCCGGGAGCGCCCGCAGCCTCGGCACCGGAGACGGCAGCAGCCAGAGCACGGACGCAAGGGCCCCGATCGCGCCGATCCAGATCGTGGCGCGCAGCCCGAGCACGGTCCCGAGGACACCGGCGAGCATCGAGCCGAGCGGGCGCACCCCGTAGTTGAGCGTGCGATAGGCCCCCATGACGCTGGAGCGCAGGTGCTCCGGAACGACGGCGGCACGTAGCGCGCCCATGCTGATGTCCAGCACCATCACCCCGAACCCCGAACCGAACTCGGCGAGGAACAGCAGCGCGAGCACCAGCGGTCTCGGGCCGCCGGCGAGGGGCACGAGGAGCAGTGGCGCCGGGAACGCCGCGCAACCCACCACAACCCCGGGCCCGATGCCTATTCGGTCCAGCAGGCGGCCGGTGACGAGCGAACCGACGACGCCGCCCACCGCTCCGGCTCCCAACACAGCGCCGAGCACGCCCGGTTGAAGGTGCAGGTCGACTGTCATATAGAGGGCGAACAAGGCGAAGAACACGAAGTTGAAGAAGTTGACGGTCGCGACGGCGGCGAGGGTGGCACGCATGACTCGGTGGCGGGCTAACCACCGTACCCCCGCGGTCAGTTGCCCCCTGCCCGAGCGGGTGGGCGGCCGCTCCGCGAGGTCGATCCTGACCAGGCACATCGCGGAGACGAGATAGGAGAAGGCGTCCACGAGCAGGGCGAAAGGCGCGGCGCAGATCTGTACGACGAAGCCGCCGAGGCTCGGGCCGACCACATTGGACATGGCGCGGCTACCGTTGAGCAGCGAGTTGGCCCTGACATACGCGGCGGCGGGGACGAGCGACGGGAACAGCGCCGCGTCGCACACGTCGAACAGCACCGCGAGGGTCCCGACGCCGAACGCCACCGCGTAGAGCCGACCGAGGCCCAGATGCCCCATGGCGTATCCGATCGGCAGCGAGGCCAACAGCAGGGCGCGCCCGAGGTCGGCACCTATCATGAGGTGCCGACGGTGGGCGCGACCGTCCACCCATGCGCCGACGAGCAGCGAGAACACCAGCGCGGGCAGCAGTTCGGCGGTCAGCAGCCAGCCCATCTGCGCGGCGTCGGCGTGCAGTACGAGAACGGCGGTGAGCGGGACGGCGATCTGGGAGACCTGGTCGCCTACGAGCGAGACGCTCTGGCCGGTCCAGTAGCGGCGGAACGCGGCCTGCCGCAGTAACGCCGGGATCCTCATCGTGAACGCTCAGCGGGGTCGGGCGACGACGGGATGGCCGCGCGGATCAGTGTGACCAGACGGGCGCCGTCCGGTCGGCGGCCGGGATCCGCCAACCGGTCGGCGTACGGTCGTAGCAACTCGTTCATTCGCTCCCCCAGTTCGGCTAGTTCGGCGGCAGTCAGATACAGCGGTATGTCGCTGATCTGCTCGGCCTCCCGCCATTCGCGGGTGTCGCCGCGCCGAGCCTCCAGCCGCCTAGTCATCAGTTCGAAGTACCGCTCCACGACGGCGTGGCTGAGCGCGTCGGACGCCTCGGCGATCGCCGCGTCCCCGGAACTGTTCGGCCAGCTGGTGAACCGCGCGGTCGCCTGCCAGGGCTTCTCCCTGCCCTGGCCGCCCTCGGCCGTCTCCACCAGCCCGTACTTGGCGAGCATGCGCAAGTGGTACGAGCAGCTGGCGACGGACTCCCCCGTCAGCTCGGCGGCCTGGGTGGCGGTGAGCGGACCCTGGCTGCGTAGCAGGCCGACGAGTCTCATGCGCGTGGGATGGGCGTAGGCCCGCAGCGCGCGGGGGTCAGTGAGGTGGATGGTGCTGACGGGATGCGAGGCGGAAGGCTCGGACATGTATCTAAAGTTATCTTTATAAAGGTTCCTTTACAAGGCTCGCGCCCAGCCCCGCTCCGTTGCCGCCTGTGATGGCGATCGGGCCGTCGGTGTCGGTGCGGAGGACCGTCGTGCCTTCCGTGTGGAGGGTGTTCAGGGTTCGGGGGGACGGGTGGCCGTACTTGTTGCCCATGCCGCAGGAGATCAGGGCCAGGCGGGGGTGGAGGCGGGCCAGCAGGGCGGGGTCCTGGTGGGAGGAGCCGTGGTGGGCGACCTTGAGGACGTCGACCGGGGGAAGGTCGGGGTGCCGGGCCAGCAGTTCGCGCTGGGCCGGGGGCTCCAGGTCGCCCAGGAGTATCAGGGTGAGGCCCGCGGTTCTCACCAGCAGGGTGACGCTGGAGTCGTTCGGGTCGGCGTCCGGGAGGGCCGCTTCCGGTTCTGGCGGCCAGAGGATCTGCCAGTCCAGCTGGCCGAGTTGGCGCCGCTCCCCCTCCGTCGCCCGCAGCACCGGGATGTGTGACGCCGCGGCGCGGCGGCGTACCGAGGCGGCCTCGCCGGGCGGCGCGTCCACGGTCGTGGTCTCGATCGCGCCCACGCTGCGCCCGGCCAGGACGCCGGGGAGCCCGGCGACGTGGTCGGCGTGGAAGTGGGTGAGGATCAGCAGCGGAATCGTGGTCACGCCCAGCGACTTCAGGCACCGGTCGGCCAGCATCGGCTCAGGGCCGGTGTCGACGACCACCGCGGAGCCGTCACCGTCACCGGAGTTGAGCACCAACGCGTCCCCCTGCCCCACGTCGCACGCCGCCATCCGCCACCCCGCGGGCGGCCAGCCGGTGGCCAGCCGGGTGAGCGGGGCGGGCGCCAGCACCGCGACCAGCAGCAGCGCGGCCAGCGCCGCGCAGAACCAGGGATGGCGGGCGATGCGCCGGGCCAGCGACAGCAGAACGGCGGTGACGGCGGCGAGCAGCAGTCCGCCCGTCCAGCCGCCGGGCCAGTCCAGCGCCGCACCCGGTAGTGCGGCGCCCTCGCGGGCGACCATCGCCACCCAGACCACCGGCCAACCCGCCAGCCAGGCGAGGCACTTGGCGGCGAGCATCGACACCGGCGCCGCCGCCAGGGCGGCGAAGCCCAGCACGGTCGCCGGGGGCACCGCCAGTTCGGCCAGCAGGTTGCACGGGATGGCGACCAGGCTGATGTGCGCGGCGAGCACGGCGACCAGCGGTGCGCACAGCACCTGCGCGGCCGCGGCGGCCGCCAGGGCCTCCGCCAGGTGGGCCGGAACACCGCGCCGCCGCAGCGCGGCGCTCCACCCCGGCGCGAGGGTCAGCAGCCCGGCCGTGGCCAGCACCGACAGCGCGAAGCCATAGGAACGGGCCAGCCACGGGTCGTAGAGGACCAGGGCGATGACGGCGGCGGCGAGCGCGGGCAGCAGCGTGCGGCGACGCCCGGTACCGATGGCCAGGAGAGTGATCAGACCGCAGACGGCGGCCCGCAGCACGCTCGGGTCCGGCCGGCACAGCACCACGAAGCCGATGGTCAGTACCCCGCCGAGCACCGCGGTGAGCCGCAGCGGCAGGCCGAGCCGGGCGGCGATGCCCCGGCGTTCCGCGCGTACAGCCAGGGACGAGGGGCCGATCAACAGGGTGAGGATCACCGTCAGGTTGGAACCGCTGACCGCCAGCAGATGGGTCAAATCGGTTTCGGCGAAGGCCTCCTGGAGATCGGGCGCCACCCGGGAGGTGTCTCCCACCACGAAGCCCGGGAGCAACGCGCGGGCGTCCGGCGGAAGCTCGTCGGTCGCGTCCCGCAGCCCGGCGCGCAGCGCTCCGGCCAGGCGTTGCACCGCCGACGGCGGCCGGGTGACGGTCGGCGGGCCGTGCACCTGGAAGACGGCGGCGCTGCGGTCGGCCTGCCGGGTGGTGGGGGCCAACTGGCCGTCCAGGGTGAGGCCGGTGGACGGCAGCAGCCCCAGCCACGCCTGGGCGCCGTCCCCGGGCTGGACGATCAGCAGCACGGGGGTGTGCACGGCCGTGGTGGTGCCCCGGGAGGTGACGCGTAAGGCGTCGGCCTCCGCGATGACGGAGGGCGGGGCCGGGGTCGAACCACGCACCCGGGGCCGCACCGCACGAGGGTCACCCGTGAGCGTCAACTCAGCGGTGACGCGGGTGCGTTGGGCGGCGAGCGCCGGGACCGGTCCCCGGTGCAGTCCCGCCACGCCCAGTCCGGCGACACCCGCGGCGGCGCAGGCGCACAGCAGTGCCGCGGCCGCCACGGTGGCGGTCCCGACGCCCCGCCGGGCGGGAGCGCCGGTCATTGCGCCGGTGGCCGTGCGGTGCACGACGCACAGGGCGAGGGCCGCCACGAGACAGACCCCGGCGCCGACGGCGACCCAGCGGCCCGGTGCGTTCAGCGCGATGACGGCGGCCAGCCAGGTCGCCAGCGCGGGCGGCACCAGGCGCAGGTCGGCCGGACCGTCCTGCCGTGGCGGGGACGTACCGAGCCCGCCGGCGGACGCGGGCGGCGCGGACGCCCGCGGCGCCCGCACCGTTCGGCCCGGCGCCGCGGACGACGCGGAGGACCGTGGCGTGTTCATGGCCGCACCAGGGCCTGGAGCTCCTGGAAGCGACGCTCCCCCACCCCGGTGACCTGGCGGAGTTGGCTGACGGAGGTGAATCCGCCGTGCTCCGTGCGGTACTCGACGATGCGGCGGGCGAGCACCGGGCCGACGCCGGGGAGGGCGTCAAGCTGCTCGGCCGTGGCGGTGTTGAGGCTGAGCTGAGCACCGGGCCCGCCGCCCGTGCCCGCCGCCTGCGCCGCGCCGCCCCCTCGGGCGCCCGCGGCCTCGGCGGGCGGGACGGGCTGGCCGACCACGACCTGTTCCCCGTCCGTGAGGGGGCGGGCCAGGTTGAGACCGCTGGTGTCGGCGCCCGGCAGAGGGCCGCCCGCCGCCTTCAGCGCGTCGGTGACCCGTGACCCGGCCGGAAGCCGACGCACCCCCGGCTCGCGTACCTTCCCCGCGATGTCGACCACCACCTCCGCAGTGGAGGGCCGGGCTGTCGGCATCGCCGAGCCACCGGCCACCTGTCCCACCGCGGTGGTGACCGCCCGCGCGACGGGTGGCGGCTGCACGGTGCGCGGCCTGCCTGTCCAGAAGTGGTGCACCGCGAAGACGGCGGCCAGCATCAGCACCCCGGCGAGGGCGGCGACGGTGCGCAGTTCCATCCCGCATCTCAACTGCACCCATACCGGCAGCCGTTCGAAGACGGCGGTCCGCCACGACGCGCGGCGTGACGGGTGGTCCGCCAGCGCGTGAGCCGGTTCCGGGGAGGGATCGGCGACCGTCGGTTCCCGTACTGGCGGCGGCCGGTCGAACAGCGCGTCCGCACGCGCTCGGGCGACGGCGTCGATGTCGCTGCGGCGATTGGCAGTTGCGGTGTGCGTTCCCATGCCGACTGACGGTAGGCACGCCGTCCGGCTCCCGCTGAGACCGGTTGAATCCCGTGGATTACCGGCCAGTTGTGGATAAGTCCGCCACCCGAGCGGGTGAGGCCACCTCCGGGCGGCATGAGTTCACCTCACACCGCACACGACCGAGACCCGCCGAAGCCGGACATCCGCCTCCAACGCCCCGCCCCGGCATCCTCACCGTGGCGAGACGACCGCCCCCAACAGTCCCGGCCCGGTGTGCGCGCCGATGACCGCCCCGACCTCGCTCACATGCAGCTCCGCCACCCCCGGCACCCGCGCCCGGAGGCGTTCCGCCAGGGCCTCGGCGCGCTCGGCGGCGGCCAGGTGGTGGACGGCGATGTCAACCGTCGCCTGGCCCGCCCGCTCGGCAACGACCTCCTCCAGCCGGGCGATGGCCCGCGACGCCGTGCGCACCTTCTCCAGCAACTGGATCCGGCCCTCCGCGAGTTGCAGCAGCGGCTTGACCGCCAGCGCCGAGCCCAGCAGGGCCTGCGCAGCGCCGATCCGGCCGCCGCGCCGCAGATAGTCGAGGGTGTCCACGTAGAAGTAGGCGGACGTGCCGGCGGCGCGCTTCTCCGCCGCCGCGACGGCGTCGTCCACCGTGCCTCCGGACTCCGCCGCCTCGGCCGCCGCGAGCACCGGGAAGCCCAGTGCCATGGCCACCATGCCGGTGTCCACCACCCGTACCGGAACCGGCGCGGTCTCCGCGGCGACGCGGGCCGCGTCGTACGTGCCGGAGAACTCGGCCGACAGATGGAGGGAGACCACGGCTGCAGCGCCCGCGTCGGCCGCCGCGCGGTACGCCGCGACGAACCGCTCGGGGCCCGGCCGTGAGGTGGTCACCGGCCGGCGGCGCCGCAACGCGGTGGCGACCGTGAGGGCCAAGCCCTCGGTGCCCTCCTCCAGCGCCTCGTCACCCAGGATCACGGTGAGCGGCACGACCGTGATGTGATGGCGGGTCACCGCCTCCTGCGGCAGGTAGGCCGTGGAATCGGTGACGATGGCGACATGGGCTGGCATGAGCGGGACCCTACCCGTCAACCCTGTGGTAACAACATCGTTGCCCGGCCCGCCGGCAGCCGTCACCGCCGGCTCAGCGGCGGCCGCCCGGCCAGTCCTGACCCAGCTCCGACCGTGCCGGAGCCTCCACCTCGGTCGGCGCCCAGTGCCGCAGCGCGCCGGCCTCCACCTCGATCTCCCGCCCGAGCGCGGCGAGTTCGTCGTCGCCGAACTGCCGGGCCCGGTCCTGCGCCGCCCAGCGCAGCGAGTCGGCGGAGTGGGTGACGCGTTCCGTGCGCTGGCGCAGTTCCGGCAGGCGGGCGGTGATCCGGCCCTTGTCGGGCTCACGCTCCAGCAGCCGCAGTTCGTCGTCCAGGGCGTGCGCGTGCTCCCGCAGCCTGCCCAGCAGGGACAGCGCCTCGCGTAGCGCCGGGTCGTCCGTGACGCCCGCCTCCAGCGCCTGGCGGGTGCCGATCATGGACTCGCGCAGTTCCAGCCGCAGCGACGCCAACTCGCCGAGGGCGCCCGGCTGACCGTACTTCTTCGCCTTGAGGGTGGTCTCCTCGACGACCCGGCGGGCCTGGGCGCTGGTGCGCTCCACACCGCGCCGCACGGCCCGTGCCGTCTTGACCGTCGCGACCACGCCGAGCACCACGGCCGCCAGCAGGACCAGCGCGAGTACCCCGAAAACGGCAACCATGGACGCTCCCTCTCACACCACGCCGAAACACCACACCGAGCCGGTTGTCTCCACGGTAGACGGCCGGGGCCGGTCGCGGGCTCCAGTGGAACCCGCAACCGGCCCCGAATCGGCCCCTAGGGGGCGTGATGTCACGCGGGCACGATGTTCACCAGCTTCGGCGCCCGGACGATGACCTTGCGGATGCCCGCGCCGCCCAGCGCCGCCTGTACCGCCTCGTCGGCCAGCGCCAGCTTCTCCAGCTCCGCCTCGCCGATGGCGGGCGGCACCTCAAGGCGCGCCCTGACCTTGCCCTTGACCTGGACGACGCAGGTGACCGTCTCATCCTGAACATAGGCCGGGTCGGCGACCGGGTAGTCGGCGTGGGCCAGCGACTCGGTGCGCCCCAGCTTGCGCCATAGTTCCTCGGCGGTGTGCGGGGCCAGCGGGGCGACCAGCAGCACCATCTGCTCGGCCACGGTGCGCGGCACCCTGGGCAGCTTGGTCAGGTGGTTGTTCAGCTCGGTGGCCTTGGCGATGGCGGTGTTGAAGCGCAGGCCCGCCATGTCGCCGCGGATGCCGTCGATCGCCTTGTGCAGCGCGCGCAGGGTCTCCTCGTCCGGCTCCTCGTCCACGACGGTGACCTCGCCGGTGGCCTCGTCCACCACGTTGCGCCACAGCCGCTGCAGGAAGCGGTAGGAGCCGACGACCGCCCGGGTGTCCCACGGCCGGGACACGTCCAGCGGGCCCATCGCCATCTCGTACAGGCGCAGCGTGTCGGCACCGTACTCGGCGCAGATCTCGTCCGGAGTGACCGCGTTCTTCAGGGACTTGCCCATCTTGCCCAGCTCGCGCTTGACCTGCTCGCCGCCGTGGAAGTACTTGCCGTCCCGCTCCTCGACCTCGGCCGCCGGGACCGGGAAGCCGCGGCTGTCCCGATAGACGTAGGCCTGGATCATGCCCTGGTTGTACAGCTTGTGGAACGGCTCGTACGAGGAGATGTGCCCCAGGTCGTACAGCACCTTGTGCCAGAAGCGCGCGTAGAGCAGGTGCAGTACTGCGTGCTCCTGGCCACCGATGTACAGGTCGACGCCACCCGCGGGCTGGCCCTCGCGCGGGCCCATCCAGTACTCCTCGGCCGCCGGGTCGACCAGCCGGTCGCCGTTGTGCGGGTCCAGGTAGCGCAGCTCGTACCAGCACGAACCCGCCCAGTTCGGCATGGTGTTGGTCTCACGGCGGTAGGTCTTCGGCCCGTCGCCGAGGTCCAGCTCCACGTTGACCCAGTCCTCGTTGCGGGACAGCGGGGTCTCGGGCTCGGTGTCGGCGTCGTCCGGGTCGAAGGTGCGCGGCGCGTAGTCGTCGATCTCGGGCAGCTCGACCGGGAGCATCGACTCGGGCAGCGGGTGCGCCACACCGTCCTCGTCGTAGACGATCGGGAACGGCTCGCCCCAGTAGCGCTGACGGCTGAACAGCCAGTCGCGCAACCGGAAGTTGACGGTGCCCTCGCCGATACCGCGGGCGGCCAGCCACTCGGTGATCTTCGACTTGGCCTCGGGAACCAGCAGGCCGTCCAGCGAGACGTCGGCGTTGGCGGAGTTGATGATCCGCGCGTCATAGGAGTCGAAGGCGTCCTCCCATGTCGACGGGTCCGTGCCGCGGTCGTCCGAGGGCTGCACCACGCAGCGCATCGGCAGCTCGAAGGCGCGGGCGAACGCGAAGTCACGGGTGTCGTGTGCCGGTACGGCCATGATGGCGCCGGTGCCGTAGCCCATCAGCACGTAGTCGGCGATGAAGACCGGAACGTGTTCGCCGCTGACCGGGTTCACCGCGTACGCGCCGGTGAAGACGCCGGTCTTCTCCTTGGCCTCGGCCTGCCGCTCCAGGTCGGACTTGGCGGCGGCCTGCTTGCGGTACTCGGCGACCGCCTCGGCCGGGGTGCTGTGCCCACCGGTCCACGCCGCGGGGGTGCCCTCGGGCCAGCTGGCCGGGACGATCTTCTCCACCAGCTCGTGCTCGGGGGCCAGCACCATGTAGGTGGCGCCGAACAGAGTGTCGGGGCGGGTGGTGAAGACGGTGATCCTGGCGTCGCCGTCGAAGCTGACCGGGAAGTCCACCCGGGCGCCCTCGGAGCGTCCGATCCAGTTGCGCTGCTGGAGCTTGATGGCCTCGGGCCAGTCCAGCGCGTCCAGGTCCTCCAGCAGGCGGTCGCCGTACGCGGTGATGCGCATCATCCACTGGCGCAGCTTGGCCTTGAAGACCGGGAAGTTGCCGCGCTCGGAGCGGCCGTCCGCGGTGACCTCCTCGTTGGCCAGTACGGTGCCCAGGCCCGGGCACCAGTTGACCGGTGAGTCGGAGGCGTAGGCCAGCCGGTAGCCGCTGAGGACGTCGGCGCGCTCGACGGCGGACAGCTCGCTCCAGGCGCGGCCGTCGGGGGTCGGCCGGGCGCCGGAGGCGAACTGCTCGACCAGTTCGTCGATGGGCCGGGCCCTGCGCGCCTCGGGGTCGTACCACGAGTTGAAGATCTGCAGGAAGATCCACTGAGTCCACTTGTAGTACTCGGGATCGATGGTGGCGAAGGAGCGGCGCTTGTCGTGGCCCAGGCCCAGGCGGCGCAGCTGCGCCTTCATGGTGGCCATGTTGGCCTCGGTGGTCACCCGGGGGTGGGTGCCGGTCTGTACCGCGTACTGCTCGGCGGGCAGGCCGAAGGCGTCGAAGCCCAGCGTGTGCAGCACGTTGTGGCCGGTCATGCGGTGGAAGCGGGCGAAGACATCGGTGGCGATGTAGCCCAGCGGGTGGCCCACGTGCAGTCCCGCGCCGGACGGGTACGGGAACATGTCCATGATGAACTTCTTGGGCCGACCGGTGACCTCCGCCGGACCGCCGAGCTCGCCGCCACCCGGGTTGGGGGCGTTGAAGGTGCCCTCGCGCTCCCAGAAGTCCTGCCAGCGTGCCTCGATGTCGGCGGCCAGCTGGGCGGTGTAGCGGTGCGGCGCGGCCGCCTCGGCGGCGGGGGTGGTCTCGCTCATGTCCCTCGAAGCTCCATCGATGTCATGACAGGCGTACGCCCGGTCTGCCTTCGGATCGTTTCGCCCGGACCGCGTACCGGCCTGGTCCGGAAACGAAAAAACCCCTCGCACAGGAGGGGACGCCGCACTGACTGGTTCCTTGTCAGCGCGGCTGGCTAAGCAGAAGGCGTACGGCACGCATGGGCTCAGGGTACCCCAGCGCGGGAAGGGCCCGCACCGGGATATCGGTGCGGGCCCCTACGCCTTGTGCCTGTCCGCTGTCGCTCAGTGGCGCGGGCGGTACGAGAGCACGTAGTCCGCGCCGGGGCTGCCGACGCCGGTGACGTTGTCGAATCCGATCGTCGCGTTCAGCGAGCTGTCGTGGCCGAGGGTGCGCAGCGAGGTGTTGTAACCGCCCTTGGCGTCGAAGCCGTTCTTGAAGTCGACGCGCACATCGGCGAGGGACTGGCCCTGGCCGAGCGGGTGGTCGGTCACGTCGTGGTACGCCGAGGTGCCGAACCGGTCGTAGATGGCCGGGTTGGCGAAGCCGATCGGCACACCGCCGCGGGCCTGCTGGGCGAGCGCCTGGATCGCGGAGATCACCGGCGCGGCGAGCGAGGTGCCGCCGATGCGGTACTCGCTGTACTTCACGGAGTGGTCCGGGAAGGTCTGCGACTGGCCGACCAGGAAGCCGGTGGACGGGTCGGCCACCGCCGCGATGTCCGGGACCACGCGCTGCGGGGTGGCACCGTTCTGCTTGCTCAGCGTGTCCGGGACGACGCCGCGCTGGTAGTACGGCTGCGGGGTGAGCTTGCTGGTACCGCCGCCGGCGCCGTAGAGGTAGTCACCGGGCAGCGAGGACCAGTTCTTGCCGTCCGCGGAGAGCGTGGCCTTGGTGGTGCCCCAGCCGGTCTCCCACTGGTACTTGTCGCCCTTGCCGACGGCCAGCGAGGTGCCGCCGACCGAGGTGACCCAGGCGGAGTTGGCCGGGGTGTCGATCTGCTTGGTGCCGGTGTTGGCGAGTTCGTCGCCGTTGTCACCGGAGGAGAAGTAGAAGCCGATGCCCTCGACCGCGCCCTGCTGGAAGATCTGGTCGTAGGCGGCGGCCACGTCCGGGGTCTCGTTGGCCTCCACATCGCTCCAGGAGTTGGAGACGATGTCGGCGAGGCGGTTGTCGACCACCTTGTTCAGGCTGTCCATCAGGTCGGGGTCGTTGCACGAGGCAGCGCCCACGTAGACGATGTTGGCGCCCGGGGCGACCGCGTGCACGGCCTCGACGTCCAGCGTCTCCTCGCCGTACCAGCCGGCGGCCTTGCAGGAGTCGATGTTGTTGTAGGCACTCGGCAGGACCTGGGTGAACTGGCCGCTCTTGTAGGCCGCGTCACCGTTGCGCTTGGCGTACTCGGCCGCGTCCTTGGCGATGTACGGCGAGGCGAACGCGTCGGTGATGGCGACGGTCACGCCCTTGCCGGTGTAGCCCTTGGCACCGTAGGCGGCACGCAGCTGCTTGCCGGTGTAGCCCTTGACGACGTAGGGCGCCGAACCGCCGTAGGCCTTGGGCAGGTTCTTGGCCACGTTGGAGCCGTAGTACGTGGAGAACGGACCGGCCTGCCGGGCGACGGCCTCCGGCGGGGGCAGTTCGTCGTGCCTGGACTGCTTGGGGGCGTTGTCCAGGCCGGTGATGGTGAGCACCGCGCCGTGCAGCGAGGCCGGTACCGAGGCGGCCTGGGCGGGGGCGTGGTAGAGGTGGCCGTCCTTGGAGTAGTTGCGCAGCTCCGTGTTGAAGGCCTTCTCCACCGCGGCCTTGTCGCCGCTCACCGCGACGTAGTGCTGGTTGGAGCCGGTCACCGTCAGGCCGGAGTTCCTCAGCCAGGCGGTGACCTCGGCTATCTGCTGCCTGGTCGTGCCGAAACGGTCCTGCACCTGCTTCGGCGTCAGGTACTTGCCGTAGTTGGGCGACGAGGGGTCGGAGACCCCCTGCGCGTAGGCGGCCAGGCCCTGCGCGTCCTTGCCGGCCAGGTACACACGGGCGTTGACGGTGGTCGACCCGGCAGCGGTGCCGTGGTCGGCGCGCGCCGTCGCCCACAACGGCTTGGTGTTGGTCAGCACCTGCCGGTTGTTGGAGTCGGCCTGGGCGGTGGGAACGCCCATGGCCAGAGCGCCGGCCACCAGCGGCAGCGTGGCTGCCACCGCCAGACCGGCGCGCGCTCTGTGACGGACAAGCTTCATGAAACCCCCAAAGAGACACGAATGGTCGCGGCATGCTCGCGTGACCCGGATCGCGTTCACCGAATAGCGGTGATCCGCATGCCGTAGGGCCAAACTCTGTCGCTGATCTGTTCACATCAGGGGAATGATTGAGTCAAGAAATGGTCAAGTGGACGTAATGGCCGGGAAGTTGTAATGCGCCGTTGACATGCGATGGAGGCAGCGGACCGGAAGGCGGAATTCCGTACGGCAGTTGACAGGGTGACCGGGTTCGAGGGTCGCCCGCAAGACCATCGCCCGACGCTAGCAGCGCGGCCCGGCGGCCGACCGCTTTTACCGCAATCCCCCATGATGCGGGGCGAGTTCGCCTAGACATTCACCATGCCCACGCATCGACACCGTCAACGGCCGCCCCTGGCCCGCGTCGCACCGAGCGGCCTACCCAGGCGGTACGCGCTCGCAGGGTGCGTTGTCCCGGCGGCGGCCCTGCCGCTCGTGATCCCCGGCGCACGCCACTGGCTGGACACCTACGCGGGGGTCGGCGCGCTGCTGTCCCTGACCGCGACCGTGGTGTGGGGGCTGGTCAGTACCGACAGCCGCTTCCTCGGCCCGCGTCAGCGGCTGTTGGCGCAGGCCGCGCACCGGGCGGCCACGGTGGCGTGTCTGGGCCTCCTCGGGCTGCACATCGCCGTCAAGGTCGCCGAGCGGCACGCCACGGCCGCCGAGGCGCTGGTCCCGGCCGGGCCGGGCGGCCGGGCGCTGCTGATCGGCCTGGGTACGGTCGCCGGGTACCCGCTGCTGTTGGCGGCGGCCACCGGAGTGCTGCGCGGGGCGTTCGCGGCGCGCGGTCGACCGGCGCGCTGGCGGGTGCTGCACGGGTGCGGGTATCCGGCATGGTTCGCCGCCGTGGTGCACGGCCTGAAGTCGGGGCGCGCGGCACCGGGTTGGGCGGTGGCCTGCTACGCGGTGTGCCTGGTGGCCGTGAGCGCGGCACTGGCGGTGCGCGCGACCCGGCGCGGCACACCGGCCGGGCGCCGCCCCCGCGGGCCGCGGAAGGCGGCCCCGCGCCCGCATGTGACGCCCGTCACCTTCTCCAACCCCGGCGCGCCCGAAGGGGGGTGCGGAGGCTTCGCCACCGCGCGGCGAGGCCCTGCGGAAACGACGAAGGCGACCCGGCCCGCGCTTCTCGCGGACCCGGATCGCCTTCGTACTCGTGGAGCTAAGGGGAATTGAACCCCTGACCTCTTGCATGCCATGCAAGCGCTCTACCAACTGAGCTATAGCCCCAGGTCTTGCTCTCCGCCGGGAACCCCCGGCGACTCCGTAAACATTACACGGTGCGGGGGGCGTTTCGCCAAATCGATCGAGCGGCGCCCCCGCGCCCGCAAGGCCAGGGGGAATACCGTGCCCTGCTGCGCGAACCCGGCAGAAGGTACTGTCGGGCTTCCGCGCCGCCCGATCGACGACCCGGACCACCGGACCGGGCCGAGCCAAGCCCCCGGACCCAGGAGCCAACCACCGTGACCGCGACGCAGCCGATCAGCGACCCGCGTACCGGCGCGGTCCGGGACCTCATAGCGCGGCGGCCGACCATGCTCGCCGCACTGGCCTGCCTGGTGTCGTTCACCGGTTTCTGGATCGCACAGCGCGCCGCGCACGTCTCCATGATCGACCTCATGGTGTACCGGGCCGAGGGCTGGACCATGCGGACCGGCCGCGACCTGTACGCGATGGTGGCCACCGAGGCCAACCTGCCGAACACCTACCCGCCGTTCGCGGCGATCATCTTCGCGCCGCTGACCTGGCTGGGCGTCCCGGCGATGCGGACCGCGGCCACAGCGGCCAACCTGGGGCTGCTGGTAGCCGTGGTCCACCTGTCGCTGCGCCTGGTCGGACGGCCGCAACGGGTGCCGCGCACCGCCGCGACGCTGGCGATCAGCGCCGTGGCGGTGTGGTGCGAACCGGTGTGGACGACGCTGCGATACGGGCAGATCAACCTGCTGCTGGCGGTCCTGGTGCTGTGGGACCTGACCCGGCGGGCCGACCACCGCTGGGCCGGGACCGGCATCGGGATCGCGGCCGGGATCAAGCTGACCCCGGCGCTGTTCGCCGTCTTCCTGGCGCTGGTGGGCGCCGCCCAGGGCTGGCGGCGGCTGCGCGGCGGCGGCAGGGTGTGGAACCCGGCGCTGCGCCGGGCCGCGGTGGCGGCGGGCGCCTTCGCGGCGACGGTGACGGTCGCGGCGGTGGCGCTGCCCCGGGACTCGCGCGACTTCTGGACCCGGATGGTCTTCGCCGCCAACCGGGTCGGCCATGCCGAGGAGACCGCCAACCAGTCGGTACGCGGTGTGCTCGCCCGCCTGCTGCACACCCCGGACCCGGGCGGGTCCTGGCTGGTCGCCGCGGCGCTGGTCGGCGCGCTGGGGCTGGCGGTCGCGGTGGCCGCGGCGCTGGCCGGCGACCGGCTGCCGTCCGGGACGGCCTGGGCGGCCTGCGCCTGCGCGGTGACGGCGCTGCTGGTCAGCCCGGTGTCCTGGTCGCACCACTGGGTGTGGTGCGTGCCGATGGTGCTGCTGCTCGGCTCGGAGGCGCTGCGGCGGCGTGATCCGCGGTGGCGGGTGGGAGCGGCGCTGACCGCGGTGCTGTTCTGCTCCTTCGTGCCGTGGGCGGTGCCGCACACCCCTGGGCGGCGCTTCGAACTGCACCAGAACCCCGGGGAGATGCTGCTGTCCGCGGTCTATCCGCTGATCGGCCTGGCGTTCCTGGCCGTCGCCGGGACCCAGGCGGTCCGGGCGCTGCGGATCCGGCGCGAGGCCCTTCGCGCGGTCATCCCGGCGCAGTCCCGTGGGACACGGCAGGACCAGGCGTACGCCGACCGCTGAGCGGTGCCCCGGCGAACACGCCCGGCGGCGCGGTCCCGGCCAGCGCGACCGTTGTCAGCCACGGCGCGTGCGCGCAGGACGCGGCCGTGCCGGGGGCGGAACGGGCGTAGTACGAGAGGCGGTTGAGGCACAGCGTGCCGAGGGTGGCCACGTCCACCAGTTGACCGGGCTGGGTGACGGTCACCAGCAGCCCATCGGCGTCGGCCGCGAAGCGCTCCAGCGCCCGGTTGAGGTTCGGCCCGTACGTCGGCCCCACGCCCGCCACCGCCATGGCCGGGCAGAGCCACGCACCGCCGCTGCCGCCACCGCGTGGCAGCAGGCCGCACAGCACGCGGGCCGCAGCGTCGGTGACGAGGCCGAGCGGCACCAGTGCGCTGTGCCAACGCCGCGAGGCCCGCCGCCAGTTGAGGCTCACCCACCCGGTGGCCGGCTTTCGCGTGCACGGCCGCCCGCTCCGCGAACTCCCGGCGGAACGCGAGAGGACAGCCCAAGGGCGCTGATGCACCGGGGAGTTCGGGACGGGCCGGGGCGCGGCCCCGAGTGTGCGCACAAAAAACGGACCACCCGAAGGATGGTCCGTTTCGCTGTGGAGCTAAGGAGAATTGAACTCCTGACCTCTTGCATGCCATGCAAGCGCTCTACCAACTGAGCTATAGCCCCGATTTTCTCGGCTCGTCTCCTTGCCGGAACGTGTAGAAGCTTAGCGTGTGACCTGCTGATTCGCGAAATCGGCGATCACACGTCGTCGCCGAGCACGGGCTGCGGCAGGGTGCCCGCGTTGTGCTCCAGCAACCGCCAGCCGCGGGCGCCGTGTCCGAGCACCGACCAGCAGCAGTTGGACAGTCCGCCGAGCGACTCCCAGTGCCTCGGCTCCAGTCCCAGCAGGCGGCCGATGGTGACCCGGATCGCGCCACCGTGGCTGACCACCAGCAGCGTGCCGTCCTCCGGCAGCTTCTCCAGCTCGCGCAGCACCACCGGCGCGGCCCGGTCGGCGACCTCGGTCTCCAGCTCGCCGCCGCCGCGCCGCACCGGCTCCCCGCGCTTCCACGCCAGGTACTGCTCGCCGTAGCGCTCCATGATCTCGTCGCTGGTCAGGCCCTGCCAGGCGCCCGCGTAGGTCTCCCGCAGCTCCTCGTAGAACGTGGGCTGCAGGCCGGTGACAGCGCTCAGCTCGGTCGCGGTGGCCGCGGCCCGCCGCAGGTCGGAGGAGATCACCGCGTCCGGCTTGAGCGCGGCGAGCAGCCTCGCCGCCCGGCGCGCCTGGGCGACGCCGGTCTCGGTCAACGGGATGTCCGTGGAGCCCTGGAAGCGGCGCTCCAGGTTCCAGGAGGTCTGGCCGTGCCGCCACAGCACGACGCGACGGCCGCGGCCGTTCTTACGGCCGGGCTCCCGCTCGGCCGTCTCCTGCTGCGCCGCGCCGTTCACCGGCGGCTGGGGCTGCGCGCTCAGCTGAGCTCTCCGTCCGCCTCGGCGCCGTGCTGTTTGGCGTACTCCGCGGCCTTGCCCCGGGTCGCCACCGCGTCCTTGGGCAGCTCGATCTCCGGGCAGTCCTTCCAGAGCCGCTCCAGCGCGTAGAACACCCGCTCCTCGGCGTGCTGGACGTGCACCACGATGTCGACGTAGTCGAGCAGCACCCAGCGGCCCTCGCGCTCGCCCTCGCGGCGCACCGGCTTCGCGCCCAGCTCCTTCTGCAACCGTTCCTCGACCTCGTCCACGATCGCTTTGACCTGCCGGTCATTGGGCGCGGAGGCGAGCAGGAACGCGTCCGTGATGGCGAGCACGTCGCTGACGTCGTAGGCGATGATGTCGTGCGCGAGCTTGTCGGCTGCCGCCTGGGCGGCGGCGGTGATCAGCTCGATGGAGCGGTCCGTGGCGGTCACAAGCCATGCTTTCCGGTCGGGAACGGGTACGCCTCCAGGGTCTCATGTCACAGCGCCCTCCCTCCCGTCGCCCACCACCACCTCGGGGTCACCCCTTGTAGTCGCCGCCCAGTACGACCGTGATGTCCGCGTTGTTGGCCGCCTGTCCCTTGCTGACTGCGCTGTCCGGCAGCCCGAGGGTCTTGGCCAGCTCCTTGGCGGTCTGCGCCTGGCTGTCGGCGCCGTAGACCACCTGCGACCTGGCCTGCGGGGAGGCGGTGCCGCCGTCCACGTAGGTGTAGCCGGAGTTGACCACAGCGACCTGGGCCGAGGACGCCGCCTTCTTGCTGCCGGTGGCGTCGCGCACCGCGACCCGCGGGATGCCACTGGTGTCGGTGTTCTTCACGGTGCCGCCGAGCACGTCCTTGACGACGGTGTCGGTGGCCTGCTGGCTGAGGGTGCCGTCCGCCTGCACGGGCAGCGTGGTGGTGCTGTAGTGGCCGGCCTTCTCCTGGTCGGCGAGGTGCGCCAGGGTGGCGCCGAGTTGCGCGTCGCTGAGCGAGGGGTCGGGGATGGCGCCCAGACTGTCGATGATCTTGGTGGCGGTGGCGGCGTCGCCCGGCATCTTCATCAGCACCGCCTGCATGACCTGCCCGAACCGGTTCAGCTGCTTGTCCTGCGACTCGCCAGGGCCGCGATAGCTGGCGTAGGCGACCGCCGCCTGGCCGTTCAGGTCCTGCTGCTGGCCCGCGTTCACCACGGTCTTGCCGCCCGAGGTGATCGTGGTGTCGGTGTCCACGGTGATGTCGCCGACGGCGTCGACCAGGATCTCCAGATACGGCGTGTCAAGCCGCCAACTGCCCTGGATGTTGGCGCCCAGCAGGGCGTTGAGCGCGTCCCGGGTGGGCCCCGCGCCCTGGTCCACCACCGACTTGCCGAGCGTGGTGCTGCCGTTGCCGTCGGGGTTGACGGAAAGGGAGTTGGGCAGCAGGACGGTGGTGCCCTTGCCCGTGGTCTCGTTGCCCACCAGCAGCGCGGTGGAACTGGCGTTGCTGTCGACCTGCCGCAGGTGCACCACGATCACGTCGCGCTTCTGGGCGCCGCCGGCCTGCGCGGCGGCGCTGGCCTTGCCCAGGCCGGGCAGCTTTCCGGCCTGCCACAGGTAGCCGACGCCGCCGAGCAGTGCCAGCACCAGCAGCACGACCAGCACGACCACCCGGGTACGGCCGCGCCGCTTGCGCTCGTCGCGGCGTTCGGTGCGGGACTCGGAGAACTTCAGCCAGTCGATGACGTCTTCGGCCTGCTCGTCCTCGTCCTCGACGAACGCGAACTGCTCGGTGTGGAACTCCCGGGGCGCCTCCTCGTCACGGATCGGCGGCTGCTGGGGTTCGGGTTCCGGAACGCGCGGCGGCTCCTCCTGGCGCGGCTGCGGGACCTGGTAGCGCTGCTCTTCGTAGGACGGCTGGGGGTACGCCGCAGGGTCCTGGTAGCCGGGCTGCTGGTACGTCTGGTAGCCGTCGTGGCCCGGGTAGCCCTGCTGCGGGTACTCCTGGGGGTACGGCTGCTGGACGTACCCCTGCTGCGGGTACTGCTGCTGGTCCGGGTACGGGGCGTAGGGCTGCTGGCCCTGGTGGTACGCCTGGTCGTAGCCGCCCTGCTGTGCAGGGGCGTACGGGTCGTATCCCTGCTGGCCCTGCTGGTAGCCGCCCGCGTAGGGGTCCTGGCCGTAGTGCTCCTGGTCGCCGCTCACGGGTGCCCCTCCAGATCAGAAAACGAGTACCGCGAGCGATCGCTACCCGGCGTCCCGGTACAGATTCCGCTTGTTGATGTAGCGCACCACGCCGTCGGGCACCAGGTACCAGACCGGTTCGCCCTGCGCCACACGGTCCCTGATCTCGGTGGACGAGATCGCCAGCGCGGGCACCTCGACCAGGGACACACCGCCGTTGGGAATGCCGGGGTCGGACAGGGTGTGCCCCGGTCTGGTCACCCCGATGAAGTGCGCCATGGAGAAGAGTTCCTGGGCGTCCCGCCAGGAGAAGATCTGCGCCAGCGCGTCGGCGCCGGTGATGAAGAAGAGGTCCACGTCGCCGTACTCGGCGCGCAGGTCCCGCAGGGTGTCGAGGGTGTAGGTGCGGCCGCCGCGGTCGATGTCGATCCGGCTCACCGAGAACTGCGGGTTGGACGCGGTGGCGATGACCGTCATCAGGTAGCGGTCCTCCGCGGGGGACACCAGCTTGTGTTCCTTCTGCCACGGCTGGCCGGTCGGTACGAAGACGACCTCGTCGAGGTGGAAGAGACTGGCGACCTCGCTCGCCGCCACCAGGTGGCCGTGGTGGATGGGGTCGAACGTCCCGCCCATCACACCGAGTCGTTTCTTCACTGGCCCGGCCCCTCCGTCAGCGGTCGCGGAGGGGCGCGTGGGCACTGCCTGCTCTCCCATGCGAGCACACCCTACTTGGCCGCTCGGGAAGCCTTGACCCGGCTCAGCGGTCCCGGTTGAAGCGCGTGGTGATCCACAGCAGGAGCAGCAGGATGAACAGCGCGCCGCCCCCGGTGAGGTACGGGCTCAGGCTCTGGTGGTTGCCGCCTTCGGCGAGCTGCGTCAGAGCTGCTGGGATGTTTGCGGTCATGGTCGGCAGGACCCCTTGCGGTCGAGGATGCGGTCGAGTCGCGGTGAGCCACCGGGCGGCGGACCGGGCCGGAAACTCGTGCCACATCGTACGTGCGGGGCGCCAGGAACCCCAGGCAGCCCCCGCGCGTCCTGACTGTGTAGGCGATCTACCCGTCCGCAGCCGTATCCGACCGCGGAACCGAGTAACCGACCGTCAGTCCTTGTCCCCGTAACCGCGCAGCAGGAACCACGCGAGGAAGACCACGCCGACTACCGCGACGACGATGACGACGGGCAGGAGCTCGCTGGAGATCGGTGCCCCGTCGGCGAGGTGGTTCAACACGGCGTTCTGCATGCTTCTCAGCGTAGTCCTGTCGGCGCCGGGCCCTATCGTGGGGTGTGTCAGGGGGACGAGCACGAGACGGCTAGCAGGGGATTGAGGCCCAATGACCGTGCCGAACGAATCGAACGACCAGGTGCCGAGCCGTAACCGCACCCGTTTCCCAGGGATATCGTCACGCGCCTACGAGCATCCGGCGGACCGCTCGGCGCTGGTGGCGCTGCGCAAGCTGAGCGGTTTCGACACCGTGTTCAAGGCGCTCAGCGGGCTGCTGCCGGAGCGGTCGTTGCGGCTGCTGTTCCTGTCGGACTCGGTACGGGTCAGCGAGCAGCAGTTCCCGCATCTGAACACGATGCTGCGGGACGCCTGCTACATCCTGGACCTGGAGAAGGTCCCCCCGATGTACGTCAACCAGGACCCGCAGCCCAACGCCATGTGCATCGGCCTGGACGAGCCGATCATCGTGGTCACCACCGGTCTGGTGGAGCTGCTGGACGAGGAGGAGATGCGCGCGGTCGTCGGGCACGAGGTGGGCCACGCGCTGTCCGGCCACGCGGTGTACCGCACGATCCTGCTGTTCCTGACCAATCTGGCGCTGCGGGTGGCGTGGATCCCGCTGGGCAACATGGCGGTCATGGCGATCGTCACCGCGCTGCGCGAGTGGTTCCGCAAGTCCGAGCTGTCCGCGGACCGGGCGGGGCTGCTGGTCGGCCAGGACCTGCAGGCGTCGATGCGCGGGCTGATGAAGCTGGCGGGCGGCAACCACCTGCACGAGATGAACGTGGACGAGTTCCTCAAGCAGGCGGAGGAGTACGAGTCCGGCGGCGACCTGCGCGACTCCGTGCTGAAGATCCTCAACGTGCTGCCGCGCAGCCACCCGTTCACCACGGTGCGGGCGGCCGAGCTGAAGAAGTGGGCGGGCAGCCGCGACCACCAGCGGATCATGGACGGGCACTACCCGCGCCGCGAGGACGACAAGGACACCTCGGTCTACGAGTCCTTCAAGGAGTCCGCGAACCACTACGCGGACCACGTGAAGTCCAGCAAGGACCCGCTGATGGGCCTGATCAACGACATCGCCGCGGGCGCCGGGGACATCGGCGGGAAGCTGCGGGACAAGTTCACCGGATCGGGCTCGGGCTCGGAACGGTCCTGAGCAGTCCGCACACCGAGGTGACCGGCCTGCCGTGGTCATAGGGGTCCACCCCGGCCCCGGCGGGCACGCTCTGTCCGGCCAGTAGCGGACGGAAGTACCCGGCCGGGTTTCCTGTGCAGGCGAGCGGCCCGGCCTCGACCGCCGCCTGCTCCACCTCCACCTGGCGGTTGCGCAGGTCGGCGCGGTCGAAGAACAGCTTCAGCTGCCGCCGTACGGTGAACAGCGAGGCCTGGTCGGGTCCGGCGCCGACCGCCCGCACCACGTAGACCATGGTGTGGTCGGTGTCGACCAGCAGGCCGCCGGGGCCGTCCTCGTTCACCGTCATGCTGCCGCGCACCCGCACCCCGGGGTCGGCCAGCGCGATCCGGGCCGGGTCGAAGCGGACCAGCCATCCGATCGCGGCGTACTGTCCGTCATCGACCGGGTGCGCCAAACTCCGGTCGAACTGGTCGAGTTGACCGGGATTGAGCAGTTCGCGCACCGCGCGTACATCACCGCCGGTGAGCGCGCTGCGGTCGAGCGAGGAGGCGGCCAGATACTCCTTGGCGATGGTCACCGCCTGGAGCACCTGGCTCTGCGAGAAGTGGTCGGTGCCGCTGATCTGCGGCAGGACGATGCCCTTGGCGCCCACCTGGTAGTGCGCCGCGTCCTCGGCGGCGAACATCCGGTCGGCGGCGGCGACCGGCACCGGCCCCTGCGGGGCCAAGGGCACCAGGGTGATCCGCGCCGGGTCGACGTCCGCAGGCGTGGCCGACCGATACGGGTGCCGTATGCCCAGGTACAGGGCGATGCCGAAGGCCATCGCGATCAGCAGCACCAGGACCAGTGCCTGCCGCCCGGCGCCCATCCATCCGAGCGGCCGCCGGGTGCGCACCGCACTGGCCGTCCCGCCCATACGTTCCTGCGCCGAGAACTCCTGTATGCGGGCAGCCCGGACGAACGACTCGTCGAACACGACGGATCGGTACTCGTCGTCACCGCCCCCCGGGACGCCCTCGGGTGTCCCCTCCGGAGGGTCTGCACGCCCGGCCATACAACAAGAGTAGGTCGGCCGTGCCGCAGGTGAACGCCCCGGTACGAGACAAGTTTTGAGTGGCCGTCACCGGCACGTCCCGGGCGCTCCTCGCGCCGCCCCGGCTCGCTCAGGGCGGCCCGGCGGGCGACGCCGCCCGGACCTGTGGCGGCGCGGTGTCCACCCGGCCGGTGGCGGGCACGGGCGCGGGCTGCCGACCGCCGCCACCGGCGCCCCGGTAGACGGCCACGAAGGTCAGGGCGATCACCCCGATGCCCATCACAAGGGCCAGCACCCAGGCGACGGTGCGCTGCCAGCGGGTGTGGCCGCGGTAGGCGTGCCGGTGCGGGTGGCCGTAGCGGTCGAGGGCGTCGTCGGTGTCGTCCGCGAAGCTGCGGTAGCGGTAGGCGCCGTAGCGCGGCGTCTCGTCGTCGAGGACGTCGTCCTCCACCCCGCCGATCCTGGCGCGTGCGGCGTCCGCCTCCGTCCAGGCCTGTGCGGCGGCCAACAGCCGCTCGTGCGCGGTGGGTTCATGGAGCGTCGCCGCCCGTACGAAGGCCTCGTCGAACACCACGGATGCGAACTCGTCGTCCGCGCCGCCGTGGTCCTCACCGTCCGGGAACGGCTTGCCGCCCACATCCTCAGACACCCGTCCAGAGTAATCCCGGGAAGGCCGGGTTGGGCAGTCGGAAGCCGAATTCGACCGTGGCGGCCGCCACTTCGCGCCAGCGGGCGGACGGTCAGCGGATGTGACCGTCGCCGGTCACCACGTACTTGGTGGAGGTCAGCTCGGGCAGGCCCATCGGTCCGCGGGCGTGCAACTTCTGGGTGGAGATGCCGATTTCGGCGCCGAAGCCGAACTGGCCGCCGTCGGTGAACCGGGTCGAGGCGTTGACCATCACGGCGGTGGAGTCCACCAGCGCCACGAAGCGGCGGGCGGCGGACTGGTCGCGGGTGACGATGGCCTCGGTGTGTCCCGAGGACCACCGGCGGATGTGCGCCACGGCGGCGTCCAGGTCGGGCACCACGGCGGCGGCGATGTCGTACGACAGGTACTCGGTCGCCCAGTCCTCCTCGGTGGCCGCCAGCACGGCGTCGGAGGCCCGCTGCCAGCGCTCGTCGCCGTGTACGGTCACCCCGGCCTCGGCGAGCGCGGCCAGCGCCCGGGGCAGGAACGCGTCGGCGACGGCGGCGTGCACCAGCACCGTCTCCGCGGCGTTGCACACGCTCGGCCGCGACGCCTTGGCGTTGACCAGGATCTTCACGGCCATGTCGAGATCGGCGTGCTCGTCCACGTACACATGGCAGTTGCCGACCCCGGTCTCGATCACCGGCACCGTGGACTCCTCCACGACCGTCCTGATCAGCGAGGCGCCACCGCGCGGGATGAGCACGTCCACCAGACCGCGGGCGCGCATCAGCTCCTTGACCGAGTCACGGCTCTCGCCGGGCACCAACTGCACCGCGTCCGCGGGCAGTCCGGCCGCCTGCACCGCGTCCCTCAGCACCGCGACCAGCGCGGTGTTGGAGGCGTACGCGGACGAGGACCCGCGCAGCAGTACCGCGTTGCCGGACTTCAGGCAGAGCACGGCGGCGTCCACGGTGACGTTCGGCCGGGCCTCGTAGATGATGCCGACCACACCGAGCGGGACCCGGACCTGGCGCAGCTCAAGGCCGTTGGGCAGCGTGGAGCCGCGCAGCACCTCACCGACCGGGTCGGGCAGCGCCACCACCTTGGTCACGTCCGCGGCGATGGCCTCGATCCGCTCCGGGGTGAGGGTGAGCCGGTCGATGAGCGCCTCGCTGCTGCCGCCCGCCCGTCGCCCGCCACCGGCCGCCGCCATTTCGCGGCGGGCCTTGTCGATGTCCTCCGCGTTGGCCGCGACGATCTCCCCGGTACGGGCGCGCAGCGCGTCGGCGATCGCGAGCAGCGCGCCGTCGCGTACGGACCGCGGCAGCGGTGCGAGCACGGCGGCGGCCGCCTTCGCACGGCGGGCGGTGTCAAGTACGGGCGAGGTCGCGCTACTGGTCATGGGGGAAGCCTACTGACCTGCGGCGGCATGCCGGACCGTGATTCCACATGCCGGACCGGATCAGTACGGGTGCACCCCGACCGGGGTGGCGGGCGGCGGCCCATAGCCTTCGGCCACGCGCTGGTGGTACGTCTCGCGGTCGATGACCTCAAGACCGACGATCTCCCAGGGCGGCAACTTGGCGGTGGCGCGGTGCTCGCCCCACAGCCGCAGCGCGATGGCCGCCGCGTCATGCAGGTCGCGCGCCTCCTCCCAGTAGCGGATCTCCGCGTGGGTGGTGGCGTAGCGGCTGGTCAGCAGGAAGGGGTGATCGTGGGCGAGTTGCTCCAGCGCCCGTCTGACCTCCGTGAGTGGCGCCTCGTCCCCCGAGACGCTGAGCGTGACATGCCACAGACGGGAGGCGTCGCGCTCCCGGCTGTGCGATTCCGGCGCCGGATCCTGTCCTGGACGGTCCGTCTGTATGCCGTCGACGCTGGTCAGGGTCCGTTCCGCCGTTCCTCGGGGCAGCGCCCCCGGGCGCCCTCGTCTCACCGGCGGCCTCCTGTATGCGTTCTCCGCCTTGGGGTCAGCGGATTGTGGTGCGGGGTCTGGCGATCCTGCCTGGCATGCTCTGCTGGGCTTGCGTGTGATTCGGACGTTCTTGTTTGGAGTTTCCTGTGTGGAAACGGCCCCCCGCATCAAAGTTGACCAGTCCCGGGCCGACCGCGGGGCGTTTTTCCCCAAGAAGCCCTCGGATCGTCGACCCGCCTGCCAGCCTTCACACGGCCTTCACCGCAGCACGACCAGGTCGTCGCGGTGCACCACCTCGCGCTCGTACGCCGGACCGAGTTCCGCGGCCAGCTCCCGGGTGGACCGGCCGAGCAGCCTCGGCAGCTCCTTGGCGTCGAAGTTGACCAGACCGCGGGCGACCGCCCGACCGGTCTCGTCGACCAGGTCCACCGGGTCACCCGCGGAGAAGTGCCCCTCAACCCCGGTCAGCCCGGCGGGCAGCAGCGATGTGCGCCGCTCCACCACCGCCTTGACCGCTCCGGCGTCCAGCCGCAACGCGCCGCGCGGGGCGGAAGCATGCGCCAGCCACAGCAGCCGGTCCGCGGAACGCTTGCCGGTGCGGTGGAACAGGGTGCCGGTCGGCCGCCCGGCCAGCGCGTCCGCGGCGTGCGTCGCCGAGGTGAGCACCACCGGCACACCCGCCGCCGCGGCGATACCGGCCGCCTCCACCTTGGTCACCATGCCGCCGGTGCCCACACCGGCCTTGCCCGCGCTGCCGATCGACACCCCGTCGAGGTCCCGCGGACCGGCCACCTCCGCGATCCGCTGGGCGCCCGGGGAGCGCGGATCGCCGTCGTACAGCCCGTCCACGTCGGAGAGCAGCACCAGCAGGTCGGCGCGGACCAGGTGGGCGACGAGCGCGGCCAGCCGGTCGTTGTCGCCGAACCTGATCTCGTCGGTGGCCACCGTGTCGTTCTCGTTGACGATCGGCAGGGCGCCCATGGCGAGCAGCTTGTCCAGCGTGCGGTAGGCGTTGCGGTAGTGCGCCCGGCGGCTGACGTCATCGGCGGTCAGCAGCACCTGCCCGACCCGGATCCCGTACCGCGCGAACGACGCGGTGTAGCGGGCGACCAGCAGCCCCTGGCCCACGCTGGCGGCGGCCTGTTGACGGGCCAGGTCGCGAGGGCGCCTGGCCAGACCCAGCGGGGCGAGCCCGGCGGCGATCGCGCCCGAGGAGACCAGCACGATCTCCCTGCTGTCCCGGCACTTCGCCAGCACGTCCACCAACGCGTCCACCCGGTCGGCGTCCAGGCCGCCCGCGGCGGTGGTCAGCGAGGACGAACCGACCTTGACGACGACCCTGCGGGCCGCCGTCACATCGCCTCTCAGACCCGCGTCCTGCTGCCGTACCACCGCGTGTACCCCACAACTTCCTGCTGGTCCCGTTCCGCCGAGCGCAATGTACGGGACTCGGCGGACCGTTCGCCTCCGAGTATCGAACCGCGGAACGACGTCAGAACGGATTGAACTCGTCGTACTCGCGCTCCGCCTCGTCGCGTTCGGCGTCGCGGTCCTTGCGCCGCTGGGCGGCCGGGCGCGGGGCGTCGAAGCGGTGGTCCTCGCCGCGGCGGCCCAGCATCTCGGCACCGGCGGCCAGCGAGGGCTCCCAGTCGAAGACGACCGCGTCCTCCTCCGGGCCGATCACCACCTGGTCGCCCGCGCGGGCGCCGACCTTCACCAACTCCTCTTCCACACCGAGGCGGTTGAGCCGGTCGGCGAGGTAGCCGACGGCCTCGTCGTTGTTGAAGTCGGTCTGCCGGACCCAGCGTTCCGGCTTCTCGCCGCGCACCCGGTAGAAGCCGTCCTCGACGGTGACGGTGAAGCCCGCGTCGTCCACGGCCTGCGGGCGGATGACGATCCGGGTCGCCTCCTGCACCGGCCTGGCGGCCCGCGCCCTGGCGACGATGTCCGCCAGCGCGAAGGACAGTTCCCGCAGCCCGTGCCGGGAGACCGCCGACACCTCGAAGACCTGGTAGCCGCGGGCCTCCAGGTCGGGACGGATCAGATCGGCGAGGTCCTGGCCGTCCGGGATGTCCACCTTGTTGAGCACCACGATCCGCGGCCGGTCCCCGAGACCGCCGTACTCCGCCAGTTCGGCTTCGATCGCATCGAGGTCGGTGACCGGGTCGCGGTGCGATTCGAGCGTCGCGGTGTCCAGTACGTGCACCAGCACCGAACAGCGCTCGACATGGCGCAGGAACTCCAGACCGAGGCCCTTGCCCTGGCTGGCACCCGGGATCAGCCCGGGCACGTCGGCGATGGTGTAGACCGTCGAACCGGCCGTCACCACACCGAGGTTGGGCACCAGCGTGGTGAACGGATAGTCGGCGATCTTCGGCTTGGCCGCGGAGAGCACCGAGATCAGCGACGACTTGCCCGCGCTCGGGTAGCCGACCAGCGCCACGTCCGCGACCGTCTTCAGTTCGAGCACGATGTCGTGCGCCTGGCCGGGCTCGCCGAGCAGCGCGAAACCGGGGGCCTTGCGGCGCGCGGAGGCCAGCGCGGCGTTGCCCAGGCCGCCGCGACCGCCCTGGGCGGCGATGAACGAGGTGCCCTGGCCCACCAGGTCGGCCAGTACGTTGCCCTTGGCGTCCAGTACGACCGTGCCGTCCGGGACCGGCAGGACCAGGTCCTGGCCGTCCGCGCCGGAGCGGTTGCCGCCTTCGCCGGGCTTGCCGTTGGTGGCCTTGCGGTGCGGGGAGTGGTGGTAGTCGATCAGCGTGGTGATGCCGGTGTCGACCACCAGGATCACATCGCCGCCGCGACCGCCGTTGCCGCCGTCCGGGCCGCCCAGCGGCTTGAACTTCTCCCGGTGCACGGAGGCGCAGCCGTGGCCTCCGTTACCCGCGGCGACATGCAGTTCGACGCGGTCCACGAAGGTGGTCATGGTCTGGGCCTCCTAGGGATTTCTATCGGTTTGCCAAACACATCGAGGGCGGACCTGCCTCCCGGTGCGGGAAGCGAGGTCCGCCCTCGGTGTGTCGCGTTACGGCAGCTGGTTGTTTCAGCTGGCCGGAACGATGTTCACAACCTTGCGACCACGGCTGGTGCCGAACTCGACCGCACCGGCGGTGAGGGCGAACAGCGTGTCGTCGCCACCGCGGCCAACGCCGTTGCCCGGGTGGAAGTGAGTGCCGCGCTGGCGGACCAGGATCTCACCGGCGTTGACGACCTGACCGCCGAAGCGCTTCACGCCGAGCCGCTGAGCGTTGGAGTCGCGACCGTTCCGGGTGGACGATGCGCCCTTCTTGTGTGCCATCTCTCCTCAGTCCCTTACTTCGCAGCCGTGGGGA
Source organism: Streptomyces silvisoli (assembly GCF_029269905.1). Classification (NCBI taxonomy): domain Bacteria; kingdom Bacillati; phylum Actinomycetota; class Actinomycetes; order Kitasatosporales; family Streptomycetaceae; genus Streptomyces; species Streptomyces silvisoli. The sequence continues at coordinate 9,526 of NZ_JARJBC010000002.1, read as the reverse complement.
TGCCGGTGATCTTCACTGCCGTGTACTGCTGGCGGTGGCCCTGGCGCCGGCGGTAACCGGTCTTGTTCTTGTACCGCAGGATGTCGATCTTGGCACCCTTGTGGTGGTCCACGACCTCGGCCTGGACCTTCACGCCCGCCAGCACCCACGGGTCGCTGGTGACGGAGTCGCCATCGACAACGAGCAGGGTCGAGAGCTCGACCGTGTCGCCAACCTTGGCGGTGGAAATCTTGTCAACCTCGACGATGTCACCGACAGCAACCTTGTGCTGGCGGCCACCGCTACGCACGACTGCGTACAACGCGGATCTCACTCTCTCGCTCGAAATGGCACTCCCGATGCCAGCCCGCACGAGGTTCGCTGTGTGAGCCTCTCCCGACAGGAGCGGGAGGGATTTGCTCAGGAGTGGGCGCAGAAACGCCGAAGGTCAAGGTTACGGGGCGCCTTCGGCGGGGTCAAACCGGGGGGGTTCCCGCCCACCCCGTCCCCTACGTCACCGCCCCCGTCCGGGCGGACCCGGCGGGGGCGGTGACGGCGAAAAGGTGGGCGGGCGGGCGGGAAGACCCACCCGCCCGACCGCGGGCTTACGACTCGTCCGCCGGGGCGGCGGCCGCCTTCTTGGCCACGGCCTTCTTGGTCGTGGTCTTCTTGGCGGCGGCCTTCTTGGTCGTCGTCTTCTTCGCGGCAGCGGTCTTCTTGGCCGCCGCCTTCTTCGCGGGAGCCTTCTTGACCGCCGTCTTGCGAGCCGCCCGCTTCTTGGGCGCGGGCTCGGGCTCCTCGGCGGCCTCCACGGCCTCCACCGGTGCCGCCGGGACGACCACCACAGCCGCCTCCGCCTCCGCCGCAGCGGGCGGCGGGCCGGCCGGAGCCGACGCCTTACGGGCGCGCCGACGCGGACGTACCGCCCCGGGCTCGGCCACCTCGGCGGCCGGTGCCGTCTCGACCGGGGCCGCCTCGGGCGCGGCCTCGGCCGGTGCCGCCGGGACGACGATGACCTCTGCGGCGGCTGCCTCCTCGGCGGCCTTGGGCGAGCCCGCGGGCGCGGTCGCCTTGCGGGAGCGGCGGCGCGGACGTACCGGCTCCGGCGCCGCCTCGGGCTCCGGCTCGGGCTCGGGCTCAGCCGCGACCGGGGCCGCCGGTACGACGACCTCCGCCTCGGCCTGCTTCGGCGCGCCCGCCGGAGCGCTCGCGGCCCTGGTCGCCCGCCGGCGGCCGCGCGGAGCGGCGGCCTTCGCCGCGGCCTCCGCCTCGGCCGGGCTGCCGAACCACTCCTCGTCGCCGCCGATGGCGGGCACCAGCTCGCGCTCGGTGACCTCGACGGGCTCGACCACCTCAGCGGCCTCCAGCGCCTCCGCGGCTTCGGCCACCGTGGCCGCCTCCACCGCCTCGGGCTGCGCTGCCGCACGGCCCTTCTTCTTGCGCTTGCCGCCGCCACCGGGCGTGGTGGCCTGCTCCATGTGGACGATGACACCGCGGCCGTTGCAGTGCACACAGGTCTCGGAGAAGGACTCCAGCAGACCCTGACCCACCCGCTTGCGGGTCATCTGGATCAGTCCCAGCGAGGTGACCTCGGCGACCTGGTGCTTGGTGCGGTCCCGGCCCAGGCACTCCAGCAGCCGCCGCATGACCAGGTCGCGGTTGGACTCCAGCACCATGTCGATGAAGTCGATCACGATGATGCCGCCGAGGTCGCGCAGCCGCAGCTGGCGCACGATCTCCTCGGCCGCCTCCAGGTTGTTCCTGGTGACCGTCTCCTCCAGGTTGCCGCCCTGGCCGGTGAACTTGCCGGTGTTGACGTCGATGACGACCATCGCCTCCGTCCGGTCGATCACCAGCGAACCACCGGACGGCAGCCAGACCTTGCGGTCCAGCGCCTTCAGCAGCTGCTCGTCGATCCGGTAGGTGGCGAAGGCGTCGACCTCGGAGGTCCACTTCTGCAGCCGGTCCACCAGGTCGGGCGCGACGTGCGAGACATATCCGTGGATGGTCTCCCATGCGTTGTCGCCGCTGATGATGACCTTGGAGAAGTCCTCGTTGAAGATGTCGCGCACGACCCGGACGGTCATGTCCGGCTCGCCGTACAGCAGCGTCGGGGCGTTGCCGTTCTTCGCCTTCTTCTGGATCTCCTCCCACTGCGCCTGCAGCCGCTCGACGTCGCGGCGCAGTTCCTCCTCGCTCGCGCCCTCGGCGGCGGTGCGCACGATGACGCCCGCGTCCTCGGGGACGATCTTCTTGAGGATCTGCTTCAGCCGCGCCCGCTCGGTGTCCGGGAGCTTGCGGCTGATGCCGGTCATCGAGCCCTCGGGCACGTAGACCAGGTAGCGGCCGGGCAGCGAGACCTGGCTGGTCAGCCGGGCGCCCTTGTGGCCGATCGGGTCCTTGGTGACCTGGACCAGCACGGACTGGCCGGACTTCAGCGCGGACTCGATGCGGCGCGGACCGCCCGCCAGACCCAGCGCCTCGAAGTTGACCTCGCCCGCGTACAGCACGGCGTTGCGGCCCTTGCCGATGTCGACGAACGCGGCCTCCATCGACGGCAGCACGTTCTGGACCTTGCCCAGGTAGACGTTGCCGACGTAGGAGGTGGCCTGCTCCTTGTTGACGAAGTGCTCGACCAGCACGCCGTCCTCAAGGACGCCGATCTGGGTGCGCTCGCCGCTCTCACGGACCACCATCACCCGCTCGACCGCCTCGCGGCGCGCCAGGAACTCGGCCTCGGTGATGATCGGCACCCGGCGACGGCCCTGCTCACGGCCCTCGCGACGGCGCTGCTTCTTCGCCTCCAGACGGGTCGAGCCCTTGATGGACTGGACCTCGTCGGACGGCTCCTCCTTCTTCTTGCGCGGCTCGCGGATCTTGACGACGGTACGCACACCGTCCTCGTCGGCCGGGGCCTCCGCCTCACCGGCCGCCTCACCGCTGCGGCGGCGCCGACGGCGGCGGCGACGGCTGGTGCTGCTGCCGTACTCGGCCTCCTCGTCCTCGGCCTCCTCCGGCTCCTGCTCGGCCTGCGGCTGGGCGGCCTCGGTCTCGGCCTCCTCCTCGCCGTCCGCCTCGGCCTCGGCCGCGTCGCCACGACGGCGGCGACGGCCGCCACGGCGGCGGCGACGGGACGGGCGCTCGCCGGTCTCGTCCTCGTGCTCGGCCTCCGGTTCCGCCTCCTCGGCGGCCTCCTCAGCGGCGGTCGGCTCCTCGGCGGGAGCGGTCACCGGCGCCTCCTCGGCGGCGACCCGGCGACGGCGGCGACGGCGCGAACCGCCCTCCTCCTCGTCCTCGGCGGCCGCACTGGCGGCCTCGGCCGCGGTGAAGACCGGCGGCTGGAAGACGGCCGTGGGCGGCCGGACGGCGCGGCGACGGCCGCGTACCGGCTCCTCGGACACGTCCTCCTCGGGCGCCATGGACGCCACCGGCTCGGTCGTGTCGCTGTCCGCGGCGGCGAACGAGGGCGGCCCGGCCTCCGCGGTGGCCTTACGGGTGCGACGGCGGGTGCGCTGCGGGGCCACGTCGGGCTCCGCGGCGGCCTCGATGGGCGCCTGCTCCGGCTCGGCCTCCTCCTTGGGAGCGAGGGAGCCGGGCTTCAGCCGACGGGAGTCGTCGCCGGGCTCCGCGGCGGCGCGCTTGCGAGTGCGGCGGGCGCGCTGCGGGGCCTCCTCGGCCGCGGCTTCCTCGGTGGCGGCGGGCGCCTCCGGGGCGGCGGCCTTACGGGTGGCGCGACGCCGCGGGGTGCGGGCGGGCGCCTCCTCGGCCTCTGCGGCGGGCGCCTCAGGAGCTTCCTCGGCGGCCTTCGGCGGGCCCGCGGGCGCGGTGGCCTTACGGGTGGCGCGACGCCGGGTGGCGGTCGTACGCGCCGGTGGGGCCTCTGCCGACTCGGTGGCGGCTGGCGCCTCCGGGGCGGCGGGCTTCTCGGAAGTGGTCTGTGTGTCCTCGGCGGACGCGGCAGCCGGTGGACCGGCCGGGCGCGAAGCGGCCCTACGCCGACGGCGGGGCGCCGCCGGGGTCTGGGATTCGGCGCTCACGCCGGAATCACTGCCGTTCGGCGCCTCGGGCGCCGCGTTGCCGGGCTCGGGGGTATCGAGCATGCGGGCGTTTCTCCCGTCACGCTCCCGGGCGCCGCGCTCTGGTTCCGGCCGCGGCCGCTGTTTCACGGCTGCGCGGCCCGGGGCACGGGCGCCACACGGGAGCTGTTGTCTCACTCGCCGGGCCCGTCCTGATGGCCGAGACCGGCGAAAGTCTCCTGGTCAGCGCGTCGCCGGACGCTAAGAACGACCCCTGCCCGCCCGGTGACGGGCGGCGAGGCGACTCCCTGGCGCATCGGCGATGCGTCAACGACGGTCCTACGCGGGACCGCCCGGCACTGTCGCAACGGACTGCCCGGCGGCCGTGTTGAGTACGGCCGAGGCGGCGTCGCGGTCTGGCGCGAACGGATCGGTCACCGTGCCGGTCTTCTCGTCAAGCGGCCCCTGCGCCAGCCTGGTCACCGCTGCGGGGACCGGCGGCGCGAGGTCGGCCGTCGAACGGAGGCCGGACAGGACGTCGTCGGGTCGTACGGCAGGTGTCAGATGCCGAACAACCAGCCGCAGTATCGCACAGCTACCACGTCCCGGCCTATCGGCACTCTGCTCTACGGATGTCAGCGCGTCCGCCGTGTCCTGCGGCGACGCGTCCGGCGGTACCACCGTCAGCTCCGTCACCGCGGCACGCGCGTCGAAGGTCCGCACACCGTTCTTCGTGGTACGCCGGACCTCGACCGCCTCCGCGGCGAGGAACGCGTCCACCGCGCGCTGCGCCTCGGCGGGCTCCACGCCCTCCAGCCGCAGCTGCCACACCGAGGCCTCCAGCCGGTCGGCGAGGCCGGAGGTGTGCGCCTCCACCGCGTCGATCACATCAAGGCCGGGCGGCAGCGACTCGTCGAGCAGCACCCGCAGCTTCTCGGGGTCACGCGGTGCGGTGAGAGCGATCTCCAGGTACTCGGCTTCGCTGGCCACACCGGTGGGTGCGGCGTTGGCGTAGCTGACCTTGGGGTGCGGGGTGAACCCCGCCGAGTACGCCATGGGCACCTCGGCGCGGCGCAGCGCCCGCTCGAACGCGCGCTGGAAGTCGCGGTGGCTGGTGAACCGAAGGCGGCCCCGCTTGGTGTAGCGCAGTCGGATGCGCTGCACCGCGGGTGCGGGCGGAGGGCCTTCGGGCTGTCGCTTGCCCAGTGTCGTTCAGTCCTTCATGAGAGCGGTCATACCTCTCCCAAGGTTACGCGGCCGGGGTGGCTGGGCGGGACTCAGCCCAGGGACCCGGGCTCGGCGAGCCAGCGGGTCTTCAGCTCGGTGTGCTGGGCGATGGTCTCGAAGCCCCGGTCGTAGTGCAGCAGCGTGAGGCGGTGGTCGAGCGCGGTGACCGCGACCAGCAGCCCGGCCACCCCAGCGGACCGGTGGCAGCCCGCCCGAACCAGGTTCCGCTGCAGCGCCCTGGCCCGCGTCCACGCCTCCTCCGTCACCCCGTACCGGCCGTACAACGACGCGAACCCGTCGGCGAGCCGGTCGTACTCGTCCGCTGAGCGGGCCGAACGCAGCAGCTGGACGCGCGTCGCCTCGCACATCCCGACGCGGCCCTGCCTGAGCACCGGCGCCCACTTCTCCAGTGCCGCCGCCCGGTGGACCCGGGCAGCCGCCGACGCGTCGATCAGGAAGCGATCGGCTCCGTCTGCGAGCACCGCACCTCCCCCAGGGCCTTGTCGAACACGCCGTCCTCCGCCATCTCGACCAGGTCCCGCAGCGCCTCTTCGCGCCGGACCCGCGCCGCCACCTCGTGGAGCGCCGCGTTGACCGTGTCCTTCTTGGTCTTCGTGCCGAGCGCCCGGGCCGCGAGAGCCAACGCCTCTTCGTCGATGTCGATCACGGTCTTGGCCACCCGCACCACCACCTCCCTCTCGACACCCAGGGTATCGATCCCGTCACAGTGCAGAATCATTTCCGCTGATCGGACCATCATCTACGTCAAGCACTTATTCGTATAAGTTGGAGCCACGAAAGAGCCCGACCGTGGCTGATGCATGGTCGGGCTGGTCTAACTCTGCCGAGCGACGCGGCCGGAAGCGTCAGGCGGCGAGAGCGTCTCGCAGAAGATCACGCCCCCGCGCATCTTGAGGGAGCGCTCGATAGAGCGCCAGCGCGCGCTCACGCGTCAACCCTGTGCGGTACCCGGCCGGAAGCGTGCCGTATGCCTGCGCTGCTGTGTGCGCCGCTTCCTCGATCTCCCCGTCGTGCACCAGACAGGACGCCCGGTCAATCGCCAGGAGCGCGCGGGTCATCAGCGACGGCGACCGAGATAACGACAGGGCCTCGGCCTGGACCGCGTACGCACGGCTGGTGTCGCCCAGCAAGGTGAGCGCCTGGGACATGTGCACCAAATGCTTCTGCCTGGGGTAGCCAGTCCAGGTGTCCGCAGCCTGCTGAGGGCTGATCTGGCCCATCAACCGTTCAGCATCCGCTACGGCAGCGAGCGCCTGTTCCCGGTCGCCCTGAGCAGCGTAGGCACGGGCAGCAACTGCGGCGGCGAGAGCGGCAGGGGCCGACGGGTCCTCTCCGGCCTCATACCGAGCGCGCTGCGCGAGGTCCGCCGCGCGTCCAGGCGCACCGTAGTTCAGTGGCACCATCGCATGGCGCCCCAGCACCCACGCGCCTAGGCGACCATCGCCAGACTCCCCGGCCGCACGCGCCGCTGTGGCGAACCACCCTTGCGCGTCTCGGTGTTCGCCGACATCGTGCATCACGATCGCTAGCGAGCCAGCGAGCTGCCCGCCCACGTGCGCAAGCCGACGTCGTGCATGTGCGGTCTGCGGACGATCCAGCAGCGTGACCACATTCGTGCAGTCATCCGCGAGGGCGCCGAGCACCGCGTGAGGGTCCTGGCCGTGGTACCCGTAGCTGTACCGCTCGGCCTGGCCCTCCAAATATTCGAGGTCAGCGTGATCGGTGTTGGCGAACGCAGCGTCAAGACGCTGTCGGGCAGCCGTGAGCGTAGGCAGACCGGGGGCAGCTACCCCGGCAGCAAGAGCACCACGCAAGAGGTCGCGGCGCTTCATCGGGTCATCACCATCGTGTGCATTGGCGCGCTCCGTGACGATGGAAGGGGCGAACTGCTCCCAGGGTCGCGCACTTAAGCCCAATAGGTCACCCGGAAGACGTAGGCCGTCCGCCACACGCTCAATGACATCGATAGCGCGGATCTCCCCGTCACCGCGGGCCAACCTCCCGACGCGTTCCGCAGGGATTCCACAGGCGGTGCTGATCTTGTTGTAGGAGACCCCAAACCGATGCGCGATAGCGAAGAGGGCGCCGATATCGCGCCGAGCAGCGGCGGCAATCACCTCCGGATCAGTGCGCAGCGGGTCCGGTAGCGCAGCCGGTGACGGCGGTAAGTCCATCCTCAACCCCCAGAAGGTTGACGGCGATTCAGTGACCATACCCCCACCGTGTGTACACGCGCAGGGGGTACAGCGTGGGGTTACTGGCCTTCCCTCCACAGGCGTTCACTGCGTCGTGGCAGCGCCTCACACATCCAGACCTGTTCTGACGCTGCAAGCCGTATACCGCCGCTGCCCGCAACCAGCGCCCGAACGGTGCGGACGGCGGAACCCCCGATGGAGGAGCAATGACCAGCGAGCGCCCGACTTGGGTACGAGAAGGAGCCCGCGCTTACGACCCCGGAAAGGACCGCGAGGGCATCATCCAGTTCATCGGCGATCCCGCGACCGGTGCCCCGAGCGCTAAGTGTTTCCTGCGCCCAGAGGGCGGAGGCGAAGAGTGGACAGCTGACGCAGCGACGCTTCGACCGACGGACGCACAGTGAACGGGCGCCACCGGTTACCCGCTGCCGACGGTCGATTAGCCACCCTGGCGTGGATCGCTGCCCAGGTCGTGACTCTCGGAGTGCTCGTCAGCGCATGCCGCGCCCAACTCCCGCCGCAGCAGCCCGATTCCCCGCCACCAATGGCTGTCCCCGACCGGACGCCGCCAGACAGCGGCGAACACTGATTTTGGCCTATGCGGTGGCCACGACCCACGGCCTCACGGCCCGCTACTCACCCACCGTTCGGCCTGCCACAGTGGCCTTTCCAACGGAGCGGCGTTACATCCCGTCCGCTTACCGCGAGGTCGCGTAGCCCCCAAGTTCCCCGCCGTGCAACCGCCGACGGGGTTGGAAGCACACGCCATGGAGGATCGATGACCACCGCCACGATTCCGTTCGCTGCCCGTGCCGCCGCACCGCCTTGCCTAGTCACCACGTCCGTCAAGGGGGTCACCTGGGACGAGGATCGTCAGCTCAATGTGCAGGCGGACGGTACGCCCTGGCACACCGCCGACCATGCCGCATCGACCACAGACACCAACAAGGACGGCCAGGGCGACGACGTAGCCGACCCGTACTTCGCACCGGCATCCTGATGGGTGCCGCCCGACCTGTGCTCGTCGTCGCTGAACGACTCGACGCCTCTGCTGACATGGTTGTGGACCAACTCAATCAGCGGAACGTGCCCGTGATGCGCTTCGATTCAGCCGACTTCCCGCAGAAGATCACCCTGACCGCTGGCCACCGGCCGACTGTCGCTGGGTGGGAAGGAAAGCTGGACGACGGACACCGATCGGTGCGGCTGGAGGACGTCCGGGCCGTCTACTACAGGCGGCCCGGACGCCCTGTCATTGCCGACACCGTGAAAGAGCCGTACTCGACCTGGGCGCAGAACCAGGCGGATGCCGCGATGCTGAACCTGCTGTCCGCGCTCCCCGTCCGCTGGATCAACAACCCGCACTACGACCGCATTGCCGCGCACAAACCACAACAGCTTGTCGCTGCCACCCGCGTGGGTTTGAGGGTGCCACGCAGCATCGTCACCAACGATCCCGATGCCGCTCGCGCCTTCGCCAAGCAGGTGGACGGACCGCTGATCTGTAAGCCAGTCCTCGGTGGGCGCCTGAACACGGGCAAGGACCGGCAAATGATGGTGGCGACTCATCGAATCGACCCGGCTGACTTTGACGACAGCATTCGACTGACCGCGCACTATCTACAGGAAGCCATCCCGAAGAAGTACGAAGTCCGCCTGGTGGCCGTGGACGGCAACATGTTCGCGGGGACCCTGCTCGGCACCTCCGAGAAGGCACGTACGGACTGGCGCACGGACTACGAGGCAATCGAGTACGGCACGACCACCGCGCCCGAAGCGGTGGCAACGGCCGTGCGGCGCTTCATGGCTTCCTACGGAATTGTGTTCGGTTCATTCGACTTCGCCGTGACTCCAGACGACGACTGGGTGTTCTTCGAGAACAACCCGGCTGGCACCTGGTCGTGGGTCGAGAACCGCACCGGGCTGCCCATCGCCGCCGCACACGCTGACTACCTGCAAGGGACTTCCCAATCGTGATGTCAAGCCGCAGTCGTGACGGGAGGTGAACCTTGGTAGCACTGGCCGTCACGGATCATCGCCCACAGAACGTTGAGGCGTCGGCGGGCGAGGGCCAGCAGTGCCTGCTTG